>CALVAK010000001.1 GCA_944325525.1 Candidatus Gastranaerophilales bacterium
CAATAATATTATAACAAATTTCAATGTTGTACTTCAATAAATACAACAGGAATGATAATATTTCTTATATTATAAAGTGGAGTGAAATCACGCTCCTTTTATCTTGCAATAATTGTCATTATATATTATATTGAGAATATGAAAAGAAGAGATTTTATATGCGGGTTATCTTGTGTAGCTGCCGGTTTTGCAATAAGTGAAATAAAACATAATACTGAAATAACAAAACAAGTAAAATGTAAAAATCCTACGGCAGAGGAATATCTACCAACTAATGATATATTCAAGGAAGTTTATATCGAAACAACTTCACATTGTAATTTAAGCTGCAAAGGTTGTGATGCATATTCCCCGCTTGCAAAACCGGAATTTGTTACTTTTAAGGATTATTCAAAAGATTTTAATAAAATAAAAGATTTATTTCCGAAAAGAAATATTGATATTCTGTATTTAGGCGGTGAACCGTTATTGAATCCTGACCTTGTTAAAATAATAAAGTTTCATAATAAATTATTTCCTGAATCGAAACAGTCAATTATGACAAATGGAATACTGCTTACTAAGATGGATGAAGATTTCTGGAAAACATTGCGAAAATTTGACGTTAAATTAAGAATATCGAACCATCCGATTGATATTGACAGAGACTCAGCAACAAAACTTGCTAAGAAATATGGGCTAAGATTATGTAATAATGTTGTAAAAACAGATAAGCTTTATGATTTAAATACTCTAAAAATATCAAAAAATAATATAGATGTATTTAAAGATGTTGACATAACAAAAGAAACTATTCATATAGGTAATAATGAAGGATTTTTCCATAAGGAACATGGAATGATTGGTTTTATTGATTGGGGTAAAAACATAATTGATTTATCCGGCAGCCAGGACTATGTTGAAAAGAAATATAATTGTAAACATCGTGGGTACGGACAATCATACACCAGAGGAAATCTTTATTATTGTTATGTACATGCTCATATAAACCATTTTGCAGAGTATTTTAATGTTAAAATTCCAATAACAAAAGAAGATTATATTAAAATTTCAGATGTAAAAGACGGAAAAGAAATTGATGAATTTGTAAACAAACCAAAACCACTATGCCGTTTTTGTAAACAATGTCATTCTACGTGTTTCGGAGGGAAACCGCATGAATGGGAATTTTCTAAAAAAGAAATATCAGAGTGGACATAATAACTTCATTATATCGGTATAGTTTCAATCTAACAAAAAAGCCTCTTAAAAAGAGGCTTTTTATGGTGTCCGGGACGGGACTTGAACCCACATGTCACAAGACACATGAACCTGAATCATGCGCGTCTACCAATTTCGCCACCCGGACGATTCTCTTAAATACTATCATAAAAAAGAGAGGATTAGTATCCTCTCTTTCTAAAACTTTTAAAAGTTTGTTTTTCTTTTTTATTTTACATAAGGATGTAAAGACTCTGTAAATATTGCTTTTACAACTTCTTTTGTCCCTTCAACCGGAGCTATTGAAATTAATCCGGCTAAAGAAGGAGTTTCAAATGTTAAATTTACGAGTTTATCTATATCGGCTTCAGTAAAACCTTCATCTGTTAATTTTTTAGTAATACCGACACTGTAAAGCCATTCTTCTATTTTCTTTGCTGCATAATCTGCTTCATCCGGAGTGCCTTTTAAATCAGGAACTATCTTTGAAAATAAAGCTGCAAGTGTTTTTGCTTTTGCAGGATATATATATTTAATAACGGCAGGTAAAATCATCGCAAGTCCTAATCCGTGTGATAGTTTTGGTTTTATACCGCTTAACGGATGCTCCAGTGCATGCGTGAAGTGTAATAATCCGTTATCAAAACTTACACCGCCTAATACTGAAGCATAGAGAAGAAAATATCTTGCTTCTTTATCTTTTGGATTTGCATTGATTTTAGGTAAGTATTCAGCAACCAGATCTATACATTCTTTTGCAAGAGAAATAGATAAAGGTGAAGCTACTTTTGTTGTTGCTGCTTCAATAGAATGGTTTACTGCATCTATTGATACATAGATTGTTTGTTCTGGTGATAAATTCATCATTAAACCAGGGTCATCAATTGAATATGACGGATATATACAATCATACGCAATTGCAGGTTTGTATTCTGTTTCAGGTATTGTAACAACTGCAAATCTGTTTGTTTCCGTTCCTGTTCCGTGTGTAAGATTAATAGCAATTATCGGAACAGCTTTTTCGGGGATGAATTTAAATTCATATATATCACGTGCACTTACACCTTCATTAGCAAGCATAATAGCTACTGATTTTGCTGCATCAATCGGAGAACCTCCGCCAATACCCATTACTGCCTTTGCTCCAAAACTTTTACCTTGTTGTGCTGCTGCATCAACTGCATCTGCTGTCGGATTTGGTGTTACTTCTGCATAGTTTGTATATTCAATTCCATTATTTTTTAACGCTTTTTCAATTACCTCCCATGCTCCGGAGCTTTTATATGCATTTCGTCCTGAGACTACTATGATTTTATTTATTCCTTTTAATTTTAAATCCTTGGCAATTTCTTCTATTTTGTTAATTGCTCCAAAACCAAAATATACATTCGGCTTTACTCTTAATTCAACAACCTTGTCAATATCAGTGTCTTTTTTCCACATAATATAAGTCTCCTTTCTTTGACAATTGATTATACAATATTTTTTAATATTTTAACAGCCGTAATTAATTTATGTTTATGATATAATTCCCGTGATTGGATTTTGGTGAGAAAAAATGGATAATAGCGGAACACTTGCATTGAAACAAGAAGTATTAATAAGACTTGTAAAAGCTTTCTTTTCGGATAATTTTGAAGAAAATACAAGGCTTATTCCTTTTGATATGCGTCCTAAAGGATCTGATGTTCCGTTTAGATGCTGCATATATAAAGAAAGGGCTATTTTAAGAGATAGAGTTATTGCTGATTTGGGTTTTTCAATAGAAAATGATAATGAAGAGACTTCACTTTCTGTATATGCAAAAGAAGCATTAAACAGGAAAACAGTTGAAGATAATGTATTGACTGTTATAGGTGCTGCCTGTAAGGGGTGTGTTCCTAATCGTATGTATGTAACAAATTTATGCCAGGGATGTGTTGCACGCTCTTGCCAAAGTGCCTGCAAATTTGGAGCAATAAGTATAGTTAACGGGAAATCATATATAGACAGTAGTAAATGTAAAAATTGTAAAATGTGTATGGCGGCTTGTCCTTATAACGCAATTGTTAAAATAGCTGTGCCCTGTGAAGATGCATGCCCTGTAGGTGCTATAGAAAAGGATGAAAATGGACTTGCTAAGATAGACCACGAAAAATGTATTTCCTGCGGCAGATGCGTTAAAAGATGTCCGTTTGGTGCTATAAATGAAATAAGTAATCTTATTGATGTACTTAGAAATATAAAAGAAAAAAAAGAAGTTATTGCAATGATAGCACCTTCGATTGTAGGTCAGTTTAAAGGTACAATATATCAGCTTAAAACAGCAATGATAAAAGCAGGCTTTTCAGATGTATATGAAGTTGCTCAGGGTGCGGATATTACTACATTAAATGAAGCTGAAGAATTCGTACATAGAATGAACAATTTGCAACCGTTTATGACTACATCTTGTTGTGCCGGTTATAACGAATTAAGAAAGAAACATCTTACTGAAATTAATAGTTTTGCTTCTGAAACAAATACCCCGATGTATTATATTGCAGAAATAGCAAGAAAAGAACATCCTGAAGCCGTGATTGTTTTTATCAGCCCGTGCGTTGCTAAAAGGAAAGAAGTTCAGGAAAATAATAATGTTGATTATTTAATGAATTACAGAGAACTTGCGGCTTTAATTGAAGGCAGAGGAATTAATATTGAAGAATGTGAAGAAACATACTTTAAAAAAGAAAGTTCAAAACAAGGAAGAAATTATGGCATAACAGGCGGAGTTGCAGGGGCTGTTATGAAAGTTTGCGGTAAAAATACTCAAATACAACCTTGTATAATAAATTGTTTGAATAAGGATACTATAAAACAATTAAGGAAATATGCGAAAGAAAGAAGTTGTCCTGATGGTAATCTAATAGAAGTAATGTGTTGTGAGGGCGGATGTGTTGGAGGTAATGCAACATTGGAATCGGGCAAATCTGCTGCTAAATCTTTACAAAATCTGCTAAACAACAGTTCTGATTTAATAGATGAATCATTTGTAGGCTGTGATACTAAATTAAATTGATAGTGTCACTTTTATCCCGGTTTTAATTTGACATAAAAAAAAGCCGTCAACTAAGGCGGCTACTAGACTTTTGGGGAGGGAGGTTTTTTGGGGCTATTGCCCTTGACAATATTATTTATCGTCATTCTTTTTTTAAACTTTAGTTTTTATTTAATTATTTTTTATAAAAAGTAAAGAAAGCCAGTAATAACAAGAAAAAAATGCTTTATAAATCTTAACATGAGGACTGTAAATACTTTAACTGTTAAAATGTTTTTATGGAAAAAAAATTAAATAGTGAAAAAATATTAGGATTTTTTATACACATTTCATCGTTTGTTTTTATTTTTATGATGACAATTTCCTACTGTGCGGTTGATATGGACTATTGGGCAAGATTACTTCAAGGAAATGCCTTCTGGCAATTAGGGCATATTCTTAAAATCGACCCGTTTTCATATACCGAAACTCATATTTGGCTTGATCATGAATGGGGTTCAAGTGTTGTTTTTTCTTTTATTCAAAATATAGGTTATACTGCTGTTTTAATATTTAAATCTATACTGGTTTATCTTACATTCTTTTTTATTTCTAAAACAATAAATTATAAATATAAGAATAGAAATAGATTATTTGATATTTTTTTATTTGTCAGTGCTGTTTTTGCAATGCCAACAATAACGCAGTCGTGGTTAAGGTGTCATTTTTTTACTTTTCTGTTTTTTACTTTGTCATTATTTATTTTAGAAATTGTTAGAAAGGAACAGAAATATAAGCTATTATTTCTTATACCTGTTTTGATGATTTTATGGGCAAATATGCACGGCGGTTGTGTTTCACTTCTCGGTATTCTATTAGTATATGCTGCGGGTGAATTTTTAAATAAAAAACATTTTGCTGTTTATTTATATACTTTTATTGCCTGTCTTGCAGCTATGTTTATAAATCCTTACGGTATAGATTATGTTAAATTTATTTTTATGGCATCTTTTATGAACCGTCCGTTTGTTACGGAGTGGATAAGTCCTTTCGCTCACAAAGAAATCAGCTTTTTAACCGGATTTAAATTGTTTTATATTTTTGCGGGTTTTGTTTTATTGTGGAATTTGAAAAAAATAAAAACTGATTATACAAAATACATTATTCTTATTATTTGTGCTTATTTGTCTTTTAAATATATAAAAAATACACCGTTTTTTATAATAACTTCTGTAATATTTTTATATGAAGAAATACTTTCATTTTTTAAAAGAATTTTTAGCAGATTACATATTAAATTAAATATAAACCATACAGCTTTATTGGTATGTGTATTGATTTTATTAACATCATTTTTTTTCATACGAAAGAATATGATATATTTACTATATCCTAATCTTTCCCTTCAGCCTCAAAAAGTAGTAAATTTTATAAAAATAAATGAATTAAAAGGGAATATTCTTGCACCTTTTGACATGGGAAGTTATATTGCATATAAGTTATTCCCCAATAATCTAATTTATATGGATGGAAGATATGAAGAGGTCTATTATAAGCGAACAAAAGATTTACAGGATGCATTTTATAATGTTTCAAAAAATTGGGAAGAAATATTGAATACTGAAAATAAACCTGATTTTATAATTATTCCCTATGATGCACGTGTAAATGATTTTGTTACTAAAAGAAAAGATTACAGAAAAATATACCAGGATAGTGATAATTGTTTATATTCAAAAATTGATATAAAAGTACAATACAAACAAAATTATCCTGAATTATATAATCATGAAATTATAAATCCTTTCTCCTCCGGTGTAAAATTTATAAGGAATAAATCTACTAGCCGAAAACTTCACTGGAGGTAATGTATGAAGGAAATACTTTTATGTTTTCTGTTCCGAGTAAATTATCAAAATCCTTTTCTTCTGTTTTGTATTTTTTTTCAGGAAGATTTAAGTCGCTTATAACAGAATCGAAGTCGGGCTCATAGTCTTTATATGAAAAAACATCCATATTCGATTTTAGGGTTATAAGCTCTTTCTGTGCTGATTCCAGCCGTGATAGTATGTCATTGTATTCATTGGTATTATCAGAATTTTCAAAAAGTCCCTGTTTTGTATTATTTTCTTTTATTTCTTCATTCTTTTGTTTCTTTGCTTCAACAGGAGTTTGTTGAACATTATTTGTATTTACTCCGACATTTTTGTATTCCATATATAATTCCTTTAATTGCTATAAAAGGTTTATCGGAATATTTCCGATAAACCTTAAATATAATTAAATAATTTTACAAAATATTAAATTATTTTTTTGAAATAACATAAATTAAATGCCAGCCAAATTGAGTTTTGACAGGTTCTGATACTTGACCGTTAGGCAGATTAAATGCGGCACTTTCAAATTCTTTAACCATATCACCCCGTCCGAACCAGCCTAGAATTCCTCCTGATTTACCTGACGGGCATGTTGAATATTTTTTTGCTGCATTCATGAAATTGTTAAAAACTTCTTCTCTGTTGTTTCCTGCTAAAATTTCTTGCCTTACCAGAATAGCTTCTTTCTCAGTAGGAACAAGAATATGCATAGCTTGAACCTGTTGGTATTCATATGCTTGTGCTGAAGGAAGTATTATATTCGAATATTTATTATCCGGCATTCCTATAGCTAATAAAGCAGAAACAAAAAATAGTAAAGAAAGAATTTTTTTCATAATATACTCCTTTTTTATATAATTATGATTTAAAAAACATAAAATATTAAATATTTGAAGAATAAATAATTATTTATTCAAGTTAATAAACTGGTTTTCTCTTGTAATAGCAACCATACCGGAACGAACAAGTTCTTTCACTCCAAGAGGTCTCAACAATGCAATAATAGCCATTACCTGTCTGTTATCACCGCTGTATTCAAGAGTATAAGTATCAGGAGAAACATCTATAATTTTAGCACCGAAAATTTCTGAAATTCTTAATATTTCAGATCTGGCTTCATCTTTGGCTGTAACTTTACATAGAATTAATTCTCTATCAATACACTTATCAGCAGATTTTGGCAGTTCAACAACTTTTATTGTATTAATTAAACGGTTTAACTGCTTACATATTTGTTCAATTACAACATCATCACCGTTTGTAACAATGGTAATTCTGGAAAAAGTCGGATCTATTGTAGCAGCAACGGTTAAACTTTCTATATTAAAACCTCTTGTTGAGAATAAATCACAGACACAAGATAAAATTCCGGGTTCATTTTTAACGAGTACAGAAATTGTATGCTTCATAACTTATTCTCCCAAATTTTCATCCATACTATTATTTGATAAAAGAACTTCATTTAAAGGTTTACCTGCAAGAACCCAGGGATAAACCATTTCAAACGGTTCAACAATAAAGTCCATAATAACAGGACCGTCATAAGCAATCGCTTCATCAAGGGCAGAATCAATTTTTGATTCTTCTGTAATTCTTAATCCCAGAACACCGTATGCTTCTGCAAGTTTAACGTAATCCGGTGAAGAAATAGGGGTTTGTGAGTAATGTTTATTAAACAGTTTTTCCTGCCATTGTCTTACCATACCGAGATATCCGTTATTAATAACGGCAATTTTTACTGGAATCTTATAATCAACACAGGTCATAAGTTCTTGAATATTCATTTGTATACTTCCGTCACCTGCAATATTGAAGACTAATTTATTTCTGTCGGCAATTTGAGCACCTATTGCAGCAGGGAAACCAAACCCCATTGTTCCGAGTCCGCCTGATGTAATTAATTGTCTTGGTTTGGTAAATTTATATAATTGTGCAGTCCACATTTGATGTTGTCCGACTTCAGTTGCAATTATTACATCTTTGTCTTTTGTTTTGTTATAAATATGTTCTATTACGGTTTGAGGACTCATTATACCGTTTTCTACCGCACGAATTACTCTTTTTTCCTTCCAGGAATCAATTTGTTTTACCCAGGCATTTCTCATATCGGAATTATATGTATATTTACCTGTATTGAATTCCTTAAGCATAACATTTAATACATTTTTTGCATCACCAACGATTGGAATATCAACGTGAACATTTTTACTTATAGAGCAAGGATCAATATCAACGTGTATAACCTGTGCATCTTTACAAAAACGTTTCAGGCAGCCTGTAATTCTGTCATTAAATCTTGTACCAACGGCAAAAAGGACATCACAATTACTTACGGCAAGGTTTGCCCAGTAGTTGCCATGCATACCGAGCATGCCGAGAGATAAATCATTATCCTGCGGGAATGTACCTATTCCCATAAGTGTTGTTGCAACGGGGATATTTAATTTTTTAGCCAATTCTCTTATTTCTAGATAGGAATCCGAATGAATTACACCGCCGCCTGAAATAATAACAGGACGTTGTGCTTCGCAAAGCAGTTTTAAAGCTCTTCTGCATTGCATCGGGTGTCCTTCGTATGTTGGATTATATCCTGGTAATACAACTTTGTCTGGATATACAAATTCGGCCTTGGCAGTTAAAACATCTTTAGGGAGTGATACTACGACAGGTCCGGGTTTTCCTGTCCTTGCAATATGGAAAGATTCTTTTATAACACGTGGCAAATCTTTTATGTCCTTTACCAGATAGTTATGTTTACAGCAAGTCCTTGTTATACCAACTATATCAGACTCCTGAAAGGCATCATTTCCTATGAGCTTTGAATCGACCTGACCGGTAAAAACAACAAGCGGATAACTGTCATAGTATGCATTTGCAATACCTGTTATTGTGTTACATGCTCCGGGACCTGAAGTAACAAGAACAACTCCGGGCTTTCCGGTTATTCTTGCATAGCCTTCTGCCGCATGGACAGCTGCCTGTTCATGTCTTACCAGATAATGTTTTATATAATCACATTTATATAATTCGTCATAAATATGAAGAATCACCCCGCCTGGATAGCCGAAAATTTTATCTACACCTTCTTTTTTCAGGCATTCTAAGAACATTCTTGCACCAGTCATTTTTTCAGTTTTAAACATTTGTTCGGCAGTCATAACATTCTCCATATCTTAATTACCTTTTAATAAATTTTATTACTAAAATTTTAACATTGTAAAAAATTTAGTACAAATTTTTCTGAAAATCTGCTTAATATTAGTAATTTTCCATTGAATAAATTTAAGAAATCAGGAATGTAAGAACTCATTCCAATAACAGAACATATATGTTATTGTTAATAACCTATTTTTTTTCGTACATGTTTTTAATAACAGTTACTATTCCTGCAGCACTGCCAATTATCCCATTTAATATTAATGAGTTCTTAACAGGTGATTTTGAAAAACTACATTTTCTTGATAAAAAATCCAGTCCAACACCAAAACCAAACCATATAGATGTTGTTTGTATACCGTTTTTAATTGGCTCAGAGATTTTATTTTTATGCTTTTGATTTTTTAATGTAATATTATTTGTGTTATATGTAGTTATACTGTTTATTTTCATAGTTATTAATGTTCCTTTTCAATAATTACTAATAAAATTTATTATGTTCGATAATAAAATAGTCCTATGCTGGTTGAGGCATTATGTTATAGGTAAAATTAAAAAATTAGTACCTGTCTATAAAATAACAAATACTTATTGAATATTTTTCTTTTCAAAACAAGAAAAGACAGTTGCCTGTCAAAAAATATTTTAACCGTTAAAGTATAGAAGTCAATACTAAAGTATTTTCATAAAAAAAAGAACAATTCAACAGAATTGTTCTTTTTTTTTTAATTTTCTTTATTATTTTTCATCGTTCCATGAATACATTTTTCTAAGTTCTTTACCAACTTTTTCAAGCTGATGTTCGGCATGAACTTTTCTTGAAGCTAAGAAATGAGCTCTTCCTGCTGCTTTATTTTCAGTAATCCATTTACCGGCAAAAGTACCATCTTGAATTTCTTGAAGAACTTTTTTCATTTCTTTCTTTGTTTCATCAGTTATGATACGTTTACCAATTTCATAATCACCGAATTCAGCAGTATCAGAAATTGAATATCTCATTTTTGAAAAACCGCCTTGATAAATAAGGTCAACAATAAGTTTCATTTCATGAATACATTCAAAATAAGCATTTTGCGGGTCATAACCTGCTTCAACAAGAGTTTCAAATCCTGCCTGCATTAAAGCTGTAACACCACCGCAGAGAACTGCCTGTTCTCCAAATAAATCTGTTTCGGTTTCTTGTCTAAAGGTTGTTTCAAGAACACCTGCTCTTGCACCGCCAATTCCGGCAGAATATGCAAGTGCTGTTTCTAAAGCTTTGCCGGTAGCATTTTGATGAACTGCAACAAGACAAGGAACACCTTTTCCTTCAACATATTCACTTCTTACCGTATGCCCCGGACCTTTTGGTGCAATCATTACTACATCAACATCTACAGGGGGGACAATTTGATTAAAATGAATATTAAATCCGTGAGCAAATGCTAATGTTTTTCCTGCTGTTAAGTTAGGAGCAATTTGTGCTTTATATATATCTGCTTGTTTTTCATCAGGTAATAAAATCATAATGAAATCAGCATTCTTTGATGCTTCTTCGACTGTTGTAACTTTTAGTCCTGCTTTTTCTGCTCTTTCCCATGATTTTGAACCTTTATACAAGCCTACAATAACATTGATACCGCTTTCATGAAGGTTTAAAGCATGTGCATGTCCCTGGCTTCCGTAACCGATAATTGCAACTGTTTTTCCTTTTAATAAACTTAAATTGCAATCTGATGCGTAATAAATTCTTGCCATAATTACCTCATTTCCTGTTTTTACTAGTAAATAGTCTTATTTAGTGTAATCCCGTAAAAAAACATAGTCAACATGTTTATTTTGTTAAATATGTTTTATTTTTTTTATTATTCAGTCAAGTGTCATAACATTAGTTTTTTATCTTTTATAAACTTGTCAATCTCTGATTTAACTTTTTGAGCAACTGTTTCTTCAAATATTTTTCCATCTCTTGATTCGTAATATTTCTTTCTGTCCCAATATTTTTCATATTTTTCTGAAGGAAAAGGAATTTTTAGAACAGAAACATTTTTATATTCTCTTTCAACAACATTATTAAAATCAAGTATTACCAGTTTAAAGGGTTTTTCTCCACGTTTATTTTCTAAAACTTCATACAAGTTTTTAATGTCTTCTTCTTTTTTTAGTGCCTGTACAAATATAATGGGTCTTTCGTTTTTCATAATTTTTCTGAAATTATCAATTCTGTTTGAAATTCTTTGAATAAGTTTTTCTTTGTCGTTAATTGTACAATCTTTATCATGGAAAAACCCGGTATTATCGGTTTTACTCCAGATTCCCTTTTTTCTGAAATCAAACCAGAATTTTTTATATTTTTTGAAAAATAAGTCATCAAAATATCCTTCAAAGTCATTATTGATGTAATAAGTAATTCTTTTTACGGAGTGAACAACTAAATCAAACGGACAAGATAACTCGCCCTGAGCTTTTGAAGGTTTAAGATGTTGTCTTGTTAAAACTGTCCTTGAAATACAATAGCATCCCAGAGACACTATTTCATATTTTTTTTCTTCCATTATTATATACTTGTAATTGCTCCTTTATTTGCCGAGGAAACTACTGTTGCATAGCGTTTTAAATAACCTTTTTTGGCTTTGTAAGGAAGAGGAGTGAACTTTTCCTTTCTTTTTTCAATTTCATTTTCATCAACTCTTAATGTTATTTCTCTTTCAGGTATATTAATATAAATTTCATCGCCGTCTTTAACAAGACCGATTAAACCGCCGGCCGGAGCTTCCGGACAAATATGACCTATACAAAGACCTCTTGTACCGCCTGAGAACCTTCCGTCTGTAATAAGTGCGACTTTACTTCCCAATCCTTTGCCTACGATAGCGGAGGTAGGTGAGAGCATTTCCCTCATTCCCGGTCCTCCTTTTGGTCCTTCATACCTTATAACAACGACATCGCCCGCCTGAATTTTATCATCCATTATAGCATTCATAGCATCTTCTTCACTGTTAAAAGTTTTAGCTTTGCCGGTAAAGACAAGAGCATCTTTTGCAACACCGGAAATTTTTACAACAGCTCCTTCTGGTGCAAGGTTACCGTGGAGAACTGCCAGCCCGGGGTTTGATGTTACAGGGTCTGAAACTGGTCTTATTACTTCGTTATCACACCATATATCAGATGCGGCTATTTCTGAAAGCTTTATTCCTGAAACACCTACTGTATCTTTCATTTCTTTTATATTGCCGTATATTGTTTTTATTACAGCCGGAATGCCACCTGCATTATCTAAATCTGTCATTGTTTTTGCTGCTGAAGGATCCAGTTTTATAATCTGCGGTACTTTAAAACTTAGTTCTTCAAAGTCTTTTAACGTAATATCAATTCCCATTTCGTTCGAAATTGCGAGTAGATGAAGGATAGAGTTTGTAGACCCGCCTAAAGCAAGATCCACAATAATTGCATTTCTTACAGAATCTCTTGTTATAATTGAAGAAGGACGAATATCTTTTTCAACCAGTTCATTAATAATAACACCTGAATCAAAAGCTATACGTTTTGTTTTTGCACTTACTGCAAGTGAAGTAGCACATCCGGGCAAACTCATTCCAATTACTTCAGTTAAACATGCCATTGTATTTGCTGTATATAATCCCTGACATGCTCCTTGCGACGGACATGATGTCATTTCCATTTGTTTTAAAAGCTTTTCATCAATTTCACCGTTAGAAAACTTACCTATTGCTTCAAATGTTCCTCTAATCATTGTTAATGTATTATTCTGACATTTTCCGTCAGACATTGGACCTACGGTAACAACAATACAAGGAATGTCAAGTCTTGCTGCAGCCATAAGCATTCCGGGAGTTATTTTGTCACAGTTTGTTAATAAAACTAATCCGTCTAATTTATGTGCCATAGCAACTGATTCAACACAATCCGCAATTAAATCTCTTGATGGAAGTGAATAATTCATTCCGCTGTGCCCCATTGCTATTCCGTCACATATTGCAGGAACTCCGAAAATAAAAGATTGACCGCCGCCGGTATGTATTCCTTTTTCTATTTGGCGTTCTATTTCTCTCATTCCGCTATGTCCCGGTACTAAATCCGAAAAACTGCTTGCTATTCCTATGAATCTTTTATCCATTTGTTTTTCACTTACACCGGTTGCATATAATAATGCCCTGTGCGGAGTTCTTTGCAGTCCCTTTTTTATTTCGTCGCTTCTCATAAAAATCTCCCTACTTCTATTAATATTAATATCATACCAGAGATGATTTTATTTTGTTAAAAAATTAATGTGTTTTTTTCCATTCTTTTATTTGTTCAAGTTTGTTTTTATATTTTATTTCAAGTCCCTGTTCTGTTGGATGATAGTATTCTTTCCCTGCCAGTGAATCCGGAAGACATTGCATATTTGTAAGCTTTTCTTCCGTATCATGTGCATATTGATAACCTTTTCCGTATTCTAATTCTTTCATTAGTTTTGTAGGTGCATTTCTTATAATGAGAGGAACAGGTTCTGCCAGCTCCTTTATTGCATCTCTTTTTGCTGTTTCGTATGCAATATATAATGCATTTGATTTAGGAGCAAGAGACATATATACTACTGCCTGGGTCAGATGAACCGAACATTCCGGCATTCCTATAAAATGGCAGGCATGATATACGGAAACAGCTATTCCTAATGCATGCGGGTCTGCAAGACCTATGTCTTCACTTGCAAATCTTGTTATGCGTCTTGCTATATATATCGGATCTTCTCCTGCTTCGAGCATTCTTGCCAGCCAGTATATCGCAGCATCAGGGTCTGAATTTCTCATTGACTTGTGCAGGGCTGAGATAATATTATAATGTTCTTCTCCATTCTTATCATATAATAGAGATTTTTTTGATATACACTGTTCAAGCGTTTCTTCAGTAACCGTAATTTCTCCGTTTTTGTTTATATCGCCATTCAAAATTACTATTTCAAGTGTTGAAAGTGCATTTCTTGCATCGCCGTTTGCAAATTTTGCAATTATTTTAAGCTGTTCATCAGATATTGTTACTTTTTGATTGCCGAATCCTCTTTTATCAGTAATTGCACGTTTTAGAAGTAATACTAAATCTTCTGTTTTTAATCCTTGAAGAACAAATACTTTGCACCTTGAAAGTAATGCTCCGTTAACTTCAAAAGAAGGATTTTCTGTTGTAGCTCCGATTAGAATTATGCTTCCTTTTTCTACAAAAGGCAAAAAAGCGTCCTGCTGAGCTTTATTAAATCTGTGAATTTCATCAACAAAAACAATTGTTTTCTGCCCCATTTTCCGTGATTGCTCAGCACGGGTCATAACTTCTTTTATCTCTTTTATACCGCTTGTTACAGCAGAAAAATTAATAAATACTGAATTTGTTTTATTCGCAATTATGTTAGCAAGTGTGGTTTTACCTACTCCCGGCGGTCCCCAGAAAATCATTGAAGATATTTTATCTTCATCTATTAGTTTTCGTAAAACTTTACCCTCTCCGAGTAAATGCTTTTGTCCGACAAATTCTTCAATATTTTGAGGTCTTAAACGTGAGGCAAGAGGCTGATTTTCTTCATTTTCAAAAAGCGATTTTTGATCCATATTTTTTTAATACACTCTATTTTGTTTCCAACAATTATTTTAACATAGATTACATACATTGAATTGAGAAGCAGTATTTTTGTATTCTCAACTGCTTTTAGTCCGTGCATGGTTTTGTGTATGTGACAATTAATTCGCCTTAATTTGTTATGTATTTTTCAATGCATATTGTTATTCGTGACTTACTTTCAATAATCTGTACAATTTCATCTTTCTTGCCACAATGTAATGACATTTCTTTCTCAGATTCAAATGAAAATAACGTCATAGGACTTTATTCATTATCAAAAAAATTTTTATTTACTGATTATGTATATTTAATAAATATTGCGTAAATTAATTTTTTACTCATATATTAACCTTTTCCTGTTCTATATTATATTTGGCTGATTAAATTGAGTAATAATTCTTTAAATCTTTCTTTTATTCTTTCAGCGGTATCAATAACTTCTTCATGACTTAATGTTTTATCTGAAACCCCTGAGGCATAATTTGTTATACAGCTTATTCCAAGAACATTTATTTTGCAGTAGTTTGCAACAATTGCTTCCGGAACAGTAGACATTCCGACTGCATTTCCTCCAAGAAGTTTATACATCTTTATTTCTGCCGGAGTTTCATAACTCGGCCCTGTTGTTGCTACGTACACACCTTTTCTGTAATTTATATTTAATTGTTTTGCTGTATGTTCTGCTATTGTAATTAGTTTTTCTGAGTATACTCTGCTCATATCCGGGAATCTTGTTCCTAATGAATCATCATTTTTACCGATTAGAGGATTTGTTCCCATAAAGTTAATATGGTCGGTTATAAACATTAAATCACCTGGCTTATATTCGCTGCTTACAGCTCCTGCCGCATTTGTAATTATTAACGTTTTGACACCAAGCTTTTTCATTGTCTTTACCGGATAGGTGACTGTTTGCATTGAGTAACCTTCATAAAAATGGTATCTTCCCTGCATCATTACAACTTTTTTGTTATTTATTTCTGCAAATACAAGGCGACCCTTGTGCCCTTGAACCTGCGATTTTTCAAATCCGGGTATTTCATTATACGAAATTGAAACAGAATTGAAATTATCTGCAAATTCCCCGAGTCCTGAACCCAGAATTATTCCTATTTCAGGCGTAAACTCTTTTATTTTGTCTTTAATATAACTGATTGTTGAATCCATAAAAAAAACCGTTATTTTGCAAAAATACTAAAAAATATAAAAGTAACAACTCCTATTATTATGCAATAATATCCAAAAAAAGCAAGTGAATATTTTTCTAAAAACTTTAAAAAATATTTTATACATAAATATCCGACAATAGCAGAAATAACCGTACCTGAGATAATTGCTGGCCAATTAAAATTTATAAATTCATGTAAATCTATTTTTATAAGGGGGTACATTAAAGAAGCACCTATAATTATAGGAATACTTAATAAAAAAGAATATCTGGCAGCAGTAATTCGGTCTCTTTTGTTTAATAATCCTGATGAAATAGTTAAACCGGAACGGGAAAATCCTGGCAGTGCTGCTAATCCTTGAAATATTCCCATTATTATTGAAGTCTTTAAATCTATTGTGTTTGATTTATTTACAATTTTTTTAGAATACTGTTCGCTTCCAAGAAGTAAAAAACCGGTTAATATTAATAAAAATCCGACAATTGCGGGTGCAAAAACTAAATCTTCTGCAATCGTATGCAAAGGGAAAGCTATTATAATTGTTATAATTGTTCCTAAAAGTATATAAAGCGATAATTTCGCATTAGTTGACGAAAAATCTCTAGTTTTTAAAGCTTTAAAAAAGGAAACCGTTATTTCTGATATATCTTTTCTGAAATAAATCAATACGGCAATCAAAGTACCAACGTGAAGCATAATATCCAGAAATATTTCCTGTGATGATTCTTGATGTAATGGTATGTCTTTTAAAACCTTGTATAAATTTGATGTTATAACTAAATGTGCAGAACTGGAAATAGGAAGAAATTCACTTAGTCCTTGTACTATACCCATAATAATTGCTTGCAGTATATGCATTAATTACTCCTCAAAATAACTCGCACAGGCTTTTTCTGTTTCCCAGACAGAAACCCTTGATATATCCGGTATTATTTCTTTGAGTTTATTATATATAAACTTTGAAATAACTTCACTGCTCGGACTTATGTCTTTAAATTCTTCAAGTGTATTAATGTCTTTGTGGTCAAGTAACTTAAGAACTTCATTTAATTCCCTTTTTAGAATCTTAAAATCAATTAGTAAATTTGATTGATTAAGTTCTTTTCCTTTGACATATACTTCAACTTTCCAGTTATGGCCGTGCTGATTTTCACACTCACCTTCATAATGCAGTAAGTGATGTGCAGCAGAAAAAGAACTTTCTATTTTTAATTCGTACATTTTTTTGCCTTTATATTAAACTTTCAAGTTTACTTATAATTTCTTGATTTTGTGAAGCAAATTCTTTCCCTCTTGCTTCAATGGCAAGCTTCAATATCAAAGGAAGATTTAAAGCTTTGCCTTCTTTTAAATTATTACAGTATACTTCTTCATAATTATCCGGAATTCTTAATGACCAGTTCTGATCACCTGATGTTCCAGGACGGTTATATACATCGTGCAGTCCCAAAAAGTCGGTGAAAAATATTTGAATGTTTTCTGCCCTGCAGGCAAATAATTCAACTAATTTTGTTTGTGTTAAAAAAGGTGCATCTTTTGAAATTCTTACTGCAATTGCTTCTCTTTCTTCCGGACTTGCATCGGGCCATAAATCTTCCGCAAGATTTTTTCCGTTTAAATATCCTGCTTCCGTATTTACTGTTGCTTCTGCCCACATTGCAATTGGCTCATTATCATGTGTGCCTACCATAGCCCAGCTTCTTGGCGGAATGTTCTTACATCTGTATGGATGTTCCGGTTTTTCCGGTACGACAAATTGTATTAATTTCATTCCCTGTAAGTCATATTCCTTCATTACACTTACAACAGGATAAGTTAATGTTCCTAAGTCTTCGCAAACAATAGAGTCTTTATCTAGTCCGACTTCTTTTGCTGCCGCTATTACTATTTTTTCAACCAGTGCACCGTATCTTTTTATTTGTTCTTCTGTTAATTTTAATATACGTTCTTCTTTATCTGCTTCAACTTCAGAATTTAAATCTTCTAAAGTTGCAATTGCATACCTTGAAAGAACCGGATGTTCAGGTGAAGAGTATAATCTTCCTGCTCCTTCTTCGATTTTAGGTTTTCTTCCGGAAACATAAACCCATGGATCTATTAGTCCTACCATATGGTCTATTCTTACACCACCCGGATTTTCTCTGAACATTTTTTTATAAAGTTCTTTCATTAAAATTCCACCTTCTCCTAAAGAGCCATCCTGATTAAACAGCTTTTCAGGATCCATGACAGGAAATCCCCACATTTGACCGTCTTCTGAAAAATAATCCGGCGGGCAACCCAAGCACCAGCCTTTTAAAAAGTATGCCTGATATGCCCAGTTGTCACGGTCTGAAAATGCTACCTGCCTGTCTGCAATCATCTTTATATCTTTTGATTGTGCATATTCTCTGGATTTATCATTCTGCTTTGATATTACAAACTGGCAAAAACAATAATAGTTTATTGTTTCTGCATATTTTTCTTTTAATTCATTTATTCTTTGTGAAAAGTGTATTCTTTGCTCTTCATTTTGAGGGTTAAATAAACATTTATCTGTTTCAGATTCCCACATCGGCCAGTAGTCATTGCCGTGTTCTTCTGTCAGGGCTTCATATAGTGAATCTTTTTCAAGCCAGAAGTTATTCTCTGTTTTATATTTTTCAAAAGCTTCTTTTAAACCTTCATCATTAATATTTTTAAAATTATTGTATGCTTCTTTTAATGCTTCTTCCTGGGCATTAAAAATATATGAATATGCTGTTTTATTTGTGTTTTTATTAGGATTATTTTCTACTGTCTTTCTATATGTATTAATAGATAATATATTATGCCATTCCTCTGTAGTCAGCTGTTCAAGATCGATAAATAAAGGATTGTTTGAAAATATTGTTCCTGTATAAGGCGAAGCATCAATTGACTTCGTTTTTCCTGCGGGTCCTAATTGTATATCTGTAAATACTCCGGATAAGAAGTCAATTAATTTTTTTGCCGCATTTGAATTAATGCTTCCAAATCCTGTATTCTTTCCTTCTTCTGCCGGAAAACTGTTAGCATGGGCAATAAAAGCCAGATGTTTTTTATCCAGTACTTTTAAAGCATCTTTTATTATATTTTTTACTTCTGTACTTGAAAATGGGGATTTTCTTTGCTCTTCACAGTATGTCATAATTTTACATATCCTCAAAAACTAACTACCATTATATTTTATATTCTTAAAAAATATTTTACAAGTAAAATGCCTCATAATAATGTTTTATGGAAAACTTAACCATAAACTTTCATACGGTCTTAGCCTTACTATTAATTTTTTATTATCAATTTTTAGTGTTCTTTCTTTTTTTGTGACTAATTCCATCATTTGAATTTTTTTTGAATACTTATCAAAGTTAAATTCAGACGATTCAAGTTCGGCGAATACTTTGCTGTCAGACAAATTGTTTACAATTAATATCTTATCATTCTTTCCTTTTCTCATATAAGATAGTACTTCGGGTTTATTTGTTTTAATCTCAATAAAACTTCCTCTTGATAAAGTCGGATATGCTTTTCTTACCTGAATTAACCGTTTAACTTTTTTATAAATTTTTGAAGAAAAAGAAGAAGAACCGTTCATTGCTTTATAAAAGGTTGTTCTTTTTATTGCTCCTCTGTGAATATCTCGGCTGTCAAAATATGATAACATTTGGGTATTTTCGCCATTTTGATTTTTATTTTTTCTCTCTCTTATTTTTGCCCATCTTTTTGCGTATGAATAGTTGTTTTGACTTCCTATCTCATCTCCATAGTATATAACGGGTATACCTTTCATCGACAATAGAATAGCAAATGTCATATTAATTCTGTCAGGATTATTGTCAAGGAAATTCGCCATTCTTCCGCTTATGCCGTAGCCTTTTCTGAACTCTGCTCCCTTTTCAGCTAAATCTTCATATAGCAGTTCACGTGTTTTTTCGTTTACCATTTCAAGAGTAAGTTCATCATGAACCCTTAAAAATACAGCCCAGGCTCCGCTTTCAGGAATTTGTGGGGTTTGTTTGTGCGTTTTCCAGAAGTATGATTTATCTCCTGATACCAGAGTCGCCCATATCGCCGGCATATACGGGAAATGATATGCAATCTGTATTTCGTTTGTTCTTAATAATTCTTTTTTTTGATTGTCTATTTTTATCTCAATTTTTCTTTCTGTTCCAAAATATGGAAGAATTTTTTTTGGCGGCTGGCATGCTTCTGCCTGAATTACTGAACGGGGAGCAGTTTCCTGAAGAAATGTACTTAGTATTTTTATTATTTCGTGCGTTTTTGGAAGATTTTCGGCATTTGTTCCTTCTTCTTTTATCAGATAAGGAATAGCATCCATTCTGAATATATCTATACCCATATTTGCCCAGAATGCTATTGTTCTTAAGTTGTAATATAAAACTTCAGGATTTTTCCAGTTAATGTCCAGTTGAAAAGGATAAAAGGTGTGATATAAATAATAATCTTTACCTTGAATAGTTACTTTTCTGTAATGTGTGTCTGTTATTTCGGGGAAGATAAGTCTTCTTTTTGATATTTTACCGCTTTTATGTTTGTATTCCGCTACGTAACCGAGTTTATCATCTTTATATACAATTTTTTCCGGTTCACTTTCGGAAACAACAAAGTAGTTTAGCTTTTTTAAATCGCCGTTTTGTGCTTCTTTAAACCATTCGTGCTGGTCAGAAAAATGATTGAGCACTAAATCTGATTTTAATTTAAATCCGTGGCTTTTTGCTTCCCTTACAAATTTTGTAAATTCTTTCATACCGCCCAGATTTTTTCTAACATCTCTCGGATTTCTAACGTCAAATCCTGCATCTCCCATAGGGGAATCCGCAAATGGAAGCATATATATTGTGGTTACCCCGAGATCTTTTAAATATGGAAGCATTTTTGCTGTTTTGTTGAATGTATTGGGTTTTAAACTATTATCTGTTCCGAATTGATCCACATACAACATATAAATAATTTCATCTTTATACCATTCATCAGTCCTTATAACATCTTCTCTTTTTAAGCTGCTGCTGCGTTGAAGACGTGTTTCTTTTATTATTTTTATTATGTTGTTGTATATTTCATCTTTTTGTTTGTCACCGTATACTTTCGAAATTGAATTTTTTAATGCTTTTTCTGTATCTTTTGATACAACATCTTGCAGCTGAAAAGTATCGGTAATTTTGTCTTTAACAATAAAATTGTTAGGAAAAGCAATGACAGGAACTGAACTGTTTAGTAAAAAACCGGCAATTATTAATGATAATATGATTTTTTTCATTTTATATCCCTATTGTTATTTTTTTGTTTTGTTTTCAGCTATTTCTTCCACTATGTTTAAACCGTTAAAGATGGCTTTCAGATTTGCTTTTAGTGTACTTTCATCACTGCCTCTTGAAATAACAGTTTGACCGTCCGGGGCTCTAAATTGCATAATTGTCATTGCTGCGGCATCTGAACCCATATTTAAAGCCTTTTGTTCATAGTTTAAAAATTCACACTGAAATCCTGCTTTTTGAATTGCTTTAATACAGGTATCAACAGGTCCATTTCCTGATACTTCAATATTATATTGTTTATCCTTATACATAAACTGGATAAGATAGTTATTGTTATTTGCTTTTTCAAAGTTACAAAGTTTAAATGCTCCTTTTACATTTAAAACATTATTGTAGTAAATATCAATTATATTTCTTGTAGAAAGTTCGCCAATTTTTTCGGCTTCTTCTTTTGCAATAGGAGCGATTCTTTGAGCTTCAGAAAGAGTAATCGGATATCCAGCATCGGTAATAATTTCATAAATTGCTGTTTTGCCGGATTGTGAAGTAAATCCGAGTTTTTCATCATCTTTTCTTCCTATAAGAGAAGGATGAATAGGACGATATGCTCCTTTTTGCATGTCTTTTGTTTTAACCGCACCATCCTGATGTATGCCGCTTCTGTGTGCAAGTGCTTCAGGTCCGATTAGAGGTGCTTTTTCATATATTTTTACATTTGACATATCAGCAATTGTTAATGCCAGTTCATATATTTTGGAAAGATTTAACGGTACTTCTACATCTGAATTATGTAGAGCAACTGCAACTTCATATAAATTAGTATTTCCTGCCCTTTCTCCAAGTCCATTTAATGCACATTCAAGCTGAATTGCACCGGCAAAGTAACTCTCAACTGTCGTTGCTGTTGCCATTCCTAAATCATTGTGATTGTGTACTGAAATGATTATGTCTTTCGGTAATGCATTATATACTTTTTCAACAAGGTCAATAAACTTTTTCGGTCTTGTTCTTTCAACGGTATTAGGTAAATTGATTACATTCGCCCCGGCACTAACTACTTCCTTGAGTGTATCAATAACAAAATCTATGTTTTCATGGCAGTCGCCAAAGTGTTCTACGGAAAATTGAACTTCTCCATCTTTGCCTATTTCTTTTCTTGCGAAGCGTACAGCATTTATTGCCTGCTCTCTGACCTGTAATGGTGATTTGTTAAGTACATACTCCATATTAAAAGGACTCATTGCTATAAATAAATGTACTCTTCTCTTCTTCGCTTTTTCTATAGACTTTATTGCCTTTTGAATATCATTTTCCACGCATCTTGCCAGTGCTGAAATAACAACATTATCCGGTGCGATTTGAGCTAATCTTTCACAGGCTTCATAATCCATCTCAGAGGCTGCTGCAAAACCGACTTCTATACCTTGAATACCAAGTTCAAGCAGATTTTTAAATATGTATTCCTTTTCGTATGTATTCCACGGCTTTTTTAAAGATTGGTTTCCGTCTCTTAGTGTAATATCATAAAAAAAAGGCTGTCTTTTTATTATTTGCTCTTTCATTCTTTCCTGCACCTTTGTTGAACTCTTTATGGTGTTATTGTAAAATAAAAGAATTGAAAAGGAAAGTTTATGATTGAAAGATACTCAAGAGAAGAAATGGCAGAGATTTGGAGCTTAAATTCCAAATTCCAATATTATTTAGAAGTTGAAAAAGCTGTTTGTAAAGCTTATAACAAGATGGGACTTATCCCTGACAGTGCTTTAAAAGATATTCTGTCAAAGGCTTCCTTCTCTGTTAAAAGAATTGATGAAATTGAAAAAGAGGTTCATCATGATGTAATAGCTTTCCTTACAAATGTTAATGAAAATGTCGGGGATTCTTCAAGGTATATTCATATGGGATTAACTAGTTCCGATGTAATTGACACAGCTCTGGCTTTACAAATTAAAGATGCCGGAAAAATAATTTTAAAGGATATTGAAGATATAATTTCTACAATCAAAGATAAGGCGAAAGAGCACAAAAAAACTGTATGTATCGGACGTTCACACGGTGTACACGCTGAACCGATGACTTTTGGAGTTAAACTTTGCGGCTGGATTGATTTATTTGAACGTAATAAAAGAAATTTTGAAAAAGCTCTACTTGAAGCCCGGGTCGGTCAAATATCAGGGCCTGTCGGTACATATAGCAATATAAACCCTCAGGTTGAATTTCTGACTTGTGAATATTTGGGACTTAGACCTGCTAAATTTTCAACGCAGGTTATAGCCCGTGATATACACGCTCAGTACATTCAAGCTCTTTCTCTCATCGCCTGCATTATAGAACAAATAGCAGTTGAACTTCGTCACCTCCAAAGAACTGAAGTTCTGGAAACGGAAGAAGCTTTTTCAAAAGGGCAAAAGGGTTCGTCAGCAATGCCTCATAAGAAAAATCCTATTTCTGCCGAAAATCTTTCGGGTCTGGCCAGAGTTGTCAGGGCTAATTCCCTTGCGGCTATGGAAAATATTCCGCTCTGGCATGAAAGAGATATATCTCACAGCAGTGTCGAACGAATTATTTTCCCTGATTCATCGATACTGGTTGATTATATGCTTGCCAGATTAAATAATACTATAAAAAATCTTATTGTTCACAAAGATAATATGCTTAAAAATACAAATCTTTTCGGCGGAATTGTTTTTTCTCAAAAAGTTTTACTAAAATTGTGTTCAAAAGGTCTATTGAGAGAAGATGCATATAAAATTGTGCAGAATAATGCTCTTGAGGCTTTTAATAATCATGGCAACTTTAAAACAAATCTTTTAAATGATAAAGAAGTTGCAAAATATTTATCTGCTGATGAAATAAATGATTGTTTTAATGTAGAAGATTATCTTAAAAACATAAATCAAATTTATGAGCGTTTCGGGATATAACTTACGACTTCTTCATTTTTTCAATAACCGAGGTTGTTGATTTTCCTTCCACAAAAGAAATAAATTCTATTCTTCCGCCTGCTTTAATAATTTCTTTTGCTTCTGGAAGGGTATCCAGAGTGTAGTCAGCCCCTTTTGTGTGTACATCAGGTTTTATCTGAAGTAATAAATCTATGGGGGAATCTTCATCAAATAGCACAACATAATCAACACTTCTAAGTGCACTTAATATTTCGGCACGGTCATTTTCGTTGTTTATAGGACGGCTGTCACCTTTTATTCTCTTGACTGATTTGTCTGAATTTAGTGCAACTATTAAAACATCACCAAAACTTTTAGCTTTTGCAAGGTATCTTACATGACCAACGTGCAAAATATCAAAACATCCGTTTGTAGTAACAATGGTTTTATTTTCACTTCTTAGTTTTTTTAATAAATCATTTAATTTATTACGTTCTACCAGCATTTTTTCTCCATATAACAGAGAATCAAAGTTTAAACTTTGATTCTCTGCAAGAATAAATTATTTTTTGTTTTCTTGAGGCATTGTTGTTAATGCCTTAAATTCCGGATTTTTCTCGGCTTCTGCTTTTATTTTCTTTTGAATTTCTTCAGGATTATATTCCGGATTTATATATTCAATTTTTGCTTCTTTTTTCAAATTTTCAATTTTATTTTTCAATATTTCAACTTTATCCTGACCTTCAAGATAATTAATTATATCTTTTTTGCTTTGTTCAAAAGATAAAGTACCTGCTTCATTTCTATCTGTTACCATAATTATATGATAGCCGAAATCTGTCTGTACGACATCGGATATTGTATTAGGTGCAAGAGAAAACGCTGTTTGAGAAAAAGGTTCAACCATCTCATCTTTTGCAAAGAAGCCAAGGTCACCGCCTCTTATTGCACTTGCTACATCTTCAGAATTTTCTTTTGCTACTTTTGCAAATGTTTTTGGTGCATTTTTTAATTGTGCATGCAGCTTCTGTGCTTTTTCAAACTTTGCTTTCATTTCTTCTTGAGCTTTTACGTTTATTTCTTCTTCAGTTAAATCTTTATTTTCTTTTTTTATTTTGTTTTTTATTTGATTTATATTTGCTGATATAAGAATATGAGAAGCTCTTACTCTCTGCGGATATTTAAATTTATCAATATTATCATCATAATATTTTTTTGCAACCGATTCACCTATTGATACCATTGCAACGGAATCAACAAACTTTTTCATTTTCATTTCTTCTTTTAAATCCTTTTGAAATTTCTCGTATGAAACTCCGTTTGCTTTAAGAATTTGCATAAATTGTTCTTTTGTACCGAATTTGCCTATAATTTCTTTTTCGCCTTTTTCAAGTTCTTCTTTTGTTACATCAATTTTTCTTTTATCCATTTCTTCGTTTAATAATGCTTTTACAACAAGAGTTGAAACAACTTGTTCTTTCATCATTAATGCAAATATATTGTTTGGATCTTTTTTTAGGTCAATCCCCATTTGTTCAAACATTTTACCTGAGACAACTGTGTTGTATGCCTTATCAAATTCACTTTTTGTTATTACCGTATCATTGACTTTAATGATGTCGTTGTCATTTTTTCTTAATGAGCAACCGGTAAAAATAAACATTGCCAGAAGAGCAAATGCTATAATTTTTAACTTATTCATATTTTTCTCCTTGATATAACACTAGTTTTTATTATCTGGATTATAATCATATCCTATCTTTAATATATGATAAAATAAATTAGTCAGAATGTTAAATAATTCATTAAAATTTAAGTAACCGCAATTGATTATTAAAATACTTTTACCGTCGCTGCAAGTGTTTGGGGCAGTTGTGTATTTTATATATTTCGTAATATTTTTTTCAAGTTTAGAACATATTATATTCCATTCTCCCTTAGATAGATTTGTATAAATCCTTACGGAAGAATCAAGTTCTCTGATTAGGGAAATACCTGCTTGTGTGGCAAGAAGCCGTAAATGCACAAGCTTTATAAGGTTTTCCACCGGTTCTGTCATCTTAGAAAATCTGTCTTTCCATTCAGAACATATTATATCAAGCTCGCTTATTGATTTTACATCTGCTAATCTCTTGTATTCAACCATTTTTTGTTCTTTTGAACCTACCCATTCGTCAGGAATATATGCAGTTACGTTAATATCAACAATTGCAGGTTTGTATTCGCTTACTGTTCCTTCTTTTATTTCCTGAAT
Source organism: Candidatus Gastranaerophilales bacterium (assembly GCA_944325525.1). Lineage (GTDB taxonomy): Bacteria > Cyanobacteriota > Vampirovibrionia > Gastranaerophilales > Gastranaerophilaceae > Avigastranaerophilus. The sequence continues at coordinate 26,405 of CALVAK010000001.1, forward strand.
GGCTTCATCAAGCAGCTGGCAATATGTGTCAAAACCTACATTTACCATTTGTCCGTGTTGCTTTGTTCCAAGCACATTGCCAACTCCTCTGATTTCTATATCTCTCAGGGCTATCTGGTATCCGCTGCCAAGAGTTGTAAATTCTTTTATATATTTCAATCGTTTCACGGCATCGGAAGTTAAACCTTTTGCATTTTTGAACAAACAATAGCAAAATGCCTGTCTGTCTGTTCTTCCGACTCTGCCTCTTATCTGGTACAGCTGGGCAAGACCAAATTTATCAGCATCATGTATTATTATTGTGTTTGCATTAGGAATGTCTAAGCCGGATTCGATAATTGTTGTGCAAAGAAGAACATCATATTCTTTATTCAGGAAATCTATCATCACTTGTTCAAGGATATTTTTTTCCATCTGCCCGTGTGCAACCGCAAGGCGGATATTTGGCAGCAGTTCTTTTAATTGTTTAGCAAATTCATAGATGCTTTCTACTCTATTATAAAGATAAAAAACCTGCCCGTCTCTATCCAGTTCATAATTTATTGCATTTTTTATAATACTGTCTTTATATTCACCTACATATGTTTTAATCGGAAGCCTGTTTGTCGGTGCTGTATTTATTATGCTCATATCTTTTATTCCGGATAACGACATATACAAAGTCCTTGGTATTGGCGTTGCTGACATTGTAAGAATATCTATATTCTTCTTTAATCTTTTTAACTTTTCTTTGTGTTTAACTCCGAATTTATGTTCTTCATCTATAACAAGCAATCCTAAATCTTTAAAACGTATATCATCTTGTAATAGCCTATGTGTCCCGACAACAACATCAACTTCTCCTAAAATCAGTTTATTTATTACTTCTTTTTGCTCTTTTGAATTTCTGAATCTTGAAAGTAATTCAACTCTTATCGGAAAAGGCTTAAAACGTTCTGATATTGTTTGAAAATGCTGCATGGCAAGTATAGTTGTAGGAACTACAATTGCAGCTTGTTTGGAGGACATAACTGCTTTAAATATAGCTCTTATTGCTACTTCTGTTTTCCCGAATCCAACATCGCCGCATATTAATCTGTCCATTGGTTTATCGGATTCCATATCTTCTTTTGTTTTTTCTATTGCTTTCATCTGATCCGGAGTTTCAGTATATTCAAAAGCATCTTCCATTTCATATTGCCATACGGTGTCAGGTTCAAAGGCATATCCTTTTGACAGTTTTCTTAAAGCATATAAATTTATCAAATCTCTTGCTACATCTTCAACTGCCTTTTTAACTTTAGCTTTTGTATTGTTCCAATCATTTCCGCCCATTCTTGAAAGTGCAGGCACTACATTTCCGGAACCACGGTATCTGCATAGCATATTAATTTGTTCTGCAGGTATGTGAAGTTTATCACCTTTTGCATATTCCAGTGTCAGGTAATCTTTTTCTTCATTATCTATTTTTTGTTTTGAAAGTCCTTTAAATATACCTATTCCGTGTATCATATGTACAATATAATCACCTTCTTTTATATCATTCAGGCTTTCTATAAAATCAAGATTCTCTCTGCGGTAATTATATTGTCTTGTTGTGATATCTTTAGAGCGTTTATTAAATAATTCTTTATCTGTTATTATTACAATTTTGCAATCTTCAAAAATACTCCCCGATAACACCAGATTGTTTATTATATGTACACAGCTTTTGTCCGAAAAATCATCAGAAAAGGGAATCTCAAATTCCTTTAAAATTTCTTCCGCACGATTTTTATAATCAGTTGCAATTATAATAGTGTACTTCTCTTTTATATACTTTTCTATAAAAGCTTTAATATCTTCTGTTACTGATGAAAAATACGGAATTAAATTTGTTTTAAGTTCAATGTTTATATCAATATCTTCCGATATAAAATTATCAAAATAAACTTTTTGGTATTTTGATAAACTTAGCAAGAAATCTTTAAGATTATAATGATTTATTTTACCTAATGGTAGAGTCTGTTGTGTTTCAATATTTTCATTATATTGCTTTTTGAGATTTTCACTCATTAATTCATATTTTGACTTAAATTGTGTATAGTCATCAAAAACAATTAAACAATCTTTCTGTGAATATATTTTTGTCAATATTTCCATATCGGAATTAAAGTACGATTCATAATACTCTATTCCTTCAAAATAATCCTGATTTTTTACTGATTCTATAACTTCGTATGAAAGTTGATTATCCTGTGTTTTTAGACTTTCAACCTTTTTATAAGAATTATCATCAAGAATAAATTTATAAAACGGAAAAATTTCTACAGATGAAACTTTTTTAATACTTCGTTGGTTTGTATTGTCAAAAATTCTTATATCGGTTACAGTATCACCCCATAATTCAATTCTGTACGGTTTTTCATCAAGGGTATAAATGTCTGCTATATCTCCCCTTATACTGAATTCTCCTGCATCAGCTACAAGTGTTTTCCGTTTATAACCGTATTGGATTAATTTTCTTGAGAATTCTTCAATATTTATTTCTTCATTTATATTTATCCGGATTTTATTTTTTTCGTAAAATTCTTTATCCGGAAATTTTTCAAATAAAGCTTTATATGGAAGAATTACCAGTTTGTATTTATTATTGATAATTTCAAATTGTTTTATATACTTATAAGGATTCTTTGAATTGGAATCATAAATTGTTCCGTCCTGATATGGAAAAATAGCAGGATTTATGTTAAACAGAACATTAAAATCATTTTGATATTTTAATGCAATTTGTTCTGATTCGGTAATAAAAATAACAGTTTTGTCTTGAGAAACTAATAGTTGATTTATAATGAACAGTTTTGAACAGTTAGTAAGTCCTGACATTAAAAAAGAGGAGTTCTTTTTTAATAATGAATTAATCTTTTCGGTATATTTACATCGTTCAAGGAAACATTCACGATAAGCAGAAGGAGTAAGTGAATGTTTTTGAGTTGTGTTTTGAAAAAGTTGGCAGCCTGATTGCGATGATGAGTCAGCGGTAGGCTGCGACACTGGATTACATTTTGTGCTGTTTATAAAATTGTCCATTTAATAATTTTAAATCCGAAAAATAAATTAATCAATCGAAAAAATGATGTAAACATATATAAGAAAGTGCTTTAATAATGTTATAAACTTGATTTCCTTATTAGTTAATAAAGAAATCAATTCTGAATAGGAGAGATAAGATGAAAAAGAAACTTATAATTTTAACTGCGGTTATATTTTTAGGTATGAATATAGTATATGCTGACGGAATGGTGTTTGATCCTACGGAATATTCTTCAGGAAATGAAATACCAGTTTCAAAAACAACCGGAAATGTTGTAACATCAGCAGCTAAGCTTCCTTCAAATGAAAAGATTAATGCCGGAATAATTAATAACTCTAATGTTGCTCAAGATGCAGTATCAGGTCAATCCGGAAACTTTAATAATGCCTTATTTGAGCTTGACAGTGCCCAGGTTAATATAAGAAATGAATTGTTAGAATACAAAGCAAAATATCAGGAAGTTGATACTCAATATCAGCTTATTAAAGAACAGCGTAAAGTTCTTGGTCAGCAAATTAAATCAATTGAAAAAAGAATTAAATCAATAGAAAAAACAAAAGAACAAATAAGAAAAACTATGATTTAATTTTAAATTATTTTAAATATCCTTAGATGTTTTATTTGACCTTAGATGTTCAATAGTATTAAATAAATTCTAAGGATATTTTTTATGACAAAGCAGGTAAAAGTTATAATATTTTCTTGTTTGTATATGGCAGGGATTATTGCGTTTTTCTGCGAACAATTTTTGTTTATAGTTTTGCCTGTTATTGCTGTTTTTATAATGTATGCGTGCAAAAGAAGAACAATATTGTCTTTTGCGGTTATAATTTGTTTGGCTTTTATCTTAGGATTATTAAATTCTAAGCTTCATATTAAACAGTATGATGATATAAGTTCTTATTCTGATAACGAAGTAACAGCGGTTCTTAAGGTTATTACTATTCCGTCAAATAATTCGGATGAAAAAACGAAATTTTTTGCCGGAGTAAAATCCATTAAAACTGCCGGTGCAAAAATAGAAAATATCAATGCAAAAACCATTGTTACAATAAAAGACAGAGAAGATAAATTTAATAAAATAAAGCTTGGTGACACTCTTGAGGTAAACGGAATATTGAAAAGTCCGCCATGTGGAGTAAATCCTTCTCAATTTGATTATGCACGATATCTCCGGTATAAAAATACTTTTACATTGTTATATGTCGGAGAGGAATGGAAAATATTGTCAGGTGCAGATGATTATGCAGGCAGATTGCTAAGCGGATTAAATGATATAAGGACTAAAATCTTAAAACTTCATTCAAAAAACATTAATTCTCCTATGCTTGAAGTCTTGGGAGGAATTATTTTCGGGGATGATGCGGTAAATCCTGATGATGATACCAAAAAAGCTTTTGTTAATTCCGGAATTATTCATATTCTTGCAGCATCAGGTATGAATGTAACATTAATTTTCGGTATATGGTTCTTTGTTGCAAAAAGCTTGAGATTAAACTATAGATTTTCTGTTATTACCGGGATTTTGTTGATATTATTTTATACCTGTATGACAGGTTTTGGTCCTCCCATTATAAGAGCTTCAATAATGCTTATATTGATTTTAGTCGGGAAATTAATAGACAGAAAAACATCAACTATGTCTTTGTTGTTTTTTGTCGCATTAATTATGCTTTTATATAATCCTCTTATGTTGTTTGATATTGGATTTCAGTTGTCATTTATTGTGACATTTGCACTGATACTTACGGCACCTTTAATTGCTTTTAATTTTAAGTTTAAACCGGTTAATTATATTTTGGGTTGCTGTATAATACCGGTAATAGCACAAATGTTTGCAGCACCATTGCAGTTATATTATTTCAATACATTTGCTTTATATTCAGTTTTTGCGAATATAGCAATAATTCCTGTTCTGAGTTTAGTTTCTTTTGCTGGTTTTATAAGTTCAATGCTGGCTGTTATTAATTCTATTGCTGATAAAGTCTGCATTGCTGCAGATTTTTTGCTTAATCCTTTTCTTGTTTATATTGTAAATGTAGCAGACTTTTTTGCTAACCTGCCTTATGCAATAATGTATTTGAAAAAGCCTTCGATATTTCAAATTATACTGTATTTTATTATTCTTCTTATAATAATATTTTCTCTGAAATATAAGATAAAAAATAGATTTATTGCTATAAGTCTTTCGTTTCTGATTTTTATATTGTTAGCTTCATTTATTCCGTTAAAAAATAACAAAACTGAAATAATATTTTTTGCTGTGGGTAATGCAGATGCGATTCTTATAAAATCTCCAGAAGAAAAATACTTCTTAATAGACAGCGGTAAATATCCTTATGCTTCCCGGTATTCTCAGGCAAAAAATATAATATTAAAATATCTGACAGATAAAGGAGTAAAAGAAATTGATTCTTTTGTAATAACTCACTTTGATTCTGACCATTCGGGCGGAAGTATAGATTTAATGAAAAATCTGAAAATCAATAAAATATATATTTCTGACAATTCTGAAGATACTAATCTGTCTTCAAAAATCATTTCATATATTGATAATAATAAACTCAATAAACAAATTGTTAGTAATAGACAAGAAATATATAAAGAAAAAGGATTTAAAATATTATTAATAAAACCTAAGGGCGAAAATATTTTAACTGAAAATCAACAGTCAATTATAACTATGCTGGTGACTGAAAATATGAATGTTTTATTTATGGGTGATGGAGATAAAAACTCATATAAGGCTTTACCCGAGGAATTTAAAAATAATATTAAAATTATTAAGATTGGTCACCATGGTGCTTTAAATTCTCTTGATTATGAGATGATTTCAGATATTAATGTTGCGGTTATATCTACAGGTGCAAATGTATATAACCATCCTCATCCTGAAACAGTAAACCTTTTAAAATCATATAATAAACAAATTCTAAGAACAGATTACCATAATGCCGTTAAAATAGTTATTGATAAAGATAAATGTATGTATTATCTATATTCTCCGAGATATAAACGATTTATTTCCGGAGATTATATTGTTAAACCATAAAATAATCATTCAGATGTTTTTTATTAATTTTTGTAACGAAAATACTAAAAAAAATGACATTTGTACTAAAGTTCATTAAAAAAATGTCGACAATATGTGTGTAACAAACAATAAGGAGGCAATGAAATGAGTAATATTAATCCAATTAATTTCGGAGTTTCGGGTAACAAGTATTTTAAGAATGAAGAAAAAGAAGATTTATCAAATAAATCAGAAAAGAATGTCCAGCAGAAAAAAGAACCTGAAAGGACAATTGAATCGAATGAAATTTTAGGTTTTATGGCTGCACAAAAAGCGGACATAATTCCGTCAGCAGCAAGAAAAACTGTTGATGTCGCAAAATATGTCAATCCAGAGCAGGCAGCCAGAATAGAAGAGTTTATGAGCGGATTTGAAACGGATTTTAATGCTATATCCCAAACAGCGTTGGAAGAATTTCCGGATATTTCTGAAGAAGCTGCAAACAGTATAGCTCTTGCTTATATTAATTCTTCTTATTCAATATAAGTTTCCCCTCCTATACCAATTATTGTTTGTTATTTTCACTAAGACTGCTTTCGCAGTCTTTATTTTTTTATTTCTTATAAAAAACCTTATTCTTTCAAGAAAAATTTGAAATTATTTTATGCTATAATAATTTCAAAGCAAAAAGGAGGTTTACAAGTGGGCTATAAAATATTAGAAAAGACCGAATTATGTCCTAATCAATACGAATTACAGATAGAAGCACCTTTTGTTACAAGAAATGCAAAAGCCGGACAGTTTATTATATTTAGAGTTGAGGAAGAAGGAGAAAGAGTTCCGATAACTATAGCAGATGTTGATAAGAAAAACGGTGTACTTACTGTTGTATTTATGGCTGTGGGTTATTCAACAAAAAAACTTGCACAGCTTGAAAAAGGTGATGAAATATTGGATGTTGTAGGCCCGTTAGGTAAGCCTACCGAAATAGAAAAATACGGGACAGTTGTATGTATAGCAGGCGGATACGGTGCTGCTCCATGCTTTTTAATTTCAAAGGCATTTAAAGATGCAGGTAATAAAGTATATACAATAATGGGTGCAAGAAATAAAGATTTAATATTTTGGAAAGACAAGATGGCAACCGCTTGTGATGAGTTATTTATAACTACCGATGATGGTACATTGGGTCGTAAAGGTTTTGTTACTGAAGTTCTTGCTGATATTATGGAAAAGGAAGAAGTTAATTATGTAATAGCAGTAGGTCCTATGCCGATGATGAGGGCTGTTGCTAATTTAACAAAAGAAAAAGGTATAAAAACAGAGGCAAGTATGAATCCTATTATGATTGATGGTACCGGAATGTGCGGAGCTTGCAGAGTTACTGTAGGCGGAGAAGTTAAATTCGCTTGTATTGACGGACCTGATTTTGATGCCCATAAAATAGACTTTGATGAAGTTATAAACAGAACTAAAATATATAAAGATGAAGAACGCAGAAGAAGCGAAAGCTGTAATTTGTTAAAACAGGCTGACAGCTTAAGATAAAAGGAGAAAAAATTGAGTACGATTCCTATTTGTCCTATTATGAGTTCAGGTAATGATGTACAGGTAGTTTGTGCACAAGAGTCATGTGCGTGGTATATGAAAAATTACAAAACTTGTTCAATGTATATTATTGCCCACAATGCTGTTTTGGATATAAAGAAAAAACAAGCTGATAAAACCCCATAGTAAGGCATTTTATCAGTTTGTATATGCACTTATAAGTTTTTTAACTTCATTTGCCGGTACGGCAAAACCAATACCAATATTGGATTTATTATTATCCGGATTAAATATGGATTGGCTTATGCCTATAACTTCTCCTTTTGCATTTAAAATGGGACCGCCTGAAGAACCCGGGTTTATTGCCGCATCTGTTTGTATTTTATTTCGTTCATAGTCTATTCTTGAAACAATGCCAGTTGTCAGTGTGCCGTTAAATCCGAAAGGGTTTCCTATTGCAAGTACTTTTTGACCTACTTTAACAAGTGACGAATCTCCAAGTTTAATTGTGGATAAAGATTCTTCTGGCTTGATTTTTAGTAAGGCTAAATCTCCGTTCTTACCTTCAGACTTTATAAGCTCTGCTTTATATGTTTTACCTTTTGATGTCGTAATTTCAATGTGTGTTGAATTGTTTACAACATGTGAACTAGTTAAAATTATTCCACTCTTATTTATAATACATCCTGTACCGCTTGAAAGACCGTCTGCCATATGGGCTTCTACAAGTACTATTGCAGGATTTATTTTCTCATAAACCGTGACATTTATGAATTCTTCGCTTTTATAGTCTGTTTCTTTTGAATAAACCATTTCGTTTATAGATATTCCGCCTATAACCGAAAATACAAATATTAAAATTACAGAGAAAAATTTTATATGTTTCGACATTAAATAAACCTGTTTCCATGACAACCTTTCTTATTCTAACCATTTTTTTCACCAAACTTCATTGGTAATATTTCCGCCCGAAACTATCATTAAAATAATTTTTATAACTTCAAATTAAGGATAAAATATTGTTATAACAAATAGTTTTATCTTATAATCTTGATATATGAACATTTATCGGAGAATATTATGGCAAAAGATAATAAGAAAATAACAGAAGAAATGATTAAAATCACAGGAGAGCAAAATGTATTATTTTCCGAAAATGAACTTATTGCATATTCAACTGATTCAACTAACATATATAATCCTGATGAAGTAGCAGATGTTATAGTTTTTCCGGAAAATAAAAATCAGGTAAGTAATATAATGAAATATGCATATGAAAATTGCATTCCTGTTGTGCCTAGAGCTGCCGGAACAAGTGTGTGCGGAGCATGTCTTCCTAAAAAAGGCGGAATCGTTATTGATTTTGCCAGAATGAACAAAATTATTGAAATTAATAAAGATAATTTGTATTGCATAGTTGAGCCGGGAGTTATAGTAGAAAATCTTCAAAAAGAAGTTGAAAAATATGATTTATTTTATCCTCCGGATCCTTCAAATCTTAAAGTTTCAATGATAGGTGGGAGCATTGGTCTTTCTTCGGGCGGGCCTCATACGTTTAAATACGGTTCTACAAAAGACTATATCATTGATTTAGAAGTAGTATTATCGGATGGAAGAATTATGAATACGGGTTCTTCTTGTGCAAAAGATGTTACAGGTTATAATATGACACAACTATTTGTTGGTTCTGAAGGTACTTTAGGTATTGTAACTAAAGCGATAATAAGACTAATTCCCAAACCTGAAGTTAAAAGAGTTATGTTTGCTTATTTCGATTCACTTGAGGACACTTCAATTACTGTTAACGATATTATTTCAAACTTAATAACACCTTCTGTTATAGATTTGCTTGATAAAAATACTTTAAATACAATTGAAAATTTTTATCCGTCAGGTATTTTAAAAGATAAAGAAGCTGCTTTATTAATTGAGATAGATGGTTTTAAGTCTGATATTGATAAACAGTATGAGAAAATTATTGAAATATGTAAGAAAAATAATTCATCATATATCCAGACAGCTTCAACAAAAGAAGAAGAAGAAAGAATATGGATATCAAGACGCTCTTCTTTTGGTGCTACGGCAAAACTCGCTCCGAATGTTGTAACTGAAGATGTGGTTGTTCCAAGAGAAAATATTGTTACTCTTGTAAAAGGGATAAAAGAAATTTGCAGTAGATATAATTTAAAAACATGTATTATGGGACATATAGGCGACGGTAATATTCATCCGAATATTGCTCTTGACTTAAGAAATCCTGTCGAATTTGATAATTTCCAAAAAGCTAAAACGGAACTTTTCGAACTGGCATTATCTTTGAACGGTAGATTATCAGGTGAGCACGGTATAGGCTGTGAAAAATCTTATTTTATTGATAAGGCTCTTGATTCTGTTAATTTAAGTTATATGAAACAAATAAAAAAACTTTTTGATCCCAAAAATATACTTAATCCTGATAAAATTTTTTAGGAGGAATATGAAATACTGTACAATAAATTGCACTGTTAAGAATATCGAAGATGCAAAAAGTCTGTCAAAACACCTTGTTAATATGAAATTAATAGCCTGCTCGAATATTATTCCTCAAATAACATCTGTGTACAACTGGCAAAATAAAGTTGAAGAGGAATCAGAAGTATTGTTGATTATGAAAACAAAAACTTCTCTGTATAAAAAAACAGAAGAAGAAATAAAAAAGCTGCATAAATATGAAAATCCCGAGATAATTTGTCTTCCTGTTATTGACGGAAGCAGATACTATCTTGATTGGATTGATGAACAAACAATTTAAAAATAATATTGAAAAGGAGAATAAATTATTTTCGGTATTAAAGATAATAAATCTGAATATAAAATCAAACTGTTTTATGACAGAACAAAGCCTCTCACAAAAAAAAATGTTATAGATTTTTTAAAGTCATTAAATATAGAAGTTAAAACAAATACTAAAGCCAGAGGCAATCAGGGACTTTATCAAAAAAACAGAATTGATATCTCAAGAAAACTAAAAGATGATAAAGCAATTGAAGTTCTTATCCACGAATTTGCCCACCATATACACTATAAAATAGATCCTGATTTTATTACAAAGGGTGGTTCTTTAGAAACTTTATTTAAGACAGGTGATATAAAAGAAATAAAATCTGAGTTGGTTGGTGTTACAAATATACTTGAAAAAACATCAAGAGAAAAAATTCTTCTTGATGCTAAAGAAGAAACATTAAAAACAATTAAAGGATTGCAAAGTGCAATAAAACGTGATTATCCTGATTTTTTACGTTCAAAAAAATTTATTGAATTTGAAAAATATATCAAAAATTCTGAAGCAAAATATCTTGTAAAATATGATGCAGTAAGGATAAAAACAGGTTTCTTCTTTAAAAAAGAGAGGATTCTAACAATAAAAAATATTGAAAATGATTTTCCCGAAATGCCAAAAGCATTTCAATACTATATAAGACTGTGTTCTATGAAAAGGAAACAGTCAAAACTTACCAGAAGAATTGGAAAGCTAAATAAATATTATGAAAAACCAACAGAGCTGTTTGCAAGATTTGTTCAGGCATATTTTATGCAGCCTGAAATGGTATTATCTGTTGCACCTGTTTGTACAAGGCAGTTTAATTTGCTTTTGAAAAGCGGATATTATAAAGAATTAAAGGATTTTTTTGAAATATTTTGTCCGGATAAAAATTCACAATAAGCGTGATTTGTGAGTATATTTTTTCTGTACGACATTAGATTAAATAACTTAAGGAATTGTAATAAGTTGAATTGATAATAAAAAAATATTAAAATCGAGCTATATTTTCCAAAATGATACTAAAGATAAAAGATTGAAAACATGAAAAAGGTAATTGCTTATGTTCATTCTCATTGGGATAGGGAATGGTACAGAGAATTTGAAGAATTCAGATTAAGACTTATTGAAGTCTTTGATGAAGTATTGGATGCACTCGAAAATAATGAATTGCCGTGTTTTTATTTCGATGGGCAGACAGCTGCGATTGAAGATTATCTTGAAATTTTTCCTGAAAAAGAAGAAAAAATTAAAAAACTAATTAAAGACAAAAAACTAAGAGTTGGTCCTTTTTATTGTTCGGCAGATAGTTTCTTGGTTTCTGGAGAAAGTTATTGCAGAAATTTAGAAATAGGAATAAAAAAAGCAAAAGAACTGGGCGAAACCGAGTTTATAGGATATTTGTCCGATACGTTCGGACACAGCAGTAATGTTCCGTATGTACTAAAATCTTTTGATATTGATAAAGCTTGTTTATGGAGAGGTTTGGGCGATTTACCGGCTGATTTAAACTGGGACGGTATTGATGTAGTATACTTGATACAAGGCTACTATCAGGATTTTTTAAACAGTAGCTCTGATATATATCGTAAAGCTAAATTGTTAAAAAAGTATATTGATAAAATTGCCTTAAAAAGCACAGATAATATTCTTCTTCCAATAGGTGCCGATCATCTTGCCATAGCTAAAAATTTAAATTATCAAATTACAGAACTGAATAAGATATATAAAGATTATAAAATAAAAATTTCAACCCCTTTTGAATATTTTAAGTTGATAAATAAACGTAAAGCAGTTAAAGGAGAATTCCTTAATAATACTTTAAATTTTATATTGCCGGGGGTATATTCATCAAGGATATATATTAAACAGGCTAATATAAAATCTCAATGGCTGTTACAGCGTATAACAGAACCTTTGCAGTCTATAGGAAGCTTCTTTTTTAATGTAAAAGATCGACAAAGGGAAACAGACTATGCGTATAAGCTTTTAATTAAAAATCATGCACATGATAGTATTTACGGATGTTGTACCGATAAAGTGCAAAATGAGGTTATGACAAGATTTGATAAGGTAAATACCGTTTGTAAAGGAATAATTAAAAGAACACTAAGAGATTTAAATTCTGAAAAAAGTGGCAGTATAGCAGTTTTAAATCTTTCTGAAAATTCTTATAGCGGAAAAGTACATATAAAAACAAACAAACAACTCCCTGAAGAGTTAAATGCCGTTAAAATACGGAGCTGCAACGGATTTACAGATGAAAAACTATATAATATTAATGAAATACCGGTTACGGAAGATTATACACAGATTAATGAATATTTGATTGATGTTAAAAATCTGCCTCCTTTTTCAATTGTGCAAATAACAAAAGATAATATTTATGATGAATTAAATTTAAAAACATCAGCAAATTCAATTGAAAATTCTTATATTAAGCTTGAAATTAAAAGAAATAATATAATTGTTACAGATAAAAAAAGAAATGAGATATATAAAGATTTCATAACGATTATAGATTATGCAGATATTGGTGACAGTTATAATTTTGGAGCTTTAAAGGATGATAAACCTATTTATGCCGAAATAATCGGTTTTAAACTGAAAGAAAAAAACAGAATAAGAGCTGTTTTATCTTTTGAATATAAACTTTCTATTCCTGCCGTTTCGACAATAAAAGGAAGAAGTAAGAAAAAATATTTACACAGAATAAAAATTGATGCGATATTGTATAATCAGTCAGAATATATTGAATTTAAGGTAAAATTTGTTAATAGAAGTAAAAATCATATACTAAAAATCGGGTTTAATTTAAAAGAAAAAATTACAAAAACAATAAATGAGGATTTATTTGGAACAGTAGTAAGAGAATTTAATCCTGATTTTGATATATATAAAAAGATACCGGCAAAAAAAGGAATAGAGATAAAACCTAATACTTCTCCAATGCAAAAGTTTATTGCTGCTCAGAATTTTTTATTGATGAGCAAAGGAAACTGCGAATATGAAATTAATAGAAAAACATTAAATTTAACTTTATTGAGAGCTGTCGGCATTATTTCGAACCCATATAATACAACAAGAGGGACTCCGGCAGGTCCCCCGCTTGAAGCTGAAGGACTCCAATGTACTGGAGAAAATTATGCAGAATTTGCATTTGCTTTTGAAAATAAAAAACCTTCTTTTTATAAATTAACGGATGAATTTTATGGAAGTCAGATTTCTTTAACTTCATCAATCAATAAAATACAATTTATAGAAAAGAGTAATGAATTAATACAGATAAGAGCAATAAAAAAAGAAGGAAAAAATCTGGTTTTAAGACTGTTTAACAATTCAGATAAACGACAGCAGACAGAAATTACGGTATTAAAATATAAAAATAAAATTTGTTTGAAACCGTACGAAATAAAAAATATAGTAATAATGCCGTAATTAAATACCTAAAACAGCTCTCTTATTTTGTGATAGCATATCCATTGCACTTAAGATTGATGATTCACCGGAATATAAGTTTTTAAACTGCCTTTCTAATATATCTAATTCGGATTGGAATACATTCAAGTTAGAATTGTATGAATTTTCTTCAAATTCTTCCAATCTTTGCGAAATTTTATCTAGTATGTCTTCGATATTCTCATTTTTACTAACATTTATACCGACTTTTCTACCAAGATTTTTAATATCATTGTACAAATTTTCTGCTTCTGAATTTTTTGTTTTGTCTTCAGAAGAGTTTTCATTTTCTTTATCTTCTTCTTTTTCGGCTTCTTCAATAAGTTTTTTAGCTTCAGTTTCTGATGAAACTTCATTTATATCAATGCCCAGAGAAAGCAGTTTCCCTATTGTTTCTTCGGATAGAGCACTACTATTGGGTACAGCACTGTTTGTTCCTGCAAGAATACTTGAAATCGCATTAATTGATGGCATAATTATATCCTCTTTGTATTTTTAATTTTTAATTATTTTTTTTGTAAAATCATATTTTAATTTTCTATCGGTATATTAAAAAAAAACTTTAATTATTTTTACAAAAGTTAATATTTTATGAATAAAGCAGGTGATTAGTAATGAAAATTAACAAAAGACTGTAAAAAGTCAATAATAGCGAATATATATTTTTTATATATATGGAGATTATTGAGGATAAATTAAAGATATTATGTCAGGTGACTATATAACAAGACTTGATATATATAGAGGAAACGGTTTTAATAATTTGAATACCGTACGCACAGGCTATGGTAATAAAAATTATACAGACGAAGTTGTATTGAATTTTAATAAAAGAAAAACAGAATCAGTACAAAATGATGTTAAAAATTTAAGAGAAGAGTTTAATAACGTAAAAGAAGAACAGGGTGTATTAGGGAAATTATGGAATGGAATTAAAAATATAACAGGAATCGGACTTGGTTCAAAAAAAGTTGAGGCTGCAATTAAAGATTATGAAAACGGAAAAATAAGCTATGAAGAGGCACTTGGAAAAATTGATAGTTATAAACAAAAGCAAAAAGACGGCGTAAATATAGTTACGAACGTAATTGCTGGTGCAGCGACAGTATGTATTACAGTTGGAACAGGTGGATTTGGTCTTGGTGCAGGTCTTGCTGCCGGTGCTGCAATAGGCGGGGTAACAAAAGCAGGACTAAAGACGGCTGATAGGGCTACTAATGAAGTAGAAGGAGATGCTGTTGATGCAAAACAAATCGCAAAGGATGTAATAACCGGAGCTGTTGATGGAGCTGTAAATATTGCAACTATGGGTATGGCAGGAAAAGCTGCTTCAACTGTCGGGAAATCAATTTTAAATGGTGCTGTTAGCGGAGCAAAAGCAGGTGCTATCTCGGGTGCTGCTGCCGGTGCTACAGAATATAGTGTTGATAGTGTATTTGATAATGGTAAAAAATTTACAATTAAGGGACTGTTTTCTTCAACAGCATCAAATGCTGTTGCAGGAGGACTTATGGGTGGAGTTCTCGGCGGCATAACCGGTGGTATTGAATATAAAAATACACCAAAGCCTTCAGTAAAAGCAATTGATAGTGTTGAAGAAGCTTCAGATAATGTCAGATTAATAATAAAGCGTAATGAAAAAATCGGAATACCGGTAGATAATCAAGCACAGGCTGTATCTTATATTGATAATTATAATATAAATAATAAAAGCAAAGCTATAACAGATAGTGTTATCCGTTCAAACAAAGAAGAAGTTTTTACTGATTTATCGAAAAAATCTGAAACTTTAGCGGAAATATTTGACTCTCAGATAGAAACGGCCGCAAAGCAAATTGATAATGCTTTTGCGGATAATACTGATATAAAACTTATAACGGCAAGACCAAAAGAACAAAAGTCTATTTTTTCAAAATTGGCAAAAAAAGATTTAGATGATAATTTAAAAGCTTATGATATTGATACTTGTTATGACACAATAGAAGATGCCCTTGGAACAAGAATACAAATCAAAGGATTGACTCAAGATAGTGCTAAAGATACAGTTAATCAAATGTTAAGTGATACAAACTTATCTTATGATGATTTTGTAAAATATTTGAGAAATGAAACTGATTTTGATCTAAGTACAAGAAAAATATTAGAAGAAAGAAAGTTTGATATATTAGAAACATTGAAAGCAAAGCAGACACAAAGTACTGTTAATCAGATAGTAGAAGGGATAAAAACAGGAAAGCTCACAATAACTGAAATAAATAATTATGGTGATGAATTAACATCATATTTTACTGCTTCACAAATTGCCCAGATTGCAGATGCATACGATTATGCTGTATTTCATGGATTTATCAAAAGTGATAAAGCATTTGAAATTACAACATTACACGACGAAATATTTAAAAATTCGAATTCAAGATTTGATATTGATAGTGAAAAGACCATTTTTGAAATAACTTCAAAATATAATACAAATGCAAAATATACCGTAATACAGAGTAAAAAAGCAGTAAAACCATCCGGATACAGTTCATCACAGATGAATACAAAACACAAATTTGACGGTGGTAAAATCGGTAACGGAGAACTCCAGATAAGGGGTAGTCAGGTTAATGATTTTGCGGATGTTGAACATATTCCTTATGACATAAGAAAAGGAAAGATAACAAAAGATGATACCAAATACTCCGGAATTTATAATATTATAAAAAGAATGAGTAAAAAGAATTATAACGGATATAATCAATATCTTTCTGATGTTTATAAAACTCTCAGAATGAAAGAACTTGGATTGTTGGATGAAAGTACGCTTTTGCCTTCATTATCTGATTATATAATTGATTTACCTAAGTCGACTTTAGACTTAATAGATGCAAACGGGCTTTCAATTTTTGTACACAAATAAGTACTTTTATACCACGAAAAGTCTCATTTGTTTTTATTTCTTATTGTAAAATTTGTTTTGCATAATTTTGGCAATTAAAAAAATGTTGTGTTTTATATAAATAAAATATTATAATATAGGTAATTGATAATGAATATAATAAATAATTTTCAAAAGAGCAGAATCTTGTTCGGAAAAAGTGTTGAAGGAAGACCAGTAATGCATAGAACTAAAGATGAAAAAATAGAATATGCAACGGGAAAAATATTTGAAATATTAGCCCAAAGAGCTGAAAGAGAAGTTCCGGAAAATGGAAAATTTTCACAAATTTCTTCATCATTTTATATTCCGGAATCTCAAAATGAAGCAATGCTTATAGCTGAATTTGATCCTGTGGAACCCAGAAATTTAAGAAGATTATCTACCGGTGTTCGCAGACAATCTGGTGACAGGCTTACTAAAAGTTATATTTTTAAGGGTACCAAAAAAGAATTAATAGATTTTTTGCGTGAAAAGAATAATCAGGAAAGGTTCATAAAAATTATGCACCAGCTTTCTGCAAGTGTAGATAGACACTACTCGGAACTTTAATTTGATTTATCAAGCAGATTGTTTATTTCATCATAAACACTTTGGAATTCACGTGAAGAAGTTATTTTAGAACATCTTCTCTGTTTATTGCCTTTTGCGTAGGCTTCAAAAACATCTTTAATTTCAAGCATTGGAATAATTATATTTTTCTGGATATTTTTTATAATAACTAAACCCAGACACCAGATTATCAATGTCATAAAAACAATTACCCACGAGCCTGCGGAGCTTAATTTTTCAGCTTTCAAACCGGCATTTTTCATCGCTATTCTGTTTATTTTAGATAATTCAATAATACCTTTTACTGTTTCTTCTTCATTCAAACTATTACCGTCGAAAGCTTTTAAGTAATTTAATTCTATTCTATTAATGGCATCTTTTTCTCCTGTTTCTGTTATGTTTCCTTTTGCCAGAACAAGAGCGTTTTTGAAAGCAGATTGATTCTTCTCAATTGCAATAGCAGAGAGTAATCTTTCTGCAATGTATAAGGATTGTGTATTGTGTCTGTTTATTTGATCAATTGAAGGAGCAAGCCTTGAAAATCCTCTTATACCTGCAAGTCCCAGAATGGTAGATAGAACAAGAAGAAATATAAATGAAAAATATATTGATTTTGAAAATTTCATTATTTATTCTCCTCAATCATTTTAATGATAGCTTCTTCTGTACAAACAAGAAGCAGTTTATCGTTTACATCTAATTTTTTGTCAGCAAAAGGACGAATTAAAGCCGAGCCTTTTTTTATAGCTGCAACAATTATTCCGTATTTATTCGGAAGCATAAGTTCAATTAATGTCTTACCTATCATAAATGGTTGGACATTAATTTCAAGCAGTTGTATGTCATCAGAAGATTCATAAGAAATAACATTTTGGAACATTATTTTGTATGCAAACTTTTTACCGTATTCTTCATCAGGATTAATAACATTTTTTGCTCCTACTGCTTTTAGAATTCTTTCGTGCATTTTATCTGTAGCTCTTGCAATTATATTTTCGCAGCCAAGTTGTTTTAACAGAGCAGTAGCAAGAATAGAAGGCTCTCTTGCTCCTATTGCACATATAACAACATCTCTTTCTTTTGGACATAATTTTGAAATCGAAATTTCATCAGTTGCATCAAGACATATAGCATCATCTATATAATTTGCGGCTTCATCTACTAGTTCTTTATTAATATCTGTAGCAATAACTTCGGCTCCTTTTTTTGATAATGTCTTTGCAAGTGACATTCCGAATTGTCCTAAACCTATTATTAAAACCTGTATTGACATTACATTTCTCCTTTTATGTTAATGATATTTTTGCATCCGGATAAATAAGTTTTGATTGATAACTTTTTCCGTTTAAATAACAAATTAATGTTGCAGGTAGAGTACGACCTAAAAACATAGCGGATACAATAATTGTTTTTCCTACTTCATCAAGATTTTGTGTAATACCCATTGAAAGTCCTACTGTTCCTATAGCTGATACAGCTTCGAAAATAAGTTCTTTGCCATTTATTGTCTGGGTTGTAAGAAGCATTAAAACTAACAGCAATAGTACTGATAAATAAACAGTTACCAGAGTTATTGCGTTATGTACGGTATTATGCATAATTCTTCTGTTTCTTACTATATTTTTTCTTCCTCTTAAAGTGTTATATGCTGTTAATAGCAGAATACTAAGCGTAGTGGTTTTTATACCGCCTGCCGTACCGCCCGGAGAACCGCCTGTTATCATTAAAAATAACATTAAAATATATGTTCCTGTGTTAATTTTACCGAGGTCAACACTATTAAACCCTGCTGTTCTTGCACTTGCTGATTGAAACCACGAATTATTAAATTTCTCAAAAAAACTGAATCCGTCAAGTACTCCGTTATATTCTGAAATCATAAAGAACAAACATCCTGAAAACAATAATATAATTGTTGAATATAAGACAATTATACCTACAGGTGGAAGCTTTTTTTTCTTGAAAACATTATATATCATTACGGATAAAGCGGGGGATAATCCTCCAAGTATAATTAGAAAAGAAATAGTATATAAAATTACCGGAACATCATAATAATCAATAAGGTTATTAGAATTAAGAAAGAACCCGGCATTACAAAAAGCAGAAATTGCAGTATAAAAGCCAAGATAAAATGATTCAATGATAGACTTTCCCTGTATTAGAAATCCTGCAAAAAGTATTATGGCTCCAGATAATTCCAATAAAAAAGTGTATTTAAAAATCAGAATGATAGAGTTTTTAATTTCCTCTTTGCTCTCTGCATCAAATATATTCTTAGCTGTTTTTTCATGGCTTAAAGACATTCTTTTCCCCAGCAGAATAAAAATAATGGCTGATATACTCATAATGCCGAGTCCGCCGACTTGAACAAGCATAAGAAGTATAAATTGTCCTGCTCCACTTAGTGTTTTAGTAATGTCAATAACACTTAATCCGGTAACACATACGGCACTTGTTGCCATAAATATTGAATCAATAAACTTAAATTCACCGTAATGAGAGAACGGTAAAAACAACAAAAATGCACCTAAAATACATAATGCAAAGAAGGATAAAAGTAATATTCTCTCCGGAGATTTTATTAAAAAGTAAAAATTACAATTTTTTATACTTTGTATTATTTTCATAAAGTTAAAAATCTTATTTGTGTATTTAATATTCCTCAAAGATTTATATTATTTTATTTAAAAAGAAATTTTTTGTCAATTTTAAACAGCCGGACATCCTTTGTTGTTAATAATTACAACTGTTTTAGAGCGTTATCAATTTGTCTGTATTTATTCCTTCAAGTTTTAGAAGTTTTATTTTTGTATCAATACCTCCTGCGTATCCAGTTATATTACCGTTTGCCCCTATAACTCTATGGCAGGGGATTATAATGGCAATTGGATTATGTCCGACTGCACCTCCTATTGCTTGTGCTGACATTCTTTTTATTCCCCGCTCTTTTGCTATTTCCTCAGCAATATTACCGTAAGTTATTGTTTTTCCATACGGAATTTCACATAATATCTGCCAGACACGCTGCCGGAATTCATTACCTGCCGGAGCAATTTTTATTTCTGATATGTTCGGTCTTTTACCGTTAAAATATCTATCCAGCCATTTTTTTGCATGATTAAATATATCTAAATTATCTTTTTTTATAGTATGTTTATTGATTGTGCTTCCAAAATATTTTTGATTTTTCAGCCATAATCCTGTAAGATATTCTCCATCACCGGCAAGAGTAATTTCTCCTAACGGGCAATTGTATGTTGTTTTGTAATATTTTTTTTCCATAGTATTAATTTATTTAATTTAAGCAAGCAGTTTTGTTATTTTAATTTTTTTAAATAATTTTTAATTTGTTCTACCTGTTTAGGCTTAATGTACTTAAATTGTCCTTTTTTTAATCCTTTTAAATCAACAGGTCCTACACTTAAACGTTTTAAAGAAATAACAGGATGCCCCAGATGGTCAAGCATTTTCCTTATTTGTCTGTTAAGACCTTGGTATAAAACAATTTCAAGTATTGTATTTTTGTTTTCAAAATCTATTATACTTGCAAAAGCGTATGCAATTTGATTCTTTTCAATTTCAATACCCTTTTCCATAACTTCTATGTCGTTGAGATTTAATTTGCCTTTTGCTGCTACTCTATATACTTTTGGAACTTTTATTGAGGGATGAGTTAATTCATTAATAAAATCACCATCATTTGTAAGGATTAAAAGCCCTGTTGAATCTTTATCCAATCTTCCTACCGGTTTTAAATGTCTTACTTCTTCCGGAAGAATATCATATATTGTCTTTCTTCCTTTTTCGTCGTCGGTTGTTGTAATATAGCCGGCAGGCTTATAGTATCTTATATAGGTTAGATTTTGAGGTTTTATTATTTTATTGTGAATGGAAACAGTGTCTTTAGAACTTATTATATATCCCAGCTCTTTGATTGTTTCTCCGTTAACCTGAACTTTACCTGCTTCAATATATTCGTCAGCTTTTCTTCTTGAGCAGAAACCGCATGAAGCTATATATTTATTAAGTCTTAATTTATTATCTTTCATTTTTTTATAATACAAATATGATAAAAAAATATCAATACAATGATAATAAATTACCTGAGTGTCAAAAAACTTAAATATTTGTAGAAGACAAATGTGTTTATGTTATTATTTTTAAAGGTATAAAATAATGTTATCTAAGGAGTTGAGATGGCAATAATGTCAAAGAAATACAAAATAGGGGTAGATGTAGGCGGAACAAATATTAAAGTTGCTCTGGTGGATAAAACCGGCAGTATAGTTTCTTCGGATACTGTTCCTACAAGAGCTGAGATGGGGTATGAATATACAATATCTAACATTATAAAAGCAATACAAAGTTTGATGAAAGAATCAAAAACCACAAAAGATGTAATAGAAGGAATAGGTTTTGGTTTCCCCGGGCAAATTGACTGTGAAAAAGGAGTTGTCAGACTGGCACCTAATATTCCTGGCTGGGTTGATATTCCTATAGCAGAGATTGTTTCAAAAGAATTTGGCATTCCTGTAAGAGTTGATAATGACGTTAGATGTGCTGCACTTGCGGAGTTGAATTACGGGGCAGGTAAGGGTACAAAAAATATGATTTGTATTACCGTAGGAACAGGAATAGGTTCTGGTCTGATTGTTAACGGTAAACTGGTAAGAGGTGCAAGTAATGCAGCAGGTGAACTGGGGCATATAAAACTTCAAATGGAAAACGGTCCTATATGCGGCTGCGGTGATAGGGGCTGCCTTGAAGCATTTGCTTCAGGTCCTGCTATTGTCGCTATGGCTGAAGAATATATAAAAGGCGGTAAATCTACAAAATACAGAAAACTGGCAAATCCTGAAATAACTCCGTATATTGTCGCTGAAGCTGCAAAACAAGGTGATGTAGTTGCCAAACAGATTTTTGAAACTGTAGGTACTTATATAGGAATCGGGCTCGCCAGTGTTGTAAATCTTCTAAATCCTGAAAAAATTGTCATTGGCGGTGGCGTTGCAGATGCTGGAGATTTATTGTTTAACCCGATTAAAGCAGCATTAAGAAAACGTGCAATGCCTATCCAGGGAAATGCGGTTGAGGTCGTACACGCAGAACTCGGCAATACCGCAGGCGTTATCGGGGCAAGTTTATTAATTGAAAACTAGATATGGCTGTATTTTTATTTTTCGGACAAGAAGAATATTTAATGGAAAAAGAAATCAAGAAGCTTAAAAATGAGCTTCTTGATGTTTCTTTTCTTACAATGTCATATAAAATATTTGATAATCCTCCGTTTGCTACTCTTCTAGAATGTATACAGTCTACGCCGTTGATGTTCGGTAATACTTTAAGTCTTATTTATATGGATAAATACTTAATAGGAAATAAATTGTCACTCGATGATAAACAGTTGGAAGCTTTTGAACAGGCACTTTCTTCAATAAACGACAGTGCGAATATTGTTTTTACCTGTAAAATTCCGAGAGATGAGAATAGGAAACCGGATTCAAGAAAAAAATTATATAAAATTATTTCCAAATATTCTCTTGTAAAAGAATTTCCGCAATATAAAACATATCAAAAAGAATTGAATAGTGAAATAGCTAAAATTGCAAAGGAGAAAGATTTAGTTTTAAGTTCTGAAAATATTAATTTAATTATTGAACAAATAGGTTCTAATCTTACGCTGATAGATTCAGAACTGGAAAAACTAAAAATATCTATCCTCCCTGAAAGAAATGTAACGTCAAAAGCAATAAGAACATATTGTTCTTCATCTGAAGATGTTTTTATTCTTGCTGATTTAATTATATCGGGAAATAAAGATGAAATATTGAAACAATACAGTTTATTAACAGAGAAACGACATCCTTTAGAAATATTTTCCGTTCTGCAAAGTAATTTTCAGCGTTATATATTTATAAAAAATTATCAAAAAAGAATGAATACAAAAGACATTGCTTTAAAATTAAAACTCCATGAATATATTATTATTAAAAGTCTTGAAAAAATAAATAAAGTTTCTCTTGATAAACTAATAAAAATAAGAGAAAATTTAATAAAAGCGGAGTATAAAATAAAAACAGGAAAAATTACTTCGGGAGAAACGGCTTTAGAACTAGTTTTATTGAGTTGAAAATGAATAAGATTTTAGATAAAAAATATAATTATTTAAGTAATTTTTTTACAACGGCAATAAAAGAGAGCCGGTTATTTCATTCTTTAATTTTTTACGGAAGCAATATTTATCTTCAATATTTAATGGCTTTAGAAATAGCAAGGCAGCTAAATTGCATTGAAGATAAAAGTGAAGATTGTAATTGCAGAAATTGCCGCTGGATAAGAGAAAACAAACACCCTGCCGTTATGACAATTTCTAAAATAGATAATAAATCAGATTCAAGTAAGACAGTTATTTCAGAAGAACAGATAAATATGGTTCTTGACACCCTTGTAAATTCAAGCGATTACCATAGAGTTTTTATATTTTGCGATGCTGAAATGAAGAAATTATCACGGGAAGAATATATTGAATATAAAGATTTTATAGAAACAGGTTTTAATCTGCCGCAGGAAGATAATGAGTATATATGGTATCCTTCGGGAATAAATTCAAACTGTTTTTCTACAGTAGCTGCAAATGCGATGTTAAAGTCAATAGAAGAGCCAAATTCAAATGTAACTTTTATTTTTCTTACAAAAAATAAAGAAGAGCTTTTGCAGACAATTATTTCAAGATCTCAAGCCTTTTATATGCCTGATATGCAAGTTATGGAATATGAAGTTGATTTTTTTAAAGACTATTTTGGGCAATATCCTTGTTTTCAGAAAGAGAAAGCACTTGATTTTGCACAATGTTTGTTAAATTATCAAATCGAAAAATCTCTTGAACCTGAATATATTATTGATTGTATTCAATATTATTTGGAAGAAACAGCTAAATATAATTCTAAAAACAGATGTTTACTTTCAGTAATTCACAAAGATATAGATAAAACACAACAATCAAAAAATATGATAAAAGCATATATTAAAGAACAAACCGTTTATGAAGATTTGGCTTTTTACTTTGCTCAAAGAATTTAATTGTTTTATTTATGAATTTGATATGAAATATATTTTGTAATACAATTTAAATATGAAAATTAAAGTGATTGTAGTGCAATTAGAACCGGTTAAAGGGGATATAAAAGCAAATATAAATAAAGTGGAAAAATTATTAAACGGAAAAGAATCACTTAATCCGGATTTAATAATTCTTCCGGAACTCTGGACAACAGGGTGGGATTGTCCCGATTTTCCGAAGGTCGCTGAAAAACTGGAAGAATCACATACATATAACTTTTTAAAAAGTATTGCCGTAAGGTTTAATTCTAATATAATAGGCGGCAGTGCAATTCTTTATAAAAATAATGAAAAAATCAGAAATACCTGTATTATTCTTAACAGAAAAGGGCAAATAATTGATACTTATGATAAGTTTCATTTGTTTTCTTTAAGAGGAGAATCTGAAGGCTTATATCTTGAAGAAGGAAATGCTCCTGTTATTGTAAAAATGGATATAGGTAAAATAGGTATTTCTATTTGTTATGATATTAGATTCCCTGAAATGTTCAGATTGTATGCTTTTAATAATACCGATTTAATAGTAAATATGGCTGCATGGCCAAAAAATTATGTTGATGAATATATTACGCTTTCAAAGGCTCGTGCAATAGAAAATCAAACGTTTTTTGTTTGTTCAGCTTTAACCGGTAGAATAAATGAAAATTACTCTTTTAGCGGTAATTCGATGATAATAGACTATCAAGGCCGGATAAAAAATAAATTAAATGATGAAGAAGGTATCATTTATTCTGAAATAAATATTAATGATATGAAAGAATATAGAGAACAAATGCCTATATTGAAAGACACAAAGAAAACGTATAACATACTGGAGAAAAAATGAAAAAAACTTTAAGCTTTTTATTATTAGTATCTATATTTTTATTAATGCCGGTTTATTGCAGTGCATTTTCAATCAGCAAAGTTGATAAATTAATACAAGAATCACATCTGGATGATAATTCAATAGTTGCAGTATCAATAAAAAAAGTATCTGATAATACTCCTGTTTATGAGCATAATTCAAAAAAATTGCAGCATCCCGCATCTGTATTGAAGTTATTTACTTCGTATTTTGCATTGAACACGCTGGGCTATGATTATTTCTTTAAAACAGGTTTCTATACCGATAAGGAAAATAATTTATATATTAGATTAGGAGCAGATCCGCTTTTAACAACAAACCAGATAAAAGACGCATTTATTAAAATAAAAGAGGAAAAGGGGGCAAGTTTTAATAATTTATATTTTGATGATAGTATTATTGATAAACGAGAATTTGGGCCCGGATGGATGTGGGATGATGATATAAATCCTTACACTCCTAAGATAAGTGCATATAATCTTGATGGTAATATTATAAAAGTTAATATGAGTGTAAATCCGGACGGAAGTATTAAAACTTCAACGGATACAACGTATCCTATGTCAGTTTTTTCAGATATAAAATTAAATTCAAAAATTAACTATCTTGAAATAGAAAGATATAACTGGAATAATCCGGAACTCGTTGAAATAACCGGAACAGTGGCTTTCCCGAGAACAATATCAGTTCCTGTTTCAAGTATGAGAAGATATTTTATACATAATGTTGAAAAGATACTTGAAGATAATAGAATTTCAATAAAATCTACATTATATGCTTCAAAATTAATACCTGACGGTGCAGAATTAATATATGAAATTAAAAATCCTATTACTTCAACAATAGCCGGTATACTTCAAGCAAGCAATAATTTAATGGCTGGATCTATATTTAAACTAGCAGGAGGCAGTGCGTACAATGCAACAGGTACTGCTGATTTAGCCGTTGCAGCAATGAGAGATTTTTATAAAAAGAATAAAATTGAAACTGAGTCAATAATAATAAGAGACGGCTGTGGTATTTCAAGAAAAAATTTAATTACAGCAGATTGGATAACTGATGCTCTTAATAAAATGTATGAAGAAAAAGATTTTGAAAAATTCAAAGAATATATGGCTCAGGCAGGTGACGGAACTTTATCTGACAGATTGTTTGATTTAAGAGGTGAAGCTTGGTTGAAAACAGGTTCTTTATCTAATGTGAGTGCTATTGCCGGTTATATACAATCTCAGGACGGTAATATGTATTCTGTTGCAATTATTACTCAGAATTTTAAAGAAAGCCAGAAAGAAATCAAAAAATTTGAAGATAAAATTATAACTTTGATTTATAATCGATAGATATATTTTGCCGGGTAATCTGTTTTTTATGATTAGATTTTATAATCTGAAAAACAGGAGGCAAAAAATGACAGAACAGTTACAAATATATAAATGCAATGTTTGCGGTAATATTATTGAAGTTATAAATCCGGGAAACGGCTCTTTGGTTTGTTGTTCACTTCCTATGGAATTATTAAAAGAACAAACTGATGATAAACACTCCGGTGAAAAGCATGTACCTATTGTTTCTATTGAGGGCGAGCATAAAATTATTCGTGTCGGTACTATTGAACATCCTATGTTAAAGGAGCATTATATTGTTTTTATAGAATCTGTTTCTCCTGATAAAAAGTATTTAAAACGCAAATACTTAAAACCGGGAGATAAACCGAAATTTGAATTAAAAAATAATGATGAAAAATTTATGGCTCGTGAATTATGTAATATTCACGGGTTATGGAAAAGTGAATATCAAGAATAGAACAGTTTATTTACTTTTTAATTCAATTAATACTTTTACAAGTTCAGGATCCCATTTGCTTCCTGATTCTGATTGAATGATTTTAATTGCGTCTTCATTCGAAAGAGCTTTTCTGTATGTTCTTTCTGAAATTAAAGCACTGTAAGCATCTGCAAGTGCAATAATTCTTGAACCAAGAGGAATACTGTATCCTTTTAATCCTTCAGGTTCACCTTTTCCGTCCCAGCGTTCTTTGTGATAGTTTATATAGGGAACAACTTCTGAAAGAAAATTGATACTCATTAAAATACTTACACCAACATTCGGATGATTCTGCAATTTTTCCCAATCTTCTTTTGAGAGTTTTTCTTTTTTGTTAAAAAGTTCTTCCGGCAGTGTTATTTTCCCTATATTTCTTAAAAGTGCAGCATAATATATTAAATCTTTTGTTTTTTCGTTTAACCCTAGTTCTGTTGACAATTCTCTTGCTAAATCTGCAACTTCGTGAGAATAGTTATTTTTAAAATTACTTTTTGCATCAACAGCTTTTGCAAGATTTTCGACAAAGCATTGCTGCTCACTGCTTAAATCGCCTATTAATGCGGTTAATTCGGCACGGCAGTTTTGAAGCTGTGAAATTGTTATATTCTCTTGAACTATAAGATTGCCTGTCTCTTCTGTCATTTTTTCAAGAGACATAGAGGTTGCAAATAGTCTTGCTGTAATACTTAATAATTCAATAAATTCTTTGGAAAGTTTTTTATGAGAATAATTTTCAACTACAATTACTCCAACTTTTTCCATATTATTATACATAGGTACAGCAAGATAATATTCAACTTTATCTTCATTTAAAAGAAGAACGGATTTGAAATCAGGGTCGTTACTGCAATCTTTAACTTCAACGGTTTTACTTTTTATAAAGGCTTTTGATACATAACTTTCATCGTTAAAATTATATCCTATTTCCGCTTCATAAATATCGTTATTGAAATTTAGCGAAGAGCCTACCAGTATTAAATCATTTTTTGTTGTATCAAGACCCATAGCATTTTCTTTTGAAAGAAAAATGTGGCATGCATCTATTTCCAGCATCTGTTTTATAGTTTTTGCAATGGAATTATATATTACATAATCATCTTTACTGCTAAAACCAAGTATTTTTAATGTATTGTCAATGGAATATATAGAAATCAATTCTTTTAATTGTTTTTTCAGGCAGTCAGATTTATCAACATTTGTTCTGCTTATTTTTTGGATAAGTTCATCTGATATTAAATGTTCGGAAATAAAATCTCCGAGATTTAGAGCAAAAATTTCTTCTAAAGGATCTGATTCAAGGGAAATTTTACTTCTTGCAAAAACAGAAACATTTTTATTTTCTTTCTTCTCTTCTGTCATTTATTATCCTTATCTGTATTTTAAAGACTATATTCCGAGCTGTTTTACTACTACCATTATATTTTAAATTATAATTTTATGCAAAATCTTATAACCCCTCTATCGGCATATTATAACTTAAACTTTAATGTTTTTTACAAAATTTCATACTAATAGAGGAGAAAAATTATTATTTTTTTTTGCTGTTTTTATAAATAATATATTCTCCGGTATATATATTATTGATTTTTCTAAAACCCTGTTTTTCTATGTATTCTTCAGGGAAATCACAATATACAACAACAGGAATATCATCAGAGGATTTAATTATTTCTCCTTTATAATTTTTATACGTACAAGAAGTTATATAATTTTTATTATTTGAATTTATTCTTTCTTTAAAATTTTTAATTTCAGAAGAATATATTGGCTCTTTAGAAGCTATTATATATGCATAATCAGACAAATTATATTGTTCCATTATTTCCGGTAAAATAGTATCTATATAAAATCCGTCTAGTCTTAATTTATAGATATAATACCTTGGGTTTTCTCTAATATATGATAATACAGCTATTTTTTCTCTCTTTTTATTAATGAAATAGTCTCTGACTCTAAATGCATCACAGTCGTTAAGAATAAAATGTCTGTTTTTAATTTGTTTTTCGGCAGGTAAACTTTTATATTTAAAATATTCAATAATATAAACGGCAGGATGTGCGTGGGAATTATAGAATAAATAAATGAATAAAAAGAAGGATACAATTATTTTATAAAGATTAGGATTTTTCTTTATATATGTATACACGATTACAGGTGCAGCAACGACAACAAAAGCTATTAAATATCTCATATTAAATTTTGTATAAACCATTGTTCTCGCAAAAACAATTATGTTTAATACATAGAAACAGGCTAATGCTGCAAGTATTTTTGTTTTTTTCGATTTTCTTTTTATAAATGAAAATACAATCGAAACCAGAACGGCAGGGTAGAATGCGAAAATCCCTAAAATACCGAGAAAGGATTCAACTATATATAATCTTGAATTATAAGGAAAGAAATTTTCAAAATAAAAGGAAGTATATGAATTTTTGTCAGCATTCAGTAAAAAAGCTAAAACCTTATCTTGCATTTTTTCTATAACAGGACCGACTTTAAAAATATCTGCTACTCCTGAAAAATCAAAAATAAGAAATGTATATTTAATTAAATTTGATAGATAACCTTTAATTCCGCCTCTAAAAGAATTAATCATTAATTGTCCTGAATTAGATACCGGATTAGCGTAATTTATAATATTTAAAATATACTGGTAAGCAGAAAATATAATAAAATTTATGGCTGCAAAAATTAGAAAAATTAAAAAGTAGATGTAACCTTTTTTGTTTTTGCCGGTTGTATTTGTAAAATTGTTTCTGTATATGTAAAAAATAAATAAAAGAAGCAAAATTAAAGCCGGAGATGCTATTATTGCAGTGGTTTTTACCCCTATTGCAAGGGAATAAGCCAGTGCTGAGAAAAAAAGTGATAATTTGCTTTTATATTTTACTGCAACATAAAATAAATATGTGCAAGTTAATAAAAGAGAGCCTATGGCAACATCTGCAATAGGAATTTGAGCTTCTATATATATAAGGGCAAGAGAAGAAAATACAAAGATGCTCCATAACCGTTTTCTTCTGCAAAAACCAAGTTCTCCAAGAAAATTATATATAACGTAGATTGAATTTATGTAGAACAAAAACGAGAAAATCGGTATTCCTATTTCATTCTTTAAAAAAAGTAAAACCCAGGTATATAGAAATTCCATATTAACAGGCATGATAAGTTCACGTGAATCAATTGTTAAATAACTGTTAATTGAACCGTTTTGTATCCATGCCGTGCACCTTGGCAGATAATATCCGAGAGCATCTCCGTATCTTACCGGAAAAAATAATGCCATAAACAAAAGAGAAACAATATAGACAATAAAACAAAAAGAAATAAATAATAGGAGTTTATCTCTTTTTAATGCCTTAATTATTTTTGAAGTTTCTTCTTTTATTTTTGTTCTGTATAACGGAACCCCTTTTTTATACCAGATTAATGCGGAAAGAAAGAGGAAAAAAGTATTTATAAATAACATTCCTTTTACTGAAATTTGTTTAAATAGAGATAATAACTCAAAGGATAAAACTAACTGGGCAAAAATTATAAGAAATAGAAAAATAAACCCCAGATTCGATTTAATTTTTGATATTTTACTTCCGGATAGTGGGGCAGAATTAGGTTTTGATGCCGTATTAAGTAATATTGAAAGGCAGAAAAAAGATGATAAAAAAACAGAACAAATAGAAAAAATAAACATACTTCCTACCTTATGAACATACAATCACCGTAGCTGTAAAATCTATATTGGCTTTTTATTGCTTCTTCATATGCTTTAAAGATATAATCTTTACCGGCAAATGCGGAAACAAGCATTAAAAGTGTAGATTTTGGCAAATGGAAATTAGTTATTAACTTATCAACTATTTTAAACTTATATCCGGGGTAAATAAATAATTCAGAACTGGCTTTAACAGGTTTAATACAGCCAAAATTATTCATAACTGTTTCTAAAGTTCTGACAGATGTTGTTCCGACCGCAACAATATTTTTGCCCTTTGATTTAGCATCATTAATAATATCAGCAGCTTCCTGTGTAATTTCAAAAGATTCAGAATCCATTTTATGTTCAAAAATATTTTCGCATTTAACCGGTTTAAAGGTGCCTAAACCGACATTTAAAGTAATAAAACAATGTTTTGTGCCACATTTTTCAAGTTTATCCAAAATTTCATTTGTAAAATGAAGACCTGCAGTAGGTGCGGCAACTGCACCTTCTTTATCTGCATATACTGTTTGATACCTCTCAAAGTCAAGATTTTTATATTCTTCATCCGTCATTTTTCTTTCAATGTATGGCGGAAGCGGAATGTTTCCTACTCTATCCAATATTTCAAAAATATTTCCGTCATATATTAAGCGGACTTTCCATTTATCGTCAAGCTTATTTATAATTTCAACTGAAAGTTCTTCTGAAACCATCAATACCATGCCCGGTTTGACCCGTTTAGAAGGTTTAATAAGACAAATCCAGGTGTTTTTTTCTATTTCTTTTACAAGAAAAATTTCAATTAAAGCTCCCGTATCTTTTTTAGCATATAATCTTGCCGGAATAACTTTTGTATTATTTAAGACGAGAAGGTCATCTTCTGTCAGGAAATCAATTATATCAGAAAAATGTTTATGGATTATATTTTTGTGAACTTTGTCTAAAACCATCATTTTAGACATATCACGTTTTTCTGCCGGAAATTGGGCTATTAAATTTTCAGGTAAATTATAATTAAATTCTTCAAGAAGCATTATTTTTTATCTGTCTCAATTGTTTTCGTTTCAATAGGAGTAATTGTTTTAGCAGAAGAAAGGTCTTTATTTGCGGCTCCTGCCTTTAAATTATCTTCTATTTCAAGTTGTTTATTAATAACAATAGTTTGTATAATTTGGATAATATTACTGACGACAAGGTATAAAAGAACCCCGGCAGGAATCGGTGCAATAACAAACATAAATATAATCATAACTGGCATAAGAGTACCCATCATTTTTTGCATTTGGGCCTGCATTGGGTCTTGAGGTGTATTTTTATTTGTTGCCATCATAACTTTTTGAGTAATAATCATGGTTGCGGCAAATAATAAGATTAGGATTAATACATCCGGATGGAACTGACTTGTCGGAGCATTTGTCGGAATAGATGCAGCAAGAATATTGTCACGTTTTTCAAATTTGACAGTTTCAACTTCTCTCGTTTTCATATTTTGAATATCAATTTGTGCACCGGTAATTTTTTCAAGCTGGCTGTATTTTAAATCAATATCATCAAGATTTACCTTGAGATCCATTGATTGTCCTGCTACAATGCTGCCTTGTGTTTTAACGGCATTTTTAGAAGCAATTTTTACATTGTCAAGCTCTTGATCTCCCATAAAAATTTTAACTTTTTTATAGACAACAAATTTGTCATTTTGAGAAACACTGAATACTCCATCATAAGAAGTACCGGCACTTCCTCTTAAGGTAGTATCGAGTCTGCTTATAAAAAGGAAAGGAGAAGTTCCTGCTTCAACAATAAATTGTGGACTTATAAGAGCGGTATATAAAAGTATAAATATAGGCATTTGGATTAACAAAGGCAGACAGCCGGCCATCGGATTGAATTTATGCTCTTTGTAAAATTCCATCATTTTTCTCTGGGCGGTTTGCGGATCATTTTTATATCTTTCCTGAATAAGTTTTATTTTTGGCTGCAATATTTGCATAGCTCTCATTGAACGCTGCTGAGAAACACCTAACGGCCATAAGCAGAGTCTTACTATTACCGTTAATGCGATGATTGCAAGTCCATAACTTCCGGTTAGTGTATTTAATACTTTTAATAATTCAACTGTTGCCTGTGTAAAATCCACTTTATTTTTCTCCCTTCTTAAACGTTTATTAATTTTTCGGTATTGTTGTTATTACTCTGGCAAGAGAAACTGTTGTTGTTTATTTTTGCTCCAATATGTCTTGTCTTGCCCCAATTTAGTGTGTTTTTCATAAAAATTATTTTAAATATTATAAATATTGCCAGCGGAAACCATAAAATTACAATATATAGAGCCGTAAAAACAGATTGCCCTAAATTATCGAGAGGTTTTAATTTTACATATTTTCTAAGACTGTAGAATAAAGCCACAATAAAAAAGCAGCACATAATTCCTGATAATACCAATGACGAAGAAATCCAATTGTTTGTTTCTTTGATATATCTGAAGCTTTGGAATGCAATTTCTGAGAGCATCCAAACCGGAAGAATAAATTCCGTGATATATGCAGTCATGTCAAGACTTACACGCAGGGACATATTTTTAGAAAATAAAACTTCATTAAAATGTTCCAGATATCTTCGTATACTGCCTTCTATCCAGCGTCTTCTTTGCTTTAACAAAGGTATGTATGACAGAACACCTTCTTCATAAACACAAACTTCCGGGCAAAAACGGACATCCCATCCCTTTATTTGAAGTCTTGTGGATAAATCAAGATCATCCGTAATTGTATATATATTCCAGCCGCCTACATCTTCAAGAGCTTCTCTTTTTATTAATTCACCATTTCCTCTTAATTCAACCGCTCCTTTAACTGCATCTCTACCTACCTGAAAATGTGTATCAACTGCCATTTCATTATCCTGACATCTAGTCAGGAAATTTTGCTCACGGTTAATAATTACTTTTCTTGCCTGTACTGCCCCTACTTGTTCTGGTTCAAGTGCAGGTATAAGTTCTTTCAGAAAATCTGGTTTTACTCTTGCATCTGCATCAAAAACAAGAATGGCTTCTCCTTTTGCTATTTTTAATGCATCGTTTAGTACTGCGGATTTCCCCGGAAAGGCATCTTGAGTTCTTGAAAAATATTTTACTTTTTCATTTTCGGAACATACTTTTTCTAGTACTTTTGCTGTATTATCACTGCTTCTGTCGTCTATTACTATAACTTCAAACTTAGGATAATCAATATCCATAATGTTTTCTATTGTTTTTTCTATAACATCTTCTTCATTGTGTGCAGGAATAAGTATACTGACAAAAGGCTTATAATTATAATTTTTTTCTACCGGATGTTTTCTTTGTTTTCTTACACGGTGTTTATATGCAATCTGCATATAAGTTGTATAAATTATCATAAAAATTAATATTGTCATAAATGCACATGGGGTATCCATATGATTTTGAAAAAAGTATAAAAGTACTAAAAGTGATATTACTATAGCTAATAAGACGATTCTTTCCTTCATGAATACATTCCGTACACACTCATTACACTCATAACATATTACCAAAAACATATATATTTTTTGATATAATATTACTTTTCATTACTAACATTTAAGCTATATAAAATTTTGTTAAATATGCTATAATCAAAAGATGAAAAAGTTATTACAAGATTCTTTTAAAATATTAAGAAATAATTTACTGTTTATTCAGCCGTTACTATTATATTTATTAATGATAATGTTAGCTTCAACATATTTTGTAAGCGGGCATGTGGCATTATATCCCAAAATGCTGCTGGCAGTATCTATGATACTGCTTACGGTAGCTTTCTTTGCCGGCTGGATGTATATAAATAAAAAGGGTATTGATGATTATGTTGAAGAAGATTCGGCTGAAGAAATAAGTATAAAAGCAATTAAAAATTTTAAATTGTTTTTCTCAGGAGTAGGTGAATATTTCTTTAGAGTGCTTAAAGGTTTTTTATGCTTTGGAGTTTTATATGCTGCTTGTTTTTTCTTCTTCAAAAAACTCGGTAAAACAATTTTTGCAAATCCGGTACTTATAAATGAATTGAATAAAATAGCTGCTGTTAAAACAAATGAAGAACTTACTTCTCTTTTAACAACTTTTAAACCTGAAGATATTATGGTTTTAGAGCTATGGATTATATCAATAGCTTTATTTGTTTCTTTTTTAAATTTTCTTTTTGTATTGTATCTCGCTTCTTTATTTTTTAAAAAAGAGAATGTTATAAAATCTTTATTTAAAACTTTATTATTATTCTTTAAGAATATTTTTAAATGTATTTTAGTAGTTATATTTTTATTAGTAATATACTTTATAATAGGGCTTTTAACAGCTTTTTCGGGACAAAATCCGCTTGCTTTTGCAATATTGATATTAATTATGACCCTGTATTTAAATTATTATGTAATTCTGGTATTCTGTTTCTATAATGAAAGAACAAAAACTAATAGCAATAGCGGGACCGAGTGCATCGGGCAAGACACATATATCAGTTAATCTGGCAAAAGAAATAAACGGTGAAATAATTTCCGTAGACTCAAGGCAGATATATAAAGAACTGAACATAGGCAGTGCTAAGCCATCAATGATTGAAAGACAAGGGGTAGTGCATCATTTATTGGATGTTGTAAGTATAAATGATGAATACAGTGCAGCAAACTTTTGTGATGATGCTCAAATGGCAATAACGGAGATATTAGAGAAGGGAAAAGTTCCTGTTCTTGCGGGCGGTACGGGTTTATATTTTAGAATTTTATTACAGGATTTTGATCTTCCACGGGTTGCCCCGGATAAAGAATTAAGAAAAAAACTTGAGGAAAAATCAAGCTGTGAATTGTATAAAATGCTATTTGAGTTAGATCCTGTAATTGCCGGTAAAATTCATCAGAATAATAAAGTTAAAATTATAAGAGCTCTTGAAGTATGTAAAACACTCAACATACCTATGAGCGAAGCTCAAAAAAAGAAAAATCCCCCATATAAAACGCTGTGGTTCGGTCTTAATGCTTTGAATCGGAACTTTTTGTATGACAGAGTTAACAAAAGAGTTGACACCATGATGGAAGCAGGATTACTAAATGAGGCTGAAAATCTATTCCAAAATTTCCCTTGTAATAAGATTCTTTTAAATACTATAGGATATCAGGAATTTTATCCTTATATACAAAAAGAGATAACTTTAGAAGATGCAGTGAATACATTAAAACAGAACACAAGACGGTATGTTAAAAGGCAGATAAGCTGGTTTAATGCAAACAAAGATATAAAATGGTTTGATATTGAAAAACAAAATTCAGACGAAATTATTAAAACTATATTATTAAACTATAACAATTTGTAAAGAAGATAAAAAAATATAACAAAATATAAAATTACAGGATTTATGATTATTGGTTCAAACAATAAGGAATGTAAAAATGAGAACTGAACCGGTAGGAATAAAACCGTTCATAAATAGAAAATCAGAAAGGTATGAAACAGCTAAAAAAGGTGCTTTATACGGAGCAGGACTTTTAACTGTAACAACCGGTATTACCTGGGCAGTTAATAATCAAAAAATGAAGCATATATTAAATGATTACGGTTCAAGATCCAAATATATAAAGAATTTTCTTGTAAGCCTTTCTCTTGTTTCTGTATTTAGCGGCTTACTTAATGTTTTTACTCATGAATTTTCTCAAAAGATACCCGATAAGAAAAATCCTACAGCAGTAAACTAATTCTTCTTTTCATATAATATAAAAAGACCTTACAAGATTTTTGCAGGGTCTTTGTCTTATTGTTTGTTATATTAGTAAGCAGTGATGCAATTGCATTACTGCTTACTGAATTTTTTGTTTTCTGTTGTTGGCTTAAAATTCAATCTGTGAATTACAGACTTAATTAAATATTCAAATTATTCAGGATTTGAAAAATTGTTTGTAATACTGTAAATATAATTAATAATCTGAGTAAAATAATCCAAAGAAGCAGCTCCGTTAATTATAATATCTGAATATTTTTTTCTTGGCAAAATATATTTTTTAGAAGCTCCTCTTACATATTCAAGCTGTTTTCTTGCATTTTCTTCATTTTGATTTCTGGAGGTTTGAGCTCTATATAAAAACCATTTTTCCTGAATTTCCGGATCAATATCTACATATAGTTTTAAGTCAAATAAATCCGCAACTTTTCCGTACATAGTTGCCATCCCTTCAACAACTATAATTTTTTTTGCTTTTTTAGGTATTGCATTCGGAACGACAATCCCTGTTCCGTTTACTAAATATTCCGGTATCTTAACATCAATACCTTTTGAAAGCATATCTAAGTCATTAAATAATATATCCATCTGAAAATTTTCCGGAGAATCAACATCATAACCTGATTCAAGGAGTTTATCAAAAGTACCGTATTTTTTAATGAGTGAAGAAATATCTTTAAAATAGTTATCAGCACTTAATATTTCAACCGGCATGTCTAATTTTTCGGTTACAAGTTTAATTGTGTTGCAAATAGTGGTTTTTCCGCTTGCGGATTCCCCGCTTATTCCTATAAGAAAATGCTTTTCTGGATTATTTATTATTCGTTTTGTGAATTTTTCTACAAAATTAGGATGTATTGATTTAAATATCGGATTTTGATTGTTTCTGTCATATTCTAAAATCTGTTGAAATTTTGCTGACAAATAAACTGCAAGAATTTCTCTGCCTGTCTTAGTTGAAAAATCAGGTTTTTTAATTCTTTTGCTATTAGTAATCTCTTTTTCTAACAGGAAATTCATACCTTATCAAAAATCCGTGAAAATAAATTTTGCCATTTTATATTTTTCAAACGTATTTTTATTTTACATTAAACTTTCGGGCAATCAAGCAATTAATTATAACGTCCAATGAAAAACTTTACATTATCCGCCAAAATATAGATAGTATAACTATTTTAATATTTTAAGGAGTTTAATGTGAAAAAAACTGTTAGTCTTATTATACTTGGTTTGTTAATAATGGTATTTAATTTGAGTGCTTTTGCTGATTGTGTTTCTGGTTTTGCATGTTCTATTGAAGAAATTAAAGAAAAAGAGCAAATTCAAAAACAAAAAGATATTGAGATTATGGAAAAGTATTTAAAAAATAAAAAAGATAAAAAACTACTTTTTACTATAAAAAGCAGTGAAAAACTTGAATATAATGAATTGTTTAATCCGGGTTTGCAATTTGTTGCTGAATCATCGATTTATTTTTAACACAAAATTTTAAATACATCATTGAGTATTTTTATTTTTTCTTCCTTGTCTGATTCAAAATATACTCTTAAAAGCGGTTCGGTACCGCTTTTTCTTATAAGTATGCTGCTACCATCTTCCAGGTATAATTTTAAACCATCAAGAGTATTTTTTCTTACGATATTAAGACTTCCAATCTTTTCATAGTTCTTAAATTTTTCAATTATATCATCTTGTTCTTTTTTTGAATCCAGCTTTAAATCTGTACGGCTGTTGAAAAAACTTTTTCCTGCAAGCTCTTTTACATCTTCTTGAAGTTCATATAGTTTTTTGTTGTAAAAGGCAATGGCTTCAATAACTAAAAGGTTAGCAATAATGCCGTCTTTTTCGGGGATATGATTCTTTATGCTGAGCCCGCCTGATTCTTCGCCTGCAATAATAACATCTTCATTTCTCATAACTTCACTCAGATATTTAAACCCTACCGGTGTTTCAATTACTTTTATATTCAACTTTTTTGCGGCACAATCAATTATTGAGCTGGCTCCTACGGTTTTTGCAATTTTGCCTGTTAAACCTTTATTTTCAATCAGGTGTTTTAACAGGATGATTATTATTTCATTTGCACTTACAAATTCACCTTTTTCATTAAAAACTCCAAATCTGTCACCGTCGCCGTCATTGCTGAAACCTATATTATTGTTTTGTTTGCAGAGTTTTTTTAATTCAGGCAGGTATTTTTCCTTTGGATCGGGCATAAACCCACCGAAATTTATATCTCTTTCCAAATTTATTGAAATATTTTTTATTTTATTATCATCAATAATTTCTTTAAATAATTTTGCACCCGCTCCGTGATGTCCGTCATAATTAATTTCTATTTTGCTGTGTTTTATTTTTTCAAAGTCTATTATTTTACTTATGTGATTTATATATTCTTCATTAAATGATACTTTTCTGGGAGTTTTAGGTGTTATATTATTGTTAAATGTTTTTTCTAAATTGTTAACAATTTTTTCAATTGTCGGATTATCAGCAGGTCCGCCGTATTTTAATATAAATTTAATTCCCAGATATTCGGGCGGATTATGAGAAGCCGTAATCATAATTGCATAAGCATTTCTGTTTAATGCACAATATGCCAGAACCGGGGTTGCAACTACTTTTGATGAAAGTTCAATATCAAATCCCATAAAAGCTAGTTTTTCCGCAATATATGAAGCAAATTCATCTGCTTTGTTTCTGGGGTCATAACCTATAATGATTTTTGAATTAAATTTTTCTTCCGAAAAAATATAACATGCAATGGCATTTATAACCTTATCTGTATTCTCATAATTAAAATCTTTACCTAAAACAGCTCTCCAACCGTCAGTCCCAAATTCAATATTTGACATTATTAATCCTTTTTCGTTTTTTATGTAAAATATTTTATATAAGAAATAAAGGTTTAGCAAATGGCATTAATATCAGAAAAAAACATATATTATTTGGGTCCTGATGGCTCTAACGCACATTGTGCCATGCTTAAGTTTCTTAAGGTTTGTAATATTTCAGTAGAAAATAAAATCCCGCAAAGAAATATAAGAACCGTTATTGATTGTGAAGTAAAAGATTTACAAGCTTTATGCGTGCTCCCTATTGAAAATTCGATAGAAGGAATTGTAAGAGAAACAATAGATAATCTGTTAAAAGTAAAAGATTCAGATATTCAAATAAGGGGAGAAATTTCCTTGCCTATAAGACATCTTTTGCTTGCCAAAACAACAAATATTAATGATATAAAAAAGATTATTTCTCATCCTCAAGCACTTGCACAGTGCAGCAGTTTTTTACACGAAAAGTTTAAAAATGCAGAAATACAAGAAGTTTCCTCAACCAGCTATGCTGCACAAAAAGTTTCTACCTCAAATGATAATACAATAGCGGCTATTGCAAATGAAGAAAGTGCACGGATATTTAATCTTAATGTGTTATCTTCTGATATAAACGATGAAAATAATAATTTAACAAGATTTTATATTCTTTCACGCAAAAATTTTGATAAAACTCAAAATGGAAAAACAGCTCTTGCTTTTGCTACAAAAAATGAATCGGGGGCTTTGTGTAAGGCATTGCAGGTCTTTGATAAATACAGTATTAATCTTACATATATTGACTCAAGGCCATCTAAAAAGAAAATCGGTGAATATGTATTTTTCGTTGAAATAGAAGGCTATAGAGAAGATGAAAAGAATAAAAATGCTATTTCGGAATTGAGCTCATATACTGAATTTGTAAAAATTTTAGGTTCTTTTCAAGTATTTAAATAAAAAGAGAAACATTATTTTATGTTTCTCTTTTTAAATTATTTATTTATTATTTATTAGTGAAGAAATTTGTTTGGATTAACTCTTTTCTCAATATTATCTCTTAAAGTATCTATACCAACTAAAATTCTTCCTTTAATATTTTGAAAAGAATCTTTTAAATTAGGCATTTTTTTATATAATTCTTCTGCTTTTTCTTTTAGTGAAAAATTGTCTAATTTATCTTTCTTCAAAAATGTTATATCATCACTAACTCTTTTAAGTCCCTTTGATGCTAAATCAACCGGTGTTTTAAGTCCTTTTTTTACAAATTCGATAGCTTTATTTCCGCCTTCTTTCGGATTTAGTCTGCCTGTTTTTGCAAGATAAACAACTGTTCCTGCTACTGCAGCTGATGCTATAACGTTTCTTACTGTTCTTTTTGCCGGACTGTATTGTGTTGTTGAGTCTATTGGTTTTATCATATATTATTCTCCAAAATAATCTTTTCGTTTATATAACACCCAAGCAAAAAAAAATTTGTTAGTTTTTAACTTTTTGTTACATTGAATATTACATGTCTATTCTAGTATAAAAAATAAGGCATGAGCAAAATATAAAAATAATGTTACAATGTATTTTTATAAATTCAAAAATATAGTATAAAAGTATGATTTTTGGAATATTTTTTTTATAATTGCTCTCTATATAAATAGAGGGTACATGTAAGAAATATACTATCGGGAGAGAATAATGACCGCAGCAAATTTAATTAATTTAACAATAGACGAAAAAGCACACAGCTATGCCAGAATATATTCTTCGCTGTTATCAGATGAATTTCAAAGAAAAAGAGCCTATGCTTCACTTGTGGCATTATATGCTCTTGTAAATCTTCTTGAAAAAACATCTTATGACGTACAAAAATCAATGACAATTTTTAGAAACCCGTCATTGAATGAACAGTATGAAATATCGGATTTATATGTAAATAACTGGCACTTGGATGTAAGAGTTATAACTGATGGCGATTCTTTTCTTGTACCGAAAAGCCATTTTGATAATGATATTATT
Organism: Candidatus Gastranaerophilales bacterium; assembly: GCA_944325525.1. Taxonomy (GTDB): domain Bacteria; phylum Cyanobacteriota; class Vampirovibrionia; order Gastranaerophilales; family Gastranaerophilaceae; genus Avigastranaerophilus. The sequence goes on from CALVAK010000001.1 coordinate 67,821, forward strand.
CCTGATTTTTATGCTGTTGTAAAAGTTGATTTGTCATTAAAAAATGCACAATTGGTCGGCTTTGCGGATTCACAGGCTATGAAAAAAGAAGGATTTGATTATCATTATTTTTCTTCTCCCTGTTCTGAATTGTTGAGTTATGAAGAGTTTTTATCTGCAGTTTCTTCTAAAAAAATAACTGCATTTAATGAAGAAGAACATAACTTATTCAGAGAGCATTTTCTAAGCTTAATGGATAATGAAATTGATAAAAATATAAAAAATAAGATTATAAAACATTTATTTGATTGTAGTGATTGCAGAACCGAGTTTTGCTGTTTTACCGGATTTGAGATGGTAAGCTGTAATCTAACTAAGTATCCTGAGTTAATTGAGGATCAAACCCTTAATATTATAGGGGCTCAGGCTGTTGATAATCCAGAATATGAAGACAAAGAGCAAAAAGTATATATAGGAAATGAAGACAACGAAAGTAAAGAACAAGAACAAAATCAGCCCGAAGAAGATGTTACGGATATTCTGGACGAACTGTTTAATTCTGATGAGGAAGAGATACATGAGAAAGAGGTTCTTCCGGAAGAAAATGATAAAAATTTATCTTTAAACGAAGAAATTCTTGAAAAAGATGAGCTTGAAATTATAAATGATGAAACAGGAAAAGAAGATAAGAGTAATTTAATAGAACTCCACCAAAACAGTGATGATATAGAAATGATTCTTGAAGATACTTCCGGAGAGGATAATTTATTAGTTACGGAGGAAAAAGAAGATATTTCTGATATTCCTTTTGCTGAAGCAGATGTAGAAGAATCAACTGGTGAAGACTTAGTATTTATTGATACAGAACCTGAAGATATCATTCCGGTTGAAGATTCGGATGCAATAATTTCAGAAATACCGGAAGTTGTTGAAGATACAAAAGAAGCAGAAAATGTACAAAAAGTAATAGTAGACTACGATGAATTCGGTGAACCTATTTATTCATATATTACAAATGTTTCAGAATATAATGATAATGATTCTACGACCGAGATAGAACCGCTTGAAGATAATGAAGATAATAATATATCTGATTTACAAAGTGATATCACAAAAAACAGGCAACTACCAGAAGAAGAAACAGAAGAATTTTTTGAAGATGATAAAATCGAAAAAGAGGAAGCAGAGGAACAAACCGAACAAATTCTTCCAGCGGATAGTACTCTTGAAGATGATACAGATGACAGTGAAAACTTCGGTGAAAAAGATGAAGTTGTTGATGACCCGTTGTTTGCAAATGAAAGTCTTGAAGATTATGATGATGACGATGAATTAAGTGATCCTGACGAAGAAGTTGAAGAATATGAAGATGAAGATTATGAAGAACAACCAAAACGTAAATCTTCTAAAAAACTGCTTGTTATTGTATATCTGGCATTGTTTGTTATCGCCGGTGCAGGTGCATTTACGTTAATGAAAGTTATAAATTCTGCTAATACCCAAACAGCAACAACAGAACAAGCAGAAATCCCTACAAGCGATGAAACTTCAAATATGTTTGAACAAGCACAAGAACAGGATACTCAGCCTTCTGATCTTATAAGTTATGCGGGTGAAAATGAAAATGATACAACGCAACAAGCTTCAGACGGCTTAGAGGTTCCGCCTCCAGCTCCTGTTGATATTCCGCCTTTAACGGAACAGGATTTGGTAAAACCACAGAAAACAGAGCCGATTGGCGATGTTAATAAAGTTATTACAAATGCACTGTCTGAAAGTGTTTCTCCTGTTACAATAACGGGTATAAGCTGGCTTTGTGCTCCGGAGCTATTTACTAATAAGGTATTTAAAGGATATCTGCAAAATCTGGATGATGTTTTGAAACTGAATTTAAGAAAAAATATACTTGATGTTACAGAAAGACCTGAAAATAATTCTGTCTCAATAAAAATGGCAATAGATAACAACGGAAATCTGTTAAGGAGTTTAGTCGCAAAAACGAGCGGTTCACAGCAAATAGATGAAGTTGTGTTACAAAGTATTAAAGAAACTCTCGAGTCCCAGAAAACCCAGATTCTCAATGATAGCGAACAAAAATCCGATAAATATTACCTGCAAGTAGTAATAAAATTGTAATTTGTGTTATTATGTTGTATGGGTATGCGAGATTAGAGAAATATACTTGTGCTTTTAGTTGAAGAACAAAGATCTTTAATAGAAAAAATAGTAAGAGCAAATAAGAATTTCATAGGAAATGAGGATTTGTTTGAAGACTTTTGCAGTGAAGCTTTTCAAAAATCCTATATGATGTTCAACTCTTCTTCGAATATACAAAAGATAGAAAGTTATGTTTCAAAAGTTGTACATACTTCTATTTTAAGTGTCTTAAAAAATTCGGGGAGAATAAGAAGGACAAAAGAAGGGTATATTCCTACAAAAGAAGTAAAAGTTCCAGACTTTGCTACTCAGGAAACAGCAAAATCTCATATACTTGGACCTGAATTTATTTTGGATTTTCCGGATCCAAAAGATACTGCTGAAGAAGTTTTAATTACAAAAGATTCTCTTCAAAAAATAGCAGATGCTGTTTGTATTATACACAAAGAACTTCCTTCACAATCTTTTCTTGATATTTTTTATTTAAGATATATAAAAGGACTTAAGCAGAGTGAAATTGCGAAGAATCTAAATCTCTCCCAATCGGAAGTCAGTAAAAGGTTAATGCAGCTTTCAAAGTTAATAAGTAATTTTTTTGATAGCAGTAAAAGTTAGGTATTATTATGATTTGTCGTAAATGTGGAGCATCATTACCTGACAATGCAATCAGATGCAGCCAGTGTGGTATAAAAGTTAATATGGTTTGTCCCGAATGTAAAACATTAAATCAGTTCGGTACAAAATTTTGTAATAACTGCGGGTTTGAGCTTATTAAAATATGTCCTGAATGCGGTAGTGCAAATGTTTATTCTGCATTAGAATGCAGAAAATGCCATGTTTCTTTTATCAGAGAAGAAAAAACTGCGGATAATAATTTGAAACAAGCTGAAGGTCAGCCGGAAATAGTTCGTCCTATCAGCTGTTCTTTTAACGAAAATGCATATTCTCAGACGGAAGATACCGTTTTACCTTTACATAATGAAGAAAATGATATTATACTAAATTCTGTTAACGAAAAAGAAGCTGTTGATGAAAATTTACTAACCGGATTAATGGTTGATGATAGTATCCGGATACAAAAAATTGAAAAAAATCCAGCAGTGGAAGATAAAGTTACACAAGATAATACAACTGGTGAAGGTATTCCGGTTGCTGATGAAATAAATGTTGAAAATGATATAACTAATGATAAAACTGATTTAACAAATAAAACGGATAATCAAGATGAAGAAGCTGATTTTTCAAATGTTGAAAAAACTGACGCTTATTATGAAAACATAGATGATTTTGAAGAACAGGCTAATAAAAATTCAACGCTGACAGAAGATGAAGATATAATACCGGATAATCTTGAAGTTGAACCATTAGAAGAATCTGTTGATGTTTCCGTACAAAAAAGTATTGAAGAAGAAAACGAGGATGTTGAGGAAGAAGTAAATGAAATCAATTATGATGATATTGAAATTCAAAAAGAGTCGGTAAAAAAAGCAGTTCATACCATAAAAAATTCAATTGATAAACATATTATTGCTATAAACGGTCCTGAAGGATGCGGAAAATCAGCAGTTTTAAAGCAAGTTTCAAATATTCTTTCTTCCCAAGGATATATTTCTTTGTACGGTAATTGTACTCCACTATCTCAGATTACAAGTTTTGGATTTTTCCAGGATGCTTTTTTAAGAATAATGGGTTTTCCTCCGTATACTAACAGCAGTGAAGCTTTCATTAAAGAATTTAAGAAAAGCGAACTTATGAATGCTTTTAATTTCTTGCAGGGAAATGAACTTTCGATTTTCTTAAATATTTTTTATCCTGTAATGAAGGATAACTTTGAAAATATTTTAGATAATAAACAAATGATTTTTGATATTCTGGAAAAAGTTTTAAAATCTTTTTTGTTAAGTTCAAATTTAATTATAACTATTGATAATTTTGAACTTTTAGACGGTGCTTCTTATGATTTTATTATGTATCTGTTAAATAAAAATTCATTTAATAACAGACTTAAGCTGTTTGTCGCATATCAGGAAAACAAATCGATTCAAAGTTATTTTGATATAACAAAGGTAGATGATAAAATTTTCGAAACAATTTTTCTGAAAAAATTTGAAAGAGAAGATTTAATAGATGCTGTAAATAGAGTTGTTTCACTAAATATAGAAGAAATTTTGCCTTATGAATATCTGGATGAAATTATACAAAGGTCTGATGGAAATGCTATACGTATAGAGCAGGAAATTGCATTTTTGTTTGATATTAATTATATAGATGTAGAAAATGAAGAAATAATCTTAAACGAAGATAATAAACCGGATATAGAACCAGAGTCGCTTGATGAATTAATAAAATTAAGAATTAACACTTTGCCACCAAGTACTAAAAATGTGTTATTTATGGCAGCAATTATGGGGTATCGTTTTGCTACTGATATATTGTGCAATGCTGTTTCAATGTCCGCAAAGAAAGCTGAAAAAATTATTGAATATTTAAAGCAGGAACTATTTATATCGCCTGTTGATAATTTCACTTTTGAATTTAAAAGTTTAACAATTTGGAAATTAATATATCAAGAAGCAAAAGCGGATTTATTATTTAAAGAAAATTCGCAAAGATTATATCAAACATTGCGTCCGTTGATATTATCAAGCAATTTGCAAAAACTTATTTCTTGTACAGAAGCTATAAGTAAGAATGATGCATTTTTTATATGGGAAGATACGGCTAAATTAGCGGCTAAACTGGGTGATACTAATTTATTTGTAATTGCTAAAAAACAGTGTCTGAAAATAATAGAAGGGCAGGATATTGAAGATGCTGAAAAAATAAGAGCATTAATATATGAGCAAATAGGAAAATTACTTTATGAAAAATCACCGTCAGAAGCTTTAACGTATATTGCAAATGTTCTTGATGTTGAGATAAAGAAAAGTAATACTAATAAAATAATCGATTTATCAGGTTATTTTATAAAAAGTTGCTATTTAACAGGAAATTATTTCGGGGCTTCAGAAGCTGTTGATGCAATTATTTCAAACTTAAGCTCTTCTGATGCTGATGTTTCTGAAACTGATATTGCACTTATAAAAACAAGAAAATTAAAAGCTCTTTTGAATATAGGTAATAGTGAGCAGATTATAAATCTTGTTCAGGAAGAAATTCTTCCTGAGATAGATAAAGCTTTATCTGCGAAGCAGATTGATACCGGATATAAAAACATTTTAATTGATGCTTGGCTTGTTTCAAACACGGTTCTTGCAAAAGCTTTTGCTTTACAGGGAAATAACGAGGTTTATTCTGTATTAGCTTCAATAAGACAATTCATAGAAAAATATAATTATAAATCAGCTTATTATTATACATCAGCTGACTTGATTGAGGCTTTTGTAAATTCAACAACTGGCAATATAAACAAATCTGATGAAATACTTGCTGTATTGAAACAAAGATACAAAACGGTAAATATGGAGCCTTCATTGCTTGCACAATGGAATCTTATAACAGTTATAAATCGTATATTCTCCGGGCAAACATCAGGTTTAAAAGCTGATTTATTTGAATTAGCAGCTTTTACTAATAATATAAATGAGCATTTTATAAAGAATATAATAAAATTGATATTAGGCTACATTTTAAAAGAAGAGGGAAATACAAAGAAAGCTTTAGGTATATTTAATGAAGAAATAACATATTTTGCAAAAGAAAAAGTTGCGATAGGTGCTTTGTTATCTTGGGCATTAATTGTAAAGATAACAATGGATACAGGTGATATTGATAAAGCTTTGAATACTGCGACAAAATCTTTAGAAATAGCACAGAGCCCCAAAATTAATAATTTCTTCTTTATTATATATTTCCAGAAGTTTATAGCTGAGATATATCAAACAAAAGGTGATTTAATTGCTGTTAAAATGTATCTGGAAAAAGCTATTATGCTCGCAAAACAGTATGAACTCAAATATCAATTGATTAATCTTTATATAGCATACGGTAAATATATGGAAGAATATATGAGTGCTAAACAAACATACAGTACTGAATATATTAAGCTTACGACTGAAATGTACAATAAAGCAGTAATACTGGCAAAAGAATTACGGCTTAGTAATTTAATAGAAAAAGCGACGAAAGAAAGATCTTCTTTTAAAACATATTGTCAGCTGAATTCTATTGAAGTTTAATATGGCAGATTATCGTAAGTATACGTGTTTAATGTATTTTTTAAGAATTTCTATTATTTCTTTGAATTCATCATTTGTATAACTTTTATCAAATTTTAAAGATTCATCATATATTTCTGAAGTTGCAATAAACTTCTGAAGGAAATATTTATCGGCATTGAATATAAGTTTCCCGATTTTTTCAAAATCATCTAATATTAATTGAGATTTTAAAACAGTTGTTCTGAACTCATATTCAATTCCGGAATTCATGATTAAATTAATACTTTCCTTAATTTTTTTTGTATCAATTTTTATATTTGTTATCATGGAATATTTGTCTAACGGAGCTTTAATATCCATAGCAAAATAATCAACAAGGTTGTATTTTAACAAATCTGAAATTATATCGGGTCTATAGCCGTTAGTATCTATTTTTACTGCAAAATTGAGTTTTTTTATTTCTTTAACAAAAGGTATTAAATCAGGCTGCATGGTGCATTCACCTCCGGAGATAACAACACCGTCAAGTTTTCCCTGTCTTTTTTTCAAAAACTCAAAGAAGACATCTGTAGAAAAGATGTCTTTCTTTGAGTCAGAATTCAATAACCAGGCATTATGACAGTATCCGCACCTGAAATTACATCCCAGTGTAAAAACAATCGTGCTGATTTTGTCCGGGAAATCAAGCAGTGATGTTTTTTTTAATGCACCTATTGTGAATAACATTCACATTTCTCTTCATCAAGAACAAAAGTTTTTCTTGTTTTAAATTCAGCTTGTTTGCCTTTGTTCCATTGTTTAACTGGTCTTATATATCCTACAATTCTTGAATAAATTTCACATTCTTCACCGCATTCCGGACATACAGCCTGCTCTCCTCTTAAGTAACCGTGGTTTTCACATATACTAAATGTCGGAGAGAATGTGAAATAAGGAAGTCTGTATGTTGAACAAACTTTTTTGACAAGATTTTTCATTGCTTTAGTTGAATTTAAACGTTCTCCTGCAAAAATATGAACAACTGTTCCTCCCGTATATTTAGTCTGTAGTTCATCTTGTAAATCCAGAAGTTCAAATATATCATCAGTATAATTTACCGGCAAATGAGTTGAATTTGAATAGTAAGGATCTGCTCCGTTTTGATACTCTTCTTCATTTGCACAAATTATACGAGGTGTATTTCTTTTATCAAGTTTTGCAAGTCTGTAGCTGGTTCCTTCTGCCGGAGTTGCTTCTAAGTTGTAGTTGTTACCTGTTTCTATCTGGTATTCTCTTATTTTTTCCCTCATAAAATCCATAACTCCAACAGCAAAGTTTTGTCCTTCTTCTGTTTCAAGCCCTTTACCGAACAAATTAAGACAAGCTTCGTTCATTCCTATGAGACCTATTGTTGAAAAATGATTTTTCCAGTATACATTGAATCTTGCTTTTATATCTCTTAAATAAAATTTAGTGTACGGATATAACCCGTTATCAGTGAACTTTTCAAGTAATTTTCTTTTAATTTCGAGCGAATTTTTAGCTATTTCCATACGATCTGCAAGTAGTGATAAAAATTCATTTTTATCTTTCGCAAGATATGCAATTCTCGGTAGATTCATTGTTACAACGCCGATAGAACCGGTTAATGGATTTGAGCCAAATAAACCGCCGCCTCTGTATGCAAGTTCTCTGTTATCAATTCTCAAACGACAGCACATAGATCTTGCATCTTCCGGCTTCATATCTGAATTGATAAAGTTTGAGAAATACGGTATACCGTATTTTGCAGTCATTTCCCATAAACCTTCAATATTCGGATTATCCCAATCAAAGTCTTTAGTAATATTATATGTAGGAATCGGGAAAGTAAATACTCTTCCCATGCTGTCTCCTGCCATCATTACTTCAAAAAAGGCTTTGTTTATCATATCCATTTCTCTCTGGAATTGAGAGTATGTTTCTTCTTTGTATTCACCGCCAACAATAACCGGTTGATCTGCATAATAAGAAGGAACATTTAAATCCATGGTTATATTTGAAAACGGGGTCTGGAATCCGACACGTGTCGGAACATTCATATTGAATACAAATTCCTGAATAGCTTGCTTTACCTGTTCGTAATTTAAACCGTCATATCTAACAAAAGGTGCAAGCAATGTGTCAAAGTTTGAAAAAGCTTGTGCTCCTGCACTTTCTCCCTGCATTGTATAAAGGAAATTTACCATTTGACCTAATGCTGTTCTAAAATGTCTTGCAGGGGCACTTGATACTTTTCCTTTTACTCCTTTAAATCCTTCTAATAGCAAATCCTTTAAATCCCAGCCTACACAGTATACTGAAATTATATTTAAATCGTGTATATGTATGTCACCTTTTAAATGTGCATTCTTTATTTCTTCAGGATATATCTTATTTAACCAGTAATTTTTACTTATATTTGATGCAATATAATTATTTAATCCCTGTATGGAATATGACATATTTGAATTTTCATTAACCTGCCAGTCAAGTTGTTTTAAATAATCATCAACCATGTCTATATTAAGTCCGGCAGCAAAATCTCTTATTCTGGTTCTTTGTTCACGGTATAAAATGTATGCTTTTGCAGTAGCATTGTATCCAAAAGAGAAAAGAGCAATTTCAACCGCATCCTGAACTTCTTCAACTGTCGGAGCTTTTAAATTTGACTCTTTCTTCTCCGCAATTTCTTGTGCCATTAATACAACTTTTTTTGTAACTTTTGCAGCTTCTTTTTCACCAAATTCTTTTGTAACTTTTGCCGCTTTTAAAATAGCATTTTCTATTTTTTCAGCATCAAAAGTAACGATAGAGCCGTCTCTTTTTATAATCTTATTCATCTGCTCTCTCCTTTTTACATTTCCCCAAGATTTTATTAAATTTTAATTCCCCTTTGTATGAAAGTTATCTTATAATAGAACTTTTTTCTCCTTTTGTAAATATATCAAACATATATATTATTTATCTTATAATATATTGTTTTTCGATATATTTAATCCGTTTTTGATATAAATTATCACTTTTTTATTCATGCTTTTACAAATATTAATATTATAAAAAATCATCTGTTTATATGATTTCTTATTTATATTTTTTATTCATAAATTTTTCCGTATAAATGATAACTTCTAAAAACTTTTTTTACGTAGTTTCTTGTTTCATCAAAAGGTATATTTTCTATAAATTCATCATTGTCATTAGTTCTAAAAGTTTTTGTCCATTTTGTAACAGAACCTTCACCGCCATTATAAGCGGCTATTACATATAAATCGTTGTCAAATTTTTCTGATAAATATTGAAGATAATGACAGCCTAAATATAGGTTAAGTCTTGGTTCTGTTAAATCACTTGATGACGGAATATCCATATTTAATTTTGATATCATATAATTTGCCGTTGCAGGCATTAATTGCATTAGACCCATTGCATTAGAAGAACTTCTGGCATTTTCATTAAAATAACTTTCTTCACGAATAAGAGCCGTTATAAGAAATGGATCTATGAATAATTTTTTACCGGCAATATTAATTTCGGCAACCCAGTAAAGCGGATATGCAAGTTTATATGAACCGCTTATAAAAGGAGGTTTTATTTCCATTCCTTCTATACTGTCTCTTGCAAGAACAATTGATCTTGATTTTTCATTATTTTTTAATTCAAACCAGCTTTCTATAATTTCATTGTTAAAATCAGCATCTTCCCATACATTATAGTCTCCCAGCGAAACTATGGTATTGATTATTTTTAAATCTTTAATATTAAGATCAGACAGGCTTATGGGAAAATCATATTCTGTATTTTTTGGCAGCTGTCTTAGAGGATTTGTCTTCCAGAAAGTATCTTTTTTATTTAAAATATTTTCTGCTCTCAGTCCATAATAATCATCCGGATATTTTGTCGCCAGTTTTGACAGCATTGTATGAGCCTGTGATGTTTTATTTAATTTTAATTGTGTTTTTGCCAGCCAGAACATAATTCTTGTTGTTGAATTTACTTTTGTATATTGTTTTAAGTGTTTAAATGCGAGTTCTTCGGCTTTCGTATAATTTTTTTTCATATATTCACTCCAGAATACATTCCATAAAGATTCCGGAGCATAGTTGGATAAAGGATATTTTTCTTCAATATTTTTATAAAGTATTAAAGCTTTTTCTTTTGTAAGCATTCCTGCAAGTTTATACATTACATAATCTTCTCCTTTTAATGAAGAAGATTGCACTATTTGTAACATTTTGGTCCAATTTTTTAATTTTCTTCCTATCATGTAAGAAGTATAGATATCATAGATTTGATGAAGTCTTTCTTCATCTGCATTTGAAGAGTATAATACAATGCCGCTTTCTATTAACTTTTTTGCTACTACTTTATGTCCGGCATAGTGATTTACAAGTACCAGATAATCCCAATAATTTGAAATTGGAAGCTTGGAAAAGTATTCAAGGGCAGTTTCGTATCTTTTATATTTATAGTATATTCTGCCTAATAATTGTTTATCATTATCAGATAATTCAAGACCAAGTGATTTTAACTCATCTGCTGCAGAGAGTAAAAAAATATCTTTTTTTATTGTTCCTGATAAAACTCCTGATATATATTTCCTAAAATAATCGGCTGCTTCCTGTTTATTATCCCGTTTTGAAATAAGTCCAAGAAAGAAATCTTCTTTTGAAGGAGTATCTTTCTTTTGTTGTTTTATGATTAAAAATTGTTCTTTTGCTTCTGCATATTTTTTTAAATAAAAATAACACCTTGCCAGGTTATATCTTGCACTGTTTACGAATACGGAATCAGGACTTTTTTTAAGATATAATTCATATTTTAATGCTGCGGTATTATAATCGCCTACTTTTTGTGCACTTTTTGCCTGTTTATATAATGCCATCGGATATAAGGGGCTTATCCATTTTATTTTTAAAAAATTATAATATGCATTCTCATAGTCGCCTTTATTATAAAAGTCTACTCCCTGCTTATAAAAAACCGGTGAATCCTGTGTTATTTTATCGTTATATATTAATACCGTTAAAACACACGGTATAAGTATAATTAAAGATATAAGTATATATTTTACATATTTCATCATCTATTCTTCAAATCCCTTATATGATATACAATAACATAATTAGTTATTGACGTCTAATTTACAATAACCCTGTTTCTCCCCGTCGTTTTTGCTTCATACAATGCTTTATCTGTTTCCTGAACAAGTTTTTCAGTATTCATTTCAGGGGTAAATGCACAAACACCAATGCTTACCGTTACTTTTAAGAAATTTACATTTTCAGTACTGGCATCTTTAATATCCATTTTTGCTTCTTCAATTACTTTCCGCAGCCTCTGGGCAACAAAACTTGCTTCTTTTAAATTTGTCTGTGGAAGAATGATAAAAAATTCTTCACCGCCGTACCTGCAGGCAATATCATATTCTCTGATTTCACTTTTTATAATTCCTGATACTTGTTTTAATACACAATCTCCTGCTGCATGTCCGTATGTATCATTAACATTTTTAAAATAGTCAACATCTATCATCATACAGCACAATGAAGTTTTATTTCTTCTGCTGTTAGAGACTTCCTGGTTTAGTCTTAATTCAAACTGACGCCGGTTATTTAAGCCTGTTAATGCATCCATAGTTGCATATTTTAATACTTCGGCATATACATTTGCTCTTTGAATTGTCATTCCCGACTGTCTTGTTAACTGTACTAGATAGTCTATATCTTTTTGCAGAAGTTTTTCTATATTACTATAAGCTGCAATTGCTCCTATTATATTTTCTTCATGTATAATCGGAAAAATCCCTATTTTGGAGTTATCAGAAATTAAATATTCGGTTTTATTGTTAACTTTATTAAGCATTTCATATATATGTTCATCTTTACAGGCATTTGGCCAAACTAATTGATATCTATTATCTTTGTTTATGAATATATAAATTAGATGTGAAGACATAAACCGGTCTATCATTTCACCAATTAACGGTATAATATAAGAAAGTTCATACTGGCTTTCAATAATTTTTGCAATATCTTTCATTGCTTTATAAAAATTCAGTGTAACTTCCATTTGTTCATTTAAAATATAGTTCATCAGTGAACCTGAAATAAACCTGGCAGCAATGTTCATTATCTTAAATAAATCCGTTGAATATTCATTAGTTTTTGTCATTGTCAATCTTATAAGACCAAATACTTCCGAGTTAGAAACCATTGGTAAAATGATTATATTCTTATTTTCTTTAATACTGTTTATAAAGTTTATATCTTCTTTTTGTAATTCGCAGTTAAATTCTTCTCCGTTAAAGAAAAATTTATTCCCGGAAGAAAAGCAAAGAGAGGTATATATATAATTAGCTTCCTTTAAGCCGGTATTTTCTTCTGAAACTTTCCAGTCAGCAGCAAAATTTTTCAATTGCAGATTGTTGTTATCCCATATAACAATATCTGTATAATCGGCATTAATGTACTGCTTAAAGAGCTTATTAATATCATTAACGGTATTTAACGGTGAAATTTTACCGGATAAAGAATCGGATAACTTATTTATAAATTCAATATTTCTTTTATTTTCTTTCATATTATATTTCTTCAAGTGTTTTTTCGTAGTTACATTTAAAGAATTCTTTTTTATTAAATTCTTTTTGTTTCGACAGAATTACCTTACCGTGAAAATAATTAATTTCTTCAGGGGGTAGAGAAGTTAAATCTATTCTTTTTGATAAATATTCGAATTTTCCCTCATTAATTATTCTTCTTTTCATTTCATTCATAATACCAAAAATGTATTTATATTTATCGTCTTTTAAAGAAGAATCAATCAGCATTGCTGCCTTTTCAAATTCGTTGAGAGCTTCTTCATTTAACCTTACAGTCCTTAAAAGTAAAGCCATATTATAATGGGCTTCAAAATTTTCAGGTTCAATATTTATTGCTTTACAATATTGAATTCCTGCTGATTTATAATCACCTATTAGATGATTTGTTAAAGCAAGATTATAGTATGTATCAAAATCATTTTTCAGGTATTTAATGGCATTCATATATGAATCTCTTGCTTTTTTTAAATATTTTACAGAAACAGCGGTGTTATCTCCCATATAAACGGCTTTGCCTCTGTATGCTAAGCCCATATTGTAATATGCTATTCCTTTATTCGTATGGGTTGTTTGCTTATTGTTAAACAGAAAAGGAATATTTATGAGCATCCAGGGGGTTGTGTTAATTACTTTTCCGTATTCTTGTATAGCTTTATCATAATCTGCCATTTTCTCTGAAAGGATTATTCCTAAATCCATCCTGCATACCATAAAGTTAGGATTATATTTTAAGGCATTTTCATATGCATTTACAGCTTCATAATAATTTTCAAAACTTACATATATATTTCCAAGATTACAATTTGCTTTTGAATGTTCTGGATAATGCTTCAGTGCAAGTTTATAATAATTAACGGCTTTTTGATATTTTGTATTTTTATATGCTTCATCTCCTTTGTGGACAAAATAAAAGCCTATACATTTATGATATTGTTTTATATACCAGTCTTTATAAAAATAAAACGAGGCTATAAAAGTAATTATCAATAAAGATAATATAATTTTTGTTATTTTTAATTTTAGCAGTTTTATAATAAAACCCACTTAACTACCTCATACTTAATAATTAAGTATCAATATTAGTTGCATATACAGCATTTGTTTCAATAAATTCACGTCTTGGTTCAACATTATCGCCCATAAGAACATCAAATAATTGATCTGCGAGTATAGCATCTTCAATGGTAACTTTTAACAGCGTTCTGTTGGCAGGATCCATTGTTGTTTCCCATAATTGCTGGGGCATCATTTCTCCTAAACCTTTGAAACGTTGAATTGCAACACCTTTTTTTCCTCTATCTTCAATTATTCTTTGAAGTTCTGTAAAAGATGTAACAATTAAATCTTCATTTCCTGTATTAAGGCATAAAGACTTTTCTTCTTCAAATAAGAAATCTCTTATTAAAGGATAAGTTGATTTTATTCTGTTAAATTCAGAAGATTTTACTAAATTTTGTGTTATTGCCACAGGTTCAATATCTTCGCCTAAGTTAATTTTTATTGCGAATTTACCTGTTTCATTTTGTTTTAATTCTGCGGAATAGTCTTTAGCTTCAACAATCCCGTAATTTTCAGCGTGATCTTTTATATAATGCTGTAAATATGCCAGTATTTCTTGCATTCTGTCAGCATTATCAAAGTCTTCAGGGACTATCTCGGATCTTACAAGTCCTCTTATAACAACAGAAGGAACGGCATTAATAATTGGACTATTAAATGAATTATAATATCCTGACATGTTTCCTATAAGAGTGACAAGTGTTTCATTAGCACATACTTTATCTTTTGTATTATCACAAAGAGTGAGCCCTATAGTTCCTCTTTCTCTTAATGTTTTATCTAGAGCTCTGTCATCATATAAGTATTCAGATGTTTTTCCAATTGTAAGTTTATATAAAGGCGGCTGGGCAATATATACATATCCATTGTCTATTAATGGTTTTGCGTATCTGAAGAAAAATGTTAACAGCAAGGTTCTTATATGAGCACCATCAACATCTGCATCGGTCATAAATATTATTTTATGATAACGAAGTTTTTCTATATTAACATCATCTTCATTTTTACTGATGTTGATTCCTATTGCTTGAATTAATGATTGAATTTCGTTGTTTGCGTATATTTTATCCAATCTTGCACGTTCAACATTAAGAATTTTTCCTCTTAATGGAAGAATTGCCTGGAACATTCTGTTTCTTCCCTGTTTTGCACTTCCTCCGGCTGAATCCCCCTCTACTATATATAGTTCGCATTTTTCAGGCTCTCTATTAGAACAATCAGCGAGTTTACCGGGAAGAGTAGAGTTTTCAAGTGCGGATTTTCTTCTTGTTAAATCTCTTGCTTTTCTTGCTGCTTCTCTTGCTCTTTGTGCTTGAATTATTTTTTCTATAATGAGCTTTGCTGATTTCGGATTGAATTCAAGCCATTCCTGAAATTTTTCTCTTACTACATCATTTACAGCACTTAATGCTTCAGTATTACCGAGTTTTTCTTTTGTCTGTCCTTCAAATTGCGGTTCCGAAAGTTTAACACTTACAATTGCAGTTAAACCTTCTCTTACGTCATCACCTGAAAAATTCTGGTCAGAATCTTTTAACATATTATTTTTTCTTGCATAATCATTAAGTACACGTGTTATTGCATTCCTGAATCCGGTTAAATGCGTGCCGCCCTGATGAGTATTAATATTGTTTGCAAAACTCAGCACTGATTCATTATAGGCATCAGTGTACTGCATTGCTATTTCAACAGCAATTCCGTCAATTGTTTTATCCATATACACCGGTTTTTCAAACATTACATTTTTATTTTTGTTTAGAAATTCAACATAACTGCCTATGCCGCCTTCATAATGAAAAACTTCTTCTTTTTCTGTTTTTGCATCAATAAAAGTAATTCTGAGTCCTTTGTTCAGAAAAGCCATTTCTCTTAAACGATTAGATATGACTTCTCTATCCATTACAGTTGTTTCTTTAAAAATTTCCGGATCTGGCCAAAATGTTGATTTTGTACCAGTTTTATCGGTCGGTCTGATTTTTTCAACAGGCCCGGTTGGTTCACCTCTCATATATTCTTGACGATGAACAAATCCGTCTCTTGAAACTTCTACTACCATTTTTTCTGAAAGAGCATTAACAACAGAGGCTCCTACTCCGTGTAATCCTCCTGAAACTTTATAGCCGCCGTCACCGAATTTACCGCCGGCATGAAGTACAGTATGAACAATTTCAAGTGCTGATTTTCCGCTTTCAGGTTTTATATCAACGGGAATTCCTCTTCCGTCATCTTCAACTGTTACACTTTCATCTTTATTTATTGTGACTTTTATGTGTTTACAATATCCTGCAAGTGATTCATCTATTGAATTATCAACAATTTCATATACACAATGGTGAAGCCCTCTCTGGCTTGTAGAACCAATATACATGCCGGGTCTTAATCTTACGGCTTCTAATCCTTCCAAAACTCTTATATTACTTGCATCATAATTATTTGTTTGTGTTGTCATATTCTAAACCCCAACTCTACTTTTCATATAATATTGTACTATAAAAATATGCCGTGTGCTAATTTATTACTATTACTTAACGCTATTTTAACTTTAAATGTTTTTCCTAATTAAATATTTGTGGTATATAATTATAAATAATTAAGAAATTATTATTTTTATTATGATAATATTAAGATACTTAAAATTGGAAGTAAGATATGTTTTTTAAAAGAAAATGTAAAATTACATTTATAAAGCACGGAGCTACAATTAATACAGAAGAAAACCGTTTTTTTGATGATGAAAGTTATCCGGCAATTAATGAAACAGGTCGAATTGAAATGGAGAAAATCTCCGAATGGATTAAAAATAAAGGTTTAAAAGTCGATACAATATATACAAGTTCGGCTTTAAGATGTGTACAAAGTGCAAGAATTCTGGCTGATGTATGCAAACAGGATTTCGAAATCCTTGATTCGCTTACGGGAAGAAAAAACGGAAAATGGAGCGGTTTATCTATTGATGAAATTGATAAACAACATCCTGAATTCCTCTCCAGATATTATGAAGATCCTCAAAACTTCTGGCCCGAAGGCGGTGAGTCTTTAATGCAGTTAAATGAACGTGTTAATAATGTAATTAATGAAATAATAAACAATAATTTGCATAAAAGGTTGATTATTGTTACACATGGCGAGGTAATTCAATCAGCAATTGCCAATGCTGTGGGAATTCCTTTAGAAAACCAGTTTAAAACTTATGTTCCTGCCGGAAGTGCTACACAAATCAGCTATTTTGAAGACTGGTCAAGTCTTATTTACTCTGCGTATATTCCTTTATAGAGGTGTTATATTATGAATTTTATTACAATCAAAACTGATGAAGAAATAAAACAACTTGCTGTTATTGCTTCTGAAATATGGCACGAATACTGGCCGTTTGTTCTGTCTGAACAACAAATTGATTATATGGTAGATAAATTTCAATCAGAAAAAGCTTTAAAAAAACAAATTGAAGAAGAAAGATATACATATTGTATTCTTGAGGATAACAATAATATTATCGGATATTTTGGTATTTGTCCTAAGGAAGATTATCTTTTTCTTTCTAAATTGTATATAAGAAAAGATTTTAGAGGGCTTGGATGTGGCAGACAGGCTCTCAGTAAGATTATACAAACCGCACAGCAATATAACAAACTTTCAATAAGATTAACCGTAAATAAAAACAATATTAATACTATAAAAGCATATGAAAAATGGGGCTTTAAGACGATTGATTCCGATGTGACGGATATCGGAAACGGGTTTGTTATGGACGATTATATTATGGAATATAAACTAATTTAAAAAATTATAAGAAAATTAAACCGAGGCTCATTATAAGCATTCCCGTTATAATTCCTATAATTACATGATGATTTTCTCCGTATTCTCTTGAAAGGGGAAGCAGTGTATCGAATGATAAATATACCATTATCCCTGCAACAGCGGCTGTCATAAAACCTACCGCCTGTTCCGGCATAATTGTTTTCAACAACAGAACACCGATTAAACCTCCTATCGGTTCTGATATCCCGGAAACAAACGAGTATAAAATGGCAAGTCTTTTTTTCCCGGTAGCATGAAAAATTGGGAGAGCAATTGCAATTCCTTCCGGTATATTGTGTATTGCTATTGCGATTGCTACCGGAATTCCCAACCTTAAATCTTGGCTGGAAACAAGAAAGGTTGCCATTCCTTCCGGAAAATTATGAAGTGTTACGGCTATTGCCGTTATTAATCCGGCACGTCTTATCCTGTGGCGTTGTTTGCATTTATTTTGATTATTTAAAAAATCTGTTTCTATATGGTCGGGTATAAAATAGTCTATAATAATTGCTATAATTATTCCTATAAAGAAGCCTGCAAAAGAAAGGGCTTTTGCAGGAATAACACTATAGTATGCTGTAAGCATTTCTGATGCTTCACCCATTAAATTTCCGAGGCTTACATATATCATAACTCCAGCCGAAAATCCTAATCCTACGGATAATGCTTTTAAATTATTTCTTTTAATAAAAAAAGTGACAAATCCGCCAAGTAGTGTTGACATACCGGCACATAAAGTTAAAATTAAAGGTAAAATATAATTATTCATATATGTATCGTATCACAAAAATCTTTTATGACTGCTTAATAATAAATTTTGATAATTCTTTTTTATATATGCTTAAGGGGATTCATTCTCTTCTTTAAATTATAGAAAATGTAGTAATGAATAAATTTTTGTGTTGTTTAATTTCATTATTTTGTAGTTTATTTTTCTATACTTTGAAAGTAAACGGAGCTGATGTAAAGGAAATATCTCCGGAAAATGCAGTCAATATTGCTTTGAAAAAGAATATTGATATTTTAAATGCCGGTATTGATTATGAAATTGCAAAAAACAATATCGAAATTGCATCTTCACTGCAAAATCCACATCTTGTTTCGGATCTTTTCCTTGGTAGAATTGCAAAAGGTAATTCTAACCAAATTGGTATATTAATGCCTGTTGAGATTGCTAAACGAAAAATCAGAAAAAATATTGTAATTGATGAAGCACAAATTAAATATTTTCAACTAAGAAAAAAAATTTATCAAATAAAAAAGGATGTCTATTTGTCATATATTCTGCTTATGCTTTATAAAGAGAAATTTATTCTTGAAGAAAAGTATCTGGCTTTTTTAATACATAAAAAATTTAATGATAATGAATATAAAAAATTATTAATTTTAAAACAGCAAAATTATCTTAAGGATATTATCTCTGAAATTGGTTTGAAACGACAACAGTTTAATGATTTGATTCAGTCTGATGCTAATACAATATATGATGTGATTGACTATGATATTTATAATTTTAAATTCGATGAAAAAATTTTGACTGATTATTTATATGAAATTGTTGAAATTAACAAAAATATATTGGAAAAAGAAGAAAATGCAGCTTTAAAAAATATTCAGCTTACAAAAAATAAAAGAATTCCCGATATCTTGGTCGGCGGTGGTATTGCATATGAATATGGAGAAAAAACCTATGACCATGATAATGTGGGCGGATTCATTTCCCTTGATTTTGAAGTGCCGGTTTTAAATTTTTATAATGCAGAAATAAAAAATGCTGTTTTGTCTTATGAACAGGTTAAAATGAAAAAAATTCAATCAGAAAAGGAAATGCGGCAATATATACATTCAAAAGAAAAAGAATTTAGTATATTAAAAAATAATTATATTTCTGCAAGAAAAAATTTTGAAAGTTTTCATCTCTCGAAAAATAAAGAAGCAGTATTTACTGTAAAAAAAGATTATATTAAATCATTTGAAGAACTAATTATTTTCTTTTGTAATTTGAAAGAATAATATATAATTCAAGTATGGATTTTTTTTATTATAAAGCGAAAAACAAAAATAATGAAATATTAGAAGGTGAAATTAAAGCTCTTAGTTTTTCTGATGCTGCAGCAAAACTTGAAGCTAGAAAACTTGTTGTTCTTGAAATAAATATAAAAAAACCAAAAATTTTACAAAATAAAAATACTAATTTTATAGCTAAAAATATTATATTTACCATAAATGAAAAAAAAGAGTTTTTTAATTCATTTTATTATCAGTATAAATCAGGGTTATCAATAAATGAGATATTTCAATCGATTTTAAATTCTTCATCAAATAAGAATATAAAAGGATTATGTAATAGCATTATTAATAAAACAGCTTCAGGTTCATCTTTAAAAGAAGCATTTGAAAAACATTTAAATGCTCTCGGACCGGCTTATACTAAGCTTATATGTGCAGGTGAAGCTTCCGGAAAATTAGAGGAAATTTTATCGGAGATTATAAAAAATATTTCAAAAGAAGAAGAAATAAAAAATAATATTATTTCTTCTTTAACATATCCTGCAATTATTATAATGCTTACAATAGGTGTTTTTTGTTTTTTTCAATTTGGAATATTTAAAATATTTGGCTTAATCGGCAAAAATATATCTACTAATGATATTATATTAATACTATTATCCACCGTGGTAAAAATTATTATAATTTATGCAATAATAGGAACTTTATTCTTTTTTATCATAAAAAATGACCAAATAAAAAAGAAAGTTGCTAATGTTATAAATGATTTGAAAATTCTTTCGAAATATTTTAAATATTATTATTTTCAAAGCTTTTTTACAGTATTATCACTTTCCTATGAGGCGGGAATTCCTGCTTCAGAAGCTATATATGCAGCAAATTCCGTTATAAAAATACAAAATATAAATGAAAAAATTAAAAAAGCCGCAGATATGATAAAAAGAGGATGTGATATTAAAACGGCTTTTTTAGTTGCGGATGTTTTTTCAAAATATGCAATTTCACAAATATCTTCAGGTGAAAAATCCGGTGAGCTAGATAAAATGTTTAAAACAGTTGCCTTTGATTATGAGAAAAAACTTGAACTCTCAATAAAAATTTTAATTAAATTTCTTGAGCCTGCAATGCTGGTTTTTGCTGGCGTAATTGTTTTATATGTGGCCTCAAGTGCATATAAAAAATATTATGAAGGACTCTTTTCTATGTTTTGAAGCAACATGTTATTAACAGCATTTTTAACCTGTTGTATTGAAATTGCTTTCAAGCAGGCTTTGTCGTGTTTGCATTTTACTTTTAAAGAACATGGCATACAAGGAAGATCTGCCTTTAAAAGAATGTTATTTTCCCCTAAAGCCTTCCATTTTTCAAAAGGCATAGGCCCGTATATTCCTATTACTCTCGTACCTATTGACGATGCCATATGAAGGTTTCCCGAATCATTACCTAATATAAAAAATACTTCTTTAAGAAGAGCAAGACTATCTTTTATAGTTAATTGTCCGCATAAATTAACCGGCTGATTTTTTAATTTTTTTGTATACTCAATCTTGTCATAAATTTCTTTATCAGATGGTGCTCCTATATAAATAACCTGAACATCTTTTTCATTTGATAAATATTCAATAATTTCAATAAAGTTTTTTATATCCCATACTTTATTTTGGTTTGTGGCTGTTACATTAACAACTGCTTTAATTTTATTTTTTGAAATATTATATTTGGAAAATAACAACTCTACTTTTTTTTTGCTTTCGTCATTTATCCAGTTTTCTAAAAAAGTATCTTTTGTTTTTAATCCGTCAGCTTTAAGTACATCTAAAAAACACAAT
Organism: Candidatus Gastranaerophilales bacterium; assembly: GCA_944325525.1. Classification (GTDB taxonomy): domain Bacteria; phylum Cyanobacteriota; class Vampirovibrionia; order Gastranaerophilales; family Gastranaerophilaceae; genus Avigastranaerophilus. The sequence goes on from CALVAK010000001.1 coordinate 89,414, forward strand.
GATTCATGTTTATAAGAGTCATATTCTACCTTTTTTGTAAGCAAAAACCCTCTGTGTTCTGTATTAAAACCTATTCTTTCTTTTATTCCGGCAAGATAACACAATATAGCACTTGATAATGAACGTTTTAAAATATATGTTTTATTGTATTTGTTCTTTCTGATTAAAGAAACATAGTAAAAAAAAGATTTTTTCTTTCCTTTTCCTTTTTCATAACGATGTTTTCTTGTAGTATCAAAATAAATAAAATTATCAACGTAAGGACAATCTTCTATGATTTCGCCAGAGTTAGGTGATACAAGCATATCTATTTGTGCATCGGGGTAGTTGTATCTTAAATTCCTTAAAAAAGGAATTGTTAATATCATATCTCCTATAAATCTATATCTTACAACAAGAATTTTTTCAGGCACCGAGTACTTCCTTTATATCAATATATGCTTTTAATTTTAATGCAAAGAATTTTACGGGCATTTCAACATTTTCAATAAAATCAATTATTTTTACTGCATCTTTTTCGGTTGTTACGATATATTCTATGTTTTCTTCTTGAGCAAATTCAATTATTTTAGAAATATCGGTCTTATTATAATTATGATGGTCTTCAAACTCAAGAACGGCAGCAAGTTTATAATCCCGTTTGAGAAAATCATAAAACCCTGACGGTTGACCGATTGCAGAGAAAGCCATAATTCTTGAACCTAAAGGTAATTTATCTCCTGATAATAAATTATATGCATAATCAGGAACTATTTTACATAAGAAAATGTCTTTTTTAAATTTGTTTTTCAAATAGTCACAAAACTTTAAAGCTTTTTGAGAATCAAAACTTTTATTTACAACAATAACTTTATCCGCTCTTTTTAATGACTTAATATCTTCTCTTAAAGGACCTGCAGGCAGAACATTTGCATTTCCGAACTTGTTTTTTGCATCAATAAGTACAATATCTAAGTCTCTTTTTATTTTTCTGTGTTGAAAAGCATCATCAAGGATAATAACTTCAGGGTGAAATTTTTCCGCTAAAAATTTTTCAGCTTTGATTCTGTTTCTACAAGTAACAACATAAGCTCCTTTACAATTTTCACTGAGCCATACTGGTTCGTCCCCTGCAATTGATGCTTTAAATAACGCTCCTGAACCATCGGATATTAAATTTGGTTCTTTATTAGAAAGCTTCGCTCCGTATCCTCGTGAGATTATACCTACACGTTTATTCAAAGCCAAAAAATATCTTGCTGCTTCTAGTGTAAAAGGAGTTTTTCCGACTCCTCCGGTAGTTATATTCCCTATTGATATAACATACGATTTAGAACCATAAGATGGTATTATTTTTTTATCATACAGTTCGTTTCTTATTATGGTTATAAGATTATAAAAAATACTTAAAATTTTTAAAAGATAAAAAACGGTTTTTTCATATAAGTTTAAATCTTTTTTATAGTGAATTCTTGATATAAAAAGTTTCATAACGGACCTAGAACATTAATCTGAAAAGTAAAAATCGTTTATTTAATTTTTCAGAAAATTTTCTTAGATTTTCTGATGTAACATTTATATCATCCATCGTTTGTTTAAGTTTTTCTTCATCCTCTGTTGCATAATTAACTGTATCTAAAGTTATTGTTAACTTGTCTAATGCTGTATTTAATTTTACTACAGAAGATTTTAAATAACTTTTCAGCTGTGCATCTTTTGACATATCATTAATATAGCTTGAAAGTTCGGCTATATTTTTAGCTGTAACATCTAAGTTTGCAAGCGTGGATTTTGTTGTTGGATCTTCAAGCAGGTCAGAAACGTTATTTGACAATCTTTCAAAAGATTTTGTTGCTTTTGCAACATTATTGACAAACTCTTTATCACCAGCAATTTTGTTAATATTGTCAGTTAAAACAAGAAGCCTTTCAGAAAGATTATTAACATTATCAGATAACAATTCCAACTCTGTTTTTGAAAGGTCAATTAACTCTTGAGCTTTTGCCATTGTTACATTTGCTTTATCAGTTAATTCGTTTACATTAATTGCAGTTTGTTGTAAATCATTTATGACATCATCAGATAGTAATAAAGAAATTCTTTCATTTGTTTCAATTAAAGATTCTGCACTGCGGTATTGAAGTTCAAGGAAATCAGCAATCCTCATCGGCTCAATTACAGTATAAGGTGATTCGGTTTTTGGATAAGGAACTTCAATATCTTCTTTAGGAGAAAGCCTTAATTTTTTCTGGTTGTTATCTTTTATAATTTTGCCCGAAAGCATTTCCGGGGTAATAAGCCCGGGAAGGTCAATAATATACCTTATTTTATAAGCATTTTTTGTTTCAATATTTTCTTTTATTAGCATAGGCAGCATATCTGTTTCAACAATTTCTACTTTTTTTACCTCACCTACGTCATAATATTTGCCGTCAAGTTTCATCTGGACTTTATCATCAGAGTTTAATATTAATGTTTTATCGTGTTCGGGGATATAGATTATTCTTTCCTTTGGCGGAGTTATTTCAAGAAATTGTTCACCTATTATACCTGATTGTTGTATAGAAATTTCAGAGGCTTTCGGAATAACAACATTTGGTTCTGTTATAACAAATTTAACTTCAACATAACTGTCAGCAACATTTATTTTAGGATTGATTTCTTCGACCTGACCTATCCGGACTCCCATCATTTGAACACCCGAGCCGGCTCTCATGCCGTTGACATCTTTAAAATTAACGGTTAATCTTTCTGCACTTGAAAGGGTTTTTCCTTTTACCCATAATACTGTAAATAACAATATAATAATTGCCGAAAGAGCTAATAAACCTACTTTAAATGATGATGAGAATTTCATAATTATCCTTTTCTTAAATTATTTTACACCAAAAAATTAAAAACCAGAAGCAGTTATTTTCATAGGTCCTTCTATTGAAGCTGAAACAAATTGTTTTGTATAAGGGTTATCCTGTTTTAGTAATTCATCCGGAGTTCCTCTGAAAACTATATGACCGTCATACAGCATTATTAATTTGTCAGAACATCTTTTTATAGTAGACATCTGATGAGTTACAACAATAGAAGTTGCTTTTGTTTCTTCTCTTAATCTCAATATATAATCTTCAATGACGGTGGAAGCAACAGGATCAAGCCCTGCAGTTGGTTCGTCATATAATATAAATTGAGGATGAGTTACAATCGCACGGGCAAGGCTTACTCTTTTTTGCATACCGCCTGAAAGTTCATAAGGAAATTTATCTTCAATACCTTCAAGACCTACGGTTTTTAAACTTTTTGCCACAATTTCTTTTAATTGTTCTTTTGTATATTTTCCTCTAAACTCTTTTCTTTCTTGAAGAGCAAAGGAGATATTATCAAATACATTTAAAGAATCAAACAAGGCAGAATATTGAAATACCATGGCAACATCACCGTCACCTATATCTATAACTCCTGCATCAGGGGTCAAAAGTCCCGATATCAGTTTTAATATTGTACTTTTTCCTGAACCGCTGAACCCAACAATTGAAAGTATTTCACCTTGTTCTACCGAAAATGAAATATTATCTAATACTTTCCTTCCGTCAAATTCTTTAGTTAAATTTTGAACTTTTATAGCCATAATAACCTTCTTTTTAGAAATAGAATGAAACAGCAAAAATACAGTCGATAATAACAATTGAGACAAAAGACCAGACAACGGCTTTTGTTGTTGCGATTCCGACTCCTTTTGCACCTCCCTGTGCATCATATCCGCAGCTGGAACTTACAAGACTTATACATCCTCCGAAACAGGCGGATTTTAATAGCATTATCTTTATATCTCTTATATATAATCCCTGCCATACCGAAGTATAATAGCAAAGCCAGGTCACATCTTTAGCTGCAAACATTGAAGTTATTCCTCCGGCAATAACACCGAGAGTTGATGCAATGATTACAACGAAAGGCATCATTATAAAACCCGCCAGCACTCTCGGTAAAAATAAGTATTGAAACGGAGAAACTTTAAGTACTTTCATTGCATCTATCTGTTCCGTTACCTTCATTGTTGCAAGTTCACTTGCCATCGCTGACCCAATCATTGATATTATTGCAAAACCTGTCATTATAACGCCTATTTCTCTCACCATAGTTAGTGAAACAAGCATTCCTATATAATCTTTACCGCCTTGTTTTACCATTTCAGGTGCAATTTGCATTGCTAAAATAATTGCAGTCATTGATACAATTGAAAGAGTAATAGGAAGAGAATCCACAGCAAATCTTGATGATTGGTCTATAACCTGTTTTACATTTATTTGAAATGTAAAAATGTATTTTAAAACCATTACAAACCTGTATGCAATTTCGCCAAAGGTTTCAAAAAACTCTTTAACATGACGTAAAAACATAACTATAAATTGATAAGTAATCGTTTCTTGTATATAAGAACGGATATTTGCCATAAATGTATTTTACAATAAATTAAATTTTTTAACCAGATAAATATTAGCCTGTTATAAAAAACATCTGACTTTATGTTCAGGTGTGATTTCTTTAAGTTCGGGATGTTCTTTTTTGCATCTTTCAAATGCAAACGGACATCTTTTGTGAAATTTACAGCCTTCCGGCGGATTTTGTACGGACGGAATTTCTCCTGAAATAACTGTTCTACTTTTGTTCTTTTTCTCTGAAATAACAGGTACTGCACTTAAAAGAGCTTGAGTATATGGATGTTTATAATTATTAAAGAAATCTTCTTTTTTAGCTGTTTCTACAATTTCTCCCAGATACATAACCGCTATTCTGTCTGAAATATATTTTACTATACTTAAATCATGTGAAATAAATAGCATTGTTAAGTTCAGATGTTTTTTTAAATCAATTAATAAATTTACTATTTGAGCTTGAATACTTACATCTAATGCACTTACAGGTTCATCTGCCACAATAAATTCAGGATTTAATATAATGGCTCTTGCAATGGCAATACGCTGTCTTTGTCCGCCCGAGAATTCATGCGGATACCTGTATATATCGTCATTATTTAATCCTGTTAGTGAAATAATTTCATATATTTTTTCTTTTATTAATTTTTTGTCTTTAATTCCGTGTATAATAAATGGTTCTTCAAGAATATTGTATATCTTCATTCTAGGGTCTAAACTCATATACGGATTTTGAAAAATCAGTCGGGCTTTTTTTCTGAAATCTTTTAGTTGCTTTCTTTTAAATGTTAATATATTTTTACCGTTGAATAATATTTCACCGGAAGTTGGCATAATTAAATTTAATATGCAGTTACCAAAAGTCGATTTTCCGCTGCCTGATTCTCCCACTAAGCCCATGATTTCATTTTTGTATATGTCTATACTAACATTGTTAAGAGCATATATATATCCTTTCGTATTGCCTAAAATACCGTCAGTTATACGATAGTGCATATTTAAATTTTTTACTTCAAATAATTTTTTCATAAATTTTATTATACATTATTTTTTTATATTAATAATCGCTCTTAAAACTAATCAATGTACTCTTCTTCAAATTTAATAAACCCTTTTTCACTGTTAAACAATACATTAATTCCATAAGGAATTGTATCTTTCTGTTTTCCGTGAGTGATATTAAATCCGGAGCAAACCGGTATATTATAATTTAAAGCAATTTCGCTCAATATATCATTAAAATAACTATTGTTATCAATATTTTGAAATTCACCTATAGCAATACCTTTTATATTTCGTTTGATTTTGTCAATGTTGAATAATTGAGTGAACATTTTATCTATTTTATATGCAGGTTCATTAAGATCCTCAGCAAATAAAACTATTTCTCCATCCGGAATAAAATCCAGTCCGGCAAGAGAAACAATGCTTGAAAGATTTCCGCCCCATAGTTTTCCTCTTGCAATTCCTTTGTTATATATTGTTTTTCTTTCACTCGATATTTCTGTTGTTTTCCCCGTTAATGTATTAAAAAAGCTGTTTTTAGTGTAATCATTAATTTTATCCGAAAAATCACCGTTAGGCATCGGGGAATGAAAACAAATAAGTCCAGTTTTCTTATAAAACATTGCAAGCAAGATTGAAATATCTGAATATCCTGCAAAAATTTTAGGGTTTTTTCTTATAATTTCCCAGTTAATTTTATTTAAAAGTCTTAAAGTTCCATATCCGCCTCTTGCACATATAATAGCATCTATTTCTCTGTTAAGAAAAAAATCGTGCAATGTTTTTATACAGCTATCATCATTGTTGCCGGCCATGTAACGATGTGAACTATAGCACGTGTCAGAAATTATGACATTATAACCTTCCTGTTCAAAAAAATGTTTTGCTTTTTCTATTTTTGAAATATCTCTTATTTGTCCTGATACCGCTATAATCCCGATAGTATCACCTTTTTTTAATTTTTTAGGTTTAATTATTTTCATATAAAGCCACTTTTTTTCTTTATTAAGATATAATTGATATTAACAAATATTTTTGGAGCAAGCAATTGGATACAAAATACATTCCTTTATACAGAAAATACCGTCCGCAGACATTTCACGACCTGATAGGTCAAGAAAATATCGTGCATGCTTTAAGTAATGCAATTTCTCTTAACCGTATTTCTCACGCTTATTTGCTTTGCGGACCTAGAGGAACGGGGAAAACTTCTTCTGCTAGAATTCTTGCAAAATCCTTAAACTGTAAGGAAGGTCCTACTTTAACTCCTTGCGGTAAATGTCCGGCATGTCTTGATATTATGAATTCTATTCCTGTTGATGTCATAGAAATAGACGCTGCAAGTAACAGAAGTGTTGAAGATACACAGGCAATATTAGAAAAAATTCAATATGTTCCCGTAAATGGCAGGTATAAAATCTACGTTATAGATGAAGTACATATGCTGTCAAATCATGCATTTAATGCTCTTCTGAAAACCCTGGAAGAACCGCCGGAAAATGTAATATTTATTCTTGCTACTACAGAACCTCATAAAGTTCTTGATACCATTATTTCAAGATGCCAGAGGTTTGATTTTAGAAGAATTACAACCAATGATATAGTAAAATGTCTGGAATATATTTCACAACAGGAAAATATTAACATTTCACAAGATGCATTATTTGCAATTGCAAAAAATTCACAGGGAGGAATGAGAGATGCTCTTGCTCTTCTTGACCAGATAAGTGTTCTTGGTGTAAATAAGCAGATTACTATGAATGATATTAATGAAATTTTAGGTAAAATTTCTTATGATACCTTGTTTGAAATTGTAAAGCGTTTTATTAGTGCGGATTGTTCTGAATCAATAAGTTTAATAAATAATATATATGCAAAAGGAAATGAACCTGTTCAAATAGTATCAGAACTTATACAGTATTTCCGTGACTTAATGATTGTCAAAAATTGTACCGATAAAGAATTGATTTATTCTTTGACTCAAATTAATGAAATAAATTTTGAAAGAACAAAAGAACAGAGCAAAAGTTTTACAATTTCTGAAATTATTCAGATAATTGATAGATTGTCATATTACTGTACACAAATAAAAGATACGACCAATAAATATCTGTGGCTTGAGCTTTGTATAATTGATTTAACAAATTATAAGAATCTGCCCTCGGCAGAAAATCTTTTAAGAAGAATAGAAGAAATCGAGAATAAAATTTCTTCTGGAAATACTTTTTCGGTTCAAAATAAAAGCACTGATATTAAGCCTGTTTCGCAGCCTGAATTTATCAATTGTAACAAAAATAGTGAAATATCTATAGCCGAAATAAAACCTGTTGTAAAAACAGAAGAAAATAAAAATGATAAAGAAATAACTGTAAAATCTGAAGAAAAAAAGGAAACAGCAGACCAAAAACCTTCTTCTGATGTACATTCCCTGTGGGTTTCAATTTTGCAAAGTATAGAAAGTACGCCAAACAGAGCTTTTTATTCTAATCTCGCAAAACCAGTTGAAATTTGTGAAGATAAGATTGTTATCGCTTTTTCTAAAGAAATGTTTGTAAAACAGGCAAAAGAGGGAAGCAAAAAACAGGCTTTGATTGATGCCGTATCTAAATATATGAATATAAAAGAGCCGAACATTTCAATAGTTTTAAATAATAATATAGATTTAACAAAAAAAGTTAATATTCCTCAGCCAGTTCCAAAAAAAGAAGAAAAAGATGAAGAATCCATAGTAAAAAAAGAAGAAGAGGAATATCATAAATATGTTGCTGAAAAAGAAGCTGATGAAAAAAAGGAAGAAGAAATATCTTCTGTTGATTCTTCAAGTCAGGCAGCAATGGTCAAAGAACTGTTTGATGGTAAATTTATAGATTGATTTTTCCGGATTTAATTGCTCTTTGAGCATCTCTTGACTGGGCTTTTTTTGCAAGGTCTTCTCTTTTATCATATAATTTCTTACCTTTTGCAAGTGCTATTTCAAGCTTAGCCCATCCGTCCGATAAAAACAATTCAATCGGAACAATGCTGTATCCGTCTTTTTTTATTTTCCCCGTTAATTTTTCAATTTCTTTTTTATTTAAAAGTAGTTTGCGGACTCTTTTTTCTTCATGATTATATCTGTTGCCCTGTTCATAAGGGCTGATATGGCAGTTGTAGAGAAAAACTTCAAAATCTTCTATCTTTACAAAGCTGTCTTTTAGGTTTACGGCACCTTTTCTTACGGATTTTATTTCAGTACCGGTTAATACCATTCCTGCCGTATATTTATCAAATATATGATATTCGTGAAAAGCTTTTTTATTTGTTGCTATTATTTTCTTGTTCATAAAAAAAATTATATCATCATTAAACCAATTTAATAACATCACTGTATATATTTGATAATAATTTATATTTGATTTCTTTATAGTTCGTTGTATTAACTTGATTATAAGGAATTATTATCTGAGAGATGTATTTTTTATAATTAAACCAATTATTAATATTCCATACAACAGCTGATAAAACTATACATAAGCCGTCAGGGTTGTAGAATTTGTTAAGAATAATTTTCCCGTTTATTTTTTCCGGCTTAATAATAATTCCATGTAAATCAGCAAGTTTTTTGTATTTTTTCAGGTTATTTAAAATATCAGAATTCTCTTTATTAAAATCTTTAATTACTTCAACCATCATATTCCCAAAAATTACAATTGTTAAAAATGTATAATCTGCTAGTTAGTTTTATTTTTTCTGAATTTTTCAAAAAGTTCGTAATAATAATCAACTTTTTTCTCTTTAATAATTTTGTTAATTGCTTCTTCTGCTCTTAGGAAATAAGGTAAATCAATCATTCCTGTTGATATTTCATATTCTTTAAAAATATTAATTAAAATACTGTTTAGTTCATAAATTTTTTTCTTCTTTGATGTAAAGGTGCTTTTAAACCGTTCCTTAATTTTTTCCAGATAAATTTTAAACAAGTCTTTTCTACCACAACAGACGTTATGATAAGCAACAAGACGTAAATGTCTTTTTCTCATGTCTTACCATCTCCTTATTGAGTTTTGTAACTTCCTTAATGTGTAATATACTAAAAATAGTGCAATAAAATATAGACTGTTGTATAATACAAATAGTTGGAAGTTACATGATATTATAATTTTATACGTTTAATTTTACATGATTATGTAAAATTATACAATACATCTTACATTATTATGTAACAAAAGTTCAAGTGTGAATATCATGTGCATAGGAAAAAGAATAAAAGAAATTAAAGAAAAATTGAAATTAACATCAAATGAACTGGCAAGACAGCTTAACATTCCTGTAAGGACTATTGGCAGCTACGAAAGAGGAGAAGCACAGCCCAGTCCAAAGTTTTTGAATGCTTTAATAGAAAACTTCAGAATTAATATTAACTGGTTATTGACCGGAAAAGGAAATATGTTTATTTCAAAACGGATGGAAATGGAACTGAATTATATTGTAAATTTACAAAAACGTTTAAATCTGTCTAAAGATGAAATAAATGGATTAATAGATATTATGGATTCAGAAGCAAGCAGAGAAATGGTCTTAAAATTTATTGAGATAAAAAAGGGGAATAAAGAAGCTCTGGACAGTCTTATTGACAATCTTGAAGGAATAAAAGCCGTATATTAATCTATATCTATTGGTTCTTTCAAAATACTATTAATAGCTGTTTTTGCAGTTTGTTTTAAATTTTCATTGATATATGGTAATATTGTAAGCTGTCTTAAAACATCTATTGTGCGTTTAAAAATTCTTACAATATCTCCTTCGGATGAATCAACTTGTTTTGCAATATCTTCCCAGGGTGTGTCCAAAATCCATTGTTCTATTAATGGAGAGTAGTAAGAATTTATATACATCTCAGTGCTAATATCGTTTTCACTCTGCATAATTGCAATTTTTTTGCGGATTTCTTTTATTCTGTTTAATGCTTTTCTTGTGTTTTTACTAATAGGTTGATTAGGATATACATCGCTTCTTAAGTCTTCAGTTACAAGAGCACAAATAACAGAAGCCAGTTCATACGGTTCAAGTTCATCTAATATCCCTTTTAATATGATTTCGGATAAGAAAAGTTCGTTTTCTGCTCTTATCATTGAACATACTATACCTGAATTTGTAGGACTACCGTTTAAAATGTATCCTGTTTTTTCAAGTATATCTTTATGAGCAAGAAATTTATTCCAATATATATCTTTTTGGTTCTCAATGTTTTTACATATTTCTTTATGTTTTTTTTCATATCTTGAAATTATTTCAAGATTTTTAATATGTTTTTTATATCCCCTGCAAATATCACAGTTGTATTTCTGCATTTGCTCATGTATTTCATGTGTTTTAGTGGAATATTCAATTACTTCAGGACTGTCTTTTTGTCCTTTTTGTTTTGCCTGCTTAATTAAAGTTTTCGTCAGCTTTCTGTATACAATATATTTTTCTTTTAATTTATTAAATTCAATTAGATCTTCAGAAGTTAAATTAAACGGACATTTCTCTGCTTTTAATTTCTGAATTGTTTGTTCGCAGCTAATTTGCTGCAAGATTATCGGCTTTAGTCTGTCATTAGAGGAAAAATATCCAAAACTTTTTAAAATAAGTTCTTTTGCCTGCTCTAAATCCAAATTTTGTAATAAGTTTAAAACCATGGAATAACTTGGTGAAAAACGACTTTCTAACGGGTTGGAAGAACTTTTTACAAGTTGTGCAACTTCAAGCGGTGATTGGAATTGTGTTCCCATTACAACAACATAACCGATTTTATCCATACCTCGTCTTCCGGCACGTCCTGACATTTGTAAAAATTCATTTGCACTGAGCATCCGGTGCCCGGAATCTGTTCTTTTGCTAATTGCCGAAATAACAGTTGTTCTTGCCGGCATGTTGATTCCGGCGGCTAATGTCTCTGTTGCAAAAACTACTTTTATTAACCCCTTTTGAAAAAGTCTTTCAACTAATTGTTTCCAGGCCGGAAGTAATCCAGCATGATGTGAAGCCACGCCTTTGTACAAATATTCTAAATTTTTGTTGTTTTCAAGATAACTATGTTCGTTTAAAAAAGTTTTAATTTCTTCTTTTATCTGTTTTTCTTCTTCAGATGAAATAAGAGTTATATCAGAACATTTTTCCATATATTCATCACATTTTTTACGTGAAAATGTGAAAAAAATAGCCGGCAGCATATTTTTATTGTGTAAAACTTTTACCAGTTCATTAATATTATTACGTTTTTTTGCCTGTTTTGAGTAATACTTAAGTTTTTTTTCAGGTTTTATTCTTTTATTTAACCTGCCCTCAGGAGTAAATAAAGGCAATATATCAAAAGGTTTTGAAGAATCATAATAAAAATGTTTTAAAGGAACTGGTCTGAAATCCGTATAAACAAGTTCTGTCTTTGAATGAACTGTATTTATCCAATCGCATAATTGTTTTGAATTTGCAATTGTAGCACTAAGTGCAATTATTTGGATTGAAGGAGGGCAGTAAATAATACTTTCTTCCCAAACAGTGCCTCGTTGTTCATCATTCATATAATGAACTTCATCAAGTACAACGTATTTAACATCTTTTAAGTTATCTTTTAAAGAACCGAAATTGGTATTATAGAGCATATTTCTAAAAACTTCGGTTGTCATAACGACAACAGGAGCTTCACGGTTTATTGAAGTATCTCCTGTTAAAAGACCAACATTTCCTATTCCGTATTTTCTGCCGAAATCGTAATATTTTTGATTAGAAAGTGCTTTTAAAGGTGTTGTGTAGAATAATCTTGTATTCTCTTCCAGAGATTTTTGAATAGCTGCTTCTGCGATACAAGTTTTTCCAGCACCTGTAGGAGCACAAACAACAATACTTTTATTATCGCAAATATAGTCAACTGCCTTCTTTTGGAAGTCATCCAGTTTAAAATCAAACTTATACAATACTTACGCCTTCTTTTGAATGTTTATTATCGTAGTCAATTCTGCCTATTAACTTATTTAAATGTTTTGCAACTTCTTTGAACATTGGTATAGGTAAACTTTGTGCTCCGTCAGATGAAGCATTTTCAGGATCGTGATGTACTTCCATCATAATTCCGTGAGCACCTACTATTAAACCTGCTTTTGCCATCGGTTCTATTAAATAGCGTCTTCCTGTACCGTGGCTTGGGTCAACTATAACAGGAAGGTGTGAATATTTTTTTATAACCGGTATTGCTGTAATATCAAGGGTATTTCTTGTTGCAGTGTTGTCAACTCCTTTTATTCCCCTTTCACAAAGAATTACTTTATCATTACCATGGTACATTATATGTTCTGCCGCAAGCAAAAATTCTCTTATTGTAGCAGCAGGTCCACGTTTTAAAATTACCGGTTTATTGCATTTACCTACTGCTTTTAATAGTTTAAAGTTTTGCATATTTCTTGCACCGATTTGAATGACATCGGCATACTGGCATACAAGATCTAAATCTAAAGTATCCATTAATTCTGTTACAATAAGTAAACCTGTTTTCTCTCTTGCTATTGCCAGATACTCAAGGGCTTTTTCTTCCAGACCCTGAAAATCGTAAGGTGATGTTCTGGGTTTAAAAGCACCGCCTCTTAAAAAATGACAGCCCATTTCCTTAGCTGCATCAGCTACTCTTAATAATCCGTCAATATCATTTTCTACACAGCAAGGTCCTACTATTAATACAGGCTTTTCAAGTCCGCCTATTCTTACTCCGTTTGAAAATTCTATTACTGTATCTTCTTGTTTACATTCTCGTGAAGCTAATTTATATGGCTCTTGAATAAGTTTTACACTTCTTACACCTTCATACGACTGAAAAGAATGCGGTTCAACAAGACGTTTATCTCCTATTGCCGCAATTACAGTCATTACATCACCCTGGTTAAGAACTATTCTGAATCCTTTGTTTCTTAATGCTTTTACTACTGTATCTATTTGTTCTTTTGTTGCTGAAGGTTCCATTATTATAATCATATATTCCTCTTTCTTATACCGGTATATTTTCTTTTTCAAAACTTATAGTTTCTGTTTCTATTTTGTTTTCTATTGAATTTTTTACAGATACATTATTTAATATAATGGAATTCTTTATTGTTACATTATCTTGTACGTTAATATTATTCCATAATATTGAATTTATTATTTTTACGTTTCTGCCTATAATACAATTATTTCCAATTATGCAGTTTTCTGTAAATTCCGCACCTTCTTTTATAATAGTATTTTTACCTGTACAAATTAGTCCTCCCATTGTTCTTTGTGCTTCAGGTAAAAATGATTTTACTTTGTGATTCAGTATGTCACTGTTTGCTTTTTTATATTGTTCAAGAGAACCTATATCTGTCCAATAACCATCCATTATATATGTATTTATTTTTTCTCCTGATTCTAAAAGAGCGGGAAATACATTTTTTGCAAAATCATAAAACGTATTTTCAGGTATATAATTAAATATTTCATAACTGAATATATATATACCTGTATTCACAAGATTGGATTTTGCTTCATATAATTTTGGCTTTTCTTGAAAACTTTCAACCTGTCCGTTTTTACCGGGGACAACTACTCCATATATTGAAACATCTTTCGGATTAATTTCTTTGAGTACTATTGTTGCAATGGCTTCCGATTTTTTATGTGAGTCATACGCTTTAAATATGTCTATATCGGAAAGTCCGTCACCTGACATAACAAGAAAATCTTCTCCTTTATCAAAAAAGAATTTGCATTTGCCAACTCCGCCGGCAGTTCCAGATAATTCTTCTTCTTTAATAAAAGAAAAATTAACATCGAAATTACTATTTTTATAATGTTTTTGTATTTCTTCAGATTTATAGTAAGTGTTTGCAATTATTTTTTTTATCCCGAAAGAAGACAAATGTCTTACAATAATATCCATAGCCGGTGTATTAACAAGAGGTACTAATGGTTTGGGCAAAGCATTAGACAGGGCTTCCAGCCTTGAACCTACACCTGCTGCCATTATCATTGCTTTTTTTAACATAAATTCACCAACATTTACCTTTTAAAACGGAAATTTTCCTCCGAAATTTTTAGGGATTCTTAATTTCCCTTTTTTTGCTTTCTTCTTTAAATCGGAAAATCCTTTCATCATCTGTCGCATTTGATTAAATTGAGTAATTATCTGATTTACTTCGTGTATTGGAATACCTGAACCTGCTGATATACGTCTTTTTCTTGATGTATTTATCAGTTCGGGATTTGCTCTTTCTTTTGGTGTCATACTTGAAATAAATGACTCAATCTTTTTTAATTGCTTTTCACCTTCTGTTGCAATCAGTTCTTTATTATCACGTGATAATCCAGGGATTGGAAGCATACCAAGAATATTATCTATTGAACCGAACATTTTCATCTGTTTTTGCATATTCAAAAAATCATTATATGAAAATTCGGCTTTTTCCATTTTCTTTTCTAATTCTTTTGCCTGTTTTTCATCAAATACTTCCTGTGCTTTTTCAACAAGAGAAACGATATCTCCCATACCGAGAATTCTGTCAGCCATTCTTGAGGGATGAAAATCATTTAGTGCATCAAGTTTTTCTCCGGTTCCCGTTAACTTAATCGGTTTTCCGGAAGAATAAACTACACTTAAAGCGGCTCCGCCTCTTGAATCTCCGTCAAGTTTTGTAAGGACAATTCCTGTTATATCGAGTTGTAAATTAAAATTTTCAGCAACGCTTACAGCCTGCTGTCCGAGCATTGAATCTATTACCAGAAGTTTTTCTCCTGGTTTAAATGCTCTGTCAATTAACAATAACTCAGCCATCATCTCGTTATCTATTTGCAGACGACCAGCTGTATCTATAATTACAACGTTATATCCGTTTTCTTTTGAATAATTTATAGCATCCGATACTATTTTTTGTACATCTTTAACCCCGTCTTGTGAAAAAACAGGTGTTTTTATTTGTTCTCCTAAAATTTTTAATTGAGTTATTGCAGCAGGTCTATATACGTCAGCAGCTACTAATATGGGATTTTTTCCTTCTTTTTTTAATTTGACTGCCAATTTGGCTGCTGAGGTTGTTTTTCCTGAACCTTGTAAACCCAGCATCATTATTAAAGACGGGTGCCCGTCCAATATTAATGGCGAATTTTCTTTTCCGAGAATATTAACTAGTTCATCGTGCACTATTTTAATAAATTGCTCTGTCGGGTTAACTCCTTTTAAAACATCTGTCCCTAGAGCTTTTTCTTTTAATGCAGACATAAATATTTTAACAACTTTAAGACTTACATCTGCTTCAAGTAAAGCTCTTCTTACTTCACGCAGTGCATCTGAAATGTTTTCTTCCGTCAATGAAGCATTCCCGGAGGCTTTTCTTATTATTTCCTGTAATCTTTCGGATAAATTATCAAACATAACAATAAAATTTTACTATAAAAAATACTACTATTATCTTACTGTTACAAAATTGTTGCAGTTAAAACATTACTAGTAAATTCATTAAATGCCGGTTTATATGACTTTATCAATAAGTCCGTATTCAACGGCTTCTTGTGCTGACATATAATTATCTCTTTCTGTATCAGCATAGATTTTTTCTACGCTTTGTCCTGTATGTTCAGCAAGAAGAGTATTTAATTCTTTCTTCATTCTGAGAATTTCTTTTGCTTCAATTTCAATATCCGTTGCCTGTCCTTTTGCACCGCCGAGTGGTTGGTGAATCATAATTCTTGCACTTGGAAGAGCCATTCTTTTTCCTTTTGTTCCTGCAGAAAGAAGAAATGCTCCCATGCTTGCTGCTTCACCCAGGCATATTGTCGATACATCAGCTCTTATATGTTTCATTGTATCATATATTGCAAATCCTGCCGTAATAACTCCGCCGGGACTATTTATGTACATCATTATATCTTTTTCGGGATTTTCGCTGTCTAATAATAAAAGTTGTGCCACTATTGAATTTGCCATTTCATCATCTATTTCTTCACCCAGAAAAATTATGCGTTCTCTTAATAATCTGGAAAAAATATCAAAAGACCTTTCTCCTCTCGATGACGATTCTATTACGGTCGGTATATAACTTAATATTGTTTTTCTGTCCATGAACCCCTCAATTCTTCTAATATTATAAATTATAATACTAAATTTATTTTATACAAAGTCGGTTTTTTTATAAATATTTGATAAAATTATTTCAGGTGAATTATGATTTTTGATTCAAATTTAATTGCTTATGATTTTATGACGGATTTTAACGGTCCTGACAGACAATACCCTTCGCCGTATTATCCTGCCGGTGTTTATGATAGTGATGATCCCAGATACCATTTCGGCCCTGAATCATCTGAGTATCCTAATTTAACTTTACCTTGTAAATTATACGATATGTACGGAAATGAAATACCGGATGGATATTATATGATTGCTCTTTCTCCTAATATGAATTATTTAAATATGTATCAAAGTAACGTTTTAAAAGCCAGAATAAAAGTTATTAAATTAGTAGAAAGAATGTATACACAGGAAGAATTAAATGAAGAATCCGAAATAATTGACAGAATGCAGAAAGCAAAAAGAAAAAAGAAATTAAAAGAATATCGTGAAGCACAGGAAGATTTAGTTGCTTTTAAAGAACGTGCTGCTGCTAATTCAAAGGCAGAACTTCTTGACTCGGGAAAAGGATATTACATTCTTAAATATAAATGCAACGGTAAAGAAGCTACAGGTATCATTCAAAAATAATAATGTATTTTCAAAATAAAAATGTTATCATAATTATAAGAGACAATTAAGGATTTATTTATGTATAAGCCAACAAGAAATATTTATACAATAAGAACATCTCCTTATAATGATAATGAAAAACTTGAAAATCTTTTGAATGATATGTCAAAAGATGGCTGGGATGTTTATTCTATTCAGGAGTTGGAAGGTGATGAGGGATTTTTCTATAACTGTATATTCATTAAAGAAGTGGAAACAGAAGATTCGACTTTAAGTGAAACTTCTGATTTACTAAATTTTAAATCACGTATAGAAAGAATTATTAATCCTGAACTTGATCCTTATGAACTTTGTGTTGATATACAAAAGAAAATAAAAGAAAAAAGACAAAAAATTGCACAGGTGAAATCTCTCATTGATTCAACATCTGAAGATTCAAGAGCAATATTAAATGCTGAAATATCAAAACATATAGATGAGCTTGAAGAATTAAAACATAAACTTACTAAAATAATTACTCCTGATATTATGGAAAAGAAACTCGGAGAGCAGAAAATTTCTCTTGTTATATCAGAAGAGCTTATTGATATACTTGATAATGATAATGAATTTAATATACTGTCGCAGATTGTTTTAATACGGCAAAATTTGACTGAAAGTTTAGGTTATATAATTCCTAAAATCAAAATAGAAGTTGATGATACACTTCAAGAAAATGAGTTTATGGTTAAGGTCAGAGGTATTCCAGCTATAACTTCAAGAGCTTATTGCGGGTATACAATGTTCTTTAAAAGTGAGCTGAACGTAGAAAAAATGCCTAATGATTCTTATGATGAAATTGATTGTATGACAGGGGCTGAAACGGTTTGGATTAATGAGAAAACAGCTAAAGATTACTGGGCAAAGGGGTTGGATACAACCGATTATATTGCAAAAATTATTGAATATACTGTTACTAAATATATCGATGATATTTTTGATTATTCTGATATAAACAGATATATAGAAGTTGTTGGAAATCAGAATTTGTATTTGATAGAAAATATTATTCCCGATTATATGTCGGTTGCAGAATTAAAATATATTCTTACAAGCTTGATAAAAGAAAAAGTTTCAATAAAGGATATTGTGTATATTTTTGAAAAAATAAATGATTTTGCGGATGAAACAAATAAAGAGGATCTCTTAGAGAGAATCAGAATTTCACTTGCAAGACAAATAAGTACATCTTTAATAAATGAAAAAGATAAAACAATATATGCTTATGAACTTTCTAATGAAAGTATAGAATCATTTATCGGAGATAAATCAAATGATGATGTTATAAAAATAGAAAGTAATAAAATTGAAGCAGTTGTTAAAAAAATAAAAGAAAAAGTGAAGAAAAATACTCCGGAAAATAAAGAAATAATTCTTATAGCTCCTATGAAACTAAGGCATTTAGTATATTTAATTCTTTCTCAAATGCTTCCTAATTTGAGAGTTGTGGCAAGAGAAGAGTTGTTATTTGATTATCCGCTTCAAATAATAAGTACAATATAAGTAAAAGAGAGAATGAAAATTCTCTCTTTTTCGTCAGAAGAACAATTTTTATTATGATTTTTTGTCAGCTTCTTTAGAGAAGAACTTTGAGCTGATTTTATTTGCTATTGGTGTTATAACAACAGGTCCGAGATATCTGTATATGATACCAAATATAACGAGAACTTTTAATTTGTTTATACCCGGTAATACTTTTTCTGCTTCAGCTCTTGCGGAAGCATTATTATATACATCATCAACAGTACCTTTTACAGCATCTTTTGCTTTATCTAAACAACCTTTATTGTCAGATATTGCCTTTTTAACGCTTTCTTGTATTTCTTTTAATCTATCTTCGGTTATCTGGAATGTTTTAAGTTTACCTTCTTCTCCGACTAAATTTTTTAAGTGGCTGCCAACCATTGCAGCTGCCTCATCGAGTCCCTGCTTAAACTTTTCAGTATCTTTTTGACCTATAATATCAGTTACTTTTTTAAGTAATGAGCCTTTTGCTGAAGCAGAGGCATCTCGTCCCTGGGCTATATAAAAATCACTGTATTTTTTGAAATATTTTTCAGAACCTTTCATAACTGCATCAGTTATTTTATCCTCAACAAGATATGCTCCTGCAGTTGAAACTCCAAGTGTAAGAGCATCATTTATTAACATCTGCGGTTTTTGTTCTTTTTCTATTTTTTTGTTTCTTAAAGTATTTATCATATAAAATCCTGATAAGAAACAACTTTCAGCAACAAGAAGGTGGGTAAATGTTTTATTTGAATTACTAAATGCCTTTATAAATTTTTGAAATCCGCTTGTAGAAACAACTTTTTCATAAAAGCTTGACAGCCCTTTTGTAACAGGCTCCGGAACAACAGTCCCTTTAAAAGATGGAGCTTTGTTATTATCTTTATCATAGCTCTTTTGGCTCTTTGTATAGTAATTGGGTGTTATGCTATTTATTTTCATTGTTTACCACTCCCGAAAAAGACTGAAAAAGTTCTTTTTCATTACTGTTCTGAAATACGTTATAGTTCATAATGTTTTTTAAATCCTGAGCAGGTGCTTTTTTCTCAGGCTTCTTTTGCCCCATTAAAGCTACTAAGAATGGAACGAGAGCTACTGTTATTGTTGCTCTTAAAGGCATAAATACCGGCTGGAAGAATTTATCCATAACATTTTTTCCGGTTCTTGCATAATTATTGAGAACTTGCTGTTCTTTTAATGCTTTTATAACTTTATCAGATATATCCGGAGCTTTTTGTTTTATTTGTTCCTGGAATATTTTTTCAGCTCCTTTTCCGGCTTTTTTGAATATATTTAGATTGATTTTTCCGCCTTCTGTCAGCAATTTTATTTGTTCTGCTAAAGGTGATTCAATACCTTCAGCTGTTAATTTCTTTCCGTATTCATTTAAAACTTCAACTCCCTGCTTTACTGCTTCCAGAGACTTTTCTTTTATTTTTGGAGGTATATTAAATACACCTTTATTATTTGCATATTTAGTAGCAGCCGCAATAGGAGTTCCGATTAATGCCGTTGTTGCAAGACCAACTACACCGGAAGATACTGATTTTGCTGCCTGATAAGAACATTTTTCCTTATCTTCTTTTGTTCTTGCCGTTGCCATTATTGTAACAGGTCTTAAACAACATGTAACTATTATTGCAAACAAAGCTTCAGCCGTGAGCGGGTTATCAGAGGCAAAGGTTGCTGCCCTGTGTAATAAAGGAATTCCCCCTTTAAAATTCACACGACCATCAGAATTCATCTTGATGGTCGTGTTTATTTGGTCATTATTATTTTGTTTTAAATTATGTCGCTCGTGCACACTCTTCTTTCCTGCGGGGAACAAGCTTTCAGCTCCTCGCCCCTTCGGGTATCCCATATTCGTTGTAATAGAATTAATTTTCATAATTTCCTTTACATTCTTTCAATTATTCTAAAACTCAGCAAATATTTTTTTGCTACTTAGAAGTCTTGATTATAGCAAAAATAAATAATGAAATATGAAAACTTAATATTTTTGTTTTTTATTTTTTCTTTTATATCAGCTATTTGCAGGATAAAAATTCAACTTAAAAAAACTTAATGTTAACTTTTATAACTATGAGCCAATTCTTATATAATTAAGTCCAAATTCTTTTAACAGTGAGGAATTATACTGATTTCTTCCGTCAAATATAACTTTATCTTTTAAATGATTTTTAATTTGTTCCATGTCTGGATGTCTGAATTCGTTCCATTCGGTTAAAAGGATAAGTGCATCAGCACTTTTGAGTGCTTTATATGCTGAATCGGCGTATTTAATTTTGTTTCCAAAAATAGCTTTAGCGTTTTCCATTGCCTGAGGGTCGTATGCTTGAATTATAGCTCCATGCCTTAATAATTCATTAATAATCGGAATAGACGGAGCTTCTCTCATATCATTTGTTTTTGGCTTAAAAGAAAGACCCCATACAGCAAAGGTTTTATGTTCTATATTTTCTTTATAATATGCCAGAATTTTTTTAACAAATATTTTTTGCTGATTGTTATTAATATCTATAACAGCTTCTAAAAGTTTTCCAGAACAGCTGTTGTCATGTGCAACTTTAACTAGTGCATTTAAGTCCTTGGGGAAACAGCTGCCTCCAAAACCTATACCGGGGAAAAGAAATTTGTTCCCGATTCTATTATCAGTAGTAATACCAATTCTTACCTGTTCAATATCGGCTCCGACTTTTTCACAAATATTTGCTATTTCATTAATAAAAGATATTTTTGTTGCAAGAAATGCGTTTGCTGTATATTTTGTCATTTCTGCGGATTTTACATCCATAAAAATCATCCTGTTTGCAGTTTTAAAATATGGCGAATATATTTCTTTCATTATTGCAGAAGCTTTTTCACTATTAGACCCGATAATTACTCTGTCAGGAGAAAGAAAATCATCGACAGCGGCACCTTGTTTTAAAAATTCAGGATTTGAAACAATATCAAAGTTACTGCTTGTATTTTGTGCAATAATTTTCTTCAGTTTTTCGGCGGTTCCAACCGGTACGGTTGATTTATTCACTATGACTTTATATTCGTTTATATTTTTAGCTATTTCTTTTGCAACCTCAATAACGGCATTTAAATTACAGGATCCGTCTGTATCTTGCGGTGTAGCTACAGCAATGAAACAAACTTTGGACTTTTTTACGGCTGCACCTAAATCAGTTGAAAATATTAATCTGCCTTCTTTTACATTGTTTTTTATTAATTCTTCAAGTCCCGGTTCGTAAATAGGGATAATACCTTTTTTTAAATTCTGGATTTTTTCATTATTATTATCTATACAAATAACGCTATTGCCCATATCTGCAAGGCAGGTGCCTGCAACTAAGCCTACATAGCCGGTTCCAATAACACAAATTTTCATATATTAGCTCCCACAAAAGCAATTGTAGCACAAAGTGTGTCTTAAGTCATCCAAAGACCTTATTATGACTATGATTAATATTAATAACAATAAAATTTTTTACGAGTATTATTAAAATATGAAAATAAAAACCGTTGGTAATTTATATAATACAAAAAATATTCAATCTTTCAAAGCAGCAACAATTAATATTAATGCGTTTTCTGATACCCATGGTGAATTGCTGGAAGCAAATTATGCACTTGAAGAAATGAGAAGGTTAAAACAGGATATATTCTGCCCTGAACAAAAAGGAAAACAAAATGTTCTGGCCGTCTGCGGTGATTGGTTTATTGACGGTGCAAGAAAAGGATATTCTTCTGACCCTCAAAAACCGGTGGGAAAATTTCAACTTGATATTTTTAATGAACTAATAAGACAGATAAAAGAATTCTCTCCTGAAATACCGGTATTGTTTACTCCGGGAAATCATGAGTTTGATGGTGGAATACCGCTGCTTGATGAAATATTGTCTGATATTAATGCGGGGGTTTTATTTTCAAATCTTGATATTGAAAACTCTTCAGGATTTTGTAAAAGTATAGGGAAAAATAAAATCTTCAATAAAAAGATTATAGAAATTGAGGATGATAAAAATTCTTATTTAAAACATCGTGTTCTTTTTCTGGGAATAGCTCCGGTTAATTTACAAATGTATCAAAAACAACTTGACGGTGTTTGTCTTTTAAATAATTCAGCTAAAATACAAAGCAAGGTTGAGAAAGAAGATTATCAAGAAACTTTGGATTATTGTAAAAAGCAAATTGAAGAATTTAAACAGGATAATCCTAATGGAGTAATTGTTTTATTGTGTCATACCGGTGTTTCTTTTGCAGATAATCTTGCAAAAGAATCAGATGTAGATATTATCTTTGACGGACATGAGCATAAAGAAAATATTAGATATGTTAATGGAACACCTATTATTCCTCTTTCTCAAAATTTCAAGAAAATAGTTAATACAAAAATTAGAATGCGTGATGACGGGGCTTTGGAAAATATAGAAATAAAATCTTTTAATCCGTTTGAAAATAAAACAAAAGGACCTCTTTATAAATTATATCTAAGTTTATTTAAAAAAGATTTGGTTAAGAAATATTCTGTTTTAACACCTTATAAATGGATGAAAATACTGAGTACCGATAATATAAGGACTGAAAATAATTATCTTGCAAATTTTGTTACTGACTCACTGCTTGGTGAAATAAAAAGAGAACATTATGATGTTGACTTTTTTGCTATAAATTCATCAGCTATAAGACATCCTCTAAAAATATCAGAAAAACCGTCTGTTTCCGTGTTTGATATTATGAATGTTCTTTCAGGTATAAGTTCATCTGATGGTAGAATTTTGATTAATGAAATTTCAGGAGAAACTTTAGCTTATTTAGTTATTGATAATATAATTTTTAATAAAGATTTGCCTCAAAAAAATCCGCTTATCCATTATGCGGGACTCTCTATCAACCGAACTGCAATATTGAGAGAAATAGCAAGAAAAAAATCCCCCAGAGAGCTAACGAAATATATTGTAGATACTAAAACTAAAAAACCTGTAAACCCAGATAAAATGTACAGACTGGCAAATGTTGAAAAATATTTTAATAAAAGCCAAAATCCATTTATTAAAGAGTTAAAAAAATATTCATATTATACTGACAATACTGTACAAGAGTTATTTAAAAATTCTTTTGAACATTCGCAAGGACGATTATATGCAAAATGTGACGTAAGAATACAATAATATAAATATCTTAGGGGAAATTATGTTTATTGAATTTTTTTCTTGTGAATGTTAATATAAATTTTAGACAGCAGGTGTTGTTATTTATAAGTGTTGGAATAAAAAAATAACAACAAATAATATTAACGGGACGTAGCGCAGCTCGGTAGCGCACTACCTTGGGGTGGTAGGGGTCGCAGGTTCAAATCCTGTCGTTCCGACCATTTGAAAAACCGGCATTCATTGAATTCCGGTTTTTTTATTATATGGCTTATTGTTTGTATTAGGACAATAAATATCCCGGCTATTGTGAAAATGCAATAACCTGAAAAGGCCTTTGTAAATTAACAGTTATTAACGGGAAGGAAAATATCCGTTTATTTTTGTTTCGTTTTAATTATTTTTTTTGGGAATATTTCCTTAGCCCTGGAGCTTCATTTGAACCTGTTCTTTTTGCTGTTATTGCATATTGTATTTTAGGAATTGCTATACCCAGAGCAAATGCTGAAACAGCTGTTGCTATTATTCTGAATCCTGCAGATAAAGCATAGCTTTTTTTGTTGATTCCATCCAGAAGCTTTCTGTCTATTATTCCTTTATTTTTCTTGTTTGCCGTATCAATTATTTTGTTGAGGTATTTATCAATATTTTCTCTAAAAGCTGTTATTTTTTTGTACGGTATATATTTATAGGGATTTGTTAAATCTTCTCCGAACTTACTCTTATACAGGTTTTGCATAAATTCAGGCGAGCTTATATATCCGTTTTTAAATATATCTGAAACCTGCTGTTTTGTTAATACTCTTCCAAGTTTTGCCTGTACGGGTTGTAATTTTGACATTTCCGCTGCTTTTACTTTTAAATTTTCATCCGGCAGATATTTGTTTAACTCATCCAAAGAAATTACATCAGAAGAAAAAGGAAGTTTTGAAATTATTTCTTTCGCCTCTTCTGTTAATGTACCTATTGCTTTTTTACTAAATTCTTCTACACTTATTGGTTTTGAAGAACCATCTAATTTTCTTATTTGTTCAAGAACTTTGTCATTTATTTGTTTTGCACAAACAGGGTCAATATCTGTTAAACTCGAGCTTTTTGAAAGCTTTTGCAGCAGCTTATATACTAAAGGAGTACTTGCAAAATAAAAGAATGATGAACTTGCATCACGGAAGAAATATTCAATTCCTTCATCAGGATTTCTTGCTGTAACAACACGACCTGATAGAATTCCGGTATCACATGTCAGCATCTTGCATATTTTATTGTTCTCCAGATAGTGAGCTATTGTTGTCATTGTTGACGGGGAAACACCTTTGAAAGATGTGTTTTTACCTTTTTTATCAGTAATTCTTTTATTAAATTCATCAAATGAAGATTGTTTTGCTATAGTTTCGTCAAAAGATGAAGTTTTATCTTCTTTTTGATTGTTCTTATTTTTTGACATAAGTTTATCTGTAATTGCCTGATTTATTTTAGGCAGTGCAAATCCGACAAAACCTGTTGCTAGAATTGTTGATAATATTATTTTTGTAAATTTAAAAGTTGCAAGTTTTTTTTCAAGGCTTTTTACGTTCTGTTCATCTTTAATAGTTTCGCCCAGATCCTTAACAAGATTTTCAAAAGGTGTTCTTAACGCATCTTTTCCTACATCGAAATTTGTTGTAGGCAGTTTTAATACATGTTTTCCGAAATTGTCTCCGATTTTATTAAATATATCAACACCTTTCATCCAGAATATTGCAGAGACTATATCATCTGTAAATCTTTCTCTAAATTCAGGGAATCCACCTCTTTTATAGGCAGATATTCCTCTGCCTCCCGTAACAAAAGATTCAAGAAAAATTGTTGTCATCAAAGAATCAGGGTTAGCAAATGTTCTTAATACTTCCCTTCCGCCTTTATAACTTATTGTGTTTCCTTTTTCTCTTTGTTTTTGAAAACTGTTGTTTTGTATTCTATTTATTTTCATTGATTTTTCTTGTCAGGCTTCCAAAAAATTTTAAAAATGAAGATAATTTTTTTTGCTAGTATATCTTTAAAAATTAATATTCTTAATAATTTTATTTACTTTATTTTTTTAGATTATATAATAAACATACTCACTAATCCTCTAAGCAGATTGTAATGATAAACATTCACAATACTGAATTAGAAAGGAAAAAACAATGGCTAATATTAAATCGGCGAAGAAAAGAATTTTAACAGCACAAAGAAATCACGACAGAAATGTTGTTTTTAAATCAACAATAAAATCTGCCGTTAAAAATGTTCTTGCTTTAGCTCAAGCCAAAGAAAAAGACCAGGAAGCTATTAAAGTTGCGTTATCAAAAGCTTATAAATTATGCGATAAAGCTGCATCAAAAGGAATTTTGCATAAAAATACAGCTTCAAGAAAAAAATCAAGATTAACAAGAGCTGTAAATAAGTTAATTGCAAATTAATGGTTTTTTGGTAAAAAAAAGCTCCTGACATTGAGGAGCTTTTTTTATTTGTATTCTTTATCCGACTAAACCAGAATCATCATATTCTGATGCCTTCACCATAATGGCATGTTCAACAGGATTTTCTTTTTTAATTGATGTATCAAAAGGAACTTCATCAAAACTATATTCTTCTTTTACTCTTTTTAATTGATTTTCATCAACCAGCTTTTTTGCAAGTTCCGCTATTTCATATACTAATTGATATCTGTTTTCAGTATTCTCGTTTAAGTCCCATGCTATTTTTATAATTTGATTCATAAGTTCCTCCGTTGGTGTTTATATTTGTATGATACAATGCTGATGTTTTAATATCAAGCAATCATTAAATTTTATTCGGGCTAAAGTGTTAAGTTTTGTAACTGTACCAAAAAGCATGCTCTGTCATGCTTTTGCGGGTTTTGCCTTTTGACTGTTTTTTATGTTAAAAAATGTTAATTTGAATTAGAAATCATGAAAAACCATGCTGCATCATGCTTTAGCATGGGTTTAATTTTTCTTGTCTATAAATAACTCTAGCCCTATACCATGCATAAAAACTATGATTTTATTGAGAAGAGCAATAATTATAGTTTAAAATGCAAAATACAGCGAATAATAAAATATATACTAATGTTATAAATCTACAATCGGAACTTCTTTTTAGAGAGGCCGAGGATGATTTATACTATTTTAATCATTTAAATATTGCTGCTAAAAAGTTAAAAAAAGCTATTGAATTGACGCCGTTTCATTTTAAAAGTATTATGCTTTATGCGGATATTTGTACAATTAAAGGGCAGATAAAAAAAGCTCTTTTATTATATTTAAAAGCTCAAAAAATAAAACCGGAATATAGATTATCAGCTTGCATAGCTAACTGTTATTATTTATTAAAGGAATATCAAAAGTCTATTGAATATTGTGATATTGCAGTGAAAAATTATTCGGGATATGATTTTTCACTTTATTCTCAAGTTATTGAATTAAAAATTAACAGCTTTATAAATTTAAAAGAATATCAACAGGCTTATATTACTCTTATTCGCTCGCAAAATCTTCTTGATCCTTTTTCTTTAAAAACTATATATAATTCTAACTACGGGGTTTTAAATGAAAAAATAAAATTAAAGAAGAAACTTCATTTCTCTGGATTAAAAATTGTATAGTATAATTAATACAGCTGAATTTATTCTGCTATATGTAGAATCAGAATCGAGAGGAAGTTATGAAAGCAGTTGTATTTGATGAAAAATTAAAAGTTGTACCGGGTGTTGAAATTCCAAAACCAAAAAAAGATGAAGCTTTAATTCGTGTTCTAATTTCCGGTATTTGTAATACTGATTATGAAATTACAAAAGGATATATGGGATATAAAGGGATTATCGGGCATGAGTTCATCGGTATTGTAGAAGATGTTAATTGCCAGGATAAATACTGGATTGGGAAAAGAGTAGCTGGAGAAATAAATAACGGATGCGGGATTTGTGAGTGGTGCAGAAAAGGATTGGAAAGACACTGCCCTGATCGAGAAACTCTCGGAATTTGGAAAAAAGATGGATGTATGGCTGAATATGTTACAATTCCGATTAAGAATCTTATAGAAATACCTGAAAATGTCGCAACTGAAGAAGCTGTTTTTATTGAACCACTTGCTGCAGCACTTGAAATTCTTGAACAATTACATATTAAACCTTTTGAGAAAGTTGCCGTCCTGGGAGATGGTAAATTAGGTTTAATAACGGCTCTTGCTCTAAATGCATCCGGTCTTGATGTTGTTTTGATAGGCAAACATGAAAATAAACTTGATATAGCAAAGGAGCAAAACGTTAAAACATTATTATTGAAAGATGTGAACGTACAGAAGTATTTTGATGTTGTTGTTGAAGCTACAGGCTCAATTACAGGTTTTGAAACTTCAATATCTCTTGTCAAGCCAAGAGGAGTGCTGGTTTTAAAAAGTACTATAGCTGCTTCTAAAGAATTTAATTTTGCACCTATTGTTGTTGATGAAATAACTGTTCTCGGTTCAAGATGCGGTCAATTTAAACCGGCTTTAAGATATATGGAACAAAAAAAAATAAATTTTAAACCTTTAATTTCAGGCGTATTTAGCATTGACGATGCACTTATAGCATTTAAACGCAATGCAGATAAGGATTCTGTTAAAATTCTTATAAAAACGGAGAATGAAAAGTAATGAAAAAGAATATAAAAAAAATTATTCTTTTATTTATTACTTTTGTATTTTTATATCTGGTATTTGTAAATATAAATGTTAGTGAATTTATTAAGGTAATAAAGGGCTTTGATTTTAGATATGTATTTCTTTTAATGATTTCAATTTCTTTATCTTTGTTTTGCCGTGGAATTTGCTTTAGCAGACTTATTTCCAAAACTGTTCCTGATGCTAAAATAAAAGATTTAACAGCACTTTGTTTTACCGGTGCTTCTTTGAATATAGTTCTTCCGGCACGGGCTGGTGATTTGTTTAGAGCTTATTATACCGGATATAAATATAATGCAGATAAAGTTAAAATATTCGGTACGGTTATGCTTGAGAGAATTTTTGATGTTCTTGTTATATTCTCTTTTCTTACTATTGGGGTTTTTGTATATCATCGCAATGCATTGGCTGTGAATCTTTGCCTTTTTGCAGGAATTTTAATTTTATCAGGAGTTGTTTTTGCTGTTGTTACGTATAAATATAATCAAACAGATAGGATATGTTCTTATATTAAAGAAAAAACAGAAAAAATCCCTTTTTCTGAATTAATACAAAAGGCTACAGATTTTCTAAATAAAACTTGTAATTCTTTTTTTGAGGGGTTTGAAGTTATAGATACTCCGAAGAATATACTTATTGCAATTATTGCAGCTATAGGAATATGGTCATTTGAATGTCTGAATTTTTTAATTGTAATATACGGGTTCGGTTGTGAACTTCATTGGTCAGTAACGATATTTATAATAAGTTTTATAGCAATGGCGTGCATGATTCCTTCAACATCAATTTTTATAGGGCCATATCAGCTTGCTGTTATCTCTGCTTTTGCTATTTATGATGTTTCCAAAGAAACAGCTCTTGCTATGTCGTTATTGGAGCAGGCAGTGGTGACAATTTTTGTTTCATTTGTTGCTGCGGTATATCTAATAAAGAACAATATTTCGTATAAAGACATTAAAAAAGATATTGGAGAAAGTATAGATTAATTTTCTCTTAGGTTTAAATTAAATGTTTATAAACTGTAATGCCAGTTCAATTGCTCTTATCATACTTTGAGGATTTGCTAGGTTTTTACCGGCAATATCAAAAGCAGTGCCATGAGCTGGAGATGTTCTTATAACGTCAAGCCCGATAGTTGTATTAACACACTCATCACGCTCCATTAATTTAACAGGTATTAATCCTTGGTCGTGATACAATGCAATATAGCAATCATAATTACATATGTTGTTATAACAATTATAAAATAAAGTATCTGCCGGAAACGGACCTTCTATGCTAATTCCTAGTTGCCTTAATTGTTTAATAGCTGGAATTATTTCATCAATTTCTTCGTTTCCGAATAAACCATTTTCTCCCGAGTGCGGGTTTAAGGCACATATAGCAATTTTCGGATTTTGTATACCCAATTGGGTTTTAAGAGAATTATTAAGATGTATGGCTTTTTCAATTAAAATATCTTTTTTTATATGACTTGCAACTTCTGTTAAGGGTAGATGGCGTGTAAATAATAAAAGAGAAAAATTACTGCATATAAAGAGCATTTGTGCTTTTTGATTTGAATTTGCAAGATATTGTTCCAGTACTTCTGTTTGTCCTGAATAGTTATGTCCCGCAAGGTTCATCGCTTTTTTGGAAACAGGAGCTGTCACTATTGCATCAATTTCCCTGTTTTGTGCTAACTTGCAGGCTTCGATAATTGTTTTGAATGCAAATTCTCCGGCTTCTTCTGCTTCTATTGATGGCTTAATGTGTTCATATTTATATGGGATTTCAATTGTTTTATAATTTTTTTCGAGAGAAAGGTTGAATTCTTTTTCATAAAAATCAAGAATGTTTTTACTTGTTATCAATATGACCTGATCTGAGGGCAAATCAAGAAAATTTAATGCTTTTATCGTGATTTCAGGTGATATACTATTGGGATCACCAAATGTAATTGCTATTTTTTTCATTATTTATCCTGTTCAAAATATTTTATAATATCTATTAAGGTATTTTGTGTGCCCAGATTTCCTGATTTTGTAACAATAAATTGACCTTTATGATCAATACCGAGAGGAATTGCAGGAGCAACAGTGTCTAAAATTTGTAAGTTTTTACTTCCTACTGCTCTACAGCATTTAAAAGAAGTTTCTCCGCCTACTGTAATTAGTATTGCCGGTTTTTGAGATATAACAATTCTTGTTACTGCAGCAAGATAATCACAAATTTTGGAGATGAATGTTTCTTTTGTAATTTCATGTTCAATAAGCAAAGAATTTAATTCATCAGTATTATCAATAAGACAGGAAGAATGTAAAATAACAATAATGTTATTTTTAAGATTGTTTATAACCCTTTTTGCAACTTCTTCGTAATCATCAGAAAAAATATTTTGCGGTTTTATCGCAATAAAATATGTGTTTTCTATATTATCATTTTCCTGAAGTCTTTTAATTTGAGATGCAGTTAGATCTGTAGCACTTCCTGATACTACGAATTTGGGTAAATCAGGAACTTCAGGTTCTTCAAGTTTTTTTGTTTCATCATCAGGATGCCAGATCTTACTGAGTGCCTGGGCTGCTCCTGCAGAACCGCAAGGTAGAATCTTATAGTTGCTTTTCGTTACAGCAAGAGCAATCTGTTCTAAATCTGTTGTTGAAACTGCGTCTGCAACTATATATTTTTTCCCTTTTGAAATTAATTCGTTTAATTTTGTTAAAATTGGACCGGCACCTTTCATTATGATATCAAGACTTATAAGATCAACGTTTTGACTTTCTTCTTCAGATAACTGACCTTTTAAAAGGTTAACAATATTTGATTCCATAATAGGGCAAGCAGGATCTCTTGAAACATCGGTTCTTTGCAAAGGAACACCTTTTACTAAATGATATCCTCCTATTGTTGTTCTGCCTTCACTGGGAAAAGCTGGAAAAATTATTGCTGCATCCATTTCAAGTGTTTTAATTAAAATACCTATTTCTGCTGCAATATTACCTCTTAAAACAGAATCTATTTTTTTATATATGTATTCAAAATTATATTCTTTTAAAATTTTTTCAGCCGCATTTTTAACCCTTTCACGGGCAATATCTACAGGTGCATTTCTTGTCTCCGTAGACATAGCGAAAACTTCAGTATTAAGGCTTTCGTCAATAGACAAATCACCGCCGAAAGACACTTGTGTCTTGCAGCCTTGTAAAAAAAACTGTAAAGAAGTATCGTTAGCACCTGTCAAATCATCAGCAATAACTGCAATATAATTGGATGTCTTCATATTAAAACCGTTTAATTTTCACTTTTACTTCCAAGAAGTCTTAAAGTATTTGCACGTATAACAAATCTTTCACGTGCTTCTCCGTCAGCCCCAGTCCATTTGTTTGAAACAAGTCTTCCATCAATACAAACCTGACGACCTTTTTTTACATATTCACCTGCAATTTCTGCAGATTTATCCCATAATTCTATATTAAACCAGTCTGTAGTTTCAGCTTTACTTTTATAATCCCATCTTGAAACAGCAACTGAAAAGGTTGTTTTAACTTTGCCTGATTCAAAATATTTAACTTCAGGATCCTGTCCTGCTCTTCCTACTATTACAACTGAATTCATATTGTTTTTCCTTTTAATCGTACATGTGAATTATAAGTAAAAATAAACTTTTTTGCAAAAAAACACACAGGTGTATTAAGAATCAATACATTCTGAATAATATTTTTTTACAAAATCTGCGGCATGCTGTTTATCTGAAATTTCACCAGATAATTGTGCTTCTTGAAGTGCTTTAATGATTTTCCCCAGAATTGGTCCGCTTTGAATGCCAAGTATTTCCATTATGTCACAGCCGTTGAGAAATTTTTCACAAGGAGTGATAGTTCGCCGTATTTTTAAATAATTATTTAACAGAGCGGTTAGACCGTTAATATTTGTTTTTACCATCTCTTCAGTAACATGAATTCCTCTCGCTGAAAGTCTGTCTGCCATTGCAAGTATTATAACGTCAATAACATAATCTTCGGTTTTTCTGTAAAATTTCATTATGGCCTTTTCGCTTGTATCCGGTGAACAGATTAAGCTTGAAGGATATATATGATATTTTATTAAATTTTTTATGTATTCAATTTGTTTTTTTGAAAATTTTAATTCTTTTAAAATTGGTACGGAAAGCTGTGATCCAACTTCATCATGTTTAATAAACCGGTGTCTTAAGGTGTCTTCATCTATTGTCCAGCAGGAAGGTTTGCCTATATCGTGAAGAAATCCTGCTAACTTTAGGAATGCTAGTCTTTTAATTGTTCCTTTTGGCTCTGAATTTAAATATTCTTTTATTTCATCATTTGAATTCTCATATATGATTTGAATCTGATTTACGGTTTCAACAAGATGATGAAACAAATCAAGGTGATGGTGGGTATTTGATGGAATTTTCTTAATTTCTTTATATATGGGAAAAATTTCTTCCAATAAATTACATCTATCCATTTGCAATAGTGCCTGATGTGAATATTTGCCTTCAAATAATTTTAAAAGCTCGGCAGTTATACGTTCTTTTGCAGGTTTATTTATTTCTTTAAAGTGTTTTCTTACAATTTCAAAAAGAGATTTGTCAATCTTATATCCTGTTACGGCTGCAAATCTAAATATTCTTAATAATCTTAAAGGGTCGTCTTCGAAATTCTTTTCAGAAATTCCTTTTATTTTTTCATTTTTTATATCAGAAATGCCGCCGGTTAAATCGATGAATTCTTCTTTATTAATATCATAAACAATTGCATTAATAGTTAAGTCACGTCTTTTTATATCTTTAGTTAAATCACCTTCAACAGGACAGGTTATATCTATGTAATTAATTTTGTCTTCTAATACCAACCTGTATATGTTATTAACAGAATCAAGCTCAATAAAATAAGCGTTGAGCTTGTCTGCTAAATCCTTTGCGAATAATTCCGTTTCTTCATCACATATAATTAAGTCACGATCTGTTGAAGTTTTTCCTGTTATGATGTCTCTTATATATCCGCCTACAATGTATACCTTTTTATTTTTAATAAAAGGTTTTATCTTTCTTATTACAGTATCATCATTAATTATTTTTATATATTTATCCATATAAAACTCCGTTTATTACGGTAGTAATTGCAGCCGTAAGAGCTGTATCTGCCCTGTATATTAAACTTCCGAGCGTAATAAGCGGAATATTATTTTCTTTAAAAAATTCAAATTCTCTTTCTGAAAAACCGCCTTCAGGCCCTATTATAATTAAAATTTTCTTGTTTTTGTTAATAGTCTTGTGTCTTAAATATTCAAAAAAATTTTCTTTTGCATATTTTTCTGCAAAAACAATTACATAATCATAATTTTTTATTAAACTGGGAATAGAAATAATGTCATAGATTTTCGGAATATCCGCTCTTTCGCATTGTTTTACCGATTCAAGTGCTATTGTCTGCCATCTTTTAATTTTGCTTTTTATAATACTTGCTTTAACACTGCAATTATCTGTATATATAGGGATTATTCCCTTAACACCCAGTTCAGTTGCTTTTTTTATTGAGCTTATTTGGTCATCAGAATTAAGTACACTCTGGGCAATATACAAATTTAGAGGTAATGTTCTTTCTGATTTATATCTTTTGTAAATTTCAGCTTTAAAGCTGTTATTGTCAATTTCTTTCAATATTGTTTCATATTGAATTTGGTTTTCGTCTAAAAATAAAAGTTTTTCTCCCTGCTTTGAACGCATTACTTTTATAATGTGTTTATAAAGATTTTTATCGGATATTTCTATTGTATTATTTTTAATTTTGTTTGATTCTATTAAGAAATGAGGCATACATATTCCTTTTGAATAGTATATTATTACCGTATAATCTAATTATACAATAAATCCTTCTTTACATTAAAAAATATAAATTATATCATTTATATATGAGTGAAATTTCAACACGTTTAATAAAAAAAGCAGTATATAATCTTTGTTTTGATGCAAATATTTGTATAAATAAAGAAGTCTATTCAAGGATTTTGAAAGAATATCTTCTTTCTGAAAAAATTGAAGCAAAAGAAATACTCAAGGCAATATTACAGAATGCCAAAATTGCTTATGAAAAAAAGCTTCCCTTATGTCAGGATACAGGTCAGGTCATAGTATTTTTAAAAATAGGACAAAAAGTAAAAATAAAAGGTGAATTTATAAATAAAGCAATAAATGAAGCTGTTGAAAAATGCTATATAGATAACTGTTTTAGGAAATCAGTTGTGGAAAATTCCTTATTTGACAGAAAAAATACGAAGACTAACACACCGGTTGTTATACATACGGAATATGTAAATGGTGACGACATTAAAATAAGCGTGTTAATAAAAGGTGCCGGTTCAGAAAATAAGTCCGTACTTAAAATGTTTTTACCGACAATACAGGAAGAAGAACTTGTTCATCAAATAGGAGATATAATACTTGAAACTGGTGAAAATGCTTGCCCTCCAATGTTTATAGGTATTGGTATAGGCTATACTGCTGAAAAGTCTTCTATAATGGCAAAGGAAGCTTTTATAAAAGATAAATTTACAAAAGAAGAGCTTGAATTTTCAGAAAAAGTAAAAAAATATATAGAAAAAAAAGCACCTGAAAAATATGGAAGCACTTATGTTTTAGATATAAGAACAATCACCGGTGCAACACATATAGCGTGTCTTCCTGTAAGTATATCAATTAATTGTCATTCAAAGAGATATTCTCATTGTGTAGTAAAAGAAGATGGTGTAATATATCAGCATAAAAAACCCGATTTTGTTGATATTCAAGATACAGATAACGATATAAACGAAATAAAAACAGAAGATACTAAGGCAATAAGAAACTTGAAATCCGGACAAAAAGTTCTGCTTACGGGACATATATATGTAGCAAGAGATATGGCACATAAACGACTTTGTGAACTCTTAAAAGAGAAAAAACCTCTACCTGTAGAATTGCGAGATAAAATTATATTTTATGCAGGTCCCTGTCCGGCAAAAAAAGGCGAGATATCAGGTTCTATTGGGCCTACAACTGCTTCAAGAATGGATAAATATGCTGTAGAGTTGTATAAAAACGGGCTTCTTGCAACAATCGGAAAGGGAAGCAGAAGTAAAGAAATCATAGAGGTTATAAAGAATACCAGCTCAAAATATTTTACTGCAATAGGTGGAGTTGCGGCTTTACTATCCCGGCATATAAAAAAAAGTGAAATAATAGCTTTTGAAGATTTGGGTGCTGAAGCAATTTATGAATTATATGTAGAAAAATTACCGGTGATTACACAAATAAGCTAAAAAAGACAGAACTTTTATTAGTTCTGTCTTTTTGCTTTAAGTATAATGAAACATTTAATTCATAGCTTTTTCAACTGCAACTGCAACTGCAACGGTAGCTCCAACCATAGGATTGTTACCCATGCCAATTACACCCATCATTTCAACGTGAGCCGGAACAGAAGAAGAACCTGCAAATTGAGCATCTCCATGCATTCTTCCCATGGTATCGGTCATACCGTATGAAGCCGGGCCGGCCGCAACGTTATCCGGATGAAGAGTTCTGCCGGTACCGCCGCCTGATGCAACAGAGAAATATTTTCTGCCGTTTTCCCAACACCATTTTTTATATGTTCCTGCAACCGGATGCTGGAATCTTGTCGGATTGGTTGAGTTACCTGTAATAGATACATCAACTCCTTCTTTTATCATTATAGCAACACCTTCACTGACATCATCTGCTCCGTAGCATTTAACTTTTGCTCTTTCACCTTCAGAAAAAGGAGTTTCTTTTACAACTTTAAGTTCACCTGTTTTATAGTTATAATCGGTTTCAACATGTGTAAAACCGTTTATTCTTGAAATAATATAAGCGGCATCTTTTCCTAACCCGTTTAAAATAACTCTTAAAGGTTCTTTTCTTACTTTGTTTGCATTTCTTGCAATACCTATAGCACCTTCTGCAGCAGCAAAAGATTCATGACCTGCCAAAAAGCAGAAACATTTTGTTTCTTCTCTTAAAAGCATTGCACCTAGATTACCGTGACCTAAACCAACTTTTCTTGTATCACCTACAGATCCCGGTACGGCAAAAGCTTGCAGTCCTTCACCGATTGCTTCAGCTGCATCAGCAGCATTTCTAATTCCTTTTTTTATTGCAATAGCACAGCCTAATGTGTATGCCCATGATGCATTATCAAATGCAATAGGTTGAATTCCTTTTACAATTTCATCTACGTTTATTCCTTTTGACAAACATAATTCGTTAGCTTCATCTAATGATTTAAAACCATATTGAGAAAGAACTTTAGCTAAGGATTTTTCACGTCTGTCCTGTCCTTCAAATTTTGCCATATTTTATTTCCCTTTATTAATTAAATACTTACACTTAAAAATTTATACTATTATTGCTTTCTCGGATCAATTGTTTTAACGGCATCTTGGAATCTTCCGTAAGTTCCGATATTTTTTTCGTAAGCTTCCTTAGGATCCTTACCTGCTTTAATTGCATCCATAACTTTTCCGAGATTGACGAACTTATAACCTATAACTTCATCATTTTTATCAAGTCCGAGTTCTAAAATATAACCTTCTGCAAGCTCGAGATATCTTACACCTTTTTGTTTTGTAGAGTGAATAGTTCCAACTTGAGAACGCAGTCCTTTTCCTAAGTCTTCCAAACCTGCACCTATGGGTAATCCGCCTTCAGAAAATGCAGTTTGTGTTCTGCCGTATACTATTTGTAAAAATAATTCTCTCATAGCAACGTTAATAGCATCACAAACAAGATCGGTATTTAATGCTTCAAGAATTGTTTTTCCTGGAAGAATTTCGCCTGCCATTGCAGCAGAGTGTGTCATTCCAGAACATCCTAAAGTTTCTACCAGTGCTTCTTGTATAACACCGTTTTTAACGTTCAGAGTTAAT
Source organism: Candidatus Gastranaerophilales bacterium (assembly GCA_944325525.1). GTDB lineage: Bacteria > Cyanobacteriota > Vampirovibrionia > Gastranaerophilales > Gastranaerophilaceae > Avigastranaerophilus. The sequence continues at coordinate 126,832 of CALVAK010000001.1, forward strand.
TTGCAAGTACCTTGCTGTGGTGCACAGCAGCCGCAGCCATGTGTTAATCCTGAAATATCTTTAATTTCTTTGCATTTTGTCCATTCACCTTCCTGAGGTATCGGAGCAGGTATGCCTTTTACCCCTCTTCTTACACAACATTGATTCTCCACTTCATGTGTAATTTGCATGTTATCCATCAGACCTCCTGTTTTTATGTTTTGTTTTTTTAACTTTTATACTCTAACCCTAGCGGTCAACTTAATTATATTGTAAACAAAAATTATTGTATACCGTCATTGAAAACTTTAATTTTAAAAAATGATATTAATTATCATTTATATTTTTCGTATTTACTTTCTATTAAATTTGTTGTATCATATTAAATATTAAATCATGAGATTTGGGTAAGGTTATATTTATAAAATTTGCGTTTTTTACGCAATTTATGTATGCATAAAAAGATAGTTAACAATTAAGGGATTAGTCATGTCAGATACAGAAACAAAGAATCTTTTTGTTATAAAGAAAGACGGAACCAGAGAAGCATTTAATATTGATAAAGTAGTAAAAGCAGTGAAAAAATCAGCAATGCGTGTTCTTATAGATTTTTCGCAGGAACAGCTTGGTGAAATATGTTCTATTGTGGAAAAAGAGGTATTAGCCTCTGAAAAGAAGGAAATACTTATCCAGGATATGCATAATATTGTTGAAGAAGCACTTGAAAATGTTAATCCTAAAGTATGCCAGAGTTACAGAAATTACAGAAATTACAAACAGGATTTTGTAAGAATGCTTGATAAAGTTTATCAAGAAAGCCAGAAAATAATGTATATCGGCGATAAAGAAAATTCAAATTCCGATTCTGCTTTAGTTTCTACAAAACGTTCTTTAATATTTAATCAGTTAAATAAAGAACTTTATAAAAAATTCTTTTTAACAGTTGAAGATTTGCAGGCGATTCGTGACGGATATATATATATCCATGATATGTCTGCAAGAAGAGATACAATGAATTGCTGTTTATTTGATGTGGCTGCTGTTTTAAAAGATGGTTTTGAAATGGGAAATCTCTGGTATAATGAACCAAAATCATTAGCGGTTGCCTTTGATGTTATAGGTGATATTGTCATGGCTGCTGCAAGCCAGCAATATGGTGGGTTTACGGTTCCAGAGGTAGATAAGCTTCTTGCTCCTTATGCAGAAAAAACTTATAAAAAACAGTATGAACGCTATATCTCAATGGGATTGAATTTTGAACAGGCAAGAAAAGAAGCTCTTCAAGATGTTCAGACTGATTTTGATCAGGGATTTCAGGGTTGGGAATATAAATTTAATACAGTTGCTTCTTCAAGAGGAGATTATCCTTTTATAACAATAACGTTCGGTCTTGGAACCGGTGAATTTGAAAAGATGGCATCAATCTCTGCTTTAAATACGAGAAAAGGCGGTCAGGGCAAGAAAAATTGTAAAAAACCGGTCTTATTCCCTAAAATAGTTTTTCTATATGATGAAGAACTGCACGGCGAAGGAAAACTTCTTGAAGATGTTTTTGAAGCAGGTATTGAATGTTCGCAAAGGTCAATGTATCCGGATTGGCTTTCTTTAACCGGTGAGGGCTATGTTGCAAGCATGTATAAAAAATACAAAAGGGTTGTTTCTCCTATGGGATGCAGAGCTTTCTTGTCTCCGTGGTATGAAAAAGGTGGTATGAATCCTGCTGATGAAAATGATCCTCCAGTTTTTGTTGGAAGATTTAATATTGGTGCGATAAGTCTTCATCTACCTATGATTTATGCAAAGGCAAAGAAAGAAAGTAAAGATTTTTATGAGGTGTTGGATTATTATTTACAATTGATAAGAAAACTACATATAAGAACTTATGATTACTTAGGTGAAATGAAGGCATCTACTAATCCTCTTGCATACTGTGAAGGCGGTTTTTACGGCGGTCATTTACAGTTGCATGATAAAATAAAACCTTTATTGAAAGCGGCAACCGCATCTTTCGGTATTACTGCTTTAAATGAACTGCAGCAGCTTCATAATGGCAAGTCCCTTGTGGAAGACGGTCAGTTCGCTATTGAAGTTATGGAGTATATTAATAAACGTGTAAATGAATTTAAAGAAGAAGACGGGAATTTATATGCACTATATGGTACTCCTGCTGAAAGTTTGTGCGGGCTTCAGGTTAAGCAATTCCGTGAAAAATACGGTGTTGTTGCAAATGTTTCAGACAGAGGTTATGTTTCGAACAGTTTCCATTGTCATGTAACAGAGAAAATTACCCCGATAGAAAAACAGGATTTGGAAAACAGATTCTGGAATTTAATGAACGGCGGTAAAATACAATATGTTAAATATCCAATTGCCTATAACAAAGAAGCAATAAAAACTTTGATAAGAAGAGCTATGGATATGGGATTTTATGAAGGTGTTAATTTGTCGCTTTCATATTGTGATGATTGCGGTCATCAGGAATTGAATATGGATGTATGTCCGAAGTGCGGCAGCCGAAATCTAACAAAAATAGATAGAATGAACGGTTATCTTTCTTACTCAAGAGTCAAGGGTGATACACGTTTAAATGAAGCGAAGATGGAAGAAATAAAAGACAGAGTAAGTATGTAACCATGAATTATCATAATATTACTAAAGATGACATGCTTAACGGCGATGGTTTGAGAGTTGTTTTGTGGGTTGCAGGGTGCAATCATCAGTGTGAAGATTGTCAAAATCCTATAACCTGGGATATTACAGGCGGATTGCCGTTTGATGAAGCTGCAGAAGAAGAGTTGTTTAATGAACTTAAAAAGCCGTATATTTCCGGTATAACTTTTTCTGGCGGTGATCCTTTACATCCTTTTAACAGAGGAGTTACTTTTAGACTGATGAGAAAGTGCAAAGAATTGTATCCAGAAAAAACTGTTTGGGTTTATACAGGTTTTCTTTGGGAAGAATTTAAAGACAATCCGAAAATGAAATATATTGATGTTCTTGTTGATGGCAGATTTGTTAAAGCATTAAAAGATGATAAGTTATGCTGGTGTGGCAGTTCTAATCAGAGAATAATTGATGTACAGAAAACTTTAAAAGAAGGACAGGTTGTTTTATTCTTTGACAATAAAACTCCGGAAATCAAGCAGGTTTCCTGATTTCTTTTCTATAATATTTTTATTCTCTTATATATTTCATCAATATTTTCAATATCTTTATGAAGAAAATTAAAAACTTGCTTTATTACATAAAGGATATTGTTGATTTCAGTTTTATTATAAGGAATATAGTATAAATCCATTGGCAGGCAGCCTGTTTTATTGGGATAATAATAATCTACCGGCAATTTAACTGCTCCATGCTTTTTATAAAAGTTTATTCTTCTTATTGTGTTGGGATTGTTTTTATCAGGTTTTTCAACTTCCAAATAACATCCGTTGAAGTCTTTATATTGTTCTTTTAGTTTATTTAGAATGCTACTCCCAAAACCTTTCGAATGAAATTCTTTGAATACGGCTAGGTAGTCAACCCAGATGAATTTATCTTTATTATCTTCAACGATTATAATATATCCGATGTCTTGATTGTTTTCTTGTGCTTCATAAATAATATAATTATTCTGACAAAATAAACTTTTAAATATTTCAAACGGCTTTAGCTCTGAAATCGGAAATTGTTTTATCATATCTGAATATGTTTTATCTATATTATTAATTTTCTTTTTTAATATCATATCTTTTTTTTCTTTTTGAATATTTTAAAAATTTTTAATTAAACTCCTATAAATTGTCTTGTATTTTCTATTTTAATTTTGTTTAAGATTTTCTTTATACTGTATAAGACAATGAAGCTCATTATTAAGACAAATAAGTATCTTAAAGTGGCTGTTGAACATGCATATAGTAACTGGCAAATATTATTTACAGGTATAACTTTTGGAATTGAGAATAATTGATTAAATAAGAATACAAAATACCAGTGTACAAAAAACAGACCAAAGCTGTATTTTGCTGCAAGATCAAGTAAATTGTTGATTTTTACATGGCTTTTTATTAGTTCATCATAATGTTTTAAATATGCTAATACAAGTACTGTTAAGAACATTTTTGATACTGTTCCGTTAACCAGTATATTGTCATGGTTAAGATATATATCAATGCATGATGTAGCTATCATAAGTATGAAAAATAGTAATCTATAGTTATAGAAAATATCTATTTTTTCTTTATATTTAGATAAATACATTCCGAATACATACATTGATGTAAAATGAATAAATCCGCTTAAAACATATTTTAAATATTCAAAATATTTATGTAAATAATCCATATTTACAACATATTCAGGTTCAATATCCAACCTTGGAATACATATTGTAATTATGAATAAAAAGGGCAGAAGTTTATATAAAATATTTTTCTTTTCTAAATATAAAAGTATATAACTAAATATAAAGAATAAAACAATCATTGGAATGAACCAGGTCGGAACATTGTGAACACGTCCTGTTGTAAGAAATACACCTATTTGAGTAATTGGATTAAGTCCTTCAAAAGGATTTCCATATGCAGCCGGAACATAAAAGCATAATAAAATACCAGGGATTGCAGTAAAAATATAGGGGAGAATTACATTTGTCCATTTTTTCTTTAAATAGTTTTTGTATTCAAATTTATATGACAGATGTTGAAATAAAAAACCTGATATAAATATAAAAAGAGCAGTACCTCCTGCGACAATTTCAAAAGATATTGTATTAATCCAACTTCCTTTTGTGCCAATTTGCATTGTATGTCCTGCAACTATTAGTAATATTGCTAATCCTCTGAATACATTTATATAATTCAGTATTTCTTTTTTCGGCTTTGTAATATTATCAGACATAATTATCTCCCATACTTTTTTTATAATATCAGTGAAAAATTAAAAATACAAATAAGCAAATTTAAAAATCAGATGTTTTTATAATCCTGAGGAAAAAGTTTGTATGAAAATATCATTCGGCCGGAAAATTCCTATAACAAGATGCTGTATTCAGGATAAAAATACAGGAATGAATTCTAATGCCGGTATTTTTGAACTTGACTGTAAGGATAAAGAAGATATTAATACTGTAAAGGATGCGGAAGGTTTTTGGATTTATAAACCGACTATTTTGTACTATATGCGGGAAAAGTATTCTGCCCAAAATGGTATTTCTTATGGAAGTCCTAATAAAAAATTTTACGTTTTGGAAGATACAAACAAAAAAGTTTTAGGAGTTTGTCAATTTTATGACAGAGAAGATGACGTATATATAGATTTTTTGGAAAGCAATCGTGACAGCGGTTATAAATACGCAGGTCAGTCAATTCTTGCGGCGATAGGGTTGTATACTTTACATAATAATAAGAAAAGAATGGTGATTAAAGTTGCAACAAATGAAGCACTTCCTTTTTACAAAAAAGTATGTAAGTTCCAAGAACAGGAAGATAAAAGTTTAGAAATGGATAAAATCCGTATACAAAGCTTTATAAATAAAATGAAAAAGAAATTTAAATCAAATCCTGACGTTTATTGTTAATTTGATTTTTTTGATTTGTATGTATTCATAAAGCCTGTATCAAAATTCCCGCTGATAAATATTTCATCTTCTATAAGTTCTTGATAAAACGGCAAAGTTGTTTTTACACCTGTTATAACATATTCTTTTAACGCTCTATACATTCTTCTTCTTGCTTCTTCTCTGTTTGGTGCCCAGCAAATAACCTTGCTTATTAAAGAATCATAATAAGGAGGAATTTTATACCCTGAATAAACGTGAGAATCAACTCTTACTCCGAATCCTCCAGGTTGAATGTATCCGTTAATTTCTCCCGGTGCGGGCAAAAAGTTTCTTTCGGGATCTTCAGCATTTATACGGCATTCTATTGCGTGTCCTGAAAGTTTTATATCTTCTTGTTTGAATGATAACGGATTGCCTGCTGCAATATTTATTTGCTCTCTTACAATGTCTATACCTGAAATCATTTCAGTAACGCCGTGTTCCACTTGAAGACGGGTGTTCATTTCCATAAAATAGAAGTTTTTATCTTTATCAAGTAAAAATTCTATAGTTCCGACGCCTTCATAATTTGCAGCTTTTGCTGCTTTAACTGCAGCATCGCCAAGTTTCTTTCGGATGTCTTCCGATACAGCAGGAGATGGTGCTTCTTCCACAAGTTTTTGATGTCTTCTCTGAATAGAACAGTCTCTTTCTCCTAAATGAATAACATTTCCAAATTTGTCAGCTATAATTTGAACTTCTATATGTCTTGGATTTACAAGATATTTTTCAAGGTATACATCTGGATTGCCAAAAAACTTTTCAGCTTCTTGTCTGCATAAAGTTATATTTTGTTCCAGTTCTGTTTCATTATTGGCAACTCTCATTCCTTTTCCGCCGCCGCCTGCCGTAGCTTTAACAATAACAGGATAGCCGAATTTTTTTGCCGCTTCTTTTGCTTCTTTTATATCTGTTATAATTCCTGTTCCGGGGGTAATAGGAACACCGCTTGCAATCATTGTTTTTCTTGCTGTTGCCTTATCACCCATTAATTCCATAGATTTTGGTGATGGACCTATAAATTTAATGTTATGTTCTTTACATATTTCAGCAAAGTCGGCTCTTTCAGACATAAACCCGTAACCCGGGTGTATTGCATCGGCTCCGGATATTAATGCCGCCGAGATAATTGCCGGTATATTTAAATAACTGGCTGAACTTTCATTAGGTCCTATACAATATGCTTCTGTAGCAAGACTTACGTGCAAAGAATCTGCATCTGCCTGTGAAAATACCGCTACTGTTGGAATCCCTATTTCTCTGCACGCTCTTATTATTCTTACTGCTATCTCACCTCTATTTGCAATTAATACTTTTTTAAACATATATATTTTCCGTTATTTCTCTTCTACATACATAATAACCTGTCCGTATTCAACAGGCTGACCGTCTTCTATACAAATTTCGGCAATCTTACCCGAAAAATTAGATGTGATTTTGTTCATAAGTTTGATGGTTTCTATTATACATATAACCTGACCTTCTTTTATTTCATCTCCCACATTAACAAAAGGTTTTTCGTCAGGTGACGGCTTTGCAAAGTATAATCCTATCATATTTGATACAATGGGAGTAAGTTTCTTCTTTTCTTCCTCTTGTTGCTCTGTTTCTGGCTGAGGTATATTTTCTTCTGTAATACAGTAGTCAGATTCTTCTTTCTCTTTTATTACAGGTTTATATCCGCTGTCTTTTATTACCAGAGATTTATTATTATCTTCAAGTATTATCTCTGTTATTTCATTATTTCTCATAATATCGATTACTTTTTCAATGTAATCAGGTTCAAATTCTTTCATACAATCCCTTTTAAAAGCTAGACTTTTTGCAAAAATACAAAAACATATATACTATATAAGACTTTATTTATTTTATCCCCGAAATAATTATGAGTCAAGCAAGGTATATGTCTATCGTTAAGTCAACTTATTATATGATGAAAGAGATTATAATTTTGTATATAATCTCTTTGTATAAAAAAATATAAGGACAATAATGCTTCCAATAGTAACACCAGAACAATCATCATTATGCTTTGCAGAAATCTTTCAGGATGTACATGCCTGGAGAAAAAAAATGATTCATTACATAAAAGATGAAAATCCTGAGATAAATTCAGCAATAATTGAGGCTGCACAAAATACGGATTTAGATCCCAAAGCTGTAGCTTTAGGTGCATATATGACATACGTACTTCTTGAAACTGCATTTAAAGAAGAACAGGGACAGCAGGTTTTTACGCTTGATGAATAATTAATTGATAATTTTTATTTTATAATTTTGAATCTGTTCTTTATTTATTATCTTTTTTTGGTTTTCAAGGTTATTTTTTACGGCAAAAATCCAGCCGTGTTTTGCATTTACAAATAGATAAAAGGCAGCTTCACTTGCAAGCAACCTTTCGACATTGTCAATTAAAAGTTCTCCTTTGTCAGATAATTCAAAAATCGTAAATGAAAGAGGCGATGATATACTGCTTTCAATGTATGCATCATATTTTATCTTATTTATTCTAGTTGTATCTTTTATTAAATTTGCATCTTTAAAAGTAGTAATATTTCTATATAAAAAAGTAATTATATCTTCAAGATTACCGTATTGATTCATTTTTTACCACATATATAAAATCGTCTACAAGCTGTTTATTCCACTGTCTACCTGACTCGCTTTTAATAATTTCAACAATTTCGTCAATGTTATATGCGTGTCTGTATGGTCTATCCTGTGTCATTGCATAGAAAGCATCAACAAGCAAAACAATTTGAGATGTAACTGGAATTTCAATTCCGGACTTTTTTCCTGGATAACCGTTTCCATCCCAATTTTCGTGGTGGTTTTCTATTATTGGAATAACATCTTGAATGTTTGAAATAGGTTTTAAAATTTCTCTTGCTGCAATAACAGGATGCTGTTTTATTATATCCTTTTCTTCTGGAGTCAAAGGTTCTTTTTTATTAAGAATTTTTTCCGGAATCATTATATTGCCGATATCATATAATAATATTGCTAATTTTAATTTGTCTATTTCTTCTTTAGGTAAATCAAGCTTTTTCGCAAGCATTACAGCCAATATAATTTTGGATTTTGTTGTTCCGGTTTTATACATCTGATTATATGTCTGTGAAATAATGTCAACAATAGAATATAAAATATCTTTTGAGTTTTTATCTTCTACTTTAATTTTATTTAATTTTGAGTATATGGTTTTAGCTGTTTCTTCACTTACAGGTATACGCTTTTTAGCAAGAATATCCATAAATGTGTCAACGGCAATTTGCTGCCAGTTAACTTCTGTTTGCTGCTGTGCAATTTGAACTTGATTTCTTCCGTTCAATTTTGCTTTATACATTGCCTGATCGGCAAGTTCTATTAATTCATCTATTCTGTCAGAATGTTCCAGAAAAGTTGCAACACCGATACTAGCAGTAATCCCGCCAATTGTGTCGAGGACCTGATTTTCTATAGATTTTCTGATTCTTTCTGCGGCGATTGCAGCTCCTTTTGAATCAACACCGGGTAATAACAAGTTAAATTCTTCTCCGCCAATTCTTGCCGGAATATCAATAGACCTTGCTTCCTTTTTTAAAACATTTGCAATTGTTTTAATGGCAAGATCGCCAAACTGATGTCCGTATGTATCATTTATTTTCTTTAAGAAATCCAAATCCATTGATATTAAAGAAAATGGTTGTTTTAATCTTAAAGATCTTTCTGCTTCTTTAATAATATTGTCTTCAAAATATCTGCGGTTAAAAATACCTGTAAGAGGATCTGTTATTGCCTGTTTCTTTACTTCTTCGAACAGTCCCGCAACTGTTATTGCAAGTTCAATTTGATTTGCGAATAAAGAAAGAAAATTAATTTCTGTATCTGTTATACCGTCTCTTTCTGAGGTTACGACTACACATCCGAAATATTTATTTGCATTATGCAATGGAACAATGGAAAGGGTTTTTGATTTTATTAAAGCCATAACTTCTTTAAACTCTTCTTCTTTAAGCGAAGGGAAAAACATTTGCATAGAACCTGTTAAATCAGGAGTTGAATATATTTTCTTTTCCTTTATGGCTTTTGCAATAATAGAATTTTCCAGATAAGGTATTTTATAAGAGTTTATAGGTTCTTTTATAAAATTGAAAGCTTTTGATACACTCGGGTTTAGTGATGATGATTTTACCGTAAGATAACTTGTTTGTTCATCTTCATTTACCAATTGCAGTATTCCTACAAAATGATATCCCATATCTTCGTGGAGAATACTTACTATTTTATCGAGCATACTGGATAATGGCTGGGAAGAGTTCATCATATCCCAGACACTATTAAGTGTTAGAATTGTTTGATTGGCTTGTTCAAGTTCTTTTGTTCTTGCGGCAATTTCTTCTTCCAGTGCAATGTTTTTTGCATATACATCTGCAAAATCTTTACCTTTTAAGTATATAGAACCGTCTATTTTATTAATCAGTCCAAGTATATCTTTAACGCCGGAGAATATATTCACTTATTTAAAATCCAGTAATTCTTATCATAAGTATTATATACCCATTTTAATTTTGTTGTAAAACTTTTTTTACAATATTTATAATTTTCTGCGGTTGTATTTTTGTTCTGCACATATTTAAATTATCTTTTTTTCTGCATTTTTTTTTCATACAAGGTGAGCATTGTAAATCGGCGGAAACAGAATAATATTTATCTCCGTATGGAGCGGTTCTCTTTGCTGATGTTGCAAAAAATAAAGATACAATGTACGGGGATTGTATTGCCCAGCCGATATGTAAGCTGCCGGAATCGGGGCTTATTATAATATCGGCATGTTTATATATTAAAACAAGATCACTTAATGTTGTTAATCCTGCTAAATTAATAATTTTATTTTTATCGGGAATGTTTTTTAATATGGTGTCTATATATTTTTTTTCTGTTTCTGCTGCAGTTATAATTATGTTATATTCATTCTTAAATTCATTTATAATACAGCTCCAGCCTTCTATTGTCCAGTGTTTGTTCTCCCATGTTGTTACCGGAGCAAGTATGATAGTTTTTTTTGATTTATCCAGATTGTTTATTATTTCTTTTATATATTGAGAATATTCTTTTGATAAATCAGGCAGTACAAATTTTGGTTCAATATCTTTACATCCGAGATATTTTGCTATTTCTAAGGTCCTTTTTACAACGTGGAAGTTAATATCAAATTGTTTTCTTCCTGTTTTAATTATTTCATTCGCAAAAAATCCCGAAAACTCCCTGCCGTTATCAAGAGTAATTTTTCTTTTTCCGCCTGATAATCCCAGTATGACGGCACTTTTTAAAAGCTGCTGTGTGTCAATAACAATGTCATATTTTTCTTTTCTTATTTTTCTTATTGTTAAAATATATTCGATGAAATTTCTAAGTTTATCTTTTATTTTCCCTTGTTTGTTTCTTTTTAATTCATAGGAATTGTCAATCAAAGGATTGTTAATGATGAATTTAGATGCTTTATCCTCAACAATCCAGTCAAGTTGTATATCGGGATATTGCTTTTTTAATGCAGCAGCCAACGGCAGTGTGTGAATGGTATCTCCCAGGGCACTTAATCTTATTATTAATACTTTTTTAAAACTTCCTTTATCCATTATTTTTCTTTTTACAGTATTTTATACCAAATTAAGTATATCAAAGTTTTTATTTGTTTTATTTAAATTTATAAAAATACAATAAAAGTTTACATTTTAATCAAGTTTTTAAACTTTTTGGGGGAATTCTTTTATTTGAAAATTTATTATTATTATTTTGTCAGAAAGAAATGGTTTTATCTGCATAAATAAGACAATTTAGGATTAGTTAATAATATGAACGAAAAAAAAACAGAAGAAATAAAAGAATTAATTCAAACGTGTAAGATGAGATTAAAAACAATTCAACCGCATTTATCAGATGAAAAGCATGCTTTGAATGAATCATTCAATAAACTTCTTATAGAAAAAGCTGTATTACGTGATAAATTATTACACAAAAGAACATCTTTCCTTGAAAAACTCATAAAAAAAGTAAATAAAAATAAAAAAGAATTAATTTGTGATTTTTTTAACTAAAAAATATTGGAAAAAGATAAAAAGAAATCACTGATAACATTGAATAAAGAAGGCATAATGAGTATCAGGATTGCGGCTCCTAGACAGGGTTTAAATAAAAAGCTCATTTGAAATACATTAACCTGAGGTGCTGTTTTAGAAATTATACCAAGAATGATATCCTGTCCGAGCGTTGCTATTAGAACCGGTGCTGCGATTTGAAGCCCTATATATAATACATTTGATGTTATTTTAACAAGGTAGGGCATATTTATAATTTCTTCCATGGGAATTGCATAAGCATATATTGGAAAAATTTCAAAAGTTCTGATAAAAGCATTAAAAGTCCAGTATGCACCGCCTATCTCAAGAAATATAATCAATCCAAAAATACTGAAAATTCTGCCCATTATTGATATTTGCGAAGAAGTTGTAGGGTCCATTATTGTTGCTGAAGAAACACCCTGCTGCATATTAATCATATCTCCGCCGCTTTCAATAGCCTTTACAATACAATTTACTATAAATCCTAAAATGGCTCCGCATAGGAAATTTACGACAATTGCATATATAATTGATACGTCAGAAGGCTGTGCTGCGGGTTTTAAAATCATTAGTATCATAATTGTTAAGATAAGGGCAAAACCAGTTTTTGCAATCATCGGAATTTCATTTCTTTGCAAAAAAGGAGCTGTTCTCATTAACCCTGCTACACGTGCGAAGACAGGAATGCCTGCGGAAATCACATTGTTCATTTCCGGAAAATATTTTGGGAATTCATTTATAATTGTATCAAGCATTTTATTTCTTTTCTTCACTATTATAAGCAGGCAAATCAATTTGTATCAGGTTATCTTCTGTGTCCTGAAAAAGAGATCCTGTTATAAATCTGATTTTATGATTTTCATCCGCAGTAACTATATTTACATCGCAAACGCCGTTTTCTACAGCATCTATAAATAGCTGCCTTTTATCATTGTTAATTGTTGTTATCGGTATAATATTAAGTATTTTTTTATTGGATATTTCTATTTTTTCAACTTTTGAATTCATATTTAATAAATACATATTCTTTTCTTTAAGATTGTAAACCGTAATATTATCTTGTTGTGCAAGACAAGAAGCAGTACAGAAAATAGAAATTATTATTAAAGTAAAAATCTTTTTCATCTTTTATTTTCCATTATTTTCTTTTCTTCAACAAGATTTGGTGTAGGAATATTGGTAGCACCGTTTCTCAGGAAATTAAATCTGTCTTTTTGGGTTATTCCCTGTGGTTTTACGGTGTTTTTTAAAATATGCTCCATAGGAATCATATCTTTTTTTGTATCGGTTTTCATTTCGTCAATGAAAGGTTTTGTATAGTTGTAATAATCAGACGGAAGTACAAATTCATCCGATTTTGGAATAACCTCAAAGGCAATTAATGCTCCCTCGTTAAATAAATTAGAAAGTAATTTTAGATATCCCACTCCTAAGATGATTATAACGAGGAATACAGCAAATATCTTCGGAGCAGCAGCAATTGTCTGTTCCTGAACCTGTGTTACGGCCTGTAAAATACCCACAATTAAACCGATTATTGCTGCCGTTAATACGCAGGGCATAGCAATCATTAACATTACCATAAGCCCTTTTGCAAAATATTCTATCAAAATATCCATTTCAAATCCTTAGTTAAAGCTGCCTACTAATCCATTTACAATTAAGCTCCATCCGTCAACGGCAATAAAAATAAGCAGTTTAAACGGCAAAGATATGATTGTGGGCGATAACATAAACATACCCAGAGCAAGAAGTACATTTGCCACAATCAAGTCTAAAACAATAAATGGAACAAAAATTATAAAACTAATTTCAAATGCTGTTTTAAGTTCACTTAATATATAAGCCGGAGCAACCTCCCATATTGTAACATCTTCTATTGTCGCCGGTGCTTCTTTCCTTGTAAGCTGAACGAAAAATGCCAGATCTTTTTCTCTTGTTTGTTTAAGCATAAATTCTTTTAAGGGTTTAGACCCTTCAGAAATTGCAAGTACCATAGAACCCGATTCTTTATAGGGTTTTGAACCGACTTCATACATTTGCTGAAAAACAGGTCCCATAGTATAAAATGTCAAAATAATAGAAAGCCCCACAAGAATTATTGCCGGAGGAATCTGCTGTGCTCCCAGGGCTTGTTTTAAAAATCCGAAAACAATCGCATATCGCATGAAACTGGTCATACATACAAACATAAACGGCAGTAATGTGAATATTGCCATTACTGTCAGTAATTGTAAGACGGGATTTAAATCTCTTAATATCGTATCCATTTTAACCTCTGCTAATTTTTTGTGCCAGTTTTTTCATAGACGGCAATTCTGAAATGTTATTCATAACAGCAGGTATGTTTGCTCCGGGAGTATAATCCTCAGTTTCTAATTTTGCAAGCATCGTTGTATTTGCTGTGTCGCCTGCAATTAAGAATCTTTCTTCGCCTGCTTTTATTACATATATAGATTTGCTTGCAGATAATTTAAGTGAATTTTCCACCTTTAAAAAGTTTTTATCAGCTGAACGCTGATTATTATAGCCGGTTTTTTTGTAAATAAATAAAGCCATAACTATAAAGCCTATCATAGCAAAAGTGTATGTAACAAAATTTATTAAATAACTATTCATTCTTACCTCTAAATACTTTCATCTTCTATTTCAAAGTCGCTGTAGTCAAAGTTTTCATTTTCAGGAGCAGCCTGCTGCTGTTTTGGTTCTGCATTTTGTTTTTGTGCGGGTGGCGGCGGGGGTGCTGTTCTCGCCTTTTTTTGTGCAGGAGCTGCTGCTTCTTTCAGCCTTTCCGGTGTTTTTGCATTTGCCGCTTGTGGTTTTTGACTCTGCGGTGTTTCTTTTGATTTTTTTACATTATCTATTCTTACACCGTATCTGTCATTGAGTATTACAAGTTCACCAGTTGCAACAATCTGGTTTTCAACTCTTAAATTGATTTTATTGTCATATACGGAACCTACATCAATAACTAGACCTTCTGAAATCTGTTTTAATTCTCCCAGAGTTAATTTCACGTTATCAAATTCCGCAACGATATCAACAAGAATTGAATCCCACATGTTTTGAGGTTTTATACTTGTTTCTTCTTCCATTTCATTGCCTCCATTATTATCAATACTTATTATTAATGACGGGTTAGGGTTAACTTTAAAGCTTATTTCTTTATCATTAAGCATTATTGCCATCTTATTTATGTCACTTTCTTCAAGGACAAGTATATCACCGTCTTCAAGGGCTTTTATGTCAGTCAGGGCAATTTTTGATTTACCAAGCCTGAGTCTTAAGTTTACACAAGTTTTTTTAAAATCATTTATTGTATATGTTTCTTTTCTGACTTCTGTTTTAAGTTCGGGAAGAATGTAATCCGGAAGAGTTATAATGATTTTCCCCAGATGTTTTTTTCCTTCTTTCAAGTAAAAAGTAAAATTAAAATTTTCACTTTGTTGTAATATTTTTTTATTTGCTTCAATTTTATTAAGCTTGTTTTCAATGTTTTTAAAGAAAAAAACAGTGTAAGATTTTATCAACATTGCTTCTATATTTGTAAGATTTTTCAATTTGAAAGCATTTTCAGCTGAGCCCAGGGTTGTATCAAGTAAATGTTCAATAACTCCAGATGAAAGTTTCATTATAAAATTGGCTGTTTTACTTACGGGGATTTTATTTACAAAATATTCATCACCGTAAAAAAGGATATTATCATTATTTGATATCCCCATAAACCGGATGTTGAAATCTTTTTGAAAAAAGGTATTGGTTGATTTTATAAGTTCTTGATACAAATTTGAATAAAACCATGGATAAGTATCGAAAAAAATATCTGTATTCAGCATATTTGAAGTTGTATCTGTAGTTAGAACTGTCATTGTTTTCCCTAATCTTTTTATCCATTAAAAATACAATATATTTTTTTACATGCGGGTACATCATATATTTGTTGTATTTTTAAAATGATAAATGTATTTATTTCTTTAATGCTACAGCTCTATTTTGTCATGTTTCAGTGGCATTTTTTATAAATCATCAATTTAAATGATACTAATATGTACCCGTTTTTATATACTAAACAAATAGATATATTAGATATTTGGGGAAATGTATGGCAAAACTGAGTAATATAAAAAGAGTTAAAATCAAAGAACAACAGCCTGATTTACGAATAGTAAAGAAGACGAAAACAAAGCCGTACAGTGATATAGATTTAAATAACTGGAAGGATTATTCTCATATAAAAACCGATACGTGGTGGGATTTTCCATCAAGAGATAATACTCACGGTCATTCTAACGAATATCACGGGAACTATATACCTCAAATAGCACAACAATTGTATGAAAGATTTACAAGAAAAGGCGATGTAATACTGGATATGTTTTTAGGCTCCGGAACATCTGCTATTGAAGCTGTTAATATGCAAAGAAGGTGTATCGGTGTTGAATTAAAACCTGAACAGGTCGATATAGTAAGTAAAAAATTTACTGAAAAACAACTTGTAACAAGTGTTAATTTAATCTGTGCAGATAGTACATCTAATGTTGTAAAAGAAAAAATTCAGGCAAGACTGGATGTTATGAGAGAAGAAAAAGCCCAGTTTTTAATTCTTCATCCGCCGTATGATGATATTATTAAATTTTCTGATATGAAAGAGGATTTATCAAACTGCAAAAATACTGAAGAATTTTATGAAATGTTTAAAAAATCAGCTGAAAACGGGTACGAAATGCTAGAAAAAGGCAGATTTGCCGCTTTGATTATCGGGGATAAGTATCATAATGGTGAAATCGTACCTTTAGGTGCTGATTGTGCAGCGAAAATGCGTGAAATTGGATTTAAAATGAAAGCTGTAATTGTTAAAAATATGGAAGGTAATGAGAGAGCAAAAGGTAAAACAGCCAATCTATGGAGATATAGAGCTTTAAACGGTGGTTTTTATATTTTTAAACACGAATATATTTATGTCTTCCAGAAGGTTTGAGAATATTTTATATATTCTTCTTTTGCTTTGCCTGAATATTTAACATAAAAAATACAAGTATTTATGTAATCGTATATTTTTATTATTTCAATGCCGTTTGGGAATTTAATATATTCATTATTTAATTTTGTAGACATAATATAATTAACACCTAGTTTAGGCAGATCATTATAGGAAAGATATAATATAAATGCATCATTTACATTTGTGTAAAAGGAAGAAACAGAATCCATAGTTAAATATAAAGGAATATGAGCATATCTGTTATAAGCTTGCTTATATTTTTTCTCGGAATCTATTGTTCCCCAGAGTTTTAAATTAGGATATATATTTGTTGAATTTATTGTTGGAGCTCCGAATATTGCAGGGAAATTACATATAGGATAAAAATCAGCCACAATCCAGCGGCCGGGGTTTTCTTTCTGTATTTGTTGTATTATTTTTGCTGCCGGAATTTCATATAACGTGTTTAATCCTTTCATAACAGGATTAATAAGACTAAAGCATATTAAAGAGGCAATTATCGCTCCTGATGTTAATATATATTTTGTTTTTGTGTTGTTTTCTATTGCTTTTATAATAAAGTAAGAAAGAAAAAACATAAAAACCAGTATCAGGGAGATATATAGGTTAATCATAAATATATTTGTATCTTGCGGTAGTTCTTTTATTTGCAGCTGCTTTAGAATATATAGACGAGTACCGATTATAAGAATATATAATACTGAAATTAGCCATTTTGAATTTATTTGAACTACTTTTTTTGTGCTTAACAATCTCATTAATAAAATAAGGTCAATAAACGATGTAGCCATCACTGCTCTGCTGGAAGATAAAATCATACAGGTAATTTTTGCTATAAAGTCCGGAAAGCCTAATATAATATATACAACCAGAAAAAATTGTATACACAATAATGTTAAAATTAGTTTATCTTCAAATTTAGTTTTAACTAAATAATAAATACTTATAAGGAAGGGAAGTGGAAATAGTCCTATGAAATGTGAAAGTTCACAGATATTCATAAAAGAAAATAAATTAGCAGGCAATAGATAATAGAATAAAGTATTTGTATACCCTCCTCCTAAGTCGTGTCTTTGTCCTGGATATATTGTATCTCTTGTTATATTTATTGCTTCCATTGACGGTATAATTAAAGATAAGATAATTAAAACGGCAACAGTAATTGAAATAACCGGAAAGATAATATTGATTTTTTTATTAGAAACAGTCTTAAAATTTGAAATAATATAATATAAGCCAATAGCTGCAAATATATAACCGAACGGAACCTGCCATGCAGGGTAAAAACATAAAACAAAACCTGAAATACACAGGGCAAGAAGTATTGATAAAAGCAGCTTTATTTTATATTTATCAGTCTTCATAAAATAATATGTACTGATAACTCCCAACTCTCCCCAGAAGATTTGTTCTACAAGGTCATTAACAGCAAACCACCATTGAATTCCGGGAGAAAATACGGTTAAAACACTCCCCGTTAAAGATAATAATTTATTTCTTCTTGTAAGAATCATAAAGAATTCAAATGTTGCCAGAAAAAGAAAAATCATTCTGCCGCACCAGAACCAGGAAAGTCCTTTTGCTTCATTTAGAATAAGGTATCCCCAGTAAAACGGCTTTACAACAGAGAAAAAAGCTTTTATCGGTTGATTATATGTTGTAGCCATATTTGTAGGTGTAGCACGCCATATAGAATTATCTATTTTATAATTTTCATATTTTTGGCTAAGTGCCATCGGAGTATGAAGAGCCCATTCATCTGTACGAACGTGCTGTGATTTGCCTAAAATAGGTTTTGAAAATACACTTATGTTTGCTCCCGGCTGTATAAATCTATTATATAGTTCTATCGATGAACCGTGAATTTCCAAAAATACAAGCAAAGAGAATAATAATATACATATTAAAATACGATATTTATATATTTTATTAAAAATTTGCAGCAGATTTGTTTTTATTTCCGTAAGTTTCATATTGAATTAATTTCCATTCATAATTTCTTTTGTCGGCTTGAGTAAAAGTATCCAGAATGAGTCCGCATACAAGTGAAAGAACAGCCATTATTTCAAGACCTGAAGCTAATATTGCCAGCGGAACATGAGTTACGTAGCGGATTTCTATATAATCTTTTATAGAAGGAATTCCGGCAGCCAGCCCCAGAAAGAAAAGGAATAAGGAAATTAATGTAAAAAACATTAAAGGTCTGTAGTTTTTAAATAGATTAAATATAGTTAATAAAACCTTAACCCCGTCAGCGTATGTGTTGAGCTTTGATATACTGCCTTCTTGTCTGTTTTTATAATTAACAGGAATTTGTAAAATTGATAATCTTTTATCAAGAGCATGAATGCTCATTTCTGTTTCTAATTCAAATCCGCAGCTCATCACGGGAAAATTTTTAACAAATTTCCGGCTGAAAGCTCTATATCCTGTCATTATATCTTTAATATCTCCGTTAAATATGTAGTTAACAAAGAATTTTACAAGTTTATTTCCAAAATTATGGCACAAACGTTTGTTTTCTTTTTCATAAGAACCATTAGACAACCTGTCACCTATGACCATTTCAGCTTTACCTTCAATAATAGGCATAATAAGTTCTAATGCACAATCGGCAGGATATGTATCATCCCCGTCTGCCATAAGATATACATCAGCTTCTATTTGTGAAAACATTGAACGGATTACATAACTTTTCCCCTGTTTATATTCCTTTCTTACTATAGCTCCTGCTTTTTCTGCTATTTCTGCGGTATTGTCCGTTGAATTGTTATCGTATACATATATTTTGGCATCAGGAAGTGCATTCTTAAAATCATTAATAACCTTTAAAATGGTTAATGATTCATTATAACAGGGTATTAGTACTGCAACTTCTGTGTTATCAAATTTCAAAATTATACTCCGTTTTCAGATACAATAATCCAGATGTTTACATATTAATTTACTATATAACTATAATATAAACAATTTGTTAAAAAAAAGAACCTTTGTTTTAACAAAGGTTCTTTTTTTGAGTTTTTATTTAGCAAGCACAAGAACAAGCACCTTTTAATGTTTCCTGAGCTTCTTTTAATCTTACTTTAATACGTCCGTCAACAGCAATGCCTTCACCTGTTTTTTCGGATATTAATAAAGGATTGATATCAAGTTCATCAATAAACTTAAAGTCGGAAACTAATTGAGAAAGTCTTAAAAGAGTTTCTTGTATTTGTCCTATTTGAGCCGGTGTTGTGCCTCTTGCTCCTTGCAGTAATTTATATGCTTTAACGGAAGTAATCATATCCATTGCATCTTCATCAGTAAGAGGTGCAATTCTGAAGTTAACATCTTTCATAACTTCAACAAATACACCGCCGAGACCGAACATCATCATAGGTCCGTATTGAGGATCTGTTGCAATACCGCATACCATTTCACGACTGCCTTTTACCATTTCCTGAATTATTACACCTTCAAGACCATCTAATAAACCTTTATCTTCAAGTCTTTTTAATAATGCACGGTACTCATTTCTTAATTGTTCTTCGCTTCTTATGTTTACAACAACACCACCAACATCTGTTTTATGAGAAGTTGTTTTAGAAGTCATTTTCATAACAACCGGATATCCTATTGAATTACCGAGTGTAACAACTTGTTCTTCATCTGTTGCAAGACCGTATTTGCAAGCTCTGATTCCGTATGCCTGAAGCACGTCAATACTTTCAAGAGTTGTAAGCTGATCTCTTCCTTCATCAATTGATTTTTTAATTATGGAAGCGGCTTTTTCTCTGTCAACATCATAGCAAGGAATTTTTCCTGCCGGTTTGTTCATCCATTGTCTTTGTTCATCTAATCTCAATAATGCTTCTGCTGCTTCTTCTGCATACATATAGAATGGCATATTTACATCCATATTCGCAATTTTTCCAAAGAAGTCATTAGTTGTCATAAATACACCTACTATAGGTTTTTGAGGATTTTTTGCTTTAATGTCAATAAGAGCATGAGCAACATCTATATCTTTTAAACCTAAGAAAGGTAAATAAATAACCATAATCATATCAACATTTTCATCTGCAATAACAGTTTCAAGTGTTTGAATGTAATGTTCAATAGGTGCAGAAGCAATCATATCAATAGGATTTTTAACTGATGCAGCAGAAGGAAGAAAACTTCTCAATTTTTCTTTTGTTTCATCAGTAATTTTTGCCATTTGCATACCGCTTTCACAGATTGCATCAGTAGCCATAATTCCCGGACCGCCCGAGTTTGTAATAATGGCAACTCTGTTACCCTTTGGTATAGGACAATTTGAAAATGCTTTAGCATTTGCAAACAGGTTTTTCAAAGAAAACTCTCTTATTACTCCTGATTGTTTTAGTAAAGCAGCTGCAGCTTTATCAGCTCCGGCTAAAGATCCTGTGTGTGAAGATGCTGCACTTGCCCCTGCTGCACTTCTTCCTGATTTTAATGCTAAAATTGGTTTTTTCTTGGTTATTCTTGATGCTAATTTTCTGAAATTTTGCGGGTTCTGAATTGATTCCATATATAACAATATTTGTTTTATATCATCATCATTTTCCCAGTATTCAAGCATTGTTTCTGCATTTATATCAGCCTGATTTCCAATCGAAACAAATTGGGCAAAACCAATATTTAAGTCTTTTAATATATTTAAAATACCGCCGCCAAGAGCTCCTGATTGTGATACAAAACCTATATCTCCTCTTACAGGAAGAGACTCAGCGAATGTTGCATCCATCATTACGTCCGGGTTTGTATTTAAAACACCAAGGCAGTTAGGGCCAACACATTTCATACCGTACTCTTTTACTTTATTGAGTAACTGTTTTTCAAGTTCGGCACCTTCTTTTCCTGTTTCTTTAAACCCTGCGGTAATTATACATATACCTTTTATCCCCTTTTCGTGGCATTGGTCAATTGTATCAAGAACAAATTTTGCATTTACGACTATAACAGCTAAATCTACTTCTCCCGGTACTTCTTTTATTGAAGTATAAGCTTGAAACCCTTCAATTATACCGCCTTTCGGGTTAACAGGATATATTTTCCCGTTAAATTTATAGTCTCTTAATCTTTGCATAATTTCAGAACCGATTGTTTTCGGCTTTGTAGAAGCTCCTATTACGGCAATTGCCTTAGGCTTCATTATTTTGTCCAGAATTTCGTTTTGCATTTTTCTCTCCTGCTCTTTTTTCTGAATCTAGTATCCATTATCTAACCAGGGGCGTTCTCTGAATTTTGCCCCTAATTCTTTTGTTATTTCAATACATTTCTGTATATCAACATCATAATTTTTATAGCCTGTTACTATGGTCGCAGTGGTGTCAAAACCCTCTTTAACGGCTTCTTTAATAAAGTTTTTTACTGCTTCATATGCTCCATTTAATACAGGCAGCGAAATTTTGTTATATACTTCTTCGTTTTCGCCGTTAAGGCTGATTGAAAATTTGTCTATTAGTCCTTTTAGTTCAGGAAGAACATTTCGTTTATACACAAGATTGGCCTGTCCGTTTGTGTTAATACGTAATATGGTATCCGGGTAATTGTCCTTTATGTACTTTGCAACATTTTTAAGGACATCAAGTTTTAGCATGGGTTCACCGTATCCGCAGAATATTATTTCATGTGAAAGCTTATCTTTAAGGGCTTCCAATTGGTTTATAACATCTTGGGCTTTTACATTTTCAGTATTTAAAAATAAATTTGCACCCACCACATCTTCTTTAATATTTCGAATACAGAATACACAGTTATTTGTACAGCTATTAGTTAAATTAATATAAATTTTACCATCTAAAAGATATACAAGATTATAATCTGTCATTTAAACCGACCTCGCCTGACATTAATTGTTACACAAAGAAATATATTGAACAAGTTTTTTTATTAAAAAAAAATAAAAAAAATGTAATATTTAGCCTAAAATAATGTTTTATGTTATTGTATAAGAATGATAGAAATTCTTATTTTATACATTATTTATAAAAGAGAAAAAACAATTTATTCAATAAGAAAAGATATTTTTGAAATATTTGGGGCTTATACAAAACCAAGCATAGGAACTATTTATCCCGCCTTAAAAAGATTGTTAGCGGCTAAAGCTGTTTCTCTGAATGAAAGAATATCAGACGGCGGTAAAAAATCTTCATATTATCTAATTACAAAAACAGGAATTGAATATTTTAAAAAATTGTTTTTTTCGTCACAGAGTGAAAATCCTACTTTGTTTTATAATCAACTGCAAACAAGGCTGGGAACAATGAGTCTTTTATCTATTGATGAAAGAAAACAGTTTGTTTTTGAAACATTAAAGCGTATTGAAATGTATAAATTTGAAATAGAAAACAAATTAAATGATGAATTTATAGATTTAGATTATTATCAAAGACAAATGATGGAAAAATCATTAAAAGATTTAAATGATTTAAGCGACTTTGTAAAGCAGCTGAAGGTTGACCATGCCGGCTAAAATCTCATCGGTAGAAAAAGGTTCTATTGCTGAGGAACTTGAAATTCAAGCCGGTTCTGAGTTAATAAGTATAAACGGAACAAAACCACGTGATTATATTGATTATCAATATGCCGTAATGTCTGAAAAAATAAATATAGAAATTAAAAATCAAGATGGCAGCATTGAAGAATATGAGATAGAAAAAGATTTTGATGAGGAACTCGGGTTGGTTTTTGAATCTGCTGTATTTGACAGAATAAAAAAATGTGCAAATAATTGTATATTTTGTTTTGTAGATCAGCAACCTTCAGGTTTAAGAGATTCTTTATATATAAAGGACGATGATTACAGACTTTCTTATTTACAGGGAACTTATATAACGCTGACAAATCTTACAAAAAAAGATAAAGACCGCATTTCCAAAATGCATCTGGGGCCTTTATATATTTCTGTTCATACAACCAATCCTGAACTAAGAGCAAAAATGCTTAGGAACAAAAACGGAGCAAATCTATTAAAAGAACTTGATTTTTTAAAAGAGAATGATATTCCCGTACACACTCAGATTGTATTGTGCCCCGGGTTTAATGACGGCATTGAGCTGAAAAAAACATTGGATGATTTGTGGAAATATAAATCAATACTGGGTTCTGTAGCGATAGTTCCTGTGGGAATAACAAAGTACAGAAAAGAAAAACTGATTCCTGTGACAAAAGAAATTGCTGTTGAAACAATAAAAATTGTAAATGATTTTAATAAAAAAATTAAAAAAAATATTGCAAGTGTATCAGATGAATTCTTTTTAACCGCAGGTATTGATATTCCCGATAAAAAATATTATAACGGTTATTCCCAGCTTGAAGACGGTGTCGGATCTTTAAGATGTTTAATAGATGATTTTAATAAAAGAATAAAAAAAGTACCTAAGAGTGCCAAAAAGCTTAAGCAGTTTATAATAGCGTGCTCGGTAAGTGCGAAAGAAGCTTTTTTTATTTTTGAAGAAGAACTTAATAAAATAAACAGGGTGGAACTTAAAGTTATACCTGTAGAAAATACTTTCTGGGGAGAAAATATAAATGTAGCAGGACTTATTACCGCAAAAGATTTAATAAATCAGCTGAAAAATAAATGTTGTTTCAAAGATGTAATAATTCCTTCTGTTGTTTTAAGACCATATACAACGGAATTTTTAGATGGATTGACTGTTAATGATGTTGAAAAAGAACTTGGCGTAAAGATTCATGTGATAAATGATATATATACTACTAAAGAATTATTTGAATTGTTATTTTCGTGAAAAGGATATTAAATGTAAACTGGAATTGAATGTTTATTTGTTATAAAATAAAAAATATAAAAACAAGGCGGAATAAAAAGTGACAGATAAACCCGTAGTAGCAATAGTCGGACGCCCGAATGTCGGTAAGTCTACGTTTGTAAACAGACTTTTAGGTCAAAGGCATTCAATTGTTGATGACCGTCCCGGTGTTACAAGAGACAGAATATATTTTGATGCCGAATGGATGGACAAAAAATTTACAATTATAGATACCGGCGGAATAATTCCGGGTGATGAAGATGAAATAATGTTGAATATCTTTACTCAGGCAAAAGTTGCCTGTGAAGAAGCTGATAAAATAATTTTTCTTGTTGATGGCAAGGAAGGTATTAATCCGATTGATTATGATATAGCAAATGTTCTTAGAAAAAGCGGTAAAGAAGTATTTCTTGCTGTCAATAAACTTGATGATCCTTCTAAATTTATGAATATAACAGACTTTTATTCGCTTGCAATAGGTGAACAGCCTTATGCAATATCTGCTCTTCATGGTTCGGGAGGTGTGGGTGATTTACTTGAAGCTGTAACAAAAGATTTTACATATATTGAAAAAGAAGAAAAGTCGGAAATTATTCGTATTGCAATTGTAGGTAAGCCAAATGTCGGGAAATCTTCTATTGTTAATGCTCTTTTGAATAAAGAAAGAGTTATTGTTTCTGATGTTTCCGGAACTACACGTGATGCAATTGATTCAAAAGTTAAATATGAAGGCGAAGAGTTTATTCTTGTTGATACGGCAGGAATAAGAAAAAAATCTAAAGTTGACTGGGGCATAGAAAAATTTGCGGTTGACAGATCTATAAGAGCAATAAGGAATTGCGATATAGCAGTACTTGTTATAGACTCTACTGAAGGAATAACCGATCAGGACAAAAAAATTGCTTCAACTGTTATTGACGCCGGGAAAGGAATGATTCTTGCAGTTAACAAATGGGATTTGGTTGAAGATAAAAAATCTTCAACAATCAATAAGTTTGAAGAAATAATTGAAAATGAAGTTCCTTTTTTAAACTATGTGCCTAAAATATTTATAAGTGCAAAGACAAAACAAAGGCTTGTTAATATTTATAAAACAGCAAAAGAAGTTTATTCTGAAACTTCAAAAAGAGTTTCAACTAGCATACTGAATAAAGTTATATTAGATGCTGTTTCTATGAATCCTCCTGTCAGTATAAAAGGAAAAAGACTAAAACTTTATTATGCGACTCAGGTTAAAGTTTGTCCTCCATGTTTTGTTTTGTTTATTAACAATGGGAATTTATTGAAAGATAATTATATTAAATACCTTGAAAATAAATTAAGAGAAGCATTTGGATTTAAAGGAAGTCCTGTCAGAATTTCTGCGAAAGAAAAAGGAGAAAAAAATGATTGAGGTTATTATTAAACTGCTTGTTATAATGTTAATTTCATACCTTATAGGATCTATCCCTACAGGTTATTTGATAGTAAAGAAACTGAAAAATATTGACATAAGGCAAGTTGGGTCAGGTTCAACAGGAGCTACAAACGTTAAAAGAATACTGGGAACAAAATGGTTTTTTACGGTAATGCTGCTTGATGCATTAAAAGGGGTGATTCCGGTATTGATAGCCTGCCACTGGTTTGATTTCTATAATATAAAGGGACTTTCTCCTGTAATTGCAGGTTTGATGGTTATTATAGGACACAGTAAATCAATATTTCTTGGTTTTACAGGAGGAAAATCAGTTGCAACAGGTGTTGGCACAATTCTTGCTTTATGCTGGCCTGTTGGTCTAATTGTTGCTCTTGTATGGGGAATTATTACTTATTTGTCAAAATATGTTTCGCTCGGTTCTGTAATTGCCGTTTCGATGACACCTATTCTTATGAATGTTTTTGACCAGAATGTATTTTATATCTGCTATGCTGCTATAGGTGCGGTTTATGTAATTATAATGCATAAGGATAATATAAAAAGATTAATTGAAGGTAAAGAAAATAAAGTCAGAAAATAATGGGCAAATTTTGCGGAATAAAAATAGTATCAAAAGTTGAAGTTAAAACAAAAGAAGAGTTAGCTGTTGTATATACTCCTGGTGTAGCAGCTTCCTGTCTTAAAATAAAAGAGAATCCTGAATGTTCTTATGATTATACAAACAGAGAAAATTCAGTTGCGGTTATTTCTTTTGATTATGAAAAATCACTTACAAGAGCAATATTTTTGAAGAGTACTCTTGGAATTGATGCATATCCTTTTGAAATATCATCAAAGGAAAGAGATGAGATTAAGCTTGTTGTTGATAATATTGAACCTTCTTTCGGGGCAATAGATTTAAGTTTAATTAGGGAATATGTAAAAGATATAACTTTTAATGTTTCAATTCCTGTTTTAAAAGAAGATGTGGAAAATTTAAAAAAGTTTTTCCTTTGTGTTTCAAAAAGGATATTTATGTTGGATTATAACACCTTAAAAGGAACAACGGCAGAAAAATCTTTGGAACTGAGGAAAAAATCAGGCGGAGTTATAGAGACTGAGCTTACTGAAGAAAAGCAGTTAAAACCTGTCGGAATAATTTCAGACGGTAGTGCCGTTCTCGGGCTTGGTAATATAGGAGGACTTGCCGGTCTTCCTGTTATGGAAGGGAAAGCGGTTTTGTTTCAGGAACTTGGCGATGTGAGTGCTTTGCCTGTTTGTCTTAAGACACAAAAAACAGATGAAATAATTAAAATTGTTTTATTGCTTCAAAATTCATTTTCCGGAATTAATCTTGAAGATATAAAAGCTCCCGAGTGTTTTGAAACTGAGAATGAATTAATAAAAAAGGCATCAATACCCATTTTCCATGATGATCAGCATGGTACTGCAATAGTTGTTCTTGCTGCTCTTTTAAATGCTCTTCATCTTGCAGGTAAAAAAATAGAAGATGTAAAAATTGTATTTTCTGGAGCCGGAGCTGCAGCTATTGCCGTTTGTAAATTAATACTTAAAACGGGAGCAAAAAATGTTATTATGTATGATGTAGACGGGGCTGTTTACAAAGGAAGAGAAAAAAATAATTTTGCTCACGAAGAGATTGCACAATATACAAATCTAAATTGTATAAAAGCTCCGATGCAAGAGACAATAAAAGGTGCTGATGTTTTTATAGGATTGTCGGCTCCGAATCTTTTAGATGAGAAAATGATTAAATCGATGAATCAAAGGGCTATTGTTTTTGCTCTCGCAAATCCTACTCCTGAAATTTTGCCGGATAAAGCAAAGGAGTTTGGTGCTTTTATTTGTGCTTCAGGCAGAAGTGATTATCCTAATCAGATAAATAATTCTTTGGTGTTTCCCGGACTTTTTAACGGAGTTTTAAAACATAATATTGAAAAAATTACAGATGAGATAAAATTAAATTGTGCATTTGCTCTGGCCTCTTTAGTCGGTGAAGATGAGTTAAATGTTGATTATATACTTCCTTATGCACTTGATAAGAGAGTGCCTTCCGTGATTTCTCAAAATGTAATTTAAAACTTATTCACAATTGGTTTAAATAACAGTTTTTATGGTAAAATTTAAGCAATTGGGGATTTTATGAAACTTGGTTTAGATGAGATTTTAAAAGCTACGGGTGCGGTTTTATTAAAAGGGGAAGAAACAACTTTTCTTTTTAGTTTTTCTACTGATACACGTACAATAAATTGTAATGACATTTATATTCCGCTTAAAGGTGAGAATTTTGACGGAGAAAACTTTATTGAAAATGCATTAAAATCAGATGCAAAAGGATATTTTACATCTGATAAAAATAAAATATACAATAAAGCTTCATATATTTTTTATGTAGAAGAGACAAAGGAAGCATATTTAAAACTTGCGGGTTTTTATAAAAACAAAATAAATCCATACACTATAGCAGTAACAGGCAGTAGCGGTAAAACTACCGTAAAAGAAATGATGTACTGCGTTTTTAAAAATGCCGGCGAAACTGTTAAATCAGTCTTAAACCATAATAACGAAATCGGGCTGTGCCAAACTCTTTCAAGTATCAACAATTCAACAAAGTACTTAATTGTTGAAATGGGAATGAGAGCTCCGGGAGAAATCGGGCTTCTTTCAAAGTATTCATGTCCTGATGCAGCGGTGATAGTAAATGTAGGAACAGCTCATATAGGAAGATTAGGTTCTCTTTTAAATATTGCAAAAGCTAAATTTGAAATAACACAATATTTAAAATCGGATGGAGTATTGGTAGCTCATGAAAATACATTAATAAAACAAATAAACGATAATAAACATAAGACAATTTATTTTGGTTTAAGTGACAAAAATCTTAAAATTATTGAAATGACGTCAAATTCAAGCATGTTTGAATATAAAGGCGTAAAATATAAGATTAATGCAGGAGGAGAGCATAATATACAAAATGCATTAAGTGTAATAGAAACAGCTTTATATGCCGGTCTGGATACTAATGTAATAAAGAAAGGTCTTTCTGAATTTTTACCTATTGAGAAACGTTGGGATATGGAAGAAATTAAAGGATTTAAAATTATAAATGACAGTTATAATGCAAATCCTGATTCTGTTAAGGCTGCATTAAAAACGTTTTTATTATATACTCCTTCACCAAAAGCTGTTATCCTTGGGGATATGGGGGAATTAGGTCAAGAAGAAGAAAAATACCACAGAGAAATAGGAAATTTTCTTGACGATTTCGATTGTGATTTTATTATTACAACTGGTGAACTTGCAAAATATATTGTAACTTCAAAAAAGAAAACAAAACATTTTGACAATAAAACTGATATTGTAAAATATATAGAAAAAGAGCTTCCCGAAGGATGCAATATTCTTTTAAAAGCTTCAAGGTTTATGAAATTTGAGGAAATAATTGAAGGGCTGCGTAAGTGATTATGGAATTTAATATTTTGATAGTTGTTTCAATTCTTGTTTCGTTTGTTCTTACACTTCTTTTCGGAGTTGTATATATAGATTTTTTAAAGAAAAAAATGTATACTCAGTATATTTTGGAAGATGCTCCTGAAAGGCACGCACAAAAGGCCGGAACTCCTACTACCGGCGGAGTATTTATCGCTTTTTCAATAATTCTTGCTTCACTTGCAAGTTTGACAATGAATCAAACATTAACAGCTTCGGCGTTAATTGTGTTAATGACTTTTCTATTCTTTATGCTTGCCGGACTTAAAGATGATTTGGGCAAAATTTTGCATAAAGAAAATAAAGGCGGGCTTACTCCGAGAAATAAGTTATTTTTTCAAATTGCAATTGCAATTTTGCCTGCTGTATATATGACTATTTCGGGTCAGACTTATTTAAATATAGGTCACTGGGTTTTTGATTTGCATTATTTTTATCCTTTGTTTGTAATATTCTTTATGACCGGAGTTTCCAATGCTGTTAATTTGACAGATGGATTAGATGGTCTTGCAGCTGGAAATACAGCGGTAGCTATGGCAGCATGTGTCGCTGTTTGTGTGATTTCTGGAAGGATTGACCTGGCTATTGTTTCAGGAGCTGCATTTGGTGCAACTGTTGCATTTTTGTATTTTAACAGGTATCCTGCTAAAGTTTTTATGGGAGATACCGGTTCTCTGGCTCTTGGCGGCCTTATCTCAACATTAGCAGTTATGGGAAAATTTGAATTGTGGATTTTGCTTATTGGATTTGTATTCTTTTGTGAAACAATGTCTGTTATTCTTCAGGTTGCAAGCTTTAAATTAACGGGAAAAAGAATTTTTAAGATGAGTCCTATTCATCATCATTTTGAACTTTCAGGATGGAGCGAGAATAAAATTTTAGCGGTGTTTTCTCTTATAAGTTTTATTTTTTCATTAATAGCTGTAATATTATTTAAATATCTCTGGTAGGTGTATTTATGAAAAGAAAGTGGTTTGATAAAAAAGTTTTAATTTTAGGATTATCCAAAAGCGGAGTTGCAGCAGCAAGGTATCTTTCTAAACACGGTGCAGACTGTTATATTTCCGAAAATAAGCCTTTTAATGAAAAAGATGCAGAACTTATTGAACAATTAAAAAAAGAAGATATAAAAGTTGAAACGGGACTTCATTCTGATGATTTTATAGATAATTCGTATATAGCAATAACAAGCCCCGGGATACCGCCGAAAAGTGAAATTTTTAAAAGACTTAAAGAAAAAAATATCCCCGTGATAGGTGAAGTAGAACTTGCATATTTAGAAGCGGAAGCCCCTTTTATTGCTATTACCGGTACAAATGGTAAAACAACAACGACACTTTTAATTTCTCATATTTTAAGCAGCGAATATAATGCTCCAGCCTGCGGAAATATAGGAGTTCCTCCTACTTCTTTGCTTGATGAAAAAGTAGATTATTTTGTTTGTGAAACAAGTTCTTTTCAGCTTGCGACAGCACCTGCGTTTAAACCTCAAATTGCTTGTTTTCTCACTTTTACGCCTGATCATATCGATTGGCATGGCGGACTTGATAAATATTTTGAGGCTAAAACCAGCTTATTTAAACCTGAAAAACAGCCTATGTATGCTGTATTTAACGCTGATGATAAAGTAATAGATGATTTTTCAAAAACGTATAAAGGTGAAAAATTTATATACTCTAAAGAAGTAGAAAATAATTGCTGCTATATAAAAGATGATGCTATTTTCTTTAAAAAGAACAGAGAGCATTCTTTAGATAACAAAGCGGAAGAAATTATTAAATTAGAAGAAATTCAACTAGTAGGTATGCATAATTATCAAAATATTATGTGTGCTGTAGTTGTTGCAAAACTGGTGGGTATTTCAAATGAACATATCAAAGAACGTATAAAGTCTTTTAAGCCTGTTGAACACAGAATTGAATATACAGCAGAAATTAATGGGAAAAAATTTTATAATGATTCAAAGGCTACAAATCCGGAAGCTTCTTTTGTTGCTTTAAAATCGTTTGAAGGAAAAACTTTAACTCTAATTGCGGGCGGCCGTGATAAAAATACAGACCTTACTGAATTTTGTCGTGATTATGTTAATAAGTATGTATCAGATGTAATATTGATTGGCGAGGCAGCTCAAAGATTTAAAGACAACATGGAAAAAAACGGATTTACTAATATAATATTGGCTTCGACACTGGAGGAGGCTGTTGATATTTCTTTAACTCTTAATAATGAAATTGTTTTACTTTCGCCGGCATGTGCAAGCTTTGATATGTTTAACGGTTATGAACATCGTGGAGAAGTATTTAAAAACTATGTCAAATCAAAGTTATAATAAAAGAAAAAATGTTCATGATGCAGTAATTCTGTCACCTTATGACAGTACGCTTACTTTTATTGTGATTTTTTTGATTGTAATTGGTTTATTGGCAATTTTTTCTGCCGGAGCTCCAAAATGTATAGTACAGGGTGTTCCTTCAACTTTTTTTGTTGTAAGACAGTTTATATGGTTTCTTCTTGGCTTTTTGGCTATGATTTTCATCAGTCATATAAACTATAAAATATATAATAAATACTCGATTCCTTTCGCATGGATAATAATATTTTTATTGATAGCAGTACATTTTTTTGGCACAACGGTTAATGGTGCACAAAGGTGGCTTTCTCTAGGTCCTATACAATTCCAGCCTTCTGAGGCTTCAAAATTGGCTGTTATTTTGCTGCTTTCAAGCTGTTTTTCAAAGAATATAAGAATATTTGATTCTTCCCAGTTTAAATATTTTATTCCTATTATTATTATGCTTGGATTGATTTTTAAACAGCCAAATTTAAGTATGGTTGTGATTCTATGTCTGTCATCAATGTTTATGTATTTTGCTGCGGGCGGCTCTGTAAAATTTATTATTACAATGATAGTTTTAGGCGTTGCCGGAATAAGTACGATGATTCGTTCTTTTCAAAAACAGAGAATATTAATATGGTTAAATCCGGAAGCAGATCCCTATGGTGCCGGATATAACATTATTCAATCCATGCTTGCTTTTGTCGCCGGAGGCTTTTTTGGCGAAGGTTATGGTAATTCAAGACAAAAATTAGGCTGGTTGCCTGAAGGACACACGGATTTTATATTTGCCGTGTTGGGTGAAGAATTTGGATTTCTTGGCTGCGTGATTATTATAGGTCTCTTCCTTGCTTTTCTTCAAAGAGGACTTCTTGTTTCTGCTAAATGCGAGGATGTTTTTGGTAAACTTCTTGCTGCTGGTATAACGGTTTCTATTTGTTTACAAGCATTCATAAATATTTCTGTTGCAAGCTCCATGCTGCCTGCAACAGGTGTTCCGCTTCCTTTTATAAGCTACGGAGGAACTTCTTTATTTATAACAATGTGTATGATAGGTATTCTACTTAATATATCCAAAAAAAGAATAAGAAGGATTGTGCAGATTAATGAAAGGTAAAAACATATATTTTATTTCAGGCGGCGGCACTGGCGGACATATTTATCCGGCTGTTACTATTGTTGATAAACTTTTAACAGATGATGAAACTAAAAAAATTTTTTATATTGGTAATCCTAAAAATTTGGAGTTTGAAATAACAAAAGGTTTTAATGATGTTACTTTTCTTCCGGTTAATATAACTGGTATGCCTAGAAAATTAAGCCTTGGTTTTATAATATGGTTGTTTAAGTTATTTTGTGCACTGGCCGTTTGTATATATTACATTTTAAAATATAAACCTTCCGCTATTTTTACTACCGGAGGTTATGTATCAGCTCCCGTTGTTATTTCGGCTATGATATTAAACAAACCTTATATGATTCATGATTGTGATTCTGTTCCGGGGCTTGTTTCAAAACTTGCTGCTCCGAAGGCTAAAATTGTTTCTGTCGCTTTTGAAAATTCTAGAAAATTTCTTATTTCTAAAAACATTATTTTTAACGGAAATCCTATAAGAGAAGTCTTCTTTAATACTGATAAAACTACTGCAAGAGAAAAATTAAATATTGATGAGGGGAAGAAAGTAATTTTTGCTATGGGTGGTTCACAGGGAGCTAAAACCATAAATAATGCTATGCTGGAAATATTGGAAAATCTTTCTTCAAATAATGAAAATTATATAATAGTTCAAACCGGAAATAAAAATTATGATGAATTTATATCAAAACTTAACGAAATATATCCTGAACATAAAGATAAGAAAAATATATTAATTAAACCTTATTTTAATGATATGGTATATCCTTTGAAAGCAGCGGATCTTGTGATTTCAAGGGCTGGTTCTTTAAGTTTGTCGGAAATAATACAGTGCCATTGTGCTTCTATTTTAATTCCTTACCCGTTTGCTGCCCAAAACCATCAAAAGAAAAATGCACAGGAACTGTGTGAAAAAGGTTGCAGTATTTGTATGGAGGATAAAGATTGTACGGGTGCAAATTTATTGAATAACATAAATAATATTATTCATAATGAATCTGTACTTAGAGATATGACTGAAAAAGCAATTAATATTTCGAAAGATAATTCTTCTGAAAAAATAGTTAATCAATTGAAAAGTATAATAAAATGACATTAGTTTATAAAGAAGCTGAAAATATATTAAAATCACAGGATAAATTTTATATATCTCTTGGTCTTGAGAGGGTTAAAAAAATATTATCCGTATTTGGTAATCCACAAAACAAAATAAAAGTTATTCATATAGCCGGTACTAACGGGAAAGGTTCTGTATGTGCTGTGCTTTCAAATATATTAAAATGTGCAGGTTATAAGACCGGTTTATATACAAGTCCGCATTTGATTGATTATACTGAAAGAATAAGAATAAATAATGTTAAAATACCTTATGAAGCATTTTGTTATTATATGTCCCGGGTGTGTGGTGTTGCGGATAAAGAGGGAATATCTCTTACTGAATTTGAAATTTTAACCGTTTGTGCTTATAAATATTTTTGTGATAATAATGTTGATTTTGCGGTAATGGAAACAGGGCTTGGAGGAAGGCTTGATGCAACAAATACCGTAAGTGAAAAATTGCTTTCAATAATTACATCTGTTTCTCTAGACCATACTGAAAGACTTGGAAATACTATTGATAAAATTGCTTCTGAAAAGGCAGGAATAATAACAGAAAATTCTAATGTGATTGTTAGTGAAGATAATTCGGGATACGAAACTATAAAAAAGTATGCTGAAAAACAAAAATCAGTTATATATAAAAAGGAAATAAAGTCTGATATCATATATGAAAAAGGAATAAATTATATTCTGTTTAATGATAAAAAATATGAATTTCCGCTGTTGGGGCTTTATCAAAAAAAGAATATTCCTCTTGTTTTAAATGCTGTTGAATTTTTAAAAGATAACGGTTTTTTTATCGGGGAAAAAGCAATACAGGAAGGATTTAAAACAGTTATCTGGCATGCAAGGCTTGAATATATCAGAGATAAAAATATATTGATAGATGGTGCTCATAATCCTGATGCTGCAATGGAGCTAAAAAATAGTCTTGATTATTATTTTAAAGATAAAAAAAGGATTTTTATATATTCTTCATTAACTACAAAAGATTTTAATAAAATTTCAGATATTTTATTTACTAATGAGGATATTATTTACTTTTATGAATTTAATCATAAAAATGCTCTTTCATATAATGATTTTGTTAAAACGAATCGAGGGAAAAATATAAAAAATTGCAGAAGGGAAGACATTGCAAAATTAATAAATTGCCCGGATTTAAAAATAATAACGGGGAGCCTTTATATGATAGGTGATATTTGTAAAGAATTTAGTTTAATTGAAAAGTAAAATTTTAATAACAAAATTTATAAATAAATTAAAGAAGCAGTGATATAATTGCAGCTTGGATATTACGTTTCTATTTTGTTAATTTCAACCGGAAGCTTTGCAGCCTGGCTGATGCCTCAAACAGATTTCAATAAACAAAATAACAAAACTCCATATACAGTTGCTCTTACATCACTGCTTTCTTTAAATCAAATATAGTATGTTGGGTTTTAACTAACAAAAAAATAAAATGAGTGTACATTTTGAATTTGTAAAACTTTATTTATATTATGAACTTTTTTAAGATTTTAAGCGTAATTTATGATAAATTTGTAAAGAGAGAAGAGATTACACAAAAAACTTAGGCGGTTAGATTATATAAAATTCCCGAGTTGCGTTAATCCCTGAAACAGTATACGGTACAGAGTCAAGGAGATTTAGGTATGAGCGAATACTTGAGCAAAGAAGAAATTCGTAAGTGGAGAAGCTCATTAGAACGCATTACGCTTGAAGAATATGCGGCAAGATTAGGTAAAGTTATTCAGGAAGAAAAACATGATGATAGTTTGGTTGATACTGTTATGTTCAGATCATTAAATTCAATGTCATCAGAAAGTTATATGCCAAGAACAGAAAAAATACAAACACTGGCATTAAAGTCTTTTCAAAAAGAAAAAGAACTCGGAAATAAAAAAGAAATGAAACCGGAACAAAAAAAGGATTTGATAAAGAAACAAGTTCCATCTGAGTCTTTAAAAAAGAAAACTCCGGCAAAATCAGTAAAACAGGAAAAAACAGAAGAAATAAATGTAAATTATTCTTTTAAAAAGGCTCTTACTGCAAGAGAACAATTAGTATTTGACCATTTTCTATCAAATAAAAATACAATAGTTTATGCAAAAGATTTGGCTAAAATTCTTGAACTGCCCAGAGATTATGTATATAAATATATAAAAAATCTAAGAAGTAAACTTAATGAGGATATACTCCAGAATGCCGATAACGGCGGTTATTTATTGAAGGTATAAAAATGTCAGAAGAAAAAAAAACGATAAAAGTAGCTTTTCCTCATATGGGAAATGTTTATATTGCGTGGGCTTCGGCATTAAAAAAATTGGGAGTTGAACCTTTTATTCCTCCACACACAAATAAGAGGACATTAGAACTTGCTACAAAGTATAGCCCTGATTCAATTTGTCTCCCCTATAAATTAATTCTGGGAAATTTTATGCAGGCACTTGAAAAAGATGTTGATTATGTAGCTATGATATCATCGCCCGGAATATGCCGTTTGGGAGAATATGGTCAAAGTATAAAAAATATATTGAAAGATCTCGGTTATGACTCTAAATACATTGAACTGCAGCTTTATGACGGATTTAAAGGAATGTATAAATTTTTAACGGAACTTACCGGCGTTAAAAATCCTATAATTATAATTAAATCAATAAATATTGCAGTAAGAAAAATGTTTGTATTGGATCGAATTGAAAATTTGTTCTCATACTACAGAGCAAGAGAAATAAAAATAGGTACGGCAGAAAAACATTATAACAGAGCTTTGTCTTTGATTTTGGATGCGTATACAACAAAAGAATTAAAACAAGCTGAAAAAGAAGCTGTTGAAGAAATAAAAAAAACGGAAATAGATGCAAACAGAGATGTCGTAAATGTTGATATAACAGGAGAAATATTTCTTGTTCAAGATCCTTTTTCCAATCAGAATATAGAAAAAGAACTAGGCAAAATGGGTGTGCAGACCAGAAGAAGCTTAACCGTTTCAAGCTTTTTAAAAGATGCTATTATTCCAAGATGGTTTAAAAAAGGAGAAACACACTTAGAAAGAGCATTTAGAATGGCAAAACCATATCTTATGCGAGATATAGGAGGTGATGCTCTTGAATCTGTTAGTGATGTTGCTTATGCAAATGAAAAGGGCGTTGATGGTATTATACACGTAAGTCCGTTTACTTGTATGCCCGAGATAATGTCTCAGAATATTTTCCCAACTATGAGAGAGGATTGCGAAATTCCTATTTTAACTTTAATTATGGATGAGCAAACCGGTAAGGCTGGTTATATTACAAGACTTGAAGCTTTTGTTGATTTAATAAGAAGACGTAAGTTTTATAAGAAAAAACAAGATAAAGAAAAGAATTTGGAACAAAAAATAAGCTGATAATATTCATTATCAGCTTATTTTTTGTTTATATGTTTTTTAATGACAGTGACCGCAAGAATGTTCTCCGTCGTGTTCATGATGGTGTTCGTGATGGGTGCAGTTTGCTTCACTCATTTGAATAAGGTTTCCTGTCAGATAATCATTAACTGCTTTATCTGCACTTCCACTTATTCCTGCGAATAATTCAATTCCGAAATCATTTAATGCACCTATTGCACAACCACCGATACCGCCGCATATCAATACATTTATTTTGTTTTGTTCTAATAAAAGAGCAAGAGCACTATGTCCTGAATCTTTTGATGAAACAAAATATGTATTTGTAATTTTGTTATCTTCTATGTCATAAACTTTAAATTCTTCAGTATGTCCAAAATGTTGAAAAACACTGCCATCCTTATATGCTACTGCTATTTTCATAAGCACCTCCTCTTATATAATAGCAAGAAATTAAAAAAAATACATTACAATATTGATTTTTAATAAAAAAATATTAATACATTAAATGGTGTATTTTAAATATAACTGAAAAAGTACATACTTAATATGTAGAATTAGATGTGGATAAAACTGTCTGAAAAATTTTTATTTAAATACTAAAACTAAATTAATAAAAATTAAAAGGCAGAAAAAAGGGTAATTTGTGAGGCGGTAAAATTGTATAATTCTATATACCCGGCTTACGTAAAATCTTATCTGGGTGTAAATAACAGGCAAATAGCAAAAAAACATGATGATGAGAAAAATTCAGGCTCATCTGAAAATGCTGAAAATTCAAACAGTAATGAAACAAGAACACTTTCCTCTCAACCCGGCGGTGCTTTTTTCCCGAATGGCGAAAGAGTTGCAATTGATTATACAAAACGTCAGATAAACATTAGTCAAGTTCTTTCAGATTTTAAAAATACAACTAATGCAATAGGTGCTCCTGATGATATAAAGGCTGAGGTTAATTCTTATCTTGGTCTGATAGAAAGCCAGTCTAGAAAAGAAAGACCGAATGCACAAATAATCCAGTCAAATTTAAAAAATGCTTCACAAATATTAGATGAATATATAACAAAAACTCTTAAAAAGCCTTCAAAAGTAGTTGAAAATTGGGTTGATGCTCTTTTCTTGCAGCAAATCGACTATAAAGCACCCGTAAGTACTTCTTCTGTGCAAACAAATACTTCTGAACAACTTCAAAATATTCAGGAAGAATTAACCCCTCAAGAAAATACAGTAGGTGTCGAAGATAAACAGGCTGAAAAAATATTTCCGTCTGAAATATACATTCCTGAAGATTCACGTTTAAAAAGTATGTTTATACAGGCAAAAAAATATTCTGCTATAGAAGAAAAAGAAAAAGCACTGTATTCTTTTCAAAACGTACTTGAATATGCTGAAGAAATAGGTGATGTACAAACAGGTGCTATGGCTCATTATGAACAGGGCAGGATATATGATGAATTCAACAGGATTGAAGATGCTCTGTATAATTACAATCTTGCGGCCCAGCAAACAACTGATAATAATGTAAAAGCAAGGGCACACTTTTCTATGGGGAAAATTTATGATGACTATGTTAAGTTTGAGCCGGCTGTTAATCATTATTGTGCTGCTGTGGCTTTCTCAGGTGAAGCGGATAATCTGAAACTTCAAACGGCAGCTCTTTCTGATTTGGCTCAAATACATGCACAAAGATACGATAAAGATAATTCGTTTATGTTTATGGATTTATCTTGCAGTACAGCAGAATCAACAAAAAATGATAAACTAATGGGAATGACATATTATAAAAATGCAAAAAATTGTGAAAAATTGAATGAAAAACCACGTGCATTGAAGTTATACGGTCAGGCTTCAAAAGCATACAGCTCTTTGAATGATAATGCTCATCTGGCAAAAAATTATATGAGTGCTGCACAAATAATGACCGAATACGGTAATTCTGCTAAAGCAAGGAAACTTCTCTCTAAAGCATATTCAGCTGCACAAAAAACGGATGATGCTGAATTAAAAGAGCAAATTATTAATTGTATTTCGGCATTATAAATCAGGTTAAAATTTGTTTAATAATGGACAAAATGTGCTTTTTGGTTTATAAGTAAAGAATGTTCAGAAAAATTTCTTCTGATAGAAAATCAAGACATTTAAACGGCATTGCAGTGCAATTTAAATGTAAAAGGTATTAATATGAAAATAGTTATATACGGTGCAAATGAGCTTGGCAGTTTAATTGCTGCAGAATTATTTGAAGATCATGATATTATAATAATTGATAATGATGCATCAAACAGCGAAAATTTTGAAAAACTTGACATTGAATATGTACAGGGGTCGGGTTCTAATATAAGCGTTCTTGAGTCTATCGGTATTAAAGATGCTGATATTTTTATTGCTTGTACTGATAATGACGAAGCTAACATAGTTGCTTGTTTAACAGTTACAAATATGACAAAACTAAAAACGGCTTGTTTCGTTAGTAAACAGGAAAATGTTGATTCTTTATCAGTTGTAAGAGGCTCAAAATATCAAAAAGAATTAATGATTGATTATGTTTTATGGCCTGAAGAACTTATGACCCAAGAAATATTCAGAATTATTACTGTTCCAAACGCAATTGATGTTGAAAATTTTGCAAACGGAAAGGCAAGACTTCTGGAATATAGAGTTCTTGATGAAACAAAGTTTATAAATAAAAAGATAAAAGATTGTAGTTTTCCAGAAGAAACCTTAATTGTCGGTATTACAAGAAATAATGAATTATTTATTCCTGATGGCGATACGGAATTATTGTTAAATGATAAAGTTATTTTTATGGGTTCGTCATATTCTTTAGACATTTTAGCAAATAAATTTTTCCAGGATAAAAATGATGTAAAACAGGTTACTATTATAGGCGGCGGAAGCGTCGGAATGATGCTTGCACAGAATTTAGAAAAAGCAAATATTAAAATAAAAGTAATTGAACATAATTATGAAAGATGTGAAGAATTAACAGAAAATTTAAAAAGCACACTTGTAATAAACGGAGACGGAGCCAATTATGAACTTCTTGAATCTGAAAGAGTGGGTGAATCCGATGTTGTTATAAGCGTTACCGACAGTGATGAAAAAAATTTATTATGTTCTCTTCTTGCAAAACAGCTGGGTGTTCCGAAGGTTATAACAAGAGTATCAAAAAATGCAAATGCAAATTTATTTGAAAAAGTCGGTATTGATGTTGCGATTTCGCAAAATCGTGCAGCAATTGATGATATTGATAATCACTTAATAAAAACAGATATCGAGATACTTGCAACGGTCGAAAGAGGTCAGGGTGAGGTTCTTGAAATTTGTGTTCCGTTTAATTTCCGTACGGATATGATTATGAATTTAAAACTTCCTTGTAAAGCAATAATAGCAATAATACAAAGAAGAAATCGTGTCATAATCCCCAGAG
This sequence comes from Candidatus Gastranaerophilales bacterium, assembly GCA_944325525.1. Lineage (GTDB taxonomy): Bacteria > Cyanobacteriota > Vampirovibrionia > Gastranaerophilales > Gastranaerophilaceae > Avigastranaerophilus. The sequence goes on from CALVAK010000001.1 coordinate 167,571, forward strand.
GTACAACACAAATTATGCCTTTTGATAATTTAATAATATTTACGACACAGGAAAATTCTGAAGTGATAAAAGAATATTTTAAAAGGTGCTGAAAATGAATTTAGCTTATGTATTAGGTGCAATAAGTATCATATTAAGATATATCTCTTTAATTATATTAATTCCCTGTTTGTGTGCACTGTTTTTTAAAGAATACAATGCAATGCTGCCTTTTATTGCTGCATCTGCTATTTCATTCGGGGCAGGATATTTTATAAGAAATAAAAAGAAAAATGTTGAAGAAATAAATAATATTAATAAAACAGAAGCTTTTTGTATTGTTCTGTTTGCCTGGTTTTTAACTTGTCTGATGGGTACAATTCCTTTTATATATTTCGGGTTGACCCCCTTAAATGCACTGTTCGAAAGTGTATCCGGAATAACAGCAACTGGGGCTACTATTTTGTCTGATTTTTCACTTTATCCTAAGACAATGTTTTTCTGGCGCTCTTTCAGCCAGTGGCTCGGCGGTTTAGGAATATTGGTCTTGTTTACAGTTGTACTTCCTCAGTTTTCAGTAGCAGGAAGACAAATGTTTTATGCTGAACTTCCGGGCTCAAAAGACAGCAGATTAACACCGAGAATAAGGCAAACAGCAGCATCTTTGTGGAGTATTTATTGTATATTAACAATAATGGAAATAATAATTTTGGCTTTAATGAAAATGCCGATTTTTGATGCAATATGTACTTCTATGTCTACCCTGTCAGGCGGTGGTTTCTCTCCTGAAGCAGGTAGTATTATGGCATACGGTCAGGCTAAATATGTGTGGACTGTTGCAATTTTTATGTTTTTTGCCGGGTTTAATTTTACTTTACAATATAAAGTTTTTATAAAAAGAAAATTTCTTTCTTTATTTAAAGATGAAGAGTTTAGAGTTTATTTGTTTATTATAATTATATTTACTTTAATTATTGCAATAACACTTACAACTCACAATATATACGGGTTTTCAAAATCGATAAAAGAGGCATTGTTTCATGTATTATCAATAATGACAACGTCAGGGTTTGCTTCTGTTGATTACTCACAATGGAATTTAAGAGCTAAATTGTTTTTATTCATTTTGATGTTTACAGGGGCTTCAATAAGTTCTGCAACAGGCGGGGTTAAGCTGTTAAGGCTCATATTGATTTTCAAATATATGAAAAGACAAATAGCAAAAATACACCATCCCAACGGCGTATATCCTATAAAAATAAATAAGGTAATAATAAATGAAAATATTGTGAGACAGATGATTTCTTTTGTATTCTTTTATTATGGAATTTTTGTACTTACTGCTGTAATTCTAGTTTTTATAGAACAGGATGTTGTCTGCGGTGTAACTGCTGCAATTGCCACACTGGGTAATATTGGTCCGGGATTCGGAGATATTATAGGACCTATGGGAAATTATAGTCTGCTTAGTGATGCTTCTAAGATTATCTGCATTTTTAATATGTTTATAGGAAGACTTGAATTGATTCCATTTTTAGCATTGCTCCATCCTGATTTTTGGAGCTTCAGAAAAATAAAAAACTTGCACAATCCTAAATAAATATGTTACAATTCAATTGGTAGTTAGTAGTTTGAGAGTAGTATGTTTAGAAGAGTTTTAATATTAGGACTATTGTTGCCGCTTTCGGTATTTTTGATTAAATTAGCCTGCGTTGGAATAAGCAAAATAAAACCCGGTGAATTTAAACCGGTAGTGGCAATCTTTTTGCTTGATATATCAGCTTCGAGCAGAAGTTTATTGTTTCAGGAACAACAGTGTATTTTAAAAATGACAAAAAGATTAGATTCTGAAGACCACGCAAGAATATATGTTGTTACTGATGATGCTTATGAAATATATGATGGCGGACCTCATAAAACAATGGCAATGAGAGAAGCTATGAATAAACGTTCTGAATTTGACAGTAGTGCTTATGGTACGGCATACGGTATCGCATTGAAAAAAGCAGTAGGTGATGCTTTAAGATATAAATCAAGAGGATATATTCCGGCTATTGTTATTCTGGGCGATCTTGAAAATGAAGGCGTTGTCAATAAACAAATAAACTGGAATACGCTTCCCAAAAATATTCAAAATACTTTGAAATATGTTCCTGATTTATCTTTAACATTTTTATATGCACACCCTCAAAAATTGGATGAAGTAAGACAGACGTTACTTCCTGTTATGAGTGACCAAAATTTGATAATTGCATCTGAAGAAAATGTTGATCAGGCAATGAGAAAATTCGCAAAAGCAGTAGGAAGATAGAGGATACGGATGAAAGTAGTTATTGCATCAAAAAATAATGAAAAGATTTTTAATGATTCAAGTGTTATTAATATCGGTACGGCTCCGAATTGTAATTTTAAATTGGATCTTGATTTTGATTTGATTCTGTCTGTTCAAAAACAGGAAAACGGAAAATGGCAGGTCGTTAATAATTTTAAAAGTGACAAGGTATTGTTTAGAGGTCAGCCGATTGGTTCTGTTATAGAAATTGGTTCCTTATGTAAATTAATGATTGCTGATTCTGATGAATTTATCAGTATTAAAATTACGGAAGCAGGTGCTAATCCTAAAGTTGTTCCGGGCTCTCTTGAACTTGCTAATAAGAAAAGTGCGGAAAGAATGAAACGAGCCGAGCATAAAAAAACTATTACCATGATAGAAGACGAAGAACTTAATGAACAAGATATTGAAACTCTTTATGGTAAGGGTATCGGTGCTCAAACTAAAATTAAAATTGACAGAAAAAAAGCTGATATAGAAAGAAGAAGAGCTTTAATAACGAAAGAAATTTCATATAAATCTAATTATTTAAGAAATAAATTAATTCAAAATGAAGTGATTTTAGGTTTTCTAAATGCGTTTATCGTTATTATTCCGTTATTAATGGCTTTTATTCTTAAAGATATTATAAGATTAGATTCAATGAATGGACAGTTACAAACTAAGGTATTATTCCTTGTTTCTGTTACATTTATAATTATAACTTTGTTATTAAAACAAGGTCAGTTTTTAATATTACAGAATAAAGGCAAATCAAGAGTTTCTGCATCTTCTGTATTAATTCAAAGAATGTGTATGTTTGTTTCTGTTGGTTTATTTTCTTTGATTATAGTCTCAGCAATTGCGGAATTAATTGTTCATTATTATAATTTACATCTTTTAATACCTCAAATGCTTATACTTTGTTCGTTAATATGTATATTCCTCGGTATATTTGCTGGGTTTACAAAAAATATTAATACTGAAACTGGTGAAGAACTTGACAGTTATGAAAGCAGAGAAGATTTTCAGGCTGTTGTTAAAGATTATCAGCAATGGATTACACTTTTTGTTAATAATATATCCAGAAAGAAATTGAAAAATATAAGTAATTCAATCTTTGATTTACAATTAAAATCAGCGTGGGAGTATTTGTTAGGTATAGGTACTGCACCGTTCTTGGCTTATGGTGTATCTCAAACTCTGGCTGAATGTTTCCCCGAAGCTGCAGCTTGGATAAGATTTTCTGCAGGATTTAAATTTTCACCGATATTCTTAACTCTTGCAACATTAATGATTATATTTGCATTCCATTGTTTTGCTACTTCTTTTGCAACAACAAAAAGAGTACTTGCTTCAAATGTTATAAAACAAGACGGGTTTAGTGATTATAATGTCCACGGTGTAAATATTCACGGTGTAGAAAGCAGCAGAAACCTGAGAAAAGAAGCTAAAAAATTCTTCCTTATAGCTATAGCTGTTGTTGTGATTGAGTTAACAATGAACATTTCATACTTCATCGGTGTAATGGGAAGTGATGTTATGGGTATGGTAATAAGCTGCGTTGCGGCTCTTGTTCCTACTGCCATACTTATTATGGAAACTAATATGTTAGGTAATACAAAATTCGATATTATTATTAAAGAAGAACTGTTACAAAAAGTTGATAAAGATTATTAATAAAGGAAAGATAAATGTATAGATGCACCGAATGTCATACAGAATATATTGAATGCCCCGATTATTGTGAATGTGGTAACGATACTTTTGAAGAAGTCATTGAAGAAGAATATTATGAAGATGATGCTCTAGATACATATGAGGAAGAAGAGGAGTATGTTCCTGAAAAAAGAAAACTTTCACGTGCAGAAATAGAAGAGATGAAGGAACACGAACGTGAAAAGAAAAAATCTATAATTGCTATTTGTATTTCTGTTTTAGTAACTGTAATAATAATATTTTCTCCACCACATATGGCAAAAAAAATGGATGCTGTTAAAAAACAAGCAGAAATTGCAAATGTTAAACTTCCGGCTGTTAATACATATTGGGATGATACTGTAGCTTCGCCTTTCAGACAAAAAGATCCAAATTGGAATTTACCTATTTTAAACAAGCGTCTCGGGAAAATTTCTCCGGTATTGAGAGAGTATTTGGTTACAATCGGGTCTGAATTTAACAGATTATGGAATCCGGGACTAGTTGACGGTAAAGGTGAATGTAAAGTAGAGTTTACAATCAATAAAGAAGGCGGACTAAATACTAAGAAAATTGCTGTAAGATCTTATAATGAATCTTTAGATGATTCTGTTCTTCTTCTGCTTTCAAAAATAAAAAGTTTTGATATTCCGCCGGATGATTATAAGGGTGAAAGAATTATACTTGCTTTTAAAGTTGATGCAAATAAAACAAGTAAAGTTTATTATCCTATGAATTAATTAAAGAAAAAAGATTTAAAAACTCAGGAAAAGAAATATTAACCCATTGAAATTCATTAATTTTAATGGGTTTTTTGCAGACTAAACCTGCCACATAGCAGCTCATTGCTATACGGTGGTCATTATAGCATTCAATTTCACAATCACCTTTTAGCTGTTTTTTTCCGTTGATAATAAAACCGTCTTGTGTTTCTTCAATATCTGCTCCAAGTTTAAAAAGTTCTGTTTTGACGGCAGATATTCTGTCTGCTTCTTTATTTCTTAAATCTTGTGCATCTTTTATTATTGTCGTTCCTTCGGCTTGTGTTGCTGCCACTGCTATAACAGGAATTTCATCTATTAATCTTGGAATGATACTTCCTTCTATTGTGACTGCTTTTAAATCTGAGTATTTTACTCTTAAGTCTGCGACTTTTTCATTTGAAATGACTCTTTCATTCTGTATTTCAATAGAGCCGTTCATTGCTTTTAAAATGTCTATAATACCTGAGCGTGTTTCATTAATTCCTACATTTCTCAGTATTATATCTGACCCTGGAACTATAAGAGCTGCAATAATAAAAAATGCAGCTGAAGAAATATCACCACAAACAGTTATTTCAACTGGATTTAATTGTGATTTTTTAAGGGTAATTGTATTATTGTTAATTGTTATATCTGCACCCATATATTCAAACATTAATTCTGTATGGTTTCTGGACTTATACGGTTCAGAAAAGATTGTTTGTCCGTCTGCATTCAGTCCTGCAAGCAAAATACAAGATTTAACCTGTGCCGAAGCAAGAGGTGAAATGTATTTTATTCCGTTAAGATTTGAACCGAAAATTTCTATAGGTAATTTATAGTCATTATGTTTAATTTTTGCTCCCATCATTTCAAGTGGAGCAATAACTCTTTTCATTGGTCTTTTTGAAAGACTTATATCTCCTGTTAGTTTGCTGTTGAAATGTTGACCCGCAAGTATTCCTGCCATAAGTCTTGTTGTTGTGCCTGAATTTCCGCAATCAAGAGCTTCTTTCGGACTTCTTAATGCATTACAAGCATCAATAATTAATTCCTTTTCATTCAAAAATTCAACATTTACACCCAGCTGTTTTATAATGTTCAGGGTAGACATGCAATCAGCACCTTTTGAAAAGTCTGATATCTTTGCTTTTCCTTTTGTTAGAGCCGAAAACATAAATGCACGATGGGTAATTGATTTATCTGCCGGAATTATTATACTGCCTTTAAGCGGTTTTGATTTTTCTATAGTAATATCCATAATATTATTAGACAATAAATTTATTTTATTTGCAAATTTTCAGGATGGTTTGAATTTGATAAAACTATTTCCCGGTATTCATTTTTATCTATATCAACACCCATATTTTTTATATTGATTTTAAATTTTTTCTTTTTAGGTTTCTTTTTTTCCATAGACACAAAATCCTTTTTAATTGCACATCTGTTTTTCTTTGCGATATTTATCAATGCTATCATAAGAAAGTTTATCATTTTGCATATATGATTTTAGTGCTTCCAGATATGCTTTAGCTGTATCTAAAACTGTGAAGCAGGGAGTTGAATACATTTCTGCAATTGTTCTTATTAGAAATCCTCTGTCTTCACTTCCGTATCTTACGGAATTATTGTTAGTTGTCGGTGTATTTATAATAAAACACAGCTCTTTATTTTTCATATTTCTCTGCATTTTCTTTATATCGAACTTTTCAATTTCTTTTGATTCTATATTGTGCAGTTTTAGAAAATTGTGTGTTCCTGTTGTTGCTACAAGTTTATAACCTAATTCTACAAGGGTTTTTGCTACTTCAACAGAATCTTTTTTATAGTGATCGTTAATAGAAATTAATACATTTCCTCTTTCTTTGGAAAGTTTATATCCTGCGGCTAAAAACCCTTTAACAAGTGCTCTGTCATAAGAAGTGTCAATGCCGAGAACTTCTCCTGTTGATTTCATTTCCGGAGCTAAAGCAGGATCTATTCTGTTTAACTTTTGGAAAGAGAATATAGGTATTTTTGCACATACAAGCCCTGTTTTTTCAACAAGACCAGGTTTATAACCCTGCTCAATTATTGATTTGCCCAGAATTGCATCAATTGCTATTTTAACCATCGGAGTAGCCGTAACTTTACTTAAAATGGGAACAGTTCTTGATGCTCTTGGATTAACTTCTATAATATATGCAATATCATCTTTTAATATAAACTGAATATTCATCAATCCTTTTATTTTCAGAGCTCTTGCAATTTTTTCAGTATAAGATACGAGATTATCTATAATGTGGTCAGGAATTGTTCTTGTCGGGTATAGAGCAATGGAATCACCGGAGTGTACTCCTGCTCTTTCAATATGTTCAGTAATAGCCGGGATTAATACATTTTCTCCGTCCGAAATTGCATCAAGTTCAAGTTCTGTTCCTTCTATGTATTGGTCAATTAAGATTGGATGTTCATCTGAGAACTTTAAGGCTCCTTCGATGTATGAAATTAGTTCATCTTTATTGTAAACAACCTGCATTCCTCTTCCGCCTATAACGTAAGATGGTCTTACTAATAGCGGATAGCCAAGTGTTTTTGCTACTTCAAGAGCTTCCGATTGTTTTCTTACAGCAAAACCTTTTGGCTGTGGTATATTTAATTCTCTCAATAATTGTTCAAACAGTTTTCTGTCTTCTGCTATATTGATTGATTCAAGCGAGGTTCCAAGTATTTTAACTCCTCGTTTATGAAGCTTTGGTGCAAGATTTATTGCGGTTTGACCTCCGAATTGAACAAGAACTCCTTCCGGTTTTTCTTTTTCAATTATATTCATAATATTTTCAATATGCATAGGTTCAAAAAATAGTTTATCAGCCACGTCAAAATCTGTTGAAAGTGTTTCCGGATTTGAATTTACAATTAAAGATTTGTAATTATTATTCCTTACTTCCCAGGCTGCGTGTACCGAACAATAGTCAAATTCAATGCCCTGCCCTATTCTTATTGGTCCTGAGCCTAATATAAGAATTTTTTTATCATTGCTGTTTGTATCACTTTCATCAACTTCATTATATGTTGAATAATAATACGGCGTATAAGCTTTAAATTCTGCCGCACAGGTGTCAACTATTTTAAATGAAGCACATACGGAATTTTCATTACGTAGTTTTTCTATTTCTTCTATTGGCATTTGTGTATATTTTGCTATTTCTTCATCCAAAAATCCTTTTTCTTTTGCTTCAAGGTACAATCCGGGAGTGAGTTGTTCACTTTTTAGTCTGTTTTCAAAATCTACTAAACTTTTTATTTTATAAATAAACCATTTATCTATTCTGGTTATTTTATTTATTTCGTCAATACTAATACCCCTGTTTATAGCTTCTGCAACCCTAAAGATTCTTCTATCATCCTGAACATGAAGAAGAGCTTTTAATTCATCTTCACTGCATTCAATATGTCGGCCTCTTAAAAGACCGGTATATTTTGATTCAATTGATGTAATAGCTTTCTTAAAAGAACTTTCAAAAGTTCTTCCGATGGCCATAACTTCACCGGTTGCTTTCATTTTAGTGCCTAAGATTCTGTCACCATGTTTAAATTTATCAAACGGCCATTTCGGTATTTTGGTAACTACATAATCTATTGCCGGTTCAAAGGCTGCAACGGTTTTCTTTGTTATTGAATTTGGAATTTCGTGTAAATTGTATCCTATAGCTATTTTTGTTGTAATTTTTGCTATAGGGTAACCTGTTGCCTTTGAAGCCAGTGCAGATGAGCGGCTTACACGGGGATTAACTTCAATTACATAATATTGATTGCTTACAGTATCAAGTGCAAACTGGACATTACAACCGCCTTCTATTTTTAGAGCTCTTATTATTTTTAGTGCAGCACTTCTTAGCATTTGGCATTCTTTATTTGTCAGTGTTTGAGTTGGTGCTACAACAAAACTGTCTCCCGTATGAATTCCTATTGGATCGATATTTTCCATATTGCAAATTGCTATGGCAGTATTATTTGCATCTCGTATTACTTCATATTCTATTTCTTTGTAACCTGCTATACTTTTTTCAACAAGGACTTGAGATATAGGGCTTAAAGATAAACCTGTATATACTATTTCTTCATATTCACTGTAATTATTGGCAATGCCGCCTCCTGTTCCGCCTAGAGTGTATGCCGGTCTTACTATAATAGGAAAGCCAATTTTCTGTGCAAATTTTTTAGCATCCTCAAAACTTGAAACAATATCACTTTCCGGTATTGGTTCATTTATTTCAAGCATTAGATTTTTGAATAATTCTCTGTCTTCAGCTTTTTTTATGGATTCAATTTTTGTGCCTAAAAGTTCAACTCCGTATTTTTTTAGTATCTCTTTTTCATAAAGCTGAACTGCAAGATTAAGTCCTGTTTGTCCTCCAAGTGTTGCTATAACTCCGTTTGGTCTTTCTTTATCTATAATATAAGAGAGAGAATCTATTGTTAACGGCTCAATATAAACTTTATCTGCAATATTTTCATCCGTCATTATTGTTGCAGGATTTGAATTGACAAGTATTACTTCAATTCCTTCTTCTTTTAATGCCCTGCATGCTTGAACTCCTGCATAATCAAATTCTGCTGCCTGCCCTATTACGATTGGACCTGAACCAATTACTAAAACTTTTTTAATATCTTTATTTATCGGCATAATTATATCTCTTTCTATACGGTTATTACTTTTTCTTTTTGTACTTCTTCTATCCAATTTATAATAACTTTATTTGAATCATAAGGACCTGCTGTTAATTCCGGATGGAATTGAACCGTTTTTATATTATATTTATCACAGCATATTCCCTCTATTGTGTTATCGTTAAGGTTTATAAAGGTTTTTTCAACTTCATCAGGAAGAGAATCTGATTCAACCGCATAACTATGGTTTTGCGATGTTATAAATATTTCATTTGTTTTTAAATTTATAACAGGATGATTTCCACCTCTGTGCCCGTATTTGAGTTTATATGTTTTTCCTCCGAGTGCAAGTGACAATATTTGATGTCCCAGACATATACCGAACATTCTTATTTTACCAAGCAATTCTTTGGCTGTTTCTATTGTTTGTACTGCATCTTCCGGGTTGCCGGGGCCGTTTGATATTAATACTGCGTCAAAATTATTATTTAATATTTCATCTGCTTTTACATCCGCAGGATAAACTGTTATATCACAGTTTAATGATTTAAAGTTTTCAAGAATACTCTTTTTTATACCCATATCAATGATTGCAAGTTTTATTCCGCTTCCTGAATATTTTTCAACTCTGTAGGTTGTAACATCAAGTGTGATATTTTTGCTTATTCTGTATTCTTTTACTTTTGATTTGATTTCAGGGGTAATATCGCCTGTTGTAATTGCACAGTTCATTGCACCATAGTTTCTTATTATTTGTGTAAGATATCTGGTATCAATACCCTTTAAACCGATTATATTATTTTGTTTGAGGTAATCTGGAAGTGAGATATAACTTTTATAGTGGGATTCGTGTTCACACATGTTTTTTACTATGAAGCCTTTTGCGTGTATCTTTCCGCTTTCAAAATCATCTTTATTAATTCCGTAATTTCCTATTTCAGGGTATGTCATAACAATTGTTTGTCCTGCATATGAAGGGTCAGTTAATATTTCCTGATATCCTACCATTGAAGTGTTAAATACAATTTCTCCGTATGATGTTCCTTCTATTCCGATTGATTCACCTTCAAAAATCATGCCGTTTTCAAGAATAAGTTTACCTTTTGATTTAGCGTATGATTTATTTTGTGTCAGAATCGCATTTTCAATTTCTTCATATATCATTCGGATTGCTTTAATTTTATCTTCTGCTTTTGTTACTGCTCTTCCTATTACAAGGTAATCTGCTCCTTCGTTAATTGCAATACTTGGAGTTGCCAGACGTTTTTGGTCATTTTTTTCTGACCAGTCAGGACGAATACCCGGACATAATACTTTAAAATCTTTACCGCAAGCCTGTTTGATTTTCTTTGCTTCCCAAACGCTTGCTACTACTCCGTCTAATCCTGCACGTTTTGCATTTATTGCCAGCTGAATTGCATAATCTTCCGGTTTAAACGGAATTTTAAGATTATTTCTTAAACATTCTTCATTAATGCTTGTAAGTACTGTTACACCTAATATTGTCGGATTTTCTCTACCCAGTTCTTCTGCTGTTTTTCTTGCAGCCAGTTGAGCACATCTCATCATTTCTTCTCCGCCTGTTGCATGAATATTGAAGAAAGAGGCTCCGTTTCTTATTATATTTTCTGAAGCTTTTGCTACAGTATTCGGAATGTCGTGAAGTTTTACGTCAAAAAAGAATTTTATATTTTGTTCTTTCATAAATTTAAATACTTCAAGTCCGCAGCCTGTATAAAGCTGTAAACCTATTTTGAATACTCCTGTGTAGTCTTTAAGCTCTGTGATAAGCGATTTTGCTTCTTCGAGAGTGTCTACATCAAGTGCAAGTACTATTTTTTCTTTTATTTCAGGTCTTATTTGCATTTTTCTATCCTATATTATATATTTTACCTTTTATAATTGTCTTTTTTACTCTTCCTTTTAATTTCTGCTTATCAAAAGGAGAAATTCTGCATTTTGATTTGAATCTGGAAGCATCAACAATCCATTCTTCGTTTAAATCTATTATCGCTAAATTTGCTTCTTTACCTTTTTCTATTATTCCTTGTTCAGGAATGTTTAAGACAGAAGCCGGCATGTATGTAAATTTATTTATTGTATCAATTAATGACAGCTTTTTTGTATGTACAAGATTTGTCAAAGAAAGAGCCATTGCAGTTTCAAAACCTGCAATCCCCATAGGGGCATTTTGTATCGGAAGCTGTTTTTCATACACTGTATGCGGTGCATGATCTGTTGCTATAATATCTATTGTTCCATCTTGAAGTCCTTCTATGACGGCATTTAAGTCTTCTTTTGTTCTTAATGGCGGATTTACTTTATATCTTGCATCATAATCTTTAATATCATCTTCTGTAAGACTGAAGTAGTGCGGAGCTGTTTCTGCTGTGATATTCAATCCTTCTTTTTTTGCTTCTCTTATCAGTTCTATTGAACGTTTTGTTGATATATGGGCAAAGTGATACCTTCCTTTTATACTTCTTATGACTTCTAGTTCTCTTGCTACTGCTAATGATTCTGTTATATCAGGAATTCCTTTTAATCCGGAGCGGGTGCTTCTTTTTCCTTCGTTTATAACTCCGCCAGAAGAAAGACTTGAGTCTTCAGAATGTGAAATTATTAGTGAATTATGCGAGTTAATATATTTAAGGGCTTCTCTTAAGAGATGCATATTTTCAACCGGTTTTCCGTCATCTGAAAAAGCTATTGCTCCGTTATCAAGAAGCTCGGAAACATTAACTATTTTTTCTCCCGCAAGATTTTTTGTTACTGCACAAATTGGGTAAAACCCTATTTCACTTATTTCTTTTGCTTTACTTATTATATAGTTTAACGTAGCAGCATTATCCACTACAGGGTTTGTATTTGCCATAGGACAAATTGCACTGTAGCCGCCTGCTATTGCTGACATAATTCCTGTTTTTATCGTTTCTTTTGATGTATACCCTGGTTCTCTCAGGTGACAGTGTATATCAACCAGCCCCGGTGTTATAATTTTACCTGTTAAATCCATAACTTCTTCATTAGTATAAGGAGTAAGATTTTCGGATATATCTTTTATGATTCCGTTTTCAATCCTGAGATCGGATTTAGCACGGAAGTTGTTTTTTGGATTTACTATTTCAGCATTTTTAAGAAGCATTTCTATCTCCTAATAGTGTATTTAAAATTGCCATTCTTACAAATACTCCATTTTGAGCCTGTTCAAGAATAGTTTTTCCGACTTGATTATCTAATAATTCCGAAGAAACTTCTATATTTCTGTTGGCAGGTCCCGGGTGCATTAATATTACATCGTCCGCAGCATATTGTTTTAGAAGTTTACTATCTATTTCGTAAAGTCTTTTATATTCTCCGGAATCAGGGTAGCCTTCTTTTTCATGGCGTTCATTCTGCACCCTTAATACCATAACTACATTTGCTCCGTCGATAGCTTCTTTTACATCATTATGATATTGTACTTTGAAAGCTTCAATATTCTCAAATTGAAGATATGTTGGGGCACAAAGATGAATGTCAGCTGAAAATTTAGATAAAAGTGCTATATTAGATTTTGCAACACGGCTGTGTGATACATCTCCTACAATCGTTATTTTTTTATTTTCTACATTTCCTATTTTTTCTATCATTGTATAAAAATCCAGAAGTGCTTGAGAAGGGTGTGCGTGCGTTCCATCTCCTCCGTTTACAAACTTTATAGGATATTTTACAAGCTGTAATACATTATTTATTATTCCTGATAATGAATGTCTTATAATTACAGCATTTACTCCAAGAAAATATAGATTTTCAATTGTATCTTTAAGACTTTCACCTTTTGATAAAGAGGAATGTCCGGCATCAAAATTTATTACATTCATTGAAAGTTTTTTTGCAGCTATTTCAAAACTGCATCTTGTCCTTGTTGAATTTTCGTAAAACATGAGGGCAAGTGTTTTTCCTGTAACATCGGAACATTTTTTACCGGTTTTAAATTCTTTTGCTATATTTATAATATTAAGAATATCTTCTTTTGAAATATTTTCAATATCAATTAAGTGTTTCATTATGCTTTTGCCTTCTCCTCACGACTTCCCGGTTTTACAACCGGTATGCCTTCCTTGCATAAAGGACAGTTGTCAGGTTCATATACAACAGGATCTATCTGTAGTAATGATTTTATGTTGTATTCTGTTTTACCCTTTGTTCTATCGACAATACAGCCTACTGCCACTATTTCAGGCTCAAATTCTTTAATGGCATCAATTGTTTCTTTGATTGTTCTTGCCGTTGTAATTACATCTTCTATTATTACAACTTTTTCTCCCTTTTTGAGAGAATATCCTCTTCTTAATTGCATAATTCCGTCTTTTCTTTCTACAAAAAGATTTCTTTTATGTGCGTTTTTTGCGGTTTCATATCCTATAATTACAGCCCCGATTGCAGGTGCAACTATTGTGTCAAAATCAATATCTTTCAGCAACTCTGCCAGTTTGCTGCCCAGTTGTTCTGTTATTTCAGGATACTGGTATAATTTTGCACATTGAAAATATATATCAGAGTGAAGCCCTGACGTTAGACAAAAATGCCCGTGCAGAACTCCTTGTGCTTGTTCCAGTAATTTTAATACTTCGTTTGTCATTATATCCTCAATTCTCTTTTTAGTTCGTTTAAATCTTTAAATCCGTTTTGTAGAATGTATTCTTCAAGTTCAAATATGAGCTTTTCTGCAATATCAGGATGTGTAAAATTTGCAGTGCCAATTTGAATCGCCTGTGCTCCGGCTGCAAAAAATTCTAATATATCATTTAATTTTTCTATACCGCCGATTCCTATTATCGGTATACTTACTACCTTTGACAGCTTTGATACCGCACTTAAAGCTGCCGGTTTTATGCCTATACCGGAATATCCTCCTTGAACAACTGCTTTATTGAACCTGCCATTTATATAATTCAATTTTATTGACATTCCTTTTATTGTATTTATTGCACTAATTGCATTTGCACCGGCTTTCTCAGCTGCAATACCGATATTTTCTATTGATGTTACATTGGGTGTAAGTTTTACTATTAGATAACCTTTATAATTCTTTCTTACCTCGGAAACAAGATTGTATAAGGCTTTTTCATCTACTCCGAATTCAATGCATCCTGTTTTTACATTCGGGCATGAAACATTAAGCTCAATTGCTTTAATTTTATTCTCATTGCATATCTTTGCAAGTTCTGTATATTCTTCCTGCGTCGAACCTGCAATATTCATAATAAAATCTATATTTTTTTCTTTTAAAACAGGCAGTTTTTCTTTTAAAAATTTTTCTATTCCGACATTTTCAAGCCCTATAGAATTAATCATTCCTGCTTCGGTTTCTGCAATACGGGTGTGTTTGTTTCCTTCACGGGGCTTTAATGATATAGCCTTTGTTACTATTGCACCAAGATTTTCTACATTTATAAAATCGTCATACTCATCAGCATATCCGTATGTGCCTGATGCCGTCATTATAGGGTTTTTTAGAATTAATCCGTTCAGATTCGTCTGTAAAATATTATTTATTACTGCCATATAACCTCATTTCCCCAAAAAACAGGACCGTCTTTGCATACTGAGGCATTTACTGTTTTTGTTCCGTGTTTTATGTCTATAACACATCCCCGGCATACTCCTATAGAACATGCCATTAATTTTTCTAAAGATATTTGAGTCTCTATATTATATCTTTCGCCGAGTTCAGATATTTTTTTCAAAACAATTTCCGGTCCGCAGCCATAGATTATTTCAGGTTTATATTTTTTTATTATTTCTTCTGTATCGGATAAAACATTTCCTTTTTTGCCAAACGAACCGTCATCAGTGTATATTATATTCGGATTTATGAGCTTCGGTATTTCATTTTTATTTAAAAAGCCTGCAATAAAAATATTTTCTATATTTTCATTTTCAAGTTTTGATTTTAAAAAAGATATCGGAGCTGTTCCTATTCCTGCACCTATTAATAATGATTTACAGTTTTTTATGCTGAAACTGTTGCCTAAAGGACCAGATATATCTATTGATTCCCCCTTTTTTAAAGACTTAATGTATTTCGTGCCTTTTCCTCTTTCTTTATAAAGTATACCTATTTTCCCTTTATTATTTGTAAATATGCTGAAAGGACGTCTGAAAGTAAGACCTTCACAATATATTGATACAAATTGTCCGGCTTTAGCTTCAATTTCTTTATTACAATCTATTTCAATATAGTATGAATTTGTTGATACTTTTTCTGTGTTTATAATTTTTGCTTTATATATTTTTTTTATCTGGTCTTTAATCATTACTTTTCCGTTTCAAAATAATTTTTTGTAAAAAAAAAAGAGAAAAACAAAGATGTTTTTCTCTTAAAAGATATATTTACTTTCTATTAAATAATCACTCATGACATTAACCTTATTTTTATGTATTATCCGACTAAACAAAGTTAATGTCAATTGAAAAAACAATATATTTACAAAAGAAAATATAAACATATTTATTTATACCGTAAGGTGATTTTTTATATAAAAGTTTCATATAAAGTATTTTACAGTTAACTTAAAGAAAGGATTTTATATGTTTTCTCATATTGATATAACAAAGGATTTATCACGCAGTAAAAAATTTTTTGAAGATATAATTTCGTTTACTGTAGGGCCATTTTCATTGGATGAAATAATTGCACACCGTATAGATTCAATTAATATCGCAGATGTAAGAGAATATGATGATTATATTGAAGGACATATTCCGTTTGCAGTTCATATTCCGTATAAACAAGCAAAAGAGCATATAGATATGTTAGATAAACAAAAAGTAACGGTAGTTTATACATATTCAGATTCTTGTCCGAGAGCATATAAAACAGCTCTTGATTTAATAGAAAAACACTATCCTTCTGTTATTTTACGAGGCGGTTTTAAGTGCTGGAAAAAATATGATTTTGATATTATAAAAACAGATGCACCTGATTATGAAGACTCAGATGAAACTGAAAACTAAGGTTTATTAAGAAAAAATAACTCCGATAATAATAACAAGAATTAACAAAATAGAGATACACGAAAATATAAAAACGATTTTCCAAAATACAGACATTCTTTGAATCATTTTCTTAAAAAATAAAGAAATGAACGAAGAAATGTCTGTTTTTGACAAATCGTTTTTATAAGTTTCATTTTTTTGCGGTAAAGATGATTTTTTATTTTTCTCTTTTTCTTGTTCAAATCGTGCTGTTAAAGACTGTTGATTTTTAGACTTATCTTCTTTCCCTGTCATTAAAATGTTTATATCATAATTTAATTTTAATATATTTTCCGGTGCATTCTCATTGTATACAGAATATGTTATTGCTGCTTCAAAAGCCCTTTTTATACATTCAAGGGCAGTTATCCCGTCTTTTTTTATCTGTCCTGAATGTACTGATTGATTTCCGTGCTTTTTTAGAAAATACAAATCGTTAATAAATTCTTTTTCCTGTATGCTTCCATTTGAATTCTTTTTAAGTATTTCTATCATATTGTCAAAAGTGTCAGCAGTATAATTATTCTGTTTAAGAATGTTTTTACAAATTTGTTCACCAAACCGTCTTGTTTGAATCATGCACTGTTCAAAATATTCATCTTTATATAATTTTTCAGCTTCAGTTATTATTTCATATAAATTTTTATTTATTTTTTGCAGAAATTGAAAATTTGTTTTCACAATGAGTTTTTCTCCTTTTAAAAAATTATATAATAATTTTGTCAAAAAAATTCAGAAGTTTTATGTTTTATATAAGAAAGGGAGAAAGTATGTACGTATCAAAGATTTCAATGTTAAACCAAATACCATTTGCGGCAAGAACAAAAATTAATGCTCCTGAGTCTTTATTAAAAGAAGAAGATTGTAAATATTTTGAAGAACTCGGTTCTAAAATAGGTAGTGATACTGATGTTATTGAGATAACACTCAGTGATTTAACCCCGAGTAAAAGAGATTCTTCTGTTTTGATATATAGATGTTCTCAACATGTAAAAATCAACGGGCTTAATAAACAAACAAATATAGATATCCCTTATATTATGAGAGGTGAAAAGAAAGAAAATGCAGAACCTAAAAACTATTTAAAAAAATTTTTCGACAGATTAAAATAGTCTGATTAATTATATTATTTGTTAACAAGGAACTTTTTAATGAAGTTTCTTGTTTTTTTATCTAAAATCCCATATAAATGGAGTAGTTATAAAAATAAAATTTATGTTAGAAATAAGGAATAGTTAAAGAAGGACACTAGCATGAAGAATATGAAAGAGAATATTAAAGATTACTTACTTGTTAAATACGCACAATCAAAACTTGAAAAAACCAATAAACATATTTCAAAGAAAATACCGTGGATACAAAGAAAAAGCCTTATGAATACAATACATACGCATTTTAGTGTTCTGTTAAACAATTTGCTCAATCAACAAGAAAAACATTCTTTTCGTAAAAACAAATTTATTATTGATTCAATCTTGAAATATACATTGGGTAAAAGTGAAAATTTATTAAAAACAAACAAAAAAGTAAAAGATATTAAATCATATATGCAGTTAAATTCTTATATTGTATACGATGAGATAATGAAGGGTATGGCTGCAAACAGAAATAAAAAAGCTATTACTTTTAATATAGAAAAACAGCTGCTGCAAGTTCAGGAAGAAATGGATTCAAAAATAAGTATAGACGAAATTTTACATGAAAAAATTAATGCATAAATAAAAATATTTTCAGAAGGTAGGATTTTTATATCCTGCCTTTTTTTTCTAATCTAATATCAGCTGCAAGTTTATGTGCAAAAAGCCCTTCTTCTTTTGCCAGAATTGATGCGTTTTTAATTATCGGGCTAATTGATTCTTTTTTTATTATTTGATAAGTTTGAATTTTGATATAGTCAAAAACACTTAATCCGCCTGAATATTTAGAAACCTGATTGGTAGGAAGTGTATGATTAGTTCCTGAAACGTAGTCTCCGAATACTTCGGCAGAATAATTGCCTATGAAAAGAGAACCGTAGTTGGCAAATCTGTTTGCAGCGTTTTCTGCGTTTTTAAAACATAGTTCAAGGTGTTCAGGTGCTTTATTGTTTGCCGTGTTAACCGCTTCTTCAATAGAACTTACAATTACAGCCGAAGATTTTCCGTAAGATACAGATGCAATTTCTTTTGTTGGCAGTGTCTTTAAATATTCAACAGCTTTTTCATTAACTTTTTGTGCAAATTCTTTTGAAAAGCATATAAGAAAAGCTCTTGCATCTTTATCATGTTCACATTGTGCAAGCATGTCTGCTGCGATATATTCAGGATTTGCACTGTCATCAGCTATTATAAGTACTTCTGATGGCCCTGCCAGAAAGTCTATTCCGCATTCTCCAAAAACCTGTTTTTTGGCGGAAGTTACAAATTTATTTCCCGGTCCTGTTATTTTATTAACTTTTTTTATTGTTTCAGTACCGTATGCCATAGCGGCTATTGCCTGAACTCCGCCTATTTTATATATTTCATCTGCTCCTGCAAGTGCTGCAGCCGCAATTGTTACTGGTTTTATTTTTGGTGATACGGCTATAATTCTTTTTACGCCTGCAACTTTTGCCGGAACTATTGTCATTATTGCACTTGACGGAAGCGGATAATTTCCTCCAGGGATATAACATCCTGCCGATTCAATTGGGATTATTCTGTGACCTAATATATTGCTGTTTATATTGATTTCAAGCTCTTTTATGCTGTTTAATTGAGCTTTGGCGAATTCTTCAACATTTTTTATTGCAAAATTTATAGCTTCAAGCGTTTTTGTGTCTGTTTCCTTTATTGCATTGTTGATTTCTTCTTGTGTAAGTTTAAAATCATTTATTATTCCATCGCCGAATTTCTCACAGTATTTTCTTACTGCACTGTCTTTATTTTCTCTTACATCTTTTATTATTTGTGCAACTGTTTCTATATTCTCAAATTCAATTTTTGAGAAAAAATCTTCCGGAATTTCATTATAATTATATATTTTCATATTTCTGCCTATTTTGTTCTTGAAGCTAAATTGTTTAGAATATCTTGAGGTGTTACATTGTGAAGAGCCATATATGTCAGCATATGATAGGTAAGGTCACTTGCTTCCCATTCTAGACCGTCTCCTTTTTCAAAATTGACTGATTCAAAAGCTTCTTCCATTATTTTTCGCTGCAATTTAAATTCATCTTTAAATAATTTTGTAGTATATGAATTTTCAGGCATCTTAGCTTTTCTGTCCAATAAAAGATTGTAAAGCTCATTTATACAAAAATCTTTGTCTTCAAAACAAGAATAACGTCCTGTATGACAGGCATTTCCTTTCTGCTTTACTTTAAACAGTAATGTATCTTGATCACAGTCAAACTTTGAACTAATTAATTCTTGTGTGTTGCCTGAGGTTAAGCCTTTTGTCCACAGTTCTTTTCTTGAACGGCTCCAATATGTTGCAAGACCATCTGTTAATGATTTCCTTAACGATTCTTTGTTTGAATATGCCAGCATTAAAACTTGTTTTGAGTCTATATCTTGCACAATTGTCGGAATTAATCCGTTTTGTTTTTCAAAATCCATTACTGCAATATACGCATCTTCAAGTTTAACAACACCTGTATATATACACATTCCTAATTGGGTTGAAACATTCATCTTTATAAGTGTTTTTATTTCGTCAATAGAAGAAATCCCGCCGGCAGCAATTAACGTTTTATTTGTCATTGTACGGATTTTTTTGATTGATTCAATATCCGTTCCCTGCATCATACCTTCTTTATCAACTATAGTATATAAATATCCGCTGCAAAAATTGTCAAAGCGTTTAACATATTCTTCCGGTGAAGCATTGACTTGAGTTGTCCATCCTTCAACTGTTATTTTTCCCTGTTTTGAATCAATGGCTACGATAACTCTTTCTTTTGGTAGTTTTGATAAAAATTCTTCATTTGCAGCTGTGCCTATAATAATTTGTTTTGCTCCATTTGCAAGAATTCTTTTTGCTTTATCTATATCTCTAATTCCTCCGCCGACTCTGCAATGGGCGATTTTGCATATTTCTTTAATTAAAGCTTCATTATTTCCTTTATTCATAGCAGCATCAAGGTCTATTACGCTTATTTCTCCGAAACGTGAAAAATATTTAGCAAGTTCAAGCACATTTTCTTTTTCAAGAACTTTTTCTTTCCCTTGTTTAAGCTGAACAGCTTTTCCGTCCATTATATCGATACTTGGAATTATCATTGTTTTTCCTTTCTTTATGGAACAATTATATGTTAAACAAAAATCTTTGAAAATATATTTATTTTTTCACCTGACGTTTTAATACAAACGGCTTTGTTTTAAAATATTTAGATATATAATTAAAATATGAATATTATTGTAAACGGAAAAAATGTACAAATAGAAGATAATATGACAATTTCTGATATTGTAAAAATGCAGAATCTCAGTACGACAATGTTTGCTGTTGAAAAAAATTTAGAAATTATTCCTAAGTCAGAATATAAAAGCACGAGACTTAATGATGGTGACAAGATTGAAATTGTTAAATTTGTAGGTGGCGGCTAAATGAATGTTTTAGTTGGAATGTCAGGTGGCGTTGATTCTTCGGTTGCAGCATTACTTTTAAAACAACAAGGTTACAACATTGTTGGAGCTGTTATGTCTTTATGGGGAGAGGGTGAGATTTTCCAAAAAATAAAGGAAAAAGTCAGCCGGAATATAAAAATGTCAGATTCTCATTGCACTTGTCTCAGTCCGTATAAAAATAATGAAATCGAACACGCAAAAAAAGTTGCACAACAGTTGGGAATAGATTTCCATATAATAGATTGTTCTGAAGAGTATAGTAAAATTGTTATAAATTATTTTAAACAGGAATATATGGAAGGACGAACACCTAATCCCTGCGTATGCTGCAACAGATTTGTTAAATTTGAAGTATTTCCTACGCTGGCAAAGAAAAAAGGCATTGTTTTTGATAAGTTTGCTACAGGTCATTATGCAAGAATTATTTGTGAAAACGGAAGATATCTTTTGAAAAAAGGTGTTAATTCTAAAAAAGACCAATCTTATTTTCTTTACGGACTTTCTCAAAAACAACTTGCTAATACACTAATGCCTTTAGGCTCTTATACAAAAGAAGAAATAAGAAATATTGCGAGGGAACATAATCTTGAAGTGGCGGATAAACCGGATAGTCAAGATTTTTATAATGGAGATTATAACGATATTCTCGATGTGGAACCGAAACAAGGCAATATTGTTGATAGGAACGGAAAAATTTTAGGCAGCCATAAAGGATTCTGGAATTATACAATAGGGCAAAGAAAAGGTATAGGTATTGCGGCAAAAGCTCCTTTGTACGTTGTAGAATTAAGAAAAGATACAAATGAGGTTGTTGTGGCATATAAGGAAGATGCTTTAAATAAAGGCTTAATTGCAGGCAGCGTAGTCTTTAGTGCAATAGATAAACTTAAATCTCCTTTGAAGTGTAAGGTTAAAGTTCGTTCAGCACAAGAACCAAAGGATGCTGTAATAAGACATTTACCTGATAACAGCGTTGAAGTTATGTTTTCAGAAATGCAGAATCCCATAGCTATCGGACAGTCTGTTGTTTTTTATGTTGAAGATACTGTCCTTGGCGGTGGTATAATAGAGAGGACATTATGAATAAAGAACAATTGTTGAAACTATATAATATGCCTTTGGATGAACTTTTAAATGTTTCATCAAAATATGTTTCGGATAAAATTGAATTTTGTTCTCTTGTCAATGCAAGAAACGGCAAATGTTCACAAAATTGTAAATATTGTGCACAAAGTTCATATTACAGAACAGATATAGAAGAATACCCGTTAATTTCAAAGCAAGATGCAGCAAAGGCTGCACTTGAAGCTAAACAAAACGGTGCAATAAGATTTGCTGTCGTTACATCCGGAAAATCTCCTGATGAAGAGAGCTTTGATAAAATTTTAGACTTAATTGATGAATTGAACAAAATAGACGGCATAAAAAGCTGTGCTTCCATCGGGATTTTAAATGATTATCAGGCGAAATTGCTATCGGAACACGGATTAAAACGGTTTCATCATAATATAAATACAGCTGAATCGTATTATAAAAATATTTGTACAACACATAGCTGGCAGGATAGATTAAATACTTGCAAGCTTGTAAAAAAATATGGAATGGAATTATGCTGCGGTGTAATTCTCGGAATGGGAGAAAGTATTGAACAAAGAGTGGAGATGGCTTTAGAACTTAAAGATATTGAACCTGATTCTATCCCTATAAATATACTTATGCCTATAGCTAAGACTCCGTTTGAAAATTATTATGATAAAATTGATGAAGAAAATATAATGCGTACTCTTGCTGTATTTAAAATAGCAAATCCAAAATCAATATTAAGATTTTGCGGGGGCAGGTTAAGATTGTCTGATGAAAATCAGGAAAAAGCATTGAAAACTTGTGTCGAGGGTATATTAACGGGAAATTATTTGACAACAACGGGGAAAAAACCTGAAGATGATATAATTACCGTTGGGAAATTAAATAAAAAGCTTGTAAAAATTAATGGAAAGATATAGAAGAAACATAGAGCTTCTTGGAAATGATGCTCAGGAAAAAATATTAAAAGCCAAAGTATTAATAGCCGGTGCCGGCGGATTGGGTTCTACTGTTATTGCAAATCTTGCTTCTTTAGGTGTAGGCAATATAGGAATAATTGATTGCGATACTGTTGAAATTTCAAATTTGAACAGACAATATATTCATAGTGCAAGAAAAGTTGGACAAAAAAAAACTGAATCTGCTAAAGAATGGATAAATTTATATAATCACTTTATTAATGTAAAATGCTTTGATATAAAGCTTGATTGTACAAATTATGAGGCTGTTGTTAATGATTATGATATAATAGCGGATTGTTTTGACAGCTATAAATCAAAATTTCTGTTGAATGAAATTGCATTAAAAACAAATAAACCGCTTGTACATGCAGGAGTATCAGGATTTTCAGGACAAGTCTTTACAATAATTCCTCATAAAACCGCTTGTTTAAGATGTCTGTTGCCTGATGCCGATGAAGATGAAAACATTACTGAAGGAGTAATAAGTCCTGTTGTTTCAACAATTGCTTCAATTCAAGCGGGAGAATTATTGAAAATTATAATAAATACAGGAGAATTATTGACTAATCAACTGTTGACTTTTGATGCATTGAAAACAGAGTTTAAAAAAATAAAATTTGAAAAAAATATAAATTGTCCGGTATGTAAAGAAGGAGAAATATATGAAAATTTATGAAAATATACTTGAACTTATAGGCAATACTCCTCTTATAAAAATAAATAAAATAAATAACGGAAATGCAGAAATTGCAGTAAAAGTTGAATATTTTAATCCGGCTGCATCAATAAAAGACAGAACAGCACTTGCTATGATAGAAGATGCCGAGAAAAAAGGAATAATAAAACCGAACGAGAGTGTTATAATTGAACCTACAAGCGGAAATACCGGAATAGGTCTGGCTCTTGCTTCACTAATAAAAGGCTATAGATTAATTCTTACTATGCCGGATACTATGAGTAAAGAAAGACGTGATATTTTAAAAGCATACGGGGCAGAACTCGTATTGACTGAGGGTTCTAAAGGTATGCAAGGAGCAGTTGATGAAGCTGAGAGATTACATAGTGAAATAGAAAATTCTTTTATTCCACAACAATTTAGCAATCCTGCCAATACTAAAATACACTATGAAACTACGGCTGAGGAAATATGGAATGATACAGACGGAAAGGTGGATATTGTTGTTGCCGGTGTAGGTACAGGCGGTACTATTTCCGGTATTGCAAAAAAGCTAAAAGAAAAAAAATCATCAGTAAAAGCAGTTGCAGTAGAACCCGCATCATCTCCTGTAATTACAAAGGGCTATGCCGGAGTGCATCAAATTCAAGGAATAGGTGCAAATTTTATTCCTGGTAATTATGATTCAAGTATTATAGACGAAGTTATTCCTGTTTCAGATGAAGATGCTGTAAAAACTGCAGTTTTACTTACAAAAAAAGAGGGAATTTTTTCTGGAATATCTTCAGGAGCAGCTCTCTGGGCTGCACTTCAACTTTCAAAAAAGGAAGAAAATAAAAATAAGCTTATTGTGGTAATACTTCCGGATACAGGCATGAGATATCTTTCAAGTATTATGTTTAAAGAAAATAACTAAATTTATATTTTTTTTGTAATATTCCGCTTGATAGACGAAATCTCAATGTAAAACAAGTATGTATTTATTAATATATAATTGTTAATTAAGGGAGTGAAAATATGAATAAACTGTTTATTATAGGAACAATTGTAGGAATAGGTCTTGGTATAGCTAAATTTGTTAAAAGTAAACATTTAAATTCACAATCACCAAAAACTGAAAATCCTGCATAATAAAAGAGAGAAACTTTTAAGTTTCTCTCTTCCGGTTATATGAATTGTGCATAATGCCGGTTAAAGGCTGGATTAAAATTCTAGTATATTACTGCTTTCTTTAATTTATTTATTATTTTCCTTTTTGTATTGAAACCCAATTTATATGCTGGTAAGCCCCTGAAATACTCTTAGTGCACATTTCCTTGAATACCGCTTTTAGTCGGTAACATAAAGAGCAGTATATTAAGTGTTGTATTTTTTATTGGGTTGGAATCCAGCTTACAGCTTACATTCTATCTTATAAATTTTGGGTTGAAAGTAAATCCGATTTGCATAACTTCTGATTTTATAAAAACACATAAAATAAATAACTTTCTTGAAAACATTAAATCTGCTAGGGCAATTAAACATGTGTAAAAAATAACAAAAGAGGGTTAAAACCCTCTTGTAATAAAAATTTTGCGCTTGGCGCGATTCGAACGCGCGACCTATCCCTTAAAAGGGGAGTGCTCTACCTGCTGAGCTACAAGCGCATATTATCTCGCTTCCTTATTACGATATCAAGAACATTTTTTCTAGTCAACAGCTTTTTTTAATAATTATTATTTGATTTATAAATAAATACCGTTTATGGGGAATTTTATAATATACAGTAAGTATATTCAGATATTGTATTATATTGATAAAAAAAGGTGATTTGTTTTAACAAATCACCGAGAGTTTTGTTATGGAATAAATAAGTAGTATTTGGAACTATAAAGATAGTACATTTTGTTTCCATTATGTAAAACGAAAACAATTAAAAAAAGTTCATTTTATAGTTCAACAAAAATCGTCTCTGCAAAAATTTACTATATATTATGGTTATTTTACTTAAACGGATTTTCTAAAATAATAGTTTGTTCTCTATCGGGACCAACACTAATTATCTTTATAGGAATACCGATTAATTCTTCCAGCCTCTTTAAATAATTTTTTGCGTTTTGCGGTAAATCTTCCATTGATTTTGCACCCGAAATATCAGTTTTCCAGCCTTTATGAGTTTCATATACCGGTTCTAAATATTTATGTAAATTTATATTTGTCGGATAATCTTTATAAATTTTACCGTCTCTTTTGTCTTTATAAGCTGTACAAATTTTTATTTCTTCAAAATCATTAAATACATCAATTTTAGTAATGGCCATTTCGGTAAGTCCTCCAACAAGAGTGCAATACCTCGAAAGAACAGCATCAAACCAGCCGCATCTTCTCGGTCTTCCTGTTGTAGTACCGAATTCTCCGCCTATATTTCTTATTGTTTCTCCGGTTTTGTCTGTTAGCTCAGTAATAAACGGACCTTCTCCAACTCTTGTTATATATGCTTTTGCAACACCGATTACGTTTTTAATGTATGTAGGACCGATACCGCTGCCTGTTGCTGCACCGCCGCCTATAGGGCTTGAACTTGTTACATAAGGATAAGTCCCGTAGTCTATATCAAGCATTATTCCTTGTGCACCTTCAAATAAGATTTTTTTATCTTCTTTTAAAAATCCCGAAAGTTTATCAATCCATTCATTACATATATAAGGCTTAAAAATTTCAGCATATTTTTCACAATAATTAAGCATTTCTTCTTTTGAATAAGTTTTTGATTCATATACTTTTTCAAGGATTTTATTTTTTAAAGGTAATATAGCGTCAAGTCTTGATTCTAAAAGTTCTTTATCAAAAAGATCCTGTACTTTTATTCCGTATCTTCCTGTTTTATCTGAATAAGTAGGCCCTATTCCTTTTTTTGTTGTTCCTATTTTATTTTTTCCGGAGGTATTTTCGCTTATTCCGTCAATATCTATATGATATGGCAGCGTTACTGTTGCAAGAGGACTTATTTTTAATCCAGATAAGTCAACTCCTCTTTTTTTAAGGTCTTCTGTTTCTTTCAAAAAAGTTTCCGGATGAATTACGGTTCCTGCACCTATAAAGCAAAATTTGTCTTTGTACAAAACTCCTGAAGGAATCAAATGAAATTTATATGTTTCATTGTTAACAACAACAGTATGTCCTGCATTGCAGCCTCCCTGATATCTGATTATTACATCTGCATATTCAGCCAGAAGGTCTGTTATTTTAGCTTTACCTTCATCTCCCCATTGAGCTCCGACAACAACCGTATTCTTCATAAAAAGTCCTTTCTAAAGACATGTTTTACCAGATTATTATAAAGCAAATAATATTTGAAAAAAACTAAATTTATTTGTGAATGTTTTCGATTGATATGATGCCGGTAGTTTTATAAGTGAGTTGTTACTGCCTGTATTTAATCCCGATAATTGTTTTCTTAGATTTAAATACTTTTTGTCAGGTTAAATTCAGGTTATAAGTGATTTAATGAAGCATGGTAAACAATTGTATCTTTGACACTTAAAGCTTGGTTCGTTTTTTTACGCAAAAAAAAGCCACCTTTTGAGTGGTCTATTTCTGCATCCTAATGGTCTCTTTTGTGTTTATTATTTAGGAGTTTATATGTGTTCGGGGTTGTAATGTTTCATTTAGTGTTTTATTTACACTTAAATCTTACATTATTATTATGACACATCTTAAATTCTTGTCAAGTGCAAAAAAAATATAATGTTAAGTATTGTAAACTTGATTCAACTTATGGTCAAAAGTCTTTTATATTCACTGAATAAGTATTCTTTTGTTTTTGGATATTCAATAAAATCCCAGGGAAGTTCCGTATTATATGAAAATTCTTTAAGAAATGATTTGTCAAAATCCGGTATTAATTTTCTTTGTAAAAATTCTTTATAGGTATTTTTAAAAGCTCCTATATTGCCTCCTCGGTTAAATACTTCAATTAAATAAGTTGTTATTTCTCTTGAACCTCGTGAAAGAATAGTTTGTATATAATCCCATTTTACACTTGAAGTTCTGGCTTTTATCCCTATTTTTGCAAATTCTTTTTTTATATATTCATTCTTTTTTTCAAGGCTTTTAATATCTTCTCTTAATGCGAACTGAAATGGAGTTTGAGCTTTTGGAACAAAAGTGGAGAAACTTGGTATTAAGTTAAAACCTTTGTATTTTTGTTTTATTTTTTTACACAAACTTACAAATTCATTTAAATCTTTATACTCTTCTGTCGGAAGCCCTGTTATTCCGTACAGTTTCAAACCGTTGAACCCGTATTTTGACATTTTATCAACAATATTTATAATATCTTCTTCAAGAAGATGTTTATTTATTACTCTGCGGAGTCTTTCACTTCCGGCTTCTACTGCAACGGTTGCTGTTTTTTGTCCTCCTTTACGGAGCATTTCAAGAGTTTTATCAGAAACATAATCCGCTCTTAATGAAGAAACTGTTATTTCAAGATTAAGCCCGTTATCCATTTTTTTTATTAGAAATTCACAAATATCATCTATTTTTGGGTGAGAACAAATTAAAGCTCCAAGAAGTGCTATTTTATTGGTATATTTTAAGCCAAGTTCAAGACTCTTAATAATCTCTTCGTATGAGCAGAATCTTACAGGAGAGTTTAAAAATGAAGTCATGCAAAAACCGCAGCTTTGAGGGCAGCCTCTTTCAACTTCTATTATAAATGTATTTGAAAAAAAACTTTTTTCAGTCAATATTGGTGAATAGACACACTTGCTTAAACAGGCACCTGCTTTTTTTACCTTATAATTTTTATCTTTGTATTTTGGAATATATATACCTTCAATGTTCTTTAAAAGCTGTAATTTCTCTTCTTTTGTTTTTGTTGGATTATTTTTTAGTGTTTCAATAACTTTGTGTATATTTGGCTCTGAATCTCCTATTGCAATAAAGTCAAAAAATTCCGCAAACGGTTCAGGGTTAGCACTTACAACAGGACCTCCGGCATATATAAGGGGATCTTCTTCTTTCCTGTCTTTTGCAAGAAAATTTATGTTATATTTTTTTAATATTGTTAATATACCCAGATAGTCCAATTCGAAGGAAAAAGAAAAAGTAATTAAATCAACATCCTGTACTTTAAGTTTATGGTTTTCACTATCCGTAAAAATTCTTTCTGCATATATTCCGTCAATTGAGTCTATTTGTCGAAAAACAGTAAGAAAACCGAGAGCGGACATTCCAAAATTATATACAGCCGGAAACGCACACCATACATTTAATTTTGTCGCTTCTTTTTTGTTTGTATTATAAAGATATTGTTCTGTCATTGCTTTTCGTCTTCATTTTCATCTTCTTTATCTTTATATTTAGAATTTATTGTCTTTAAGTATAATTCGTCAAATAAAGTTAATAACAATGCTGCAATTGCAGGTGATAATATTACACCCCAGACGCCAAGAAATTGTGCTGCAATAAGAAAAGCAAAGATTATTATAATAGGATGAAGATCTAAAAATTTTCCGAAAACCAGCGGTCTTACAAAATTATTAGACACCCACTGTGCTCCAAGATATATAAGTACTGTCAGTATTACAGCTGTAAACCCAAGCTGTGAAGCACATAATACGCCTAAAAGGAATGCAATCGTAGGCCCTACAATTGGTACAATATCCAATAAACCGGCGATTAAACCCAGTAAAATTGCATAAGGAACTTTTAAAATTAATAATCCGACAGCAGTAAAAATAGCTACAGTTGACATTGAAAGAACCTGTGCTATTACATAACCGCCCACTTTATGTTCTATATTTTCATATACTTCTTTGGCTCTTTGTTTCATTTTAGGCGGAAACATTACTATGATTGCATCACGAATAAGATTTTTTTCATAAGTCATATAAAATACAATTACACCCATTGTTATTATTATTGTAATTGCTTCCATAAATGCAACTGTAAAGTTTATTGAACGGTTTACAATGTTTGATGCTACAGAAGAAGATGCACTTGTTACTGTTTCAAGATTTATATATTCAAGTAAGGTCTTACCCATTATTGTTTTATTGCTTAAAAAATTCATAATTCCCTTTAATAGTCCGGGTAAATTGTTTATAACCTGATGAATTTCTTGAATGGAAATTGTAATAATGGGAATTAAAAACAGTACGGCTATTAAAATTGTTCCTGTTATAACAATTGTAGATGCAAATCCACGTGACATATATTTTGTTAATTTATCAACAGCAGGGTTTAGTGAACAAGCCAGAACAAAAGAGGCAAAGGCAAGTAATGCTATATTTTTTATTTGAACTATAAAATATATAAGAAATATAATCAATAATATAAACAGAATGTTCTTAAGGTTTATACTTTTATTCCAAAACATATAAAGCTCCTTTTTTTAAATTTTCCGGATAAATTTTCGCTATAAAATTAAGGTTTGAATGAAATTTTAAAAGCGGGGGTTAATAGTGTATTTTATTTTTGCAAATTAAAGCATAGCTAAAAAAATTTACATCACCGGGTTAAATTATAACATAGTTTATATGTTAATAAAATTAATAAAATGTCCGAATGTTGGATATGATTGTATGTATTTGTTCAAAATAATATGTCATGATATACTTTTTCATAAAAAGGAGATAATATGACAACATATGTAAAAGCAAGTCATTTACTTGTAAAAACAGAAGAAGAAGCTAAAAAAATAAAAGAAGAGATATTAAACGGTAAAGATTTTGCCAGTGCGGCAAGAGAAGTTTCTTTGTGTCCTTCAGGTCAAAATGGCGGGGATCTTGGCTATTTTACAAAAGGACAGATGGTTAAAGAATTTGAAGATGCTGCTTTTTCAATGAACATAGGCGACATATCAAATCCCATAAAAACACAATTCGGTTACCATTTAATTTATTTAACAGATAAAAAAGATTAATGAATATAAAGTTAATTGAATATTTAAAAGATTTTCTTGCTAAGAATGACATTGACGGCTTAATTATTAATTCAACAAATGAATTTCTTGTTGAATATAATAAACTGGAGCTGAATTCAAGATATCATCTTACAGAATTTACAGGTTCAACAGGTGAAGTACTTTTTACAAATGATAAGATATATCTTTTTGTGGATACAAGGTATCATCAGCAGGCAGAGAAACAGGTTGACAAGGAATATATTGATGTTGTAAAAATGCCGCTGACACAGTCTTTTTTGTCAGCATTAACAGAACATATTCCGTCTTATTTTAAACTGGGAGTTGTTGCGAAAAAAACATCCAAAAGATTTTACGATTCTCTTGAAAAAGTTCTGCAGAGCAAGAGTTCGTCTTTGAAGCTTTTCAATATAGATCCTGTGTCAGAATTTATTAAAGATTCGGTATCTGATATAAACTATACTATATTTAATGTTGATAAAGATATAGCCGGATATTCTCCGGATGAGAAATTTCAATTTTTGAAAGAATATGCCGGTGATAAGTTTAATATTCTGGTAACTTCTCTGGAGGATATAGCATATATTACAAATAAACGCTCTTATGATTTTGACTATTGTGCGGTATTTCCTGCAAAAGCAATAATAAATAATGAAATTGTTTCTATATATACTGATTGTAATATTCCATATATAGGAGATAGCTTTAAAGTATTACCTTTTTCTGAATTTGAGAAAGATGTTAAAAAAATAGAAAACTCCGAAATTTATATAGATAATTCTTCTCTTTCAATTTATGATTATATGCTAATTAATAAGAATAATAAGCTGCTGCCGAGTCATTTAAATCTATTTAAAACAGTAAAAAATGAAAAAGAAATTAATCATTTAAAATATTGTTTTCAAAGATCGGATAATGCACTTAAAGTTATATATGATATGCTTTCATCAGAAACTGTATACTCGGAATATGATTATTATGAAGCTCTTATAAAATCGATGAAAGAAAACGGGGCGTTATCATTGAGTTTTAAACCTATTGTTGCAGCAGGAAGCAATACTTCAATAATCCATTATTCTTCTCCATCAAAAGAAAAGTATTTAAATGACGGAGATTTGTTATTAATTGATTATGGCGGATATTATGAAGGCGGACTTGCTACGGATACAACAAGAACTTTTGTAAAAGGAGTTCCTTCTCAGGAGCAGAAAGCTGCGTATACTTCTGTTTTAAAGGCATTTTTAAACGCTTATTATAATAAATATAACAAGAAATCTTCATATTTTAATATAGATAAAATTGCAAGAGATACAATAGAAAAATCTGCTCCTGAAGGTTGTTTATTCGCACATTCAACCGGGCATGGAGTTGGAATTTCAGTTCATGAAAATCCGCCCAGGGTCTCATCTTCTGATGTTTCAAAAACAAAAATTATTGAAAATACAGTATTTTCTATTGAACCGGGAGTGTATAAAGAAGGCTGGGGCGGAATAAGACTTGAAAATACCGTTTATGCTTCATTTGATGAAGATAAAATAATAATGAATTCTTTCTCACATTTTCCGTTTGAAATAAAACTTGTTGATTTATCAATGATGAATGATTATGAAAAATATTATTATATGAAGTGGCAGGCAAATGCATGTGTGCTGTGAAACTTTCAAATAACAGAATAAAAGAGATAATAAAACTTCATCAAAAAAAATACCGGGATGAATCAGGGCTTTTTCTTGCTGAAGGTGAAAAAATACTTGAAGAAATTTTAAACTCGGATATAAACATAAAGGAAATTATTGCATTAGAAGGATTTAATTCTGAAAAAATAAATTATCCTTATATTTTTGTTGATGAAAATATAATGAAAAAAATAACAACAACTTCTACATTATGTAATGTTCTTGTTGTTGCAGAAAAGAAGTCTATTGATATTTCACAAATTAAGACTAAAAAAAAGATAGCATTGTTTGATTCAATAAGCGATCCGGGAAATTTAGGAACAATAATAAGAAGTGCTGCCGCTTTCGGTATAGAAGGTATTATTTTATACGGAAATTGTGTGGATTTATATTCACCTAAAGTAATTCGTTCTTGTGCCGGGAACTTTTTAAAAATTCCGGTTGTATTTATAAAGAACATTGAAGAATTAAATAAAAATTTTAAAGATTATACTAAAATTTCTACAGCAATTTATGAAAAAAATAATATTTCAATAAAAGAAACAGCAAGAATAGAAAAATATATTGTTATGTTCGGGTCTGAGGCATCAGGTCTACAAGAAGAATTAGTAAAAATTGCGGATAAGAACATAAGATTACAGATGGAAAATAATGTGGAATCACTTAATTTATCAGTAAGTGCCTCCATTATTTTCTATGAATTATTTTTAAATAATTTTATTTAAAATATTCATTAAATATTTTCATGCTGCAATATTGTCCGCACATAGTGCAGGGTTTGCCGTTCATGATTTTTTCAAAAACACACTTATCTACAGCGTATTTTGCCTGTTCATCCCAATCAAGATTTTTTCTTGCTTCAGACATCTTTTTGTCACGTTCTATTGCAGCAGCATTTCCTCTTGCAACATCAGCAGCGTGTGCGGCAATTAAGCTTGTAATAATTCCTTCTCGTACCTGTTTTGCATTGGGAAGCCCGATATGTTCTGCAGGTGTTACATAACAAAGGAAGTCAGCCCCGTGATAGGCTGCAAGTGTTCCTCCAATAGCGGCTGTAATATGATCATAACCAGGAGCAATATCTGTAACTATCGGGCCTAATACATATAAAGGTGCATAATCAGTTAGAACTTTAATAGTTTCCATCATTGCAGGAATTTTATTTAAAGGCACATGCCCGGGGCCTTCAACCATAGATTGAACGCCTGCTTTTCTTGCTCTTTTAACTAATTCACCCAGAACTATTGTTTCAGCGACCTGAGCTCTGTCTCCGGCATCATATCCGCAGCCCGGTCTTAATCCGTCACCGAGAGATAATGTAACATCATATTTTTTTACTATATCAAGTAATTCGTCGTAATATTCATACAAAGGATTTTCTTTTCCAGTTGCTTTAATCCAGCAGGCGAGCATTGACCCCCCTCTGCTGACGATATCGGTAACTCTACCTTGTTTTTCAAGTGCGTCAACAACAAATTTTGTAACACCGCAATGAACGGTAATAAAGTCGATTCCGCTGCGGCAATGTTTTTCTATATCTGAAAATAATTTGTCTTTGCTTAATCTCCCTATATCATTAAACTCATCAATTGCTTCTTTTCCTGCCTGGTACATAGGTACAGTTCCGATGGGAAGTTTAGTTGATTTAATAATAGCCATTCTTGTTTCGTCAATATTATGACCTGTAGATAAATCCATTAAAACATGTGCACCTGATGCTTCTATAACTTTTACTTTTTGAATTTCTTCTTCGGTAGAGCTTCTTTCAAAAGAAGTACCTATATTTGCATTTATTTTAACTGTTAATCCTTCTCCCACCCCTGTAGGAATTACGTCATGCCTTAAATTGTTTTTTAATATAACAACTCTTCCCTGTGCAATCTTTTCTCTTAAAACATTTACATCAATATTTTCTTTTTCAGCAATAAATTCCATTTCAGGAGTTATATTGCCTTTTTTTGCTTCTGTTATTTGTGTTGTCATAATACTCTCCAAAACTAATTTACTTTAGATTATCAAAAGCGGCATAATTTTTCAAACAAAATTTAACTTGAATTTAATTATTAAGATTAATTTTTCTTAATAATTAAATAAAAAAACTAAAGTTATAAATTATCCCTGTCGATAGTTAACTAAGTTAACAGGTTTTGGAGAAGATTAATGAATACAGAGATGATTGAAACAAATAATATTGATGAAGAAATAAAAAACCTTCTTGAACATATTGAAGAAATAAAATCGAATGTCGACATATACAGTATTTTTGTTGACGAGCAAGTTCTTGTTGAAAGTGTGTAGTATAACTTAGATTTTTTATGCTTCTCCTTTTTTGAGGAGAAGCATTTATTGCTGTTATAAATTTTTTATCCTCAATTTGTAAACTAATATTTATTATCATTAAATTTGTAAAGGGTGATTGTTTATATAATGTTAAAAAAGGGAATAGATTATTTAAGGCGAATAAGTAATATATTTTTTGCTTAGAAATCGAGGTTACTATGAAAACAGATAATAATGTAAAAGAAACTACAATAGAAAAGCTAAAAAATTTACTTACAAATTTTAATACATTAAATTCCGGTATAGATATGTATTCATTATATATAAGAAATACATTAAACAAAAAAGTAAATAATAATTAATTATGCTCAATTAAACATTTTTTTGCTATATTAAGAAATAAATCGTTAAAGTGGCATTAAGAGAGCAAAATTATGTTAAAAGAATATTTTTTAGAGCAGGTAAAGACAACAGTAGAGAATCTTATACAAAATTGTCAACTCGGACAAATGACCGTAGATGACAATTTTTCTTTAAGTGCAGAAGTTCCTAAAAATCAAACATTTGGAGATTTTGCTGTAAATGTATCTTCACTTGCCAGATACGCAAAACTTTCTCCTGCAAGTATTGCTGAAATAATTTCAAAAAATATAAAAGATGATAAATTTGAAATATGTACAGCAGCAGGTTTTATTAATTTTAAAATTAAGAATATATTTTTTAACGATATTATAAAAGAAATTCTTGATAAAAAACTTGATTATGCAAAAAATAACAAAGGGAAAAATCAAAAAATAATATTAGAATATGTAAGTGCAAATCCTACGGGTCCTTTTCATATAGGACATGGCAGATGGGCAGCTATGGGCAGTGCTCTTGCTAATATTATGAAATATTCAGGTTATCAGGTGTATCAAGAATTTTATATTAATGATGCCGGAAGCCAGATTCAAAAATTGGGTAAATCTTTATATATAAGAATTTTGCAGCAATTAAATGTTGATATTGATTTTCCGCAGGATGAAGAAGAAGCCAAAAATTTTTATACTGGAGAGTACTTGATTCCTGTTGCTAAAGAATTTATAAGTGAAGAAAAACAGCTTGCAGAAAAAATAAAAGAAGAATATAAAGGTACTTTTGATGAAGATAATTTAAAATACCTTTCAAAATATGCTAGATTAAAAATGCTGGCAAGTCAGAAAAAATTACTGGAAAATTTCCATACACATTTTGATAATTATTTTAGTGAATTAACGCTGCATGAAAGTTCTCAGGTAGAAAATTGTATTAAAAAGCTTAACAGTCTTGGTGTATTGTATGAAAAAGATGGTGCATTATGGTTTGCTTCATCAAAATATGGTGATGATCAAGATAGAGTAATAAAAAAATCTGACGGAGCATATACATATTTAACTGCTGATATAGCATATCATTATAATAAACTGCAAAGAGGATTTGATAAATTAATAAATATCTGGGGAGCAGATCATCATGGATATATTCCGAGAATGAAAGCTGCTATTGAAGTTTTAGGATATAATCCTAATTCTCTTGAAGTTCTTTTAGGACAGCTTGTAAATCTTGTTATGAACGGTGAGCAGGTCAGGATGGGGAAAAGAACTAAAATGATTACCCTTGATGAATTAATTGAAGATGTTGGTGTTGATGCAACAAGATACTGGATGATTATGAGAAGTATAGATACGACTCTTGATTTTGATATAGATTTGGCGAAATCAAAAACTGATGAAAATCCCGTATTTTATGTTCAATATGCACATGCAAGAGCCTGCTCAATATTACGCCATGCCGTTCAGGAAAAAATTAATATTATTGATAATACAATATCAACTTCTGAAAAAATACAGCTTGATGAAAAAATATACTCAATGAAGCCAGAGGATTTTAACGTTTTGTGGACATGTGATAACGAGCAAACAATAGATATTACAAGAAAAATAATTCTAAAAATGGAAGAATATAAATCGGTAATTCAAATGGCAGCACATAATCGTACTCCATATTTATTAACAAAATATCTTCAGGAATTATCGGCGGTTTTTCACCAGTTTTATACATTTTCAAAAGTACTTGTTGAAGATGAAAACCTTATGTATGCAAGATTGGCACTTGTGAAGGCTGTAACAATAATATTAAAATCGGCATTAAATTTAATTGCAGTAGATGCACCTGAAAAAATGTAAAAATTAGAAATATAATAAGGAGGTAGAATAATACTACTTTCTTATTTTTGTTGTATAATATATTCGTCATCGTGCAAAAGCACAATTAGATTAGTGGAGGATGTCTCTAATGACGGTAAAGGATTGGTTCGAACAGCGAAAAGAATCACAAATAGCACGAAGAGCAAAAGAAACACAAATAGATGACAGTATAGGAAAGCTCTGGGTTAAATGTTATAACTGTAATGCACAACTTTTACGAAAAGATGTTGAAGAAAATCTGGATGTTTGTCCTAAATGTAATTATCATTTTAGGATAAATGCAAGAACGAGAATTAATCAATTATTTGATGAAGGGACTTTTGAAGAATTATTTGGTAATATAACAACAGCTGATCCCCTTGATTTTGTTGACACAGAACCATATAAAAAAAGAATAAATCAGGCAAAAGCTAAAACAAATATGAATGAAGCTGTAATTTCAGGAGTAGGAGAAATTGACGGAAACAAAGTAGCGGCAGCCATAAT
The DNA here is from genome assembly GCA_944325525.1 of Candidatus Gastranaerophilales bacterium. GTDB lineage: Bacteria > Cyanobacteriota > Vampirovibrionia > Gastranaerophilales > Gastranaerophilaceae > Avigastranaerophilus. The sequence continues at coordinate 204,865 of CALVAK010000001.1, forward strand.
GGATTTTGAATTTATGGGTGGTTCTATGGGAAGTGTTGTTGGTGAAAAAGTTACTCTTGCTATGGAAGAAGCATTAAAAAGAAAGATTCCTATGATTGCAGTTACTGCTTCAGGCGGTGCAAGAATGCAGGAAAGCATACTCAGTCTTATGCAAATGGCAAAGACAAGCTGTGCGGTTGCTAAATTAAATGAAGCAGGTTTATTGTATATTACTGTATTAACTGAACCTACATTTGGCGGAGTTACGGCAAGTTTTGCTACTTTGGGTGATATAATAATTGCAGAACAAGATGCAAGAATAGGGTTTGCAGGAAGAAGGGTTATTGAACAAACTATAAGACAAAGTCTTCCGGCTGATTTCCAAACTGCAAATTATTTGATGAAATACGGACAAATCGATATGATTTCGTCAAGAGCCGAGTTAAAGTCGACTATTGCGAAATTAATAAATCTTCATAAAAAGTAGGAGCGAATATGGCTATCTTAGAATTTGAGAAACCTTTGTTGGAAATACAAGAAAAGATACAAGAACTTAGAAAGATAAGTGAGTCCTCAGGTATGGATGTATCAGAACAAATAAAAAATTTTGAAGAACAAGCAAATGAATATAAAAAAGAACTATATGCCAATTTAACTCCGGCACAAAGGCTTCAAATTGCAAGACATAGTGACAGACCTAACTTTCTTGATTATATAAAACTAATCACTACTGATTTTATTGAATTACACGGAGACAGAGAAGGTACTGACGATAGAGCAATAATAGGCGGTATAGCTAAAATTAATAATCAAAGTGTTGTTATAATAGGAACACAAAAAGGAAAGACAACAAAAGAAAACCTTATTTATAATTTTGGTATGCCCCAGCCTCAAGGATACAGAAAAGCATTAAGATTGTTTTATCATGCAAATAAGTTTAATTTGCCGATTGTTACTTTAATTGACACACCTGGGGCATATCCGGGTATGAAGGCGGAAGAAACTGCACAAGGAACAGCTATTGCAGTTAATTTAAGAGAAATGGCCAAATTGGAAGTTCCGATAATAGCGGTAATTACAGGTGAAGGATGTAGCGGCGGTGCCCTGGGGTTAGCCGTTGCAGATAGAGTATATATGCTTGAACACGCTTATTATACTGTAATTTCTCCTGAAGGATGTGCTTCAATCTTATGGCGGGATGCTTCAAAAGCAGATGTTGCAGCTAAGGCACTTAAAATTACTAGTGAAGACCTTTTAAAACTAGAAGTAATCGACGGTATAATAAAAGAACCTTTAGGCGGTGCTCATTGTGATTATGAGATGATTGGAAAAGAACTTAAAAATGCTTTGATTTCTTCTATAGAAGAATTAAAGAAATTCGATTCGAAAAAATTAAAAGAAGAAAGATATAACAAGTTCAGAAGAATGGGTGTATTTTGTCATTAATCAATGAAAATTACTGGGAATTAACCGTTGAAATAAATCCTGTATGTTGTGATGTTTTGTGTGATATTATCCAATCGGAATTCGATTGCAGGGGTATTATTACAGCCGAAGAAAAGTATAAAAATCTTGAACTTGTTTCAACTACCGAAAACAATATTAAAGCTTACATAGTTGCTGATAAGATAGAGAAAAAAGAAATAGAGAGTTTTTTCTTAAGAAAAAAACAAGAGTTGATTGATAACAATGTTTTTGATTCTGATATCGGAAGCTGGAGAGTAAGTATAAGAAAACAAGAAAATGTTGATTGGTCAAAAAAATGGAAAGAACATTGGAAACCTGAAAAAATTTCAGACCACATTGTTATATGTCCAAGTTGGGAAAAATATAATAAAAAAGATAACGAAATTGTAATAACACTTGATCCGGGCAATGCATTCGGAACCGGAGCTCACGCAACAACCCGGTTATGTGTTGCAGCTATGGAAAAGTATATGAAAAAAGGAGATATTGCTGCTGATATAGGCTGCGGTTCAGGGATTTTATCTATATGCGCAATGAGATCCGGTTCAAAAGAAACGGATGCTGTTGATATTGATGAAACAGCTGTTGAAACTGCAAAACTCAACGCTGAAAAAAATAATGTGAATATAAATTTTATGATGGCATCATCAGATATTCTGCCTTCAGAAAAGTATGATTTTGTCTTTGCAAATATATTGCATAATATTTTGGCTCAAAATATGCCTGATTTAAAAAGAATAATGAAAAATAATGCTAAAATAGTTTTAAGCGGTATACTAAAAGAAAAAGAAAAAGTTGTTTTTGATGCTATAGAAGAAAATAAACTTAAAGTGGAAGAAACAATGCAGCAAAATGAATGGGTTGCAATAGTAGCTGCTAAGGAGGAATAAATGTCTAAAACAGCAATAATAATACCTGCAAGATATAATTCAAAAAGATTACAGGGGAAGCCGCTTATAAAGGTTTGTGATAAACCTATAATTCAGTGGGTATGGGAAAGAGCAATTAAGGTTATATCTGCGGATATGGTCATTATTGCAACAGATAATCAGGAAATATATGATACTGCAAAAAATTTTGGAGCTGATGTTGAGATGACAAGTGAAAAACATAAGTGCGGCAGCGACAGAATTGTAGAAGTTGTACAAAAATATCCTGAACTTTCGTATATAATAAATCTTCAAGGTGATGAACCTATGATTGATGTAAGTTGTATCGAAGAAGTCATAAAGCATATTAAAAATGACGCTGATGCCGATATCGCAACACTTATTACTCCGATAAAGAAAGATGAAGATTTGGAAGATCCTAATATGGTAAAGTGTGTTACCGATGTGAACGGTTATGCTTTATATTTTTCAAGATCAAAAATTCCTTATGAAAGAAATTTTGATATTGCTAAATTTTATAAACATATAGGAATATATGCTTATAAAAGAGATGCTCTATTAAAAATGGCTGGTCTTCCGCAACCGGATATTGAATCCGCTGAAAGTTTAGAACAATTGCGGGCATTGTATTTTGGTATGAAAATAAAAACTGCTGTTGTTGATTATAACTCAATTGGTATTGATACAATAGAAGATTTAAATGCTTTTAAAAAACTGGCAGAAAAGAACTAAAATGGAAGAAACAAAAAAAATAGAATATATTAAAAATGAAAAGAGAATGCTAATAGTAATAATTTTTACTATTATAGCTATGATAGGTGAAATTGCATTCGGTTATATTACAAAGTCAATGTCTTTATTAGCTGAAGGATATCATATGAGTGTTCACGTTCTAACACTCGGATTGACTTATATAGCGTACATTATAGCAAGAAAGTTAGCCGATTCTGATTTGTTTGCAAATGGAACATCTAAAATATGTACTTTAAGTGCATATACGAGTTCTTTGTTTTTGGGAATAACCGGTATCTGGCTTATGTATGAATCTATAATGAGATTTTTTTATCCGCAAAAAATTATGTTTACTGAAGCAATTTATGCATCTGTTTTTGCTTTTATTATAAATTTTATATGCATATTGGTAATGGAAGGAAAATTAAAAATCCACCATCACTTTGAAGATGGTACTGACTACAACTATAAGGCAGCATATTATCATATTCTTGCAGATGTCCTGATATCGGTTTTAACGATAGTTGCTCTTATTGCAGGGAAATATCTAAATTGCATACATTTAGATGCTTTGACCGGAATACTGGGAGCTTTGTTTATTATAGTATGGGCTTTTAAGTTATTAAAACATACCGTAAAAATACTTATAGATATGAAACATTAAATGTATTGTTCTTCTTGAAGAGCAACAGCACATATTTGTGTTGATTGAATGCAAACCTTTTTTACAGGACCTAATGTATTTTTTTCTATTAATTTTGTTGCAGAAGAATTAAGTTTTAAAATTTGAGAAATTTCCTCATATAAAGCAAGAGGATTTTCAACATATAAAACTAGCGGAGCTGTTGTTCCTTTTAAAAATACTAAAACAGATATCCTTTTTTTTATTTGATTTCCTTGTGAAATTGGCTGCGGCATATTTTTCTCCTCATATAAATAGTAATAAAATTAAGAAAAAAGGTCAATATTTTAGTAGTTTTATATATTAAGAATAGTCTCTATTTTATCATGTTTTAATCTTATATTTTTAATCATTCTTTTTAAAACAAGAACAAGATTTGAAATATCAACATTATTTACATCAATTTCTTCATCAAAGCAGTTGTTTAAAAAATTAATTAAACTTTCTGCTAAAGCTAAATCAATACCTACAGAGTGAATTTTATCTTCGATTTTAAAAACTTCTATTTTTCTGATTCTTTTATTTTCTTCCATACTTACCTCAATAACTCGTTTTTTGTTATTTAGTTATTAAAAATCCTAACATATTTTCCTATTTAAAACAAGAGTACAAAAATATATTATAAATATTTGTTTACATAGACTGTATTTTCGGCTGATTAAAACGTATTATAAAAATAGTTCCGGAATTATGAATCAACCGGAAGTAATTGTAAAATTTGAATATTTTTTAACGAAAAGAGGAGCTAAATGATAAAAGTAGGTGTAATTGGTGCTGCTGGCAAGATGGGAAAAGAGGTAGTTAAAACAGTAATTCAAGAACCTGATATGCAGCTTGTTCTTGCGGTTGATATAAATAATAGCGGTGATGACATAGGAAAAATTGTTACCGGAGAAAATTGTGGAGTTCTGATAGAATCAGATATAAAAACAGGACTTCAAGCAGCAAAACCTGATGTAGTTATTGATTTTACACAGCCTGCGGGAATCTTTGAACACGTATGTCTATATCTGGAGAATAGAGTAAAATCGGTAATAGGTACAACGGGTTTGAATGATGAACAGATTGACCGGATAAAACAGTTATCTGAAAAAAACCAAACAGCCTGTTTAATCGCACCTAATTTTTCTACGGGAGCGGTACTTTTAATGATGTTTGCAAAACAGGCAGCAAAATATTTTAAAAATGCAGAAATAATAGAATTACATCATAATCAAAAAAAAGATGCTCCTTCAGGTACCGCAATAAAGACAGCAAAATTAATGGCACAGGCAAATAATGATTTTACTTTTGGTAATTGTTCAGAAACAGAACTTTTACAAGGTGCAAGAGGAGCTAATTCAGAGGCTAATATACATATACATTCTGTAAGACTGCCAGGATATATTGCTTCTCAAGAAGTTATTTTCGGTTCTGACGGACAGCTTTTTAAAATTAAACATGATACAATGAGCAGAAGCTGTTATATGGATGGTGTAATGCTTGCTGTACGTCATGTTTACAATAAAAATGATTTTATATACGGTCTTGATAATATAATGTAAACTCAATTTTTTGAGAAGTTAATAAAATTATTAAAATTAATAAAATTAGAAATTATTGGTTACATAAATTTTGTTTTTGTTAAAATATCTATGTAAGAGAGATTTAAGATTATGTTACTTGAATTTTTATATGCAAAAATACATAGAGCAACTGTTACCGATGCAAACTTAAATTATGTCGGGTCAATAACAATTGATGAAGAAATTCTTGAAAAAGCCAATATGTCTGAAGGACAAAAAGTTGATATTTTAAATATTAATAATGGTGAAAGATTTCAAACTTATATAATATCAGGAAAAAGAGGTAATAAAGATTTTTGCCTTAACGGAGCTGCAGCAAGAAAAGCTCAGATTGGAGATAAAATAATAGTTTGTGCTTATGCTCAAATGACTCCTGATGAAGCAAAATCTTTTAAACCTTCTATAGTACAATTAAATGATAAAAATGAAATCATTTAACTGTGTTTCAAAAATCTTTGTACTTTTGTATTCATTGACTCTTCTTTGATTTTCCATTCTCCGCTACAGTCTTTTCCTATAATAAAGTGTGCGGGAATCTTATAATCACTGGTTGAGGGCATACGCATTGCTACAATTTTGTAGTCTTTTCCGTGCGGAAATATTTTTACATTAAAATAATGATTTTTATAATTTCTTAAACGGGCTAATTTACTTGATTTTTTTGCTTCTTTTTTATAAATATCAATCGGAATATTTACTGATTTTTTCGTACCATCAGGTTTTTCAACAACTCTGATTATTTTTGCATTTTCGCTATAATAATCAAAATAATTATTACAATAATTATTAGCAGCATCAATGTAGCGGTTGAAAAAACATTGTACGTCTTCTACTTCTCCCGCATTGCATTGTACGTTACAATAAAAGAATAATATGGCTAAAAAAAGTATTTTTTTCATAACAACTCCAAAAAAATAGCAGTAATTCAGTGGATGAACTACTGCTATTTTTTATGGAATTACTGTTTTATTCAATTGTATAGTCGGTTAGTTCAGGAGTACCAAACATTCCTTCTATTTCTTCCAGTATTGCAGAGGGCTTTCTTGCGTTGTTTTTCTCTGCTGCACGTTTTTGAGCTTCTTTGTCTTTTTCTTCCGAAGCATTTGTTAGGTGGTAGAACCCTGTTCCTGCCGGAATTAATCTTCCGATGATAACATTTTCTTTTAAACCTCTTAACAAATCACGTTTTCCTTCAACAGCTGCTTCCGTAAGAATTCTTGTTGTTTCCTGGAATGATGCTGCAGAAATAAAGCTTTCCGTATTTAAACTTGCCTTTGTAATACCAAGAAGAACAGCTTCGTAAGTTGCTTCCTGACCACCGGCAGCTTTTACAGCTTCATTTTCTTGCAGGACTTCTTTTAATTCTAAGAATTCACCCGGTAATAGCTTTGTATCGCCTGATTCAATAACTTTTACTTTCTTTGTCATTTGTCTAACGATAACTTCTACATGTTTATCAGCAATTTCAACACCCTGAGAACGGTATACTCTTTGTACTTCGTCAACAAGATATTGTTGGGCTGCTTCTACACCGTTTAGTCTTATAACATCATGCGGATTTAAAGGTCCGCCGGTTAATGGTTGTCCGACTTTTATATCCTGACCGTTAGCAACAATGATATTTGAATCAATTGAATATTTTACTTCTTGTCTGCCTAAATCACCGTTTAAATATAAACGTGGAACGTCATCTTCTATTTCAATTTCCGCTTTACCTGCGTATTCTGCCACAACTGCAGAATCTTTTGGTTTTCTTGCTTCAAGAAGTTCTTCTACACGAGGTAAACCTTGAACAATATCACCTGTTTTTTGTCTTTCAAATACAAGAGTTGCAATCATATCACCTCTTAATACAAGTGAACCGTTAGAGACTTGAAGCATTGTTCCTGGGCTTATTAAGTATGGTCTTCCTATTCTTAATGTTACTGAGTTTTTGTCTGTCTTAACAACAAGCCCTGATAAAGTTGATATTTCTCCGCTCTCAGAAATTACGGCATCCATTTTAATTAAATCACCTTTTTTAACAATCGGTTTTGATTTTAATTCTATTTTGCTCTCATAATTTCCTGAAACGAGAAGTAATCTTCTAACATCTTGATTATTATCTTTAATGCTTGCTATTGCATCACTTATTGCAAGTACCTGGGTTTTTGCAACAGGTGTTCTCGGTTCAATTATTTGACCATCTGAAACAAGAAGCTCTGTCTGCATTGAGGCTGAAGTTTTTGATGTACCTTCAACTTCTCTTCTTACAATTAAGTTTTCAAGTACAACAATTTTTAAATTATTATTGCTGTCAAGTTCAACAAGCCCTTTCAAATGGCTTAAATAATTTTGCATTTGAAGAACTAAGCTTGTTCTGGTAAGAACACCGCCATCCAGGTTTCTTACTCTTGCACCGTCCTTATATTGTAGTTGTGTTACAGGTACTAAGTCTATAGCTTCATCGGTTGAGTCAAATTTTATTGAAACATCTTTTGTATCAATTTTGAACCTTTGAACCGGTCTTACCAGAATTTGTATAGGTTGATTTGAAATTGTCTTTTCATCAAGTGCAGCTACTCCGATATCTTCTTCTAAATCGTCAATTTCTAAATTATCTTTATCGTTATCAAGTATAGTTACAATTGAATCTTCTTTTACTTTTATTTTCGGAGCAATTTCTGTTCCGGCTTTAACAACTTCACCTTCGTCTACTTTTAATTCACCGATTCCGTTAAGATTATATATCTCTCCAGGTCTTATTATAACTTCATGTATCATATCGTTGAATTCTTTTATCTCAACAATACCGTCAATGTGAGCATATAAATCTTTTACAACTTCAGTGCCGGCAGTAACAAAAGTACCTGATTCAACCATTTTTAAAGCAGAATCTTTATTTACTTGATGTATTTCATCCGGTATAAAAATTAATTCTCCTGGTTTTGTAATAATTTGATTTTCGTCTACTTCAATTCCGTTGTAGCGAATTTCACCACTTGAAGGAACAGTATATTCTTCGTCAATGAGCTCAGCTATAATCATACCGCTTTCAACGACAGTATCTATAGGAGCTTTAACTATATATTTTTCACCTGTTTCATTAACTGTCCATATTTGTTCTTTCTTTGTTTGTTCAAATGTTGCATTTGAAGCGGATATAGAAGCAATTACAATTGTAAGTTCTTTACCCTGAACAATCTTTTTAATTTTTTTACCTTCAAATTTAACATCTTCTACAACAAGGTTGTTTCCAAGTCTTACTTCGCCGCCATGTTCTGATATAATGTGAATTTCAGCCAGTTTTTCACCTTCTTTTACATTTTTTCCGTCTTCAACAAGAATTGTTGAACCGCCGGGAAGGTTATATACATCTCCGCCTAATACCCATACAATACCATTTTTGCTTGCTGTTCTTGAAATATTTCCTTGTCTGTCTTTCTTTTCATCAGCAACAAAATCTTCAAAAAGTATTTCTCCTGAAAGATCAGATGTAATATCTTTTGTAGCTTTTTCTGTTAAACGGCTTCCATCTCCGCCTGAAACAGGTTCGTAAACAGCTATTTTATCACCTTTTTTGATTTCATCACCTTCTTTTACATATAATATAGCACCTGAAGGAATATGATATTTTTTTGTCTTTGAACCTGATTTTATTTCTAAATCGGATTCTTGAACAGTTATTGCTACGTTGTCTCCGTGTCTTGTTCTTAAATCTCTTGTAAAGATTTTTGTTGCTATTTTACCGTCAACATCCGCAATTATCTCTTTCATAGCACCGGCACCTTTAAATACACCGCCGGTGTGGAATGTTCTCATTGTAAGCTGTGTACCTGGTTCTCCGATTGACTGTGCTGCTATAATACCTATTGCTTCACCTACATCAACTAGTTTTTGTGTTGTCATAGCCCAGCCATAACATTTTTGGCATATACCGTATTCAAGTTCGCAAGTTAATGGTGAACGAACCAGCAGTTGATGTAAATCTAACGGTTTTATTTTCTTTATATCATCTCTATTTATTGTTGTGTTTGCATGAATTACTACATTACCGTCTTTGTCTTTAATATCTTCAGCAATTGTTCTTCCTAATAATCTTTCTGTTAATGGTGCAACAATCTTTTCTCCGTCTGAGATATCAGTCATTAATATTCCACGTTTTGTACCGCAGTCGTGATCACGAATTATAACATCCTGGGCAACATCAACCAGACGTCTTGTTAAATATCCTGAGTCTGCAGTTTTTAAAGCAGTATCTACAAGCCCTTTTCTTGCACCGTATGATGAGATAATGTATTCTGTTACCGACAACCCTTCTTTGAAGTTAGATTTTATAGGAAGGTCGATAATTTGTCCTTGTGCATCAGCCATCAATCCTCTCATACCTACAAGCTGTGAAACCTGTGATAAATTACCTCTTGCTCCGGAGAATGCCATCATATATACAGGGTTTAATCTGTCAAAATTTTCAACTACCTTTTCTGTTAACTTTGAGGTAGTTTCTGACCAGGTATCGATTACTTTTGTATATCTTTCAACCTCTGTAATATCACCTTTTAAGTATCTGTGTGTTGATTTTTCAATCTCTTTCTCCGCTTCTTTCAAAAGTTCCTTTTTATCGGCAGGTACGGATAAGTCTGCAATTGAAATTGTTGTTCCTGATTTCGTAGCGTAATGGTATCCTAAATTTTTTAGATTATCAGCAAGAGTTGCTGTTTTTGCACCGCCAAATTCAAGGTATACCTGAGCTAGCAATTTGTTAATTGATTTCTTATTAACCTGTTCATTGATAAAATCAAATGATTTTTTTGTATTTTTACGAACTATTGTATCCATATTATTTTCACCTTTACTTAAGTTATGATGCAAATATTGCATTTCTTACTGTTTCATTGAAGATTATTCTGCCGACTGTTGTTTCAAGCCTTTCTCCGTGTTCATCACGTACAATGATTCTGTCGTGTAGCTTTATTACTCCAGTTTCATGTGCGGCAATGGCATCTTCAAAACTATAGAAGTATTTAAGCTGTTTATCATCATCTTCTTCATCCATAAGAGTCAGATAATACATGCCTAATACCATATCTTGTGAAGCTGCAATAATCGGTTTTCCTGTAGCAGGAGCCAATATATTATTCGTTGCAAGCATCAACATTCTTGCTTCTGCTTGTGCTTCTATTGATAACGGTACGTGAACAGCCATCTGGTCACCATCGAAGTCCGCATTGAATGCGGTACATACTAACGGATGTAATTGAATAGCTCTTCCTTCAACCAGTACCGGTTCGAAAGCCTGAATACCCAAACGGTGCAGGGTAGGAGCACGGTTTAATAATACCGGATGCCCGTCAATAACTTCTTCTAATATATCCCAAACTACCGGCTCTGATCTTTCGATTTTCTTCTTGGCTGATTTTATATTTTGTACAAATCCTCTTTCAATCAGTTTGTTAACAACAAATGGCTTAAACAGTTCAATTGCCATTTCTTTTGGCAGTCCACATTGATTTAAGCTTAATTTAGGCCCTACAACAATTACTGAACGACCAGAGTAGTCAACACGTTTCCCTAACAAGTTTTGTCTGAAACGACCCTGTTTACCTTCAATAATATTGCTTAATGATTTTAAAGGTCTGTTGCTTGGTCCTACAACTGTTCTTCCTCTTCTTCCATTATCTATTAATGAGTCAACGGCTTCTTGAAGCATACGTTTTTCATTTCTAACAATGATTTCCGGTGCTCCCATTTCAAGCAGTCTTAATAAACGGTTGTTTCTGTTTATTACACGTCTGTACAGGTCATTTAAATCTGATGTAGCAAATCTTCCGCCGTCTAATTGAACCATAGGTCTTAAGTCCGGAGGTGTAACAGGAAGTACATCCATTATCATCCATGTTGGTTCCGTATTACTTTCTATTAATGATTCTACTAATCTTAATCTTTTTATTAATTTTGCTCTTCTCTGTACAGAACCTGATAAACCTGATAATTCAGTTCTGATGCTTTCTGCCATTTCTGTTAATTTAATTTCGCCTAAAAGTTCTTTTATTGCTTCTGCACCTATACCGACTTTTAATTGTGAATCCTCGTTTTCAAGCATAAAGTCTTCATATTCTTCTTCTGAAAGCAATTGATATTTTTTAAATTCACTATCGGCAGGATCTATTACAACATAATTATTAAAGTATATTACTTGTTCAAGATCTTTTAATGTCATGTCCAGTAAAAGTCCCAAATAGCTAGGTATTCCTTTTAAGAACCATATATGGCTGACAGGTGCTGCCAGTTTAATGTGACCCATTCTGTGACGTCTTACTTTTGAATCGGTTACTTCAACACCGCATCTTTCACAAATAATACCTTTATGTCTTACTCTTTTGTATTTTCCGCAGTAACATTCCCAATCTTTTGTAGGTCCGAATATTCTTTCACAGAACAATCCGTCCCTTTCTGGTTTCAATGTACGATAATTGATTGTTTCAGGTTTTGTTACTTCTCCATACGACCATTTAAGCACACGTTCGGGTGAAGCTATGCTTATTCGTATATAATCAAAATAATCTATACTTGTAGACAATTTTTTATCTCCTTTAACTTTATTATTTCTGGCTAACACTTAAATACATTTAAGTGTTAGCCTATTTTTACTCTTTAAAAGAACTTGGTGTTTCTAAAAAGTTGATGTTTAACAGTTCAGAATCGATATCGGAAAGAATTCTTTTGGGAGCTGCTTTCCTTAAATCATCAGTATCTGACATTAAATCAACTTCTTCACCGCTTTTCTTTGACACAGAAATATCCAGACCAATACTTTGTAATTCTCTTACAAGTACTTTAAATGATTCCGGAATTCCCGGTCTTGGAATATTGTCGCCTTTTACTATTGCTTCATATGCTCTTGATCTTCCGTTAACATCATCAGACTTGATTGTTAACATTTCTTGAAGTGTATATGCTGCACCGTAAGCTTCAAGAGCCCAAACTTCCATTTCTCCGAATCTTTGGCCTCCGAATTGTGCCTTACCGCCTAAAGGCTGTTGGGTAACTAATGAATACGGACCTGTACTTCTTGCGTGAATTTTGTCATCAACAAGGTGTACAAGTTTCAAGAAGTATGTAATACCTACTGAAACTGGTTTGTCAAACGGTTCACCGGTTCTTCCATCATAGAGAATTACTTTACCGTCTTCTCTTACCCAGTCACATCCTGATTCTTTTATACCTCTTAATAATTCATATTTTGTTGAAATTTCGGATTTGTTTTCTCCGTACATTTCATCAAACGGAGGTGCTTCATAATAGTCACCGGTCAAGTATGAAGCAAGACCAAGTAAGCATTCATAAGTTTGTCCTACATTCATACGTGAAGGTACGCCCAAAGGATTTAAAACTATATCAACAGGAGTTCCGTCAGGCAGGAACGGCATATCTTCTTTTGGAAGAATTCTTGACACTATACCTTTGTTTCCGTGTCTTCCTGCTAATTTATCTCCGACTGATACTTTGCGTTTTTGAGCGATGTAAACTTTTATAAGAGTATTTGCTCCAGGAAGAAGTTCATCTCCTTTTTCTCTGTCAAATACTTTTACATCTACTACACGTCCGCCTTCTCCGTGAGGTACTCTCAGTGAATTATCTTTTACATCTCTTGCTTTTTCTGCAAATATTGCTCTTAATAATTTTTCTTCCGGTGGATGTTCTGATTCACCTTTCGGGGTAACTTTACCAACCAGAATATCATCAGCATATACTCTGGCTCCGATTCTTACAATACCTCTTTCATCCAAATGTCTTAATGATTCTTCAGATACATTTGGTACTTCTCTTGTAATTTCTTCCGGACCGAGTTTTGTTTGCCGTGCTTCTATTTCTAATTTTTCAATGTGCAGCGATGTAAAGATATCATCGTGTACACATCTGTCACTTAACAGGATAGCATCTTCGAAGTTATATCCTTCCCAAGGCATATATGCAACAAGTACATTTTTACCTAATGAAAGTTCTCCGTAGTTTGTTGATGCACCGTCTGCAATTACATCACCTGCTTTAACTTCCATACCTTCACTTACTATAGGCTTTTGGTTAATACAAGTATCCTGATTGCTTCTTACATACTTCATTAATTGATATTTATGTAATTTATCTGCTTTATCTTTTATCCAGATTTCTTCTCCGACTACTTTAACAACTGTACCGTCAACATCTGAAACAACAACCATACAAGAGTCTTTTGCTGCTCTTTTTTCAAGTCCAGTTGCTACAACCGGTCTATCTGTAATTAACAACGGAACAGCCTGTCTTTGCATGTTTGATCCCATTAATGCACGGTTTGCATCATCGTGTTCAATAAACGGAATTACTGACGTTGCAACTGATATAATCTGTATAGGAGATACACCCATATAGTCAACACGTTTTGATTCACCCATTGTAAATTCGGATTTATAACGAATAGGTACGTATTGTGCTTTTATACTTCTGTCTTCATTTAATGTAAGATCGGAAGGTGCAACACGGAAGTTTTCTTCTTCATCGGCACTCATATAATGTACTTCGTCTGTTACAACACCGTCTTTTACTACGAAGTATGGTGTTTCAATAAACCCGTATTCATTAACCCTTGCGTGTGTTGCTAATGAACCTATCAATCCGGCGTTAGGACCTTCAGGTGTTTCAACCGGACATATTCTTCCGTAGTGTGAAGGGTGAATATCACGAACTGCAAATCCTGCTCTTTCTCTTACAAGACCGCCGGGCCCTAATGCTGAAATACGTCTTTTATGTGTTAATTCAGCAAGCGGATTTGTCTGATCCATAAATTGTGATAACTGTGATGAACCAAAAAATTCTTTTAACGAAGCAACCAGAGGTTTTGTATTTAACAAGTTTAAAGGAGTAAGTGTTTCTGAATTTTGTAAAGTCATTCTTTCCTTTACTATTCTTTCAATTCTTGATAAACCTACTCTGAACTGGTTCTGTAACAATTCTCCTACACTGCGGATTCTTCTGTTTCCTAAATGATCTATGTCATCACAGCTTCCTTCATCATACGTAAGATTGATTAAATATTCTACAGCTGCTACTAAGTCCTGTATTGTTAGGGTTCTTTGTGTTTCAGCTATATTTAAATTCAACTTTTTGTTTAATTTATAACGACCAACTCTTCCGATGTCATATTTTTTATCATCGAAAAATCTTGATTCTATAATAGAACGACCGCCGGCAGCTGATGCAGGATCTCCTGGTCTTAATTTTTTATATACTTCTATTAATGCATCATCCGTTGTTTCTGTCGGGTCTTTTTCAAGTGTTTTCTTCAAAAATTCAAAATGGGTAAATAATGTTTCCATTTCTGAAACGGTAATTCCCAGAGCTTTTAACAAGGTTGTTGCTAATATCTTTCTGTTCTTATCTATTTTTACATAAATTATATCATTAGCATCGGTTTCTATTTTTAACCATGCTCCTCTGTTTGGAATTAATGTTGCATTAAATAAACGCTTCCCAGTTGGTGATATTTCTCTTTTAAAATATATACCGGGAGAACGTACAATCTGTGATACTACAACACGTTCTGCACCATTTACAATAAAGGTACCTTTATTTGTCATTGTAGGAATATCACCTATATATACTTCTTGTTCTTTTATTTCACCTGTGTCACGGTTTACTAAACGAGCCATTACTCTCAATTGTTTAGCATAAGTGGCATCATGTATTCTTGCTTCTTCCAGTGAATACTTCGGATTATCAAAAGTATAATTTGGAAGAAAGTGTAATTCCAACCTGCCAGTATAGTCTTTAATCGGAGAATATGAAAGAAACTCTTCTTTTAATCCTTCCTTTAAAAACCATTCAAATGACTTTTTTTGAATCCCAATTAAGTCCGGCAGATCGTCCAATCTTGTTCTGGGCATGCCCATCGGAGTTATTCTCTCAGAATATTTTTTCTTTGACATTCATTCACCTCTCGTTATGTGTGGTGTACTACAACTATATAAAAATGTTTTTTATTTTCTACCCATTAATGCCTTTTGTCATGCTGAATTTTTATATTTTGTTTTGTTTGTTGTTTCAGCCGGTTTCATAATCCTCTTTTCATTAGAAGGCACTCATAGCCATTATAAAATGATACTTGCTAAAACATCTCCGTCAAGAAAAAAACAGTTTTATTAAAATTTTATTAAACATTTGTTAACAATATATTTCGCAGTCTTATTAAAAACCATTAAAAAGCTTGCAGCTACAGGAATGTATTGTCAAGTCCCCTATTACAAAAAAGACACAAACAACAGTTTGTGTCTTTTTTGTAATTTTAATGAATATTTATCTCTTATTACTTGCAACAAATATATTTCCACGGGCTGATTGAACCTCGTATTTGCTGCAGAAGTCATTAAATGAATTTCTTGCTTGTTCTGAATCAAATACAATACCGCTTTCCAAATCAGTATTTGCTGCAAAATCTCTCATAACAAATTCTGGTACGCCGTAGTATTTGTTAGCTAATGTATTTCCGTGTGTTTCATATTCAAAAGCAACATCTTTAATAAGTTTTAAATATGCTTCTGCCGTACCTATATCATCCCATACTGCCGGCTTTCCGCCTTTTGCTTCAAGCGGTACAGTGTAAACATTCATCTTATTGCCTTTGTCATCAAGCAATTTTCCATTGTTTGCCATTTCAACAATTTTAGGCATTACATTTGCACCGAGTCCTGTTGCATTTGGTTCTATTATACCTTTTGCCATAAGAACTTTCATTGCTTGCGGGCTTAAGAAATAAAATCCCGGATTGGCGAGGAATGTGTCAGGGTTGTTCGGGTTTACCGCTTTTTGTACCTTTTTAAATTCTGCCATTGCTCTATCGTATGATCCAGGTTCTACAAAATCTGACGGAAGCGGAGCATCTGCTGTGTATTTTGGTTTTTCCAAAAATTCTTTTATCTGTAAATTTCCGTTTTCATCTTTTTCTATTCCTATTAATCCGAATGATTTTGCTCTTTGTGCATTTACAGGATAATAAGGAATTATAAGTGCCGCATTCGGAAGTGTCTTTAATGCATGGTATATACGTGTAATGTCTGTATTTGTAAATACGTCTGCATTTAATATAATGGATGCCTTATCATTTCTTATAATGTCACGGACTAAACCTTCTGATATTGCACCGCCGTCTGTTTTATATTTTGATACATAGTGGGTGTTTTCTTCTTCCGGTAGTTCATGTGCCTGGCTTAAATATTTGATTGAATCAGTTTCATCACCGTTTAATATCCCTGCAGATGCGGCAAGATTTAATGTTGTGGCTATTATACGGTAATTTTCATTTGTAGGAAGATATCCTGACGGTTTGTTTTCATCTTCTCTTGTTATGTTAAAGAAACGTTCTCCAAAACCGCCTGCAGGGATTATTATTGTCGGATCATCAGCTTTTACTTCATCGTAATAGTCTCCTTTTAAAGTTTCACTTTGAAGCCCTGATTTTTGATATGAATCTACTGCATTGCGTGTTCTTTTTTCTTTATTTAATGTTGTTATTGCTATATTACCTTTAAATGATACAAGTATTTCTTTGTGTCTTGAATTTGGATTGGGTTGATAATCACCTATCATTCTTAATTCAAAACCATTCCCTTTTAATTCACTTCCTGCAAGCATTTTTATTGATTTTCCGCTCAAAGCAGAATCTTTGACTGTTATTTCAGGCATATATTTGCCCTGTTTATATGTTACTGTAGGTAATGTTTGTGCTTTTGTTCTATCTATTTTTGCTTCAAATATTTGGTGTCCTCTGTCATTTGAAATTTTATATATTTCTTCTTGTCCTTGTTGTTTTTTCTCAACTTTTAAACCTGCAGCATTAAGATGTTCTTTTCCGCTTGGCATTAATTTTAATGGAATATCAATGTTCTCTTTTAATTCAAGTAAATTCGGAATCCTTATTTCTTTTTCACCAATTATTGATTGTTCATATTCAGTAAGTTCTGTTTTAGCTGCACCAAAACTTACTGATTTATTTATTCCAGCCATTGCCTGTTGAACGCCGGAGTATTCAGCACCGGGAAGTTCTTGACCGCTGTTTGATGCTGCATTTGTTTTTGCAGTTGAAGTTTTCTTAAAATTTACAGTTTTAGGACTGTTTATGTTAACTGCGTTAATTTTGTTAATCATTTTTGTTTCCTTTCATAAACTCCTTTTATAAATAACACATATAGGTTTCTTTATAATACATTAAGTTTAAAACTCATAAATAAAAAACTTATGTCTTTTGCTAAAAAATATAAATTTTTCTTTACATAAATTAATAATTTCAAAATATAATTTAATTAGATTAACTTATGATTAAATGCTATAATTATTGAGAATTATGAATAAAAAGCTTTTTCATTTAACTAAACAAACTAAATATATTCTATTTGAGTTTTTATTGGGTTCTTTGATTATTATTGCAATTGCCTTTGTAACAATAAGTAATATTCAAAGTAAAATGGATAAAACATATTCTGATTTTGCCCAGATTATGGCAGGAATGCTCGCTGCTGAATCATCTGAAATAACAAGAAATATTCCTCCGGAAGAGAAAAAACAGATTTTAAAACGGCATGTTGCTTCAATCTTAAAAGATAATAACGATGTTTCTTATATTGAATTTAAAGATGACAAAAATAATATTATATATTCTTCTAAAATTGATTTCCCTATTCTGGAAGAAAATGCCTTTTTAAATATAAGTTCTCCTGTTTTTTTGTCTTCTGATAATAAAATCGCAGGTTCTGTTACTATTGGTATGACTGGTAATGGTATTAAACCTGTTTCTTCTGCTACTAAAAAATCTTTATTCGGCATATTTCTCATTACCTGGGCAACTTTTACGATAATTTTGCTTTTTAATATGTTTTTTATCCAGAGAGAATTTAAAAAAATTTATCAGGGCGTAAAACAAATATCTACCGGAAAATTTGGTGTTAAAATTGAATCTGAAAATTTAGCGGAATTAACAGATGCCTTTAATGATATGTCAAATGTTCTTTCAAGATATGAAGAACAAAATATTGAACAGCTTACGCTTGAAAGAAATAAACTGGAAGCTGTTCTTATGAGCATTATAAACGGGGTTATCGTGTGTGATAATTTCGATAATGTTGTTCTTACAAATTCAGCTTCTTTAAAAATGCTTGATGTTGAAGAAAGTAATTTTATCAATACTAAAATCCAGGATTATATTGATTCTCACGGTCAAAAGTGTTTTCTTGAGAAAATTGAAGAATTTAAAGATACACCGTTAAATATTATTGAAAATAAACCGATTGAATTTAATATTGAAGCCGGAAAACGTACAATTAAAGCTATGATTTCCCCTATGTTCTCAAAAATGCAGGATTATGTTGGTTATATAATAGTATTAATTGATATTACAAGGGAAACGGAAGTTAATAAACTTAAAAATACTTTTATTTCCAACGTTTCTCACGAATTAAGAACCCCGGTTACTGTTTTGCGTACTTATATTGATACTCTTTGTAATAACGGTGACGATTTTGATGAGGAAACAAAAAAAGAATTTTTAAATACAATTGATATTGAAGCAAAAAGACTTCATTCTATGGTTAATGATATCCTTGATTTTTCAAGGCTAGAGGCTGGAAATGTAAAATTACAAAAAGAAATTTCTGATTTAGCCAGGCTGATAGAGCAAAATATTAATTCAATAAAAATCCTTGCTGATGAGAAAAAAATTAATATTTCTTTTTCTAAAGAGGCTAATATTCCGGATGTTCCCATTAACGTTGAAAGTATGGACAGAGTCATACGTAATTTGCTCTCAAATGCTATAAAATATTCGGATGAAGGGAAAAATATAAATGTAGTGCTCAAATTGTCAGAAGATACAAAACATGTTGAATTTTCGGTTAAAGATAATGGTATAGGAATACCAAAAGAACATTTGGATAAAATTTTTGACAGATTTTATAGGGTTGAAAATGCTACACATACAATTAAAGGGACAGGTTTAGGTCTGCATCTTGTTAAAATAACCGTTGAAGAACATCATCACGGCAAAGTTCTTGTTTCCAGCAGGGAGAATGAAGGTTCTACTTTTACTGTAATACTGCCTTTAGAGGTTGATGAATCAGAACTTGTTTAGATATTTGTACCGCCGTTTGATTTTATTTTAGTTGCAGCTTTTTTAGAATTTTCATATTCCACGGATAGTGAAATTGTAAAATTAATTGTTTCTAAATCTCTTGCTATTGCTTCTTTACATGCATACATATCTTCTATAGTGCATGTGTTAAATGTCAAAGCAGGTCTTTTTCTATTGCTATATGCCTTTTTGAATGCTTCTTGGGATTTAAAATCATATCCCGGAAGGTTATTTTTATATCCGTAATATTTGTATAAGGCTCTTGCTATTGTGTATATCTCGGTATTATTTGTATTAAAGATAAACATTTCTTTTGTTTTAAAACTGAATTTCGGTTGCCTTTTGACTGAAAAATTAATTATAAAATTTAATATTAATGCCTTAATCCCTTTTAAAGGAGTAATAAATCCTTCTTCTTCCCCGAAAAAATCCAATATTTTGTCGGCTTTATTAAATTTATATACATTTGCACCCTGTAGAATTATATATTGTATTAACTTCTCAGGGGTATTGAAATATTGTTTTACAATTTCCTTTAAATTTTCTTCTATTTCTTTTCTTATTTTTTCTGTTTCTCCCGAAAAATGCATTGTGCAAGCTGCATTCATTGAATGTTTTGTTGTTGAATTCTTAAAGTAAACACTGTTTATTTCCGATTTCCTTACATTACGGGAAATAATCTTTTTATAACTGTTATTTATATATTTCTTTATTTTCGTTAAGAAAGTCATAGAAAACCCCTCTTTATTAAATAAAAACAAAATATGTGCAAATATTGCCATTATTGCTTATAATTATAAATTATATGAAAGGTTTTTAATTTGAATTTTTATTATAAAAAATATATTCCGTATTTATTTTTATTGCCTGCACTTATTCTTTTGGCATTATTTTTCTTTCTTCCTTTTATACAGACTTTTGTAATAAGCTTGAAAAATTATTCTTTTGATATTTATAATCCTTACTGGTGCGGATTTGAAAATTATCGTATTTTATTTAAATCAAAAGAATTTTATACTACTATTTTTAATACTTTTTTATTTTTGCTGCTGGTTGTTCCTTTTCTTTCTGTTTTTCCTTTAGTTGTTGCAATATTCATTAACCAAAAAATAAAGGGAATTTCTCTCTATAAAATATTGATCTATCTGCCGGTTGTTGTATCTCTTGTTGTTGTTGCGATTGCTTTTAAGTGGCTTTATACTCAGGAAGGTATTTTAAATTACATTCTCCATCTTGCAGGTATTTCTCCTGTCGGATGGCTTACCGATACAAAATTTGCAATGTTATCTGTCGCAATTGTTACTATTTATAAAGGGGTAGGATACTATATGATGATTTATTTGGCATCTTTAATAGGAGTTCCTAAAGATTTATATGAGGCTGCTGATATTGATGGTGCAAATGAATTTTTTAAACATCTTACTGTTACAATTCCTCATATAATGCCCACAATTGCTCTGGTTGTTACTATTTCTTCAATCTCAGCATTAAAAGTTTTTACTGAAATTTATGTTATGACAAAAGGTGGTCCGTTGAATTCAACAAAAACTATCGTTTATTATATTTATGAAAGGGCTTTTGAAAATTTAGATTTATCTATGGCTTCTTGTGCTTCTGTTGTTTTACTTGCTGTTATTTTTATTTTTTCTCTTATCAATATAGTTTTCTTTGAAAAAAAGAGGTATAACCTGTGATTAAGAAAAAATTAAAAGGGCTTGGCGTTCACTCGTTTTTAATATTTATTTCGTTTTTATCGTTATTTCCATTTCTGTGGTTAATATCAACGGCACTTAAGGGTATAGATGAAAATATTTTTCAATATCCTCCTGTTTTTATACCTCAACATATAACATTTGATAATTTTACCGGTGTATGGAAACAGATACCTTTTCTTTTATATTTCTTTAACAGTATGATAGTTGCAGGTTTTACTGTTATTTTAAACCTTATTTTCTCATCACTTGCGGCATATCCTTTGGCAAGAATGGATTTTAAAGGGAAAAATATTATTTTTTATTTAATTCTTGCAACTATAATGATTCCGTTTCAGGCAATAATGCTTCCAGTTTATTTAATTATATTAAAGTTGCATCTTGTTGACTCTTACGGATTTGTATCAGGATATCTTGGCTTGATTTTACCGTTTGCGGTTAATGCTTTTGGAATTTTTCTTATGAGGCAGGCTTTCTTGTCTGTTCCAAAGGAAATGGAAGAAGCAGCTTTTATTGACGGGTGTAGTGTTTTTAATATATGGCTGAAAATACTTTTGCCAATGACATCACCTTCTCTTGCTGTTCTTGCTATTTTTACCTTTATTGGTTCATGGGGTGAATTCTTATGGCCAAGTATTGTTTTGACTCATAAATCTCTTTATACGCTGCCTGTTGGAGTTAACGATCTTCAGGGAATGTTTAGTGCAAACTGGAGGTATATTGCAGCAGGCTCAATTATTTCTGTAATTCCTATTATTATCTTTTTTATTCTAATGCAGAGATATTTTATTTCAGGGCAGAATGAAGGTGCCGTAAAAGGATAAAAAATCCCTTTTTTTCAAAAGGGATTAATATAATTAGATTTTTATTATTATTAACCTTCGGTATTCATGTTGTTTCTTGTAATATATTCTTCTGCCTCTTCGGCTGTCATATTATAATTGTACATATAATCTTCTATTACATCTTGTAAATCAGCTTTTTCATCAAAATTGCATATTTCAAATTCATCTGAGAACTGTGTATCAATTTCATTTTCAGAGAAGATGTTATCATCATTAATGCAAAAATCTACTTCTGAAAAATCTTCTTTTGTTTCATCTTTAGATTCATATATGTTTTTAATTGCTTTTGCATTAAAACCGCTGATATCCGAAAATAAACTCATATTATCCTCTATTTTTATCCCGTGCTATTATATATAAAAAATATATACCCAAATAATTGCTTTTTTAAAAAAACGAAATTTTAAAAAAGGTGCATGATTGCTGTTTTTACTGCATGTTGTGTTGTAACAATTTGTAATATTTTGTCCAGGGATTTTATTAATACAAAAGTTTGGATTTTTATTCTGTTATTTTTGTTAAGAAGAAAACGCTTGAGAAGAAATGAAATAATCTTCTTCGTTGATTAAAAACAGATTTATGTATAGCTGGATATTTAGTTTGAGAAAACTTTGATACTTCTGTTTAAAATTCCATGCATAAGCGATATTGCAATACCGTAGTTTGTTATAGGAATTTGCTGTTGGTTAGCTTTTTCATATCTGTTTTTTACTTCACGGTCATTGAGCATACATCCTCCGCAATGAATTATTAATTTATACTTTTTTAAGTCTTCAGGAAAAGAAATGCCGGAAGAAAATTCAAAGTTAAGATTTTTATTTGTATATTTTTTCAGCCAGTTAGGGAGTTTTACTGTTCCAATATCATCACATTGGCGGTGATGTGTGCATCCTTCTGATATTAAAATGGTATCATTATCTTTTAATGTTTTAATCTTTTCAGCTCCATTTATTGCCTGTTCAAGAATTCCTTTATATCTGGCGAAAAGAATTGAAAAAGAGGTTAAAAATATATCATCAGGAGTTTGAGAAGAAACTTTTTCGAACACTTGAGAGTCTGTAATTACAAGTTTCGGTTTTTTATTTATATTTTCAAGTATATTTTTAAGTTCCTGTTCCTGAATAACTATAGAAACAGCATTTGCTTCCAGTATATCTCTTATAACCTGTTGTTGTGGAAGAATTAGTCTTCCTTTTGGTGCTGCACTGTCAATCGGAGTAACCAGAATTACTATATCATTTTTGCTTATTAAATCTTTCACCAGAGGATTTTTTCTTTTATCTTCTTTATATAATGAGGCGGTTAGTTCTTTTAATTCTTTTATATTTATATTGTTTTTTGCACTGGTATATAATTCATTATTTTCCAAAATTTTTTTTTCTGATATTAAATCGCATTTATTATATGCGATTATATAATTAATGTTATTTTTTTTGAAAATTGTCAGAAGTTCATAATCAACGTAATCTAGTCCGGTTCCAGCATCAATTACAAGTATTGCAATATCAACCCTTGATAAAACCTGTTTAGTTTTTTCAATACGGAGCATGCCTAAAGTTCCTTCGTCATCAAGACCGGGTGTATCAATTATTTCTACCGGTCCAATTGGCAGCAATTCCATAGCTTTATAAACAGGGTCTGTAGTTGTTCCTTTTATATCTGATACTATTGCTATATTTTGTCCTGTAAATGCATTTACAAGACTGGATTTTCCTGTATTTCTTTTTCCAAAAAATCCTATATGAATTCTTTCTCCTGAAGGTGTTGAATTTAAGCTCATTTTCTTTTCTTCTGGTTTTTACGTTAGATATTATATATTATTTTTTATTTTTCATCTAATTCTTTTTAAAGATTATAATGTTTCGCAGAATTATTGCAATACTTTACCTTTATTTATTATTTCTACTATAATGAAAATTAAACAGGGGATATAATGCTTAGAATTAAACTAAAATTATATTTGTTTATATTCATTTTTTTATTTGTTCCCGGTAATGTATATGCCGGAGACAATTACATTCCTGTAAGAGTCGGTATTAGTGATACAAATTTTCGTACATACGTTTTTGATAAAGTTGAATTTAATGATGCTTTTTTTCTGGATGTTATGGATTCGTCTACCGGTTATATTGTTCCGGTAGATGAAAATACAAGAATATTAAAAGTTACATCTGAAAATAACTTGTTCAGAATTTATCTTGATAACATTCTGGTTGCAAAAAATTTAACAGGGCCTATTCTTGTAAGACCGAAAGATAAAAGCTTAATATCTGTTAAAGATTTAAAACGAAAAGGTAAACAGGCCCTTTATAGAGGATATATTGAACTTACAAGAAGCAGTAAAGATGTTCAAAAGTTTTCAATAGTTAATGTTTTAAGCTTAAAAAATTATTTAAGAGGAGTTGTTCCAAACGAAATGCCGGTAAGATTCGGGCTTGAAGCATTGAAAGCTCAAACAGTCGCAGCAAGGAATTATGCTGTTACTCCGAGAATTAAAGCATATAAAGAATTCGATTTATGTGACTCGGTAGCATGCCAGGTTTATTTTGGTGCAAATACTGAAAATGAGTTATCAGATAGAGCAATAGATGAAACTAATGCTGTGATTGCAATAGATAGGGACGAAAGTCCAATTTTAGCTTTATACAGTTCTACAGCTGGTGGATATACAGAAAGTTATGAATATGCTTTTTCTAATCCTGAAACAAAGGAATTTCCGTCCAATGATATTCATTATTTGTCTGCTGTTCCGGATAGGGTCGATTTTGGCATTTTGAATACTGATGAGTCTGCGGAGAAATTTTATACATCAAAGCCGGAATCTTTTGATGATTTATCACCTTATTACCGATGGTCAAAAGAATGGACAAAAAATGAACTTGAAAAGGTTTTATCAAAAACACTTGTTAGTCAGTCAAAAACCGGTTTTGTAACCCCAAAATTATCAGATGAAAAAGATTTTGGAAATCTTATTTCAATAAAAGTCATCTCACGAGGTACTTCAGGAAAAATTGTTAAACTTGAAATAAGAACTGATAAAAATACGTTTGTTGTTCAAAAAGAGCTTGTTATAAGAAGATGTTTCCAAAAAAATGGTATATCTATTCCGAGTGCTAACTTTGTAATTACATATATTAATTCTGAAGTTCCTGTTTATAAGTTTTCAGGCGGCGGCTTCGGGCATGGTGTTGGTATGAGTCAGTGGGGTGCGGGGAAAATGGCAAGTCTCGGTTATACTTACGATGAGATACTTATGCATTATTATCAAGGTATTAGACTTGCAACTATTCCCGTTAAAGTGACGGCAAATAATAAAATGGTTGAAAGATTTTTTTATACTGAAAAAGAAGATGCTCAAGCTGTTATTTCGAATAACTGTGATGTTAAAAAAATGACAATTGTTGTTAATGAAAAAGAAATAAATGTAAAACTTAAAGAAAATAAAACCTTTGTTGATATAAAAAAATATCTGCAAAAAGGAATAAATAAAATATCTTATATTATTGATGATGAAGCGGATTATAGAAAATTTGTAAATGTATATGTGAAATTCAATTATGAAAATTCAAAAGAAAAAAATAAAGACAGAAACTCCGCTATGTTGTCTTTAAAAAACAATAAGAACATTGAAGAATTAGAAAATAAACAATGCTCAGGAATATTTTGTTCTAACGACAAAGAAAAAGAACAGAATAAGGTTAATATAAAAGAAGAATCTAAAAAAGAAGAGGTATTTGAGCAAGAAAAAGAGGCTGCCGATGAATAGAGAAAATTCACTCTTAAAGGCAGCATGGTTAATTGCTTTTGTAACAGTCATCTCAAAATTTATAGGTTTTTTGCGTGATGTTTGTATTGCCAATTATTATGGTGCAGGACTTATATCTGATGCTTATTTTTATGCATATCAAATCCCTTCTCTAGCTATAATATTAATGGGTGGAGTCGGCGGTCCTTTTCATAGTGCAACAGTAAGCGTTTTTGCGAAATTAATTAATCCTGATGAAAAAATGCCTTCTGAAAAAGTTAATAAATTATTTAACTCTTTTTTAACAATTACATTTATATTCTTTTTGATATTTTCCATTGTAATTTTCATTTTTTCAGAGCAAATTCTAGGGTTTATTATACATAGCAGTAATACAGAACTTGTTAATATTGCAAGTTTACACCTGAGAATAATGACTCCAGTAATTTTAATAGGCGGTATTATCGGAATATATTACGGGCTTTTAATAACATACAGATATTTTCTTCTTCCTAATATTTCACCTGTTTTAATGAGTTTAAGTATAATAATTATTATTGCCTTTACAAAAGGAGATAAATTTGGAATTTCCCTTGCTGTTGCAACAACAATTGGTGCTTTTTTGCAGTTTTTATTGCAATTGCCGGCTGTAAGAAAATTAGGTTACAGAATTAAACCTAATTTTGATTTTAAAAATAATATTGAACTGAAAAACTTGGTAGAACTTGTTTTTCCTGCTGCTTTAAGTTCTACAATAGGTCAGATATATGTTTATGTAGATATGTTTTTTGCTTCACAACTCAAAGAAGGAGCTTGGACTGCAATAGGTTATGCCAATAGAGTTTTTCAGTTCCCTGTAGGTATTTTGGTTACTGCTTTTCTTGTCCCATTGTTTCCTATTTTTTCAAGATTGGTTGGTGAGAAAAAATATGATGAAATTAAATATTATTTTAATAAGGGAGTAGGTCTTTTAAACTTTGTTGCTATCCCGATTATGTTTGGAATTATTATGCTCGCTTCTGATGCAGTTCAGCTTATTTTCCAGAGAGGAGAGTTTGATTCTCAAGATACATATATGGTTTCACAAGCCTTAATTTTTCTGTCATTAGCTATAATTCCGTATGTTTTTCGTGATTCAATAACAAGAATATATTATTCGTTTAATGATTCAAAAACACCGTTTTTTATAGCTTTTTCATCTATTATTCTTAAATATATCCTGAACGCTTTATTTATAGAAAAGTTGGGAATAGCGGCAATAACTCTGTCTACTTCACTTGTTACTTTGTTTAATGCTTTCATTTTAGGTTGTATTATGCATAAAAAGATAAATTTGGAATATAAACATTACTTTATTAATTTAATAAAAATGCTGGTAGCGGCTATTTTAGCTTTTTCGATTGTACTGGTTATTTATAAACACTGGTATATAAATTCAGGAAACTGGTTAATGCTTGCATTTAGAACGTTTGGTATTTTTACTCTGTTTATGATTGTTTATATTATATTTGCTTCGGCTTTTAAGACGGAATATGTAGGAGAGTTAATTGAAAGAATTAAAAACTATATTAAACGAAAAGTTATTCGTTGAAGAATTGAATAATACATTAAGTAAGGATGGTGTTATTGCTTTTGTCACAGATACAGTCTGGGGGCTTGGCTGTCTTGTTAATAATAAGAAAGCTGTTGACAGAATATATGAAATTAAAGGAAGAGACAGATCTAAACCTTTAATTTTAATGTCAAATGAATATGAAAACCTGAAACCCTATGTAAAAAACCTGTCTAAAAAAGCTAATGAAATAATAAAGTGCTATTTCCCGGGTGCGTTGACTTTGGTTGTTGAAAAATCAGAAAAAACACCATATTATATAACGTCCAATAAAGAAACGGTTGGTATAAGAATACCTGATAATGAATTTTTTAAACAATTGTGTTCTGTAGTAGAAGGTGGAGTTCTTGCTACTACAAGTGCAAATTTATCCGGAAATCCTTCTTCAAAATCTTATATTGAAGCTAAAAATTCTATAGGACATCTTGTTGATTATGTCTTTGAAGATTACGGATTTACTTCAAAAGGGTTAGAATCTACCGTTGTGCTTGTAGTAGAAGATTCTTTAAAAATTTTAAGGCAGGGTGCAGTTTTTCTGGATTAAATTTTATACTCCTTTTTACATTTCTTAAAAATTTAATTTTTAAGTTAAAGTTATAAATAAATTTGCCGATAGATAAACTTGTGTATAAAAAAGGAGTGCTGTAGATGAGTTTTGATATTAATAATATTGCAGAGATATTAAAAAGCGGCAATATAGATGCATCTATATTGAAAGATGTAGAGAATACGAATGTCGAACCTAATTCAATATGGAACGATGAGGATGGTTATAATGAAGAAATTATGACAAGAGACGGATTTATAAATAATTTATATTCCGGAAAAGAAGATTCAATGACAAAAGAACAACTCGGAGTTGTATATGATATTATAAATGAACTTGACGGAAATAGTGAACTTTCTGGAGATGAATTAGAGTTTCTGTCAAATATCAGTGGTAATGGAAATAAGATTACTGAAGAGGATATGAAAGCCTTTCTCGGCTTGGTTGAAGAAGCTTCAGATTATATTGAAAACGGAACTACAATAGAAGTTGTTAATGCTGTTTTTCAAGATGATCCGAGAATTAAAATCGATGAAGACGGAAATAAATATGTAAATGTTGAAACCTGGATAAATCCTTCGCTGCAAGATAGTGTAAACGACTGTTTGACAAGAATAATTCAAAACAGTTATGACCTGGATGCAATGGGTATTGAAATGTATAGTGAAGAGTACTATGCACTGCAAGATGCAGTCATGGATGCTAACCAGTATATATATGGAACGGAAGATGGCGGATGGCGTCAGGAAGTAGGCGGTAAAGGAAGAAGTAATGCCGTTTTATATACAGGTGACAAAATTATTCTTCCTGATTTTGAATTTACAAGAGAAATTGAACCAGAACCTGCTCCAGCACCTGAACCAGAACCTGCTCCAGCACCTGAACCAGAACCTGCTCCGGCACCTGAACCCGGACCTGAACCCGGACCTGAACCCGGACCTGAACCTGGACCTGAACCCGGACCTGAACCTGGACCTGAACCCGGACCTGAACCTGGACCTGAACCCGGACCTGAACCTGGACCTGAACCCGGACCTGAACCCGGACCTGAACCTGGACCTGAACCCGGACCTGAACCTGGACCTGAACCTGGACCTGAACCCGGACCTGAACCAACGGTCGAACCGGATCCAGAACCAACGGTTGAACCGGATCCAGAACCGACGGTTGAACCGGATCCAGAACCAACGGTTGAACCGGATCCTGAACCAACGGTTGAACCAGATCCAGAACCGACGGTCGAACCTACAACAAATCCTGATGTAGAACCTACAGATGGTGGCACAGAAGTAGATCCGGTTGAACCATCAGTTACACCTTCAGTTCCAACATCTGAACCAGATGAACCGTCGACAGAACCGGAACAGACAACAGCACCTGAGCCAACTATAGACAATACTCCAACTACGGAACCGGATATTCCGGATGAAGAACCGGATATTCCCGAAGAAGAAACACCAGCGGCTACAGACTGCGATGATACACCTGCAGCTGAAACTCCGGTGGATGAAGAAGAACCTGAATTATAATTCAAATATTAAATTTTAAAAGAAAGGTCTATATAGACCTTTCTTTTTTAGCAAAAAAATAAATCAGAAGTTTTATAACAGTACAAAGATTATAAGGAGAGCGGAATGAAAATAAGTTTTAATACAGCATATTATTATAATGGCGTTTCAATGAGACAAGGTGCTGAAAAAAATTCAGCTGGAAAAACAAACAATCTTGGTAAAGATGTTAAAAGTTTGTTGGAACCTATTTCACAAGATAAAACTGCAACAATTCCTCCTTATAAATTAATGCGGGGTATAAATCCTAATAAAGGTGATGTTTTTGATTGCTTTAATAAAATTGATGATGTTACAAGAGAAATAAATTTTGTAAGAACTCAAAAAGCCTGGGATGATTGTTTACTTGAAGAAATACAAGAATTCCAGGTCGCCAGAAGAGAATATGAACTTGATAAGTCACAACAAAATTTTGATCATATGGAAGAAGAAATGGGCGATATTTTCTATACGGCAGCAAGTATATCAAAAGACTCCGGTATTGATCCTAAAGAAGCATTCAAAAGTACAAACAGAAAATTCGTTAACAGAATTAATTTGATGGAAAGAATATGTGCTTATGAAACAACCAGATTCCCTGAACAACTTAAAGATTGTTCCGATTATGAAAGACGTGCTTTGTGGAATGCAGTTAAAAGAAAACTCTATGATGCACAGGCAAAACAATATTAGTATTGCTGTTTTTCGGGAAGATATTTTATAAAATATGAGAATATAACTGGTATAAAGGCTATTATTAGTAAGATATTCATTATACCAGCTTTTTCTGAGAACAAACTTATTAAAGGAAGTATAATGCCAATAACGCCCCAGCTAAATCCCCCAATAAAACCTGAAATCATACTTTTAAATTCAGGCATGAGCTTTTGTGCTAATGACATATTTACTGGTACTGCAAGAAAACTTACATAACCGATTAATATGAAAGATGTTAAAGCAATAATGCCTTTTCCGTTAAAAAGATAAAATATTCCGCTTAAAGGAAGTACGGTAATTAAAGAAATATAAAATACATTTTTTATACCGATTCTTTTTTCGAAAAACGGACTTGAAATAACTCCAAACGCTCCTGCTATTAGAAAACCAAAAAGAATAAACCCTATGGTCGAAACATTATATCCGGCAGATTTCCAGTAAAATGGTAATATAATTGTGAAAGATGAAACAACAAATGATTTTACAATTGATGCAATAACAAGAATTAAAACAGGTTTTGAACTGAATATATTAATAAAAGCATTAACAATTGATATGTTTGTCTCTTTTATATTTTGAGATTTTATTTTTGGTGTGTTTTTAAGAATAATAAATGCTGTAATTATTCCTGCAAAACAAGCAAACGGGAGTCTTGAAAGATCCCATATTTCAACTATACCGGAAGAAATAGCAGGTCCAAGAGCAAATCCGAAAGTGCCCATAGCTATAAAAATACTCATATCTTTACTTGAACCACTTTTTGAATATTCAGCTGCTATACTGGTTGCTTGTGGATGAAAAAATGATACTCCCATATATCCTAATATAAGGCAGATAATTAAAGAATAAATATTATCGGCGAGCCCCAGAAAGGATAAAAATAAACTTGCCATAATTATTCCCCAAAAAATAAAAAATCTTTTTTGAATTTTATCTGAAAAATATCCAAAAAAAGGCTGGGAAAGATTTGAAAATAAGTTAGAAATAGAAATGAACAATGTTGCAACAGCCATTGAAATTCCTATTTTTGAGGCAATAAAAGGCATAATAGGATTTAAAAAGCCTGAATAAGCATCTGTAATAAAATGCCCTATTGAAAGTATATTTATTACTTTTTTATTAATATCCATATAGTTAATGCCTGAAATGTCTTATACCGGTGGTAATCATAGCAATGTTGTATTTGTTAGCAGTATTGATAACTTCTTCATCTTTTATACTTCCGCCGGGTTGAATAATAGCAGCTATTCTTCCCTGTGCTGCAACCTGTATGTTATCAATTGCCGGGAAAAATCCGTCAGAAGCTGCTACAGCATCTTTAGAAGCATCACATGCTCTATTTAGTGCTATTTCAAAAGCATCAACCCTGCTGGTCTGTCCTTGTCCTATGCCTAGAGTTTTAAAATCTTTTGCTATTACTATTGCATTTGATTTTGCATGTTTTGCTATTTTCCATGCAAAAATCATATCTTCTACCATTTCTGCTGTAGGTTTTACTTTTGTGACAACTTTAAATTTGTCTTTGTCTAATTCTCCTTTGTCACTATCTTGTACAAGAGTACCGAAAGGTGTAATCCTTATTTCTTCAGATATATAGTTTTTATATTCCTGCAGCGAGGTATTTAATTTTATAACTCTTAAATTCTTTTTTTGCTTTAGTATTTCAAGAGCTCCTGACGTGTAATCAGGAGCAATGATTACTTCCAGAAACATTGCTGTTAATTGTTTTGCTAAATTATCTTTAACTGTTTGTGTAAATCCGACTATTCCTCCAAATGCACTTAACGGATCACAATCAAGAGCCTTCTTCCACGCTTCTTCTACATCTTTACCTAAAGCTGCTCCACAGGGGGTGTTATGTTTTATTATAACGCAGCCTGATACATCATAAAATTCACTTAGAATGTTTGTGCACGCAGCAGCATCTAATATATTATTATATGAAAGTTCTTTTCCGTTTAATACTTCATAGTCAATTGTATTATTTGTATAATATATACCGGCTTTTTGATGAGGATTTTCTCCATAGCGAAGCTGTTTCGCTTTCTTTATATTTAAAGAAAAATAATTTTCACTGTCTTCCTCAAATCTGTCAGATAATTCATGAAGAATTTTCGTATCAAAATCAAGTGTTTTTTCAAATACTTTTAAAGCAAATTTTCTTCTTAAATCTAAAGATGTTTCTCCCTTGTGTTCTTCTAAATCGGCAAGAACTTCTTTATACTGCTCAGGTGACGAAACTGCTAAAACTCTTCTGCAGTTTTTTGCTGCCGCACGCAGCATTGATGGTCCGCCTATATCAATTGTGTTTGTGAGCTCAGTATCATCTACTTTTTTATTTACTGCTTCTTCAAACGGGTAAAAATTTACAACTACCATATCAAATAATTTTATTTTTTTATTGTCAATATCTTCTTTCTCTTTCTCATTTGTTGTATCAGCTAAAATTCCCGCAAAAACATCAGGATATAATGTTTTTACTTTACCGTTTATTAATTGGCGGTTTCCTGTTATTTCAGAAATTTCAACAGCTTTTATATTGTTTTCTTTAAGCAAATCAAAAGTTGAACCTGTTGCTATAATTTCATAATTGTATTTTTCTGTTAAATCCTGTGCAAATTCTATAAGTTTATCTTTGTTCCATACACTTATTAAGGCTCTTTTCTTCATATTGACTCCATTTTCCGTTTTTCTTGAATAGTTCATATTCTTTAACCTTTTTCAAATCAAGATTGACTTTAATCTATGTCTTATTTATTATGATATAACGAAAAATATGACATTCAAGGAGATAAAAAATGAGACGTACGCTTGAAGGAACAAAAAGAAAAAGACAAAATGTAAGCGGTTTCAGAGCACGTATGGCAACAGCAGGCGGCAGAGAAGTTTTAAACAGAAGAAGAGCTAAAGGTCGTCATAAAATAGCTATAACTGCAAAAGAAAGAGCATAAACAATTTTTGTTAATAATAGTTAATTGTATTTTTACAGTTTGCATTAAATGACAAAAACTTATGCAAAATCTGCTGCATTTAATATTTGTTAATATCAAAGGACTGTGAAACCAGTCCTTTTTCAGGTTTATTTAATGTTAAAAAAGAAATTTCGATTAAAAAAATATTCTGCTTTTATTGCTACATATAAGTTAAATAATTTATTGTGTGACAAAAATATATGTATATATGTCGGTAAAGAAAAAACGGATTATTCTCAACCGACTAAATTTGCTTTTGTCGTGGCAAAAAAGGTTCATAAAAGAGCGGTAAAAAGAAACAGAATAAAACGATTAATGAGAGAAAGTGTACGGCAGATTATTTTTACAAATGATTTTAATTTTATTCATAATTATATCTCGGTTATATTTGTAGCAAGAAAAAATTCACTAAATGCTTCTTTCTCTGATATATCATGCTCTGTACAAAATCTCTTAAAAGAAAAGTGCTGTAATTAGTGATTTCTATGGTTTTATAAATAATACATTAATATTAATATGATATTTTATATATTTTGTTTATATACAATATAAATACTAATATTAAGAAATGTTAACATTTTTTCTTAAAAAAGTCATGAAATTAAAACAAAAAGTTTTCATGTATATAAAGGGGACAAACCGAGGACAAGAGAAATGGGTT
>CALVAK010000002.1 GCA_944325525.1 Candidatus Gastranaerophilales bacterium
GTTTCATCCAGTCTTCTTAATCTTGCCGCACAGCTGGCACCTGCAGCTCCTCCTCCAATTATAACAACTTTCATTTTATTGTCCTTTATAACTTTTTTTCTTGTGTTTTTACAAAATATTTTTTTAATCAATATTGTATTGTTTATAATATCATAAAACTGATAAAAAGCAGTCAATCTCAAGCTATGTGCTCATCACATAATTTTTATAATAAAAGAGCTGATTTAAAAAATCAGCTCTTCATTTTATCTTTTCGTTGATTGCCTGTTACTAAGGTTAATAAAAGGAATTGTATTGCCCATCATATATGTTGGTAATTTACCATTCCATTTTTGAACAGCCTCATATTCAACAAGTGCTTTGTTTTGGGCAAGTGCATTTGCCCTGATTGACATTGATTTTGCTTCTGCTTCTGCTGTAATTAATCTTTGTTTTGCTTCTTCTTGAATTTGTACTGTTTTGTTTTTTGCTTTTAACGCATCCTGTTCTGCTGTAACTTTGCTTTCAATAGCTCTTTCAAAAACATCTGAATAATTAATTGCTGTAATTTGAAAGTCTGTTACATTTATATAGTTATCTTTTAAATGGTTTTGTAGTTTGATTAATATTTCACTGGTAGCTTGTTCTCTGTTGGCGACCAGGTCTTGAGCATTCCATTTTCCTATAACGTCTTTAATACTGCCTTCTACAACCGGCATTAATATTTTATCTTCATAGTCGCTGCCGACTTCTCTGTACATTTTATATGCATTTTCAGGCTGTAAATTATAGTTTATAACGTAAGAAATTTTTGCCTGCTGGATGTCTTTTGTATAAACAGCTGTTGTTATATCTCTCTTTTGTGTTCTTACATTCATTGTTACTATTTTGGAAATGAAAGGTGTTACAAAATGAATACCTTCAGGGAAACTTTGGTCAGAAACAACGCCCAAAGTGACCTTAACTCCTCTTTCCCCAACGCCTACCATTGCAATCGGGTTACAGAGTATAACAAATAAAATTAATAATGAAATAATCATTATCTGAGTTGTTATTTTGCTTCCATTCATAATTTTAAACCTTTCTACTGAGTTAACCCTATTATTGCAAATACTATATATACGGCTACAATAAACAATATAAAAATTCCGTAGACTTTTAAAATTAAACTGCCATATTTTTTGTAAAGATTAACATTACAAATAATACTTATAAGCGTAATAATAATATTTGACAATATAAATAGTGCAAGTAAAAATAATAGTACTCTTAAAGCCATAAAGTCTCTCTTTCCTTCAATGTAATATTTTTTGCCGGGTTTGTCAATATTACCTAGATAATTACGACTTGTAAAATATTTGATTTAATTTTGTCGAATGTAAAGTAATACTCAGTTTGATGGATAAAAGCAGCGGGAATGAAAACAGATGAAAAAGAAGTTGTGATATAAGATTATGTTACTAAAGACTTAATCTGCCTAAATTGAAGTAAATAAATATAAAAATACCGGTTACGAACTATCTTTGTTTGATGTTGTCTGTCCTGCTAATTTGTTTAAAATATCTTGGAAGTTTTCTATAGGTTTAAACGAAAATCCGCATTTTTCTGACATTACACCGTGCATTTTTAAAATTTCTTCCGAAGGATATCTTCTGCATATTGATGGCCTTAACTTATGGATTGTGCATATTCTTTGTTCTTTATCAAATTTATTACATTTAAAAACAAGTCCGTTTTTATCTTTATCTATTATTTCAAGGAAGGTATAAAAAGGGTGCAATCTTTTTAATTTATTGAATTCTTCCTCTGTTTTAATAATTCCTTTTCTGTGATTTACATATATTTTAGAACAGCAGTCTCCGCATCTGTTGCAGCTGCCGAATCTATAGTATGTCCGCCTTAATATGTATTTATAGAATAATTTTTTTATTAACATACACTATATTATATCAACATATTTCAAACTGTTGTAAAATATTATTATGGATATAAAAGAGCAGTTAAGATTAATTCCTGAGTCAAGCGGTTCTTATCAATTTTTTGATAAGGAAAATACAATTATATATGTCGGTAAGGCAAAAAATCTTAAAAGGCGTGTTTCAAGTTATTTTAACAAAAAGCATACTTCTGTAAAACTATCAGTTATGGTTCCTCAAATAAAAAAAATTGAGTTTATTATAACTAATTCTGAGGTTGAAGCATTAATATTGGAATCTCATTTAATAAAGAAGTATAAACCCAAATATAATGTTTTATTAAAAGATGATAAGAAATTCCCGTATTTTCTTATAACAAAAGAAGATTATCCAAGAATTCTTGTTGTAAGAAAAAGGAATAAAAATATGCTTGAGGGGAAATATTACGGGCCATATACTAATGCAAAAGCAATGTATGCAACTCTTGATTTATTAAAAAAACTTTTTCCTTTAAAGCAGTGTAAAACACCCAAATTTAAAGACAGACCCTGCATATATTATCAAATAGGCAGATGTATGGCACCATGTCAGAAAAAAATAACTCCTGACGAGTATAAGAAATTAATAAGAAATGTAGAACTTTTTCTGTCAGGAAAACAAATGCAGCTTGTTGATGAATTAAAAAAAGTTATGGAAAAATATTCTCAACTTCAGGAATATGAAAAAGCTGCTAAGTACCGTGATAGCTATTTTGATGTTTTAAAAACAATTGAAAAACAGAAAGTTGTATATGAAAATACAAATATTAACCAGGATATAATTTCAATTAGTTCTGATGAATTTTTATGCGGTATTTCTTTGCTTCAAATAAGAGACGGCAGACTTACAAATAAAAAAGATTTTGAAATTTCAAAAGCAGATTATGATAGCAATGAAGAAATAATCAGTTATTTTATAAAAGAATATTATCAAATGTCTGATGATATACCGGACGAAATAATTACATCAACTAAAATCAGTGATGAAGATAATGATATATATGAAAAGTGGCTGAGCTTTAAAAAGGAATCTGATGTTCATATTAATTCAAGAATAAATAAAAAGAATAATGAAATTATAGAGCTTGCTTTTAAAAACTCAGAATATCATTTAAACGAAATAAAAATAAAATCTTTGCAGGAAATACAAAATAATTATAATGAAACAGGTTCTTATATACAGGAAAAATTAGGACTAAACAAATTTCCTCATAGGGTTGAATGTTTTGATATTTCTCATATACAAGGAACTAATACAGTTGCTTCTATGGTAAGTTTTTATAACGGTATGCCGCAAAAAAGTGAATATAAAAAATTTAAAATAAAATCGCTTGAAGAAGGAAAACCCGATGATTTCAAGTCTATGAGGGAAGTTATTACAAGAAGATATTCAAGACTTCAAAAAGAAAATCTTCCTTTTCCTGACTTAATTATAATTGACGGCGGAAAAGGACAATTATCCTCTGCTGTTCAAATATTAGAAGAATTAAACATAAAAAATCAAAATATTGTTTCTTTAGCAAAAAGAATAGAAGAAGTATTTATACCCGGAAAATCTCAGCCTGTTATATTTCCGGTTAACTCACAGGCATTATTTTTCTTTCAAAGAATAAGGGATGAAGCTCACAGATATGCTATAACCTATCACAGACTTTTAAGAGAAAAAGAAGCGTTGCATTCTGATTTGGATAATATAAAAGGGTTATATTTAAAAAATAAGAAGCTTCTTCTGGAAAAATATTCTTCGGTAGCAAGAATTGCAAAACTTACAAAAGAAGAATTAATGCTTTTACTATCAAAAAATCAAGCACAATTAGTATATGATTATTTTAATACTAAATTAAAAAAGCTTGACACTAAAAATACCGGTTGATACCATTTCTATATAAAAAGAAAAGAGCGAGTTATGACAAA
This sequence comes from Candidatus Gastranaerophilales bacterium, assembly GCA_944325525.1. GTDB lineage: Bacteria > Cyanobacteriota > Vampirovibrionia > Gastranaerophilales > Gastranaerophilaceae > Avigastranaerophilus. The sequence goes on from CALVAK010000002.1 coordinate 3,848, forward strand.
AAATATATTAGAAAAACCGCAGCAAATCACTTTTGATATTACAGACAGATGTCAAATGCAGTGCGTTACATGTTCTAAATGGAAAACTTCAGCAGCTGATGTTTTGGATAAGGAACTTACAACCCAGGAGTGGAAAGATATTCTTGTAAAATTACACAACTGGCTCGGTGACGGTTTTTGGTTCTGCTTTTCCGGCGGTGAGCCATTTTTAAGGCAGGATATATTTGAACTCGCAGAATTCGCTAATTCTTTGAATATAAAAGTAGCATCAATGACAAATGCTTTTAGTATTCAGCATTTGTATGAAAGAATTGTTGATTCTCCTATTGAATCTCTCAATATTTCTCTGAATGCTGTTAATAATCCGTTAATTCACGATGAATCAAGAGGAAGACAGGGATCTTATGAAAAAACAATCAATGCTATTAAAGAGCTTACACGATTAAGAAATGAAAAGAAATCTAATCTAGGTATAAACATTGCTACAATAATGCTGCCTGAAAATTTGAATGAATTAATTCCTCTGGTTGAATTCGTGACTAAGAATAAAATTAACGGAATAATGTTCCAACTGCTTGATGATAAAGAATCTTTTCACGGATATATATATCAGAAAGATTGTAAAACCGGTTCTTATAAAATGCCTGATGAATTAAGATTAAAATATCAAAATATGTCAAAACGAGCTATTGAAGTTATTGACAGATTGATTGAAATGAAACAGGTCGGACATTCAATTTATAATTCATATGAGCAATTGGAGGCAATGAAAATATTTTTCAATAATCCTGACGATATTTTAAATAATATAGTTTGTGATGTTGGGAGAACAAATTTTGCTATAGATCCTTATGGAGATGTAAGATTATGCTTTAATATGGAACCTGTAGGAAATATTAAAAACATACTTCCGGAAGAAATATGGGTAAACGAAAAATCAGAGAAATGCAGACAGAAAACAAAAACTTGCAAAATGTATTGCAGATTACTAAATTGTAATTTTAAACATAATTTTGCTAATTTTAATAAAAATTTTTTTCAAAAGTGTATGAATAAGTTAATTCGAATGATTTCAGGCAAGGCATAATATGAATAAGAATATTACTTCTTTATTGTTAATTTCAATTTTTAAAAATGTATTGAAAGATGAAATAGTTTCTTCTTTTATTAAATTTTTAGAACTACTTCAAAATGATGTTCATGTTGAAGAAGTTCTCCGCTCATATTCTGATTTTTCATATTATTTGTATAATGCACAGTACAATCAGAATTTGTATGACTATGTAAAGCATTTAATATATACTGATGAGAATATTTTATCAAACGGATGCGGAAACTGCATAAAAGAAAACAATCAAATAATACAAACAGCAGCTTATGAACTTTCTCTTTTTGATAAGTTATTAGATTTTGACTATAATTTTGTGAAAAAAATCTTTATTAATAAATTTCCGGAATATTCGGATATCGCTTCTCATTTGCCGGCTTTTTATACAACAGGAAAAGAAAGTTTTAATATTGATAATATATTAAAGTCATATTCTAAATATGGTTATGGAATTTTTGCCTGCTATAATGCTTTTAAATTTGACAGTAATAAAGTTATAATGCCTGTAAAGTATTTTAATGCTATGACTTTTGATGAATTGAAAAATTACAGCTACCAAAAAGAAGTTATAAGACAGAATACAGAAGCTTTTTTAAACGGCAAAGAGGCAAATAATGTTCTTCTATACGGTGACAGAGGCTGCGGTAAATCTTCTACTGTTAAGGCCCTAATTAATGAATTTTCTGATTATAATTTAAAAATAATACAGGTTTATAAAGAAAGTTTTATTTACCTTCAAGAGTTGTATGAAAAAATAAGAAATCTTCCTTTAAAATTTATAATTTTTGCAGACGATATTTCTTTTGAAGAAGATGATAAAAACTTCTCTTCAATAAAAGCTGTTCTTGAGGGTTCTTTAACAAATAGACCGGAGAATACAGTAATTTATGCAACAACAAACAGAATACATCTTGTTAAAGAAAGTTTTTCTTCTAGAGAAGGCAATGAAATTCACTATAATGATACTATCGATGAAATGGTATCATTATCTGACAGGTTCGGTATAATGCTTACATTCTCATCTTTAACAAAAAATGAATATCTTGATATAGTTAAACAAATTGCAGGTGATTGCTGCGTACAAATTTCTGATGATTTATATAAGCAGGCGGAAGAATTTTCTATGTTAAAAGGAATAAGAACTCCACGTATTGCAAGACAGTTTATTACAGATTATATCTCTAAACATTAAGCTTATTTTTATTGCAATGAATGTAGTTTAAGATATAATAATTCTATGAATATTAATAATTTTAAAAGAATAGTTTTTAAATTCGGTACAAATGTATTAAGAAATGAAGATAAAGAAATTTCATTGTCTCGTATATATTCTTTCATTGAAGATATTTCAAAGCTCCAAAAACAGGGGAAAGAAGTAATAATAATAACATCAGGAGCAGTAGGACTTGGTTCAAAAAGATTAAATATAGACTCAAAGGTTAGTTTGTCCGTAAAACAGGCTTGTGCAGCAGTCGGTCAATGCCAGCTTATGTCTATATATGAAGACGGATTTAATAAGTATTCAATTAACACTGCACAAATTCTTTTAACAGAGGATGATTTTTCTAACAGAGTGAAGTATTTAAGTATAAACAATGTATTAAATACATTGTTATCATTAAATGTAATTCCTGTTATAAACCAGAATGATACAGTTTCAACAACCGAACTTGAAGAAGCCGGTAATCCATTATATGGAGTTAGTTTTTCAGATAATGATAAACTCTCCGCTCTTGTAGCGAGTAAGTTAGATGCTGACTTGCTTGTTATTCTCTCAGATATTGAAGGATTATATGATAAAAATCCTAAAGAAAACTCAGATGCAAAATTAATCCCTGAAGTAAAAAAAATGACTAAAGAGATTGAGTCTTGTGCAAGCTCTGCATCTTCTGGAGGCAGGGGAGGAATGATAACAAAATTAGAAGCAGCAAAAGTTGTTACTCATTCAGGTGGTTATGTAGTTATAGCAAACGGTAAATCACCTCAAATCATAAAGAGATTGTTTTCAGGCGAAAAAACAGGTACTCTGTTTTATCCTGTAGAACAAATGTCTCAAAAAAGAAGATGGATTGCTTATGCTACTAATATTTCCGGTCAAATAATTGTAAATGAAGGTGCTAAAAAAGCAGTTATAGAAGAGAATAAAAGTCTGCTTGCTATAGGAATATTAAAAATAAATGGTAAATTTAACAGAGGAGATGTTGTCTCAATAGTTGACGAAAATAAAAAAGAATTTGCAAGAGGAATCGCAAATTATTCTTCTCAGGATTGCAAAAAAATAATTGGTGTTCACTCTGAAAACATATATGATATACTCGGACACAAAAATTATGATGCAGTCATTACCAAAGATAATATTGCTATTTTATAGGAGATAATATGTTAGATGTAATTGAAACTGCAAAAAGAGCAAAAGAAGCTTCAATTCAAGCATTAAAACTTTCAACAGACATAAAAAATAATGCATTATCTAAATTTGCTGCTTTTCTTGAAACTAATAAAAATGAAATTCTTGCAGCAAATACTTTAGACTTGAATAATGCAAAAGAACTATTGAAAAATGGTCAAATTACTGAGTCTTTATACAATCGCTTGAAACTTGATGAAAATAAACTGAGGGATATGATTCAAGGAGTTAAAGATATTATTTCTCTTGATGACCCAATAAATAAAACACTCTGGTCAAGAGAGATTGCTGACGGAATGACTTTAAAAAAAGTAAGCTGTCCTATCGGTGTTATTGGTGTTATTTTTGAAGCAAGACCTGATGTAATTTCACAAATATCCTCCCTTGCAATAAAATCTTCAAATGCCGTAATTTTAAAAGGTGGAAGTGAAGCTGTTAATACAAATAAAATTATTTTTTCAATTTTAAGTGAGTCTGTATCAACTGTTAAAGATTTTCCGCAAAACCTGGTAAATATTATTTTCTCAAGAGAAGATGTAACTCAACTTCTTAATGCAGATGATTATATTGATTTAATAATACCAAGGGGATCAAATTCTCTTGTAAAATATATAAAATCAAATACTAAGATTCCTGTTTTAGGTCATTCTGACGGAATATGCCATATATATATTGATTCTGAAGCTGATATTAAAAAAGCAATAGATATTAGTATAGATTCAAAATGCCAGTATCCAAGTGCTTGTAATTCTGTTGAAACAATACTTATTCACAAAGATATTGTTGATTCAGTATTTAAAAAATTAATTTGGGCTTTTAAACAAAATAACGTCAAAGTTAAAGTTGATGACAAATTAATTAATTTTGATGATTCTCTTGAACTGGCACAAGAAAAAGATTGGAAAACAGAATACAGTGATAAAATAATTTCAGTAAAACAAGTTGCATCTCTTGATGAAGCAGTTATTCATATAAATAAATACGGTTCGGGACATACTGACTGTATAGTTACAGAAAATGACAATAATGCAGAAAAGTTTATGTTATATGTTGATTCTGCTGGAGTATATAAAAACGCATCTACACGTTTCGCAGATGGTTTTAGATACGGTTTTGGAGCAGAAGTCGGTATTTCAACAAATAAAACCCACGCAAGAGGCCCTGTAGGATTAGATGGGCTTACTATTTATAAATATAAACTCACTGGTTCAGGAGATATTGTTGCTGATTTTGTATCCGGAAAAAGAAATTTTAATAAAAATTAAGTAATTTTTAATAGCAAAAAATTATTTCACAGTTTTTTATCATTTTAGTTATAAAAAAGGAGTTTAATATGATTTCAAAAGTAATGGCATCAAATGTTCAGCCTTCAAAAGCATATTCAATAAAAAAACAATATACACCTTCATTCGGTTTTGCAAGATTAAATGAATATGGACGTACAACCGCTGATTCATTTAATTATACTCATAATACTTTTCTTCACCAGGATATGTTCAGAAGACAAGGAATTTTCAGAAAATCTGCAATAGAAAAAGAACTTGATAATTTAGATTTTGATGAAATTTGTACAAAATACGGCTGTACTGAAAACGGTGCTGAAAATGCTGCTTTTATAAAAAGCCAGATTCTTTCAAAGAAGGGACAAAAGGCGTATGAATTTTTAGTTCCCAAAGAAGAAAGAGACAGAGGATTAAGATCTTTATATTCTGCGAACTATGATAATCCGGATTTAACTTTAAATGATACTAAAGAATTACTTGAATTGGCAAAAGCTTCAATGGATAATGATGAATATATTAAAAATGTCGGGCTTTTAGAAGCTGGTACTGTTAAATACTAAATGGTTTTTTCATATAAAAAGAGAAATGATTTTATAGTCATTTCTCTTTTTATTTAAATTTTTTATTTTAGATTATAAACTTGTGTAATTCAACATTGTAAGCAATATGTTATTAACAATGTGTGGTTTAAAGATTTTAAATTTTGTTGGTGTGTATTTATAATCACTGCCGGATTTTGTAAATCGACCAATCTCATCTCCATTTTCAGTTAGGATACCAACATTATTTTCAACATAAAATGTATGTATATTACCGTTTCTGTATATGTTTATTTTATCATACACCTGTTCTGCAATCATTTTACCTTTTATATCGTAAACACAGAGGGCTCCATTCCTTTTTAATATAAAGACAGGGTTTATTAAGTGTTTACAAGGTTTTTGAACAACGAACGAATCATATTTTGCAGGAATTATTATTTCTTTATCTTCATTCATTATTCCAATATTTTTTCCTTCTTTTATAATATAAAATTTCTTATTTTTAATAGTGAAAAGATTGTTATCTTTATCAGAAAATGTAAGTTGTTTTGATAATTCTTGCGGAATTTCTTTTTTATCATCATTATTTATTACATTTTTTTCAATATGAGCTATTTGTATATTAGAAGGAATTTCGATTTCATTTACTTCATATACAAGCTTTTTAGAATCTTTTTTGTTTTCAATTTTTGAATAAGTAATCTTATTATTAATTACAGCCGCTTTAAACAGTGGTTTTAAGTCTTTTGCAAGCATAATACTTGTATTTTGGACAACATTGTATAATTTATTTTCCGGAAATAGATTTCCGGTATTATAATATAATCTGTATTTACCATCAGCTTTTGCAGCAATATATTCTTTATCTTCGAAAGTTAAAATACTGATTTTTTGGAATACCGGAGCTAGAATTATATTGCCCTTCTTATCTATTAAGCCGAATTTTCCTTTTTGTTTAACCTTTAAGTATTTGTCTATAAGAGATAGGTCATCAAAATCAGTTATAAAATTGACCTGAGTTTGTTTGTTAATATATCCTGTTTTATTGTTTAATTTGTATTTATATTCAATATTGTTTTTGCTGTTTAAAGGGATTAACTCAATTGAATTATCTGTAGATTGTGTTTTTTCAGGTTCATTGATTATAACAAAATCGCTGCTTTTGGGCTGGTATGCATTACAGACGCCGGAAAATAACAACATAATAACTAATAATGAAAAAATTCCTGATATCTTTTTCATACTGTCTCCTTTTTCTTAATGGTAACATTGCAAACTATCTATTGGCAAGTTATATTTTCAATAATATCTTTTATTCCATTTGTAATGTCAGTTTTGTATTTAATATTTTTTGCTATAATGCAAGATACTTTTGACTTTTTATACTCGCCTAAATGTCTGGATTTATAGAACATTTCAAGATTTTTACACATTCTGTCATATATATGCAATTCTTCTTTTGTAAGAGGAGTCGCAGGTTTGTATTCATTATTTAACGAACGTTTTATAAGATTTAAAGAAAGTATATCTTCAAATTCACCTGTCTTTATTAAAATAATTTTATCTTTTTTGCAAATATTTTTTTGAAGTTTTTCAGAAATTTCAGAAGCATCTGAGTCAAAAAGTATAACAACAGGGATTTTTAGTTTATCTTTGAGTTTTAAATATAGAGCAGGGCTTTTGCTTTTTCCTCCTGCACCTAGTATAGCAATACCTTCACGATTGAAAGGATGGTTTAATTTTGAAGCAAAAACAGGAAGAAGAATTTCTTCCGTAATTCCTTCTGAGATAATAAGCTTATTTATTGGATAATTTAAAGAGTATTTATGTCTTAATGCTTCAAGCTTTTTTGCTGAAACTTTGTTTTTTTCGTTGAAAATTTTATTTGCTTTAATTAAAAATTTTATATTGAGAGGAGAAATATCATATTTTATATTATTTAAAATTGGAGATATATGAAGTTTTGTATTTAGTAATATTTTTGTATTTTTATCAATATTTTTAAAAGGAATTTTTGCCATCAATCTTAAAGCTTTGTTTGCTTCTAAATTATTTTTTTGCTTTCCAAATAACTTTGTAACTGAACTATTCCATATTATTTCAACATATTTTGAAAGCAAATTAAAAGGCATATTCTCAATATTTTTTTTAGAAAATCCGGCGGGTGAAATTAAATTTTTAGTGACAATAGAACTAAATACCCTAAAATAAGATTCTTCCGGCAGCTTAAAACGAGAAAGCCTGTCTAAATTAATAACAAGTTCATCAAAAGATAAATAGCGGTACTTAATTTTGTAAATTAAAGAATTTTTCAAAAATACTCCTTGAAAAAAGAGGAGCTAAAAGCTCCTCTTTAGAAAAATTAAGCATTAACCATTTGAACGGATTTTGTTTTTGAAACAGATTCAACAAGGGATTTGACAACTGCAACCATAGCAATTGTTGAATTTAATTTGTTAACACAAGATCCAACACCAATAGCACTGGCACCTGAAGCAAAAGCAAGCGGAGCAGTTGTAGTAGTAATACCAGATGCTGTCATTACAGGAATTGATGTATTTCTAATAAGTTCAATAGTATTTGATATTGAAACTTCAGCAGTTTGCAGTAAACCTCTTGCACCTGCTTTTGAAGGAATAACCGTAGCAGCCCCTTCAGTTTGAATTAAATCTATTTCAAGTTCTTCAAGCTTCATAGCTAAAGAAATTTGTTCAGAAATATCAATATGTCCCGGAATAGTAACACAAATAAATGTTTTTTCTCCGCTTAAAAGTCTTTTTGTTTCATTAACAATGTCAAGTACTTCGTTTGCACTTATTCTTATACCTTTCTTATAAAGAGCATCAAAGTTGCCAATTTCTATTGCATCAGCACCAAGTCTTACAGCATTAGCAAGTTCATTAGGGTTGATTGAAGAAACGAAAACAGGAAGAGTTGTCATTTCTTTTACCATATTGATAATATTTTCATCATAGCAAATATCAACTGCACTTGCACCACCCATTTGAGCAGCACTAACAACATTTTTTACAGAATTGATATCAAAATTATCAATACCGGCAATTATTTTAATTGCTTTTCTTTCATTTAAGTCTCTTTTAAAATTTTCTATTCTATTCATAAATCCTCCGAATAACATCTGTCTACTTGAATAATTATAACATAATATGCAAAAAATAAAACAGACCTTTGATTCCAAAGACCTGTTTTATTTTATAAATAATAAATTTAGTTATGACCGGTCCATCTGTGTTCAATTTCAGATTGTTTTTCAGTAGCATTTAAAGATGCATTCCAAATATTTGCAGCAAGGGCAATAGCTGCTGCTGCAATTGCTGCAGCTTTATTTGGAAGTTTTTTAAAGTCTGCACCGGTTTTTGCAGCACTTTTTGCTTTTATTCCGTTAATAATTGATCCTAAAGTATAAATAACAGAACCGGCAACTGCTCCTGATGTAATACCTTTAAATGTTCCATTAATATATGCTCCAGCTGAAGCAAAGAATTTTTTAATGCTAGCAATAAAACTTTTAACTGTTTTTATTGGGCCTTTTTTTTCTTTTTCATTTTCTTTTGAGCTTAATTCAACATTATCCGAATTTGTTTGGGACTTTACATTTGCTGCTTCAATAGCATCTTTTACTTTTATTTGTGCTGAAGGATTAGATGCAGAACTATTTTGAGTCGGTGCTACGGTATTAAAACCCGGCATATTTGTAAATATATTTGTTTCCATATTACCTCACCTTTACATTGGATATATAGATAAAACATATAAAACAATATTTTTGACTTTTTTCATAATTTTTATTAATTTTTATTAACTAAAGATAACATTTCTTTTACTGCACTGTCAAGACCGGTAAAAATGGCTCTTGATATAATAGAATGCCCAATGTTGAGTTCTTCTATTTTGTCTATTTCATGCATTCTGGAAACATTTCTATAATTAAGACCGTGGCCTGCATTTACGTTCAAACCGAGGAGGTGAGCAAGAGAAGCCGATTGGCTTAATTTTAGGAATTCAGCTGTTTCTTTTTTAGTGCCGAAAGCTCTTGAGTATGCCCCTGTGTGAAGTTCTATATATTGTGCACCAGTTTCAGCAGCTGCACTAACCTGTTCTTTTTCAGGGTCAATAAATAGGCTAACTTTAATACCTGCATCTAAAAGAGGTTTAATATACTCTTTAATTTCTTTTTTTTGAGCAAAGACATTTAATCCGCCTTCAGTTGTAACTTCTTTTCTGTTTTCAGGGACAATACAACAGGAATCAGGCAATAAATCGAGTGCTATTTTTTTCATTTCATACGTTGCAGCCATTTCAAGATTTAGTCTGCATTTTAAATCATTTTTTAAAGAGAAAACATCAAAATCAACAATATGTCTTCTATCTTCTCTTAAATGGGCGGTAATTCCGTTAGCTCCTGCTTCAATACAAATTTTTGCAGCTTCAATTACAGATGGTTCACTTTCTCCTCTGGCGTTTCTGAGTGTTGCCACATGATCAATATTTACACCTAAAAGCATGTTATATTCTCCAAAAATCAGTATATTATAATTATAAAAAAACACTGATTATTTACAATAGAGAATATACCAATTTATATTATTGTATACATTTTTTAATGTTGTTCATTACAAATTTACAATTGGTTAAAATCATAAATCTGTAAGTCGTTTAATTATCATTTTCTATCTCAATATTTGAAAGGATTTTTTTAAATTCTAAATATTGAGTCATTGTTTTGCCATATGCTTCGGATCGAAGTGCCCGTGAATATTCTTCCTGATTTAATACACCATCAGAACCCGCATATTTACTAAGAATTTCAGATTGCGTTAATGCTATTTCTTCTGCTTCTTTTTGCTTTTTTTCATCATCTTCAAAAACTTTTGAATATAAATCTATCTTATCTTGATATATCTCTACAGCACTTGTTTTGCCGTCATTGTTTATGTCGTGATGTAATAAACCGATAGCATTTTCCCCTTTTGAGGCTTCTGCAAAGTCTTTCATTTCCCAGTATTCGTTTAAAAGTACACTCATTTCATCAGATTGAAGTGCTGCATTATACTCATAAGCATCAAGCATACCATCTTCTCCTGCATATCTTGAATATATTTCACCAATCTGCAGAGACAGCTCTTCACCTCGTGCTTGCAATTCTTCATTTTCGCTGAACAAATTAGAGCATAATTTAGAAAAGCTCTTATAAATTTCAATTCCAGAAGTATAACCATCCCCATTTTGATCAGAATTACTTAGCCCAATATTACAATCTTCAATATCCTGCTCGGACATTGACCTTTTCATATTTTGAATATTCTCATTTATGCTATCCTGTGAAATTTTGCCAATATTCATTTTAACTCTCCTAAATCCTATATATATATAAATTTAGCAGATAATAATTAACACTTAGTTAAAAATGTTTAAGTTTAATTTTGTATGTTATTTTTATTATCGTAAAACAACTTAAAATCGGCTTGTAAAACTGTGCATCAAGCAAGTACAGTATAAATTAAAAATTGTCAATAGAGCGTTATTCCTATTGCAACATAGTAAATAAAAATGGTAATATGAGTAATAATTAAAATTTTAAAAATTGAAATAAAAATATTTTAATTTTTAAAATAAGAGAGGGAAGTTGAAGAGATATTTTACTTTCTAAAAAATAAGATAAAGCTGATGTGGTAAAGACCATATCAGCATTTTGCGTTTTAAGACATTTAATAAGGTTTATACTATGAGTGACGAGAACAAGAATATAGAAAATAATCAAGAAGAAAACCAAAATAGAGAAGAATGCAATAAAACTTGTTGGATTAATGAAGTGTACACACATTTCAATACAAACAAAGCAACATAGGTCATTCTATGCTGCTTTTGTTGTTGTATGAATTAAGAAGAGAAAGATAGAAAATTTAGTAATGAGAAATATAAATAATGCATTAAAAACACCTCTTGGAAAGATTATAATTATAATTATAATTCTATTTTATCCCTATGGCGCCAATCTAATTCAAGGATTTAATAAATTTAGTTTCCAAGTCGCAAATTATTATATAATTGACCAATGTTTAAATATTTCAAATTATTATTCAAAAATAACAAATAAGAATAATGATTTTTCATATTTTTTTAGAAATATATTAATAAATCAATATATCAATATAAAAAAATCACATGAAATGAATTTTTATAATTCAGTAGGTATTTTTTATTCTGTAACTAATGATTTTAAATTTCTATATAGATTAAATGAAGATAATGATAAATTAACATTAAAAGAAAAAAAACAATATTTTAAATATAAAACACAGTTTTTATCAGAACTGTATGACTTATTAATGGAATATAAATTTAGATATTATTCTGTTTATGATTTTATGCATGCACGAAGTTGGCGAAGTAGTTGTGGATATAGAATACCAAGCAGAATATCTTTTTATCCAGAACTCGCTAGCATATATATTGAATTAAAAGCAAAAGATCTTCCGAAAGATGATAAAACGCTAAATGACTTAAAAAATATATATGCAACATATGATATTGTTTTTAATCAAGAACAAAAAGCATTTACAAGAAGTTATATATCTTTAAATACTGATAGTTTAAACAAAAAACAATTTAACTATTGGTATCCATATTTTATACTTAATTATACTAGAAATATTATAATATTAAATCATCTTTTGCATCCAGAAATAGATATATGCAAAGAGTCAGATGTTTGTAAAAAGTATAAACAAATAGCTATAAAAATGAATAAAATAGATCCTAAAATAATAGCTATTATTGAAAAAACATAAAAGAAAAGGAGTTTTATGACAAATACAGTATTATGTGGTTCTATTTCTTATGAACATACAGTCAAAGAGAATGAAGACAATACAGAATTAGAAATATCTACTGATATCCACTCAGATATGAATGGAACAGAAAAGAATTTCAATTTTCCAACGACAGAATTTGCAATGAATAGTGTTGAAGTAACAATTGAAGAAAATATAGGAACATCTCTTGAAAAATTTCTTCGACTTTCAACAAAAAACAAAAATAAAATAAGAGAACTAGCAGAAAAAAATTTTGATAAATCAATATATAAAAATGTATATAAAAACTTACCAAATGTTGAAAATAGTGAACAAGCAAGAAAATTAGGTATAGATGCTATTTATGATGAAGTCCGTAGGTTGGGTTTTAACCCAACATCAAGAAATTGGGATATTGAATCAAAATTAGCAAAAATTGCATAAAGTTACGAAATAATGTAATTAAGAACAAAGGGAACAATGTTAATGAACAATGAAAATAATGAAAATAAGCAGAATATAGAACAAGAACAAAATAATAACAAGAAAATTGTTGGGTTAAAACCCAACCTACGAGCTACATTTGTTCCATAGGAAACATATCCACATAATGTTGTATTTGCCATAAAACTCCTTTATTATTTCTTGTGTATAATACTTAGTACTTTAGTATCTGTTTCAAAATTATATTTTTCAGCTGCACTAATATATTCTTCACAGATATCAGATTCTTTGCATATATCTGTTTCAGGATGTAAATCATTGTTTAAAAGAATAATTAAACGTGCATATTCACGAATAAAAATCGGATAAAAAGTTTTAAATTGTTTTTGATCAACTCCTGAATAATTATTAACAAAAGTTCTGTAACTTCTTGTATTAGCTTCTTTTTCTTGATTATAAACAATATTTAAGGTATCATATATGTATTTAAAATCATTGAGAGTTTCATCATTGATTTTAAAATGTTCTTTTGTAGCAATATATAAAACTGCTAATTCTGGGTAGAACGTAATTCTATTTGGAATTCTATACCAGACATTTTCTCTACTGTGCCCAAGACGTATAAAGTTAGAAATAGAATCTTTTCTATCTCGATATTCTATAAGCAGTGAGTATAATTCTGTTAAAAATTGTTGTTTATAATTTAAAAATTGTTCAATTTCATGTTTGGTAAGATTTTCTTCGCTTTTTTTGTGTAAAGATTGTGCAAGTTTATAATCTTTACATATTGAAAGAAACAAACCAACTGAATTATAAAAATCTTTCCCAAAAGTTTCTTTTACAATTATGTACTTATTCATCAAGATATTCCTAAAAAAATACGAAATATCAGAATTTTTTCTTATGATTTTTGAATATTGATTTGAAATATCTAAACATTCGTCCAATATATGATATTCTGCGACATAAGAATTAAATCTCAAATTATTATAATTTTTTGTATAATCACTAATATACTGATAAAAGATAAAAGCTAATATAATTATCATTATTCCAGATGGTCTGGTAAATCCTATTATTAATTTCTGTTTAAGGGGCAGATGCTTTTCAATTTCTACTTGCTCTTTATGTTGTTTTATCCTGTCTTTTATTAATTTTCTAATTTTTTCCCACCAACTTTTATTTTTTGTTTCTTTTGTATCATTATTATTCTCAATGTTCATATTATATAAAAATTCCTATTTGTCTCTTCTTAATCCATACAACAACAAAAGCAGCATAGAGTGACCTATGTTGCTTTGTTTGTATTGAAATGTGTGTACACTTCCCTATTTCTTTTATTTGTACTCAAATGATTTTTCAACTTTTTTATAATTTTAATAACCTATTTTACTATTATATGTTAAAAATAATCAAAACGAAAGTTTGTTTATGGTTAATGCTTTTTGTTTTTTTCCTATATCTTTGATGTTGGGTTTTAATCCAATCTACGGACTTTTTAAGTATAGATTGATTAGGTTTGAAAAAATATATAATGACAGAATAAATACAATTAACCAAATCGCAATAATAACAGGTATAAAATTCATATACTTATCCAATCAATCTTTTAAAATATTTTTTGCCATATCCAAAGTATTTATTTTATTAGATATATGAGGAAAGGCTTTTTTTAAAAGTTCTGTCAGCATAGCTTCATCCATTTTCAAATTATATTCAATCTTGTTTTTTGATTTCGCAATTTGAGCGGCAGTAGTAAACATATTTAGTAATTCTAAAGCATCTTTATCTGTCATTTATCTCTTCCTTTGCTGATTTTAAAATATTAATGAACTTATTTTGCATTTCTCTATTAATTATACTAAAATCATCTTTTGTTCCAAAAGAAACAATAATGGGGGCATAATCATAACCGTTATAAAACATTGTCCATTCATCAACCATAAACCGATATTCATCCCAAAATTTTACAACACTTTTATAATAGCGACGAATAATATCTTCATCAGGCACATTATGTCCACCGTTTTCTACACGTTTTTTCACTCGTTCAATGCAGATTGCACAATTCTTTAAGAAAGAATAAATCAAAATTATTTTATAATTCTGTTGCTTAGCTTTTTTTATAATTCTTACAATGTTATTACCGGATAGAGTTGATTCTACGGCAAAAGATTTATTATTTTGAAAATATTTGTTTAGTCTTTTAAAATACAATTTTCCAGCTGAGATTGGCACACTATCTATTGCGTCAGGACATATTTCTTTTGCAATTTCATCTGCGTTTAAAAATTCTAAATTCTTCTCTTTTAAAAGAACTTCTGCTAATGTACTTTTACCGCTACCATTAGCACCTGCTATAATGTACAATAATTTATTATTATCTTGCATGATTATATTTTAGCATAAATATCTAAAATAAAATTGTCAAACCATCTGTGCAAAATAATCAAAATGGACGTTAAAATATAGCGTAAAAACATAATAATAAAAATAACAGGATAAAAAATATCCTGTTATTTTTACCCCTGACACGATTCGAACGTGCGACGCCTTCCTTAGGACGGAAGCGCTCTATCCAGCTGAGCTACAGAGGCATTTCCTTTATTATACACCATAATTAAAATAAAAAAAGAAAATTCTTTTATAATATCTAAATTTTATTTTCTTTTATTTGAAAAATGATTTTCATCATTATAAGATTATTTTAGTATAGTAAAAAAGGAAATATTAATGTTTATATTAAATCCGCCATATATATCAGAGCTTTTAAAAAATACAATTAGAAAAAACGGGTACAGTGTTGTAATTAATAATACATCATTAGATGAATTAGGTGATTATCAAAATTTTCTTGATGATAAAGCAGCAAAACAAGAAGCTGAATTGGATAAAAACTTTAAGCTATATGTAAATTCTGAAGATTCTATAGAATGGATTGCAAAAAATCTTTCATTTACGGATATACCTGAAAAAATTAATTTGTTCAAAGACAAATTTAAGTTTAGAGAGCTATTAAAAGATTTATATCCGGATTTTTATTATAAGGAAACAACTATTGATGGAATAAAAAGACTTGATAAAAAACAGCTTAAATACCCGTTTATAATAAAGCCAGCAGTTGGTTTTTTAAGTTTTGGTGTGTATCCAGTAAAAAATGAAGCGGATTTTGATAAAGTATTAAAAAACATTGACAGAGATATAGATAATTTTAAAGGTTTATTTCCGGCAGAAGTGGTTGACACTTCAAAGTTCTTAATTGAAGAACTTGCAGGGGGCGAAGAGTATGCAATAGATGCTTATTATAATTCAAATGGAGAAGCAGTTATTTTAAATATTTTTCATCACCCGTTTTTTGATGAAAATGATGTTTCTGATAGAGTATACTATACATCCAAAGATATAATTGTTAAATACCTGCAAGTGTTTGAAAAAACACTGGATGATATTGGTAAAAAAGCAGGATTAAAAAATTTCCCTATGCATTTTGAGTTAAGAATGGATGGAAGTAAAATTGTTCCTATAGAAATTAATCCTATGCGTTTTGCAGGCTGGTGTGATACAGATCTTGCATATTATGCGTACGGAATTAATGTATATGAATACTATATGGAAGATAAAAAACCTGACTGGAACTCAATATTAAAAGATAAACATGATGAGATATATTATTTCACCGGTGCTGATACACCAATGAATATAAACCGGAAGAATATTAAAAATATAAATTACGAACAATATTTATCAAATATAGAAAATCCTCTGGAAGTAAGGAAAACCGATTTTAGAAACAAACCTTTATTTGCAATTGTCTTCGGACAAACTAAAGGATACGGCGAAATAAAAAATTTATTATCAATGGATTTATCTCAATATATTGAATTATAGTATTTGTTGTTATCTTTATGAAAACTTAATATATTTTTAATATTATTTAAGGCTTTTATAATGTATTATATTTAAATAAACAGATTTTTGAGGAAAATATTCATGTGCGGAATTGTAGGATATACTGGTTACAGAAAGGTAATTGAGGTTTTATTTAACGGATTAACAAACTTAGAATACCGGGGCTATGATTCGGCAGGAATAGCTGTTCGTGATGAGAATGAAATTAAAATATACAAATCACTGGGTAAATTAATTAATTTAAAAAACGAAGTAGAGAGATGTAAATCACAAATAAAAAATCCTACAAGCGGAATAGGTCACATCAGATGGGCAACTCACGGAAGTCCTTCTCTTATAAATGCACACCCGCATACATGCAGCTGCGGTAAACTTGCTGTTGTTCATAACGGAATAATAGAAAATTATAAAGCTTTAAGAGAAGAATTAATACAGCAAGGATGTGTATTCCGCTCTCAAACAGATACTGAAACGATAGCTCATCTTGTTGCTTTGGAATATTCCAAAGTAAAAGACTTGGAAGAAGCTGTAAGAAATTCAGTGAAAAGATTACAGGGTGCTTATGCTATATGTGTTATGCATAAAGATGTTCCGGATGTAATAGTTGGGGCAAGAAAGCACGCACCGATGCTTATAGGTGTTGGAGAAGGAGAGAACTTTATTGCAAGTGATACTCCTGCTGTTATTGAATACACAAAAAAAACTATATACCTTGAAGATAATGAAATAGCATTGGTAACAAAAAACAATGTGAAAATTACCGATATAAACGGCAATATTGTGAATAAAAAAGTCGAAGTTCTACCCTGGGAACCTGTTGCATTAAGTAAACTCGGATATAAACATTTTATGCTTAAAGAAATACACGAGCAACCTGATGTTATTAGAAATGTCTTAAACGGTAAGTTATATGATATAGATGAAGCTATAAAATTAAATGAAGTTAAGATAGATAAAGAAAAGTTAAAAGATTTAAATAAAATAGAAATAATTGCGTGCGGAACTTCTTTGAATGCTGCTTTAGTAGGGAAATATCTTATTGAAGATTTTGCCGGTATTTCAGTTGAAGTTGAAGCATCAAGCGAATATATATACAGAAAAACAACAACAAATTCTTCAACGCTAGTAATAGGTGTATCCCAATCAGGTGAAACGGCTGATACTATAACCGCCATAAAGCAGGCTAAAGAAAAAAAATCACATGTATTAATTATTACTAATAGACCTGATTCTAATATGGCAAGACTTGCCGATAGTCTGATTCCTTTAAATGCCGGAATTGAAGTAAGCGTTGCTGCCACAAAATCATATTCCGCACAATTGATTTCTTTCTATTTACTTGCAATATATTTGGCTGAGATTAAAAATTCATTAAATAAAGAATATCTAAAAAATCTAAAACATGAATTGATTCAATTACCAACAAAGATGGAAGAAATATTATCTAATACAAGTAATATTCAAGAATGTGCAAGAAAATTTTCATCATATAAAAACTTCATATATATTGCAAGAGGAATTAATCTTTCAAGTGCTTATGAAGGTGCTTTAAAATTAAAAGAAATTAGTTATATAAATGCAACCGGATATCCTGCCGGGGAATTAAAACACGGGCCTATTGCAATGCTTGATGAAACAATGCCTGTTCTTTCAATACTTATTCCGGGCGGTATATGCTATGAGAAAATATTGTCTAACAGTGAAGAAGCAAAAGCCAGAAACGCAAAATTGATTGCTCTTACATCTTCTGAAGATGAAAATATTAAAAATTTATTTGACTTTGTTATTAAAATTCCTTCAATAAGTGAGATTCTTTCTCCGGCTCTAACTTGTGTACCTCTGCAATTATTAGCTTATTATATTGCTGAATTTCTGGGTAAAGATGTTGATCAGCCGAGAAATCTTGCTAAATCGGTTACGGTTGAATAATGATTAGTACAAAAGAATTAAAAATAAAAAAAAATGATGATTTGACAAATAGATACATTGAGTCTGAATTTAAAAAAAACGGACTAGATGTTTTACGCTGGGCAATTACTGACTGTGACGATGAATATTACTATTTAAACCTTGCAGTTGTTGAAGATTAAGATTATAAGAACTTTAGTATTTCTGTTAAGTCTTTTTCTTTTATAATTATGTTTGCATTTTCTTTAAGCACCGGTTTCGCACAAAAAGCAACCTTTTTACCGGCATGTTTGAACATACTTAAATCATTTGCTCCATCACCAACAGCAATGGTGTTTTCAGGTGAAATATTTAAAAGATTTTGGAGTCTTTGCAGCATTTTTCCTTTGCTGTCAGTAAACATCATTTCACCGCCAAGCATACCTGTTAATTCTCCGTTTTTAAAGTGAAATATATTTGAGAATTGAGCATCGTAACCCAATATTTTTTGTGCCGGGATAGTTGCTGTTTCATATCCGCCTGAGAAACATACAACTTTATAGCCTAACTTTTTTAATTCTTTTATTGTTTCTTGTGCTCCTTTTGTATACGGCAGGTTTTCGCATATATTTTTTATTTTTGATTCTTTTGCTCCTTTTAACAAGTTAACCCTTTTGACGAGACTTTCAAAAAAGTCAATTTTTCCTTCCATTGCTTCTGTTGTAATTTTTTTCATCAGCGGTTCCATATTATATTCTTTTGCTATAAATTCTAATGTTTCACCTTCCATTAATGTTGAATCAAAATCAAAAACAGCCAGTTTCATTATAAAAATCCCTCTTTATTAATATAAATAATTATATATTAAATGTTAAAAATAAGATTATAATTTAAAGAATTTATATAAAAGTTTTTAAAGGGATGTTGTAGTGCCGGTTGCAATAACAAACTTTTAATAATTTAATTAAAAATACTTTTTATTATGGTATTATTTTTTTAATACATAATTGGAGAATATATGTCAAGTTTAATATTATTTTGTGCAGTAGTTATATTTTTATGTATTATAACTAATAAATTTTCCAATAAACTTGGTATGCCTTCACTTGTTTTTTTTATGTTTTTAGGCGTTTTATTCGGCTCTGACGGTATTTTAAAACTATCATTTGATGATTATGTTTTAACATATAAACTCTGTTCTATAGGATTGTTGTTTATAATTTTTTATGGCGGGTTTTGTACTAAAAAACCGGATAACAATGTGGTTCTGCAAGCATCTCTTTTATCTTCTTTTGGAACTATTTTTACTGCTATTTTAACTGCTGTATTCTGTTATTATGTATTAAAATTTTCTTTTCCGGAAAGTTTTCTTATCGGTGCGATAATAAGTTCAACTGATGCAGCTTCTGTTTTTTCAATATTACGTTCAAAAAAATTGAACCTTAAGTATAACACTGCTCCTTTGCTTGAAATGGAAAGCGGAAGCAATGATCCATTTGCCTATATGCTTACCCTGTTAGGTATTGTTTTGTTAAAAGGAGATTCGCTTTCAAGTTTAACGCCAATGCTTTTTAAACAAATATTACTTGCACTATTTTTTGGTGTTTTAATTGCTTATGCTGCTATTTATATTTTTAAAAAGACTAAACTTCTCTCTGAGGGAACTGATACAATCTTTATGGTTGCAGTAGCACTTTCTTCTTTTGCCATTCCTGATTTATTAGGCGGAAACGGATATTTAAGTGCATATATTACCGGAATAATACTGGGTAATAGTCCTATAAAAAATAAAATAAATTTAATTTATTTCTTTGATGGAATAACTTCTTTATCTCAAGTAATAATATTTTTCCTGATAGGTTTTCTTTCTTTTCCGCATAAAATACCGGAAATACTTATTCCCGCTGTTTTGATAACTATTTTCCTGTCTTTCGTTGCACGTCCGATAGCTGTATCTTTAATTATGCTGCCGTTTAGAGCAAAAATAAATCAAATAACATTTATTTCCTGGGCAGGGCTTAGAGGTGCTGCATCAATTGTTTTTGCTATTATGGTTGTTGCTGAAAATAATGCAATGAAAAATGATATATTCCATATCGTTTTTGTTGTTGCACTTATTTCTGTTATGATACAAGGGTCTTTGCTTCCTTACATTGCTAAGCGTGATTCTATGATAGATAAATTTTCTGATATAAGAAAAACATTTAATGACTATCAACAGGAATCTGCTATTACATTAAATAAACTTATCATAAAAGAAAACCATCCTTGGAACGGTTGTATGCTAAAAGATATATCTATTAGTGATAATTCTCTCATACTTGTTGTTAAAAGAAATAATATGAAAATTGTTCCTAAGGGGAATACAGTTCTTAAAGAAGGAGATGAAGTCTTAATAGGAACAACTGTTGTTGAGTCAGCTAGCGATGTATGTCTTTCAGAATTTAATATTGATAAAGACCATGATTGGCTTAATAAAAAAATAAGTAAAATTAATCTGCCTGATAATTTCCTGATTGCAATTATAAAAAGAGATTCAAACGCTTTTGTTCCGAACGGAGATACAGAAATAAAGCTTGGTGATACAATAGTTTTCTATGAAGCTTAGGTTGTGTATATAAATGAAAAAAATGTCAATTGAAAAAGAAATAAAGAACATTTTAATTGAAGAATCTGATGGTAAATATAAAACTTTTTTGTCTTCAATTATACCTGAGGAAGAAAATATTTTAGGTGTGCGTTCTATACAGTTAAAAAAAACAGCCAAATTAATATATAAAAATTTTGATTATGAAACTTATCTTAAATTAAATAATCTTAAATACCACGAAGAAATTGTACTTCAGGGGCTTATTATCGGTTTATTGAAGAAAACTCCTGAAGAAAAGATTTTGTATATAAAAGAATTTATTCCAAGAATTACGAACTGGGCAATTTGTGATAGTTTTTGTTCAGGTTTAAAATTTACAAAAGAATACAGAGCACTCATGTGGGAGTTCTTAAAACCTTATTTTAATTCAGAAAAGGAATTTTATCTTCGATTCGCTTATGTTATGTTGCTATCATATTTTATTGTCCCTGAATATATTGATAAAATTTTTGAAAAAATTGATGGTTTCAAAAGTACAAAATATTATTCACAGATGTCAGTTGCCTGGCTTTTATCAATGTGTTTTGTAAAAGATAAAGAGAAAACATATATGTATCTTAAGAATTCAAAGCTTGATAAGTATACATATAATAAGAGCATACAGAAGATATGTGAATCATTGTCTGTTGATAAAATGAGTAAAGAGAAGTGTAAGTCATTAAAGAAATAGATTTAAAATTTATATACTGCTGTTTACATAATAACATCAAATTTTAATTTCGTTTTGTTCTATCATAAGCTTTACGAATTTTTTGTAAATTTCTTATAAGGCTTATTTTATAACCAACGTATAAAACTATAGATGCAGCAATCCATGCAACAGGTGCAGCAAGACAAATTCCTATATATCCCATAATGTGTGCGAGGAAAAATGCAGCAAAAATTCTCATTAGAAGTTCAGCAATTCCGGAAAATAAAGGAGCCATAACGTTTCCCATTCCCTGAAGGATATTTCTGTATATAAGCAATAATCCAAGAAAGAAAAAGAAAATTATAATTATATGTAGATATTGCATTGCCAGATTAATAATTTCTTCATCCGGAACATCCATAAATAACCCGACAACAAATTCACCGCAAGTTAGAATGAAAATTGCACAAAAAATACTAATGAAAATAGCTATTAAAACACTTGCTCTTGCCCCGTCTCTAATACGGGACATCTTGTTTGCTCCGTAATTTTGTGCTGTGTAAGTAGCAACAGCAGCTCCAAGAGCAAGTAGAGATTGTGAAGCAAGCTGGTCAACTCTTACAGCTGTTGTAAACGCAGCTATAGCATTTGAACCTAATCCGTTTAATACATATTGCACTGCAATTACTCCGAGTGTTAAGACAGACATCTGAAATCCCATTGGAATCCCGACACGCAGATGTTCATATAAAAAATTTGTATCCTGCTTCCAATCCTCTTTTTTTAACTTTAGGACGGGGAATTTACGGAACATAAAAAACAGGCATAGTACGGTAGAAATAGCCTGAGATAATACCGTAGCCCATGCTGCTCCTCCAACACCCATTTTGAACTTTAATATGAACAGTAAATCTAAAAATATATTTAATATAGATGCAAAAATGAGAAAATAAAGAGGAGTTTTGCTGTCACCTAAGGCTCTTATTACGTTAGAAGAATAATTGTAAAATACTGTGGCTATAATACCGATAAACATAATAAATAAATATTCATTTGAAAGAGAAATAATATCATCCGGTGTCCTCAGAAATGAAAGCATATATTCTGTAAATGGTGCTGAAATTAAGGTCATTATAATGGTTAAAATAAAAGATAGTATAAAACCGGCTGTAACTGATTTTCTTAAAAGATTATAATCTCTTGCTCCGAATTTTTGTGCTGTAACTACAGCAAAACCCTGGGTTGAAGCAAATATAAAACTAATTATAAGAAAAATCATGGGCCCTGTTGCTCCAACTGCCGCAAGAGCTTTTATTCCTATCGTTCTTCCGACAATTAAAGTGTCCACAAGGCTGTATACCTGCTGAAATAGGTTGCCCAGAAAGATAGGCACCATAAATAAAATTATTAATTTTAACGGGCTGCCCGTTGTAAGTTCTTTTGTAGCCATTTTTACTCAGCCTTGATTTTGTATAAATTATTTTTATCCCGGTTTATGTGTAAAATAAACAAGCTTCATAAATATTTTAGCATGATATTTTGTTTTGTTTATAAAATTAGCTATGACCTAAAATTAGCAATAAAAAATGGGCCCGGTAGGATTCGAACCTACGACCAAAGGATTATGAGTCCTCTGCGCTACCGCTGCGCCACAAGCCCTTATTTCTAGTTTAGAATAACATTAACATTTATCAACGTCAAGTAATATTATTATAATAAATTTCTGTAATTTGATAATAAAGCAGCACCGATTACACCGGAAAAATCACCTAATTTTGCTTTTTCAAACTTTATTGATTTACTTGGAGTCGGTAAGGCTTTAATCTTTGCAAGCTCAACTGATCTGTTATAAAAATAATCTATAGCATCCATTAGTCCGCCGCCCAGTATGATTTTAGATGGATTATAAAAATTAATTACAGAAGCTAATCCTGAAGCCAGATATTCTGATGCTTCATTTATAATCTGCAAGACTAGATCATCTTTATTTGCCAGAGATTTTTTTAGCATGCTTGTTTTTATAGGTTTATCTTCAACAAGATAATTTACTATGTCAGAAGTTCGTCCTTTTTTTAAGGCACCAATAATACGTTTTTCAATTGCAAGTCTTGATGCATATGCTTCAAGACAACCGCAGCCGCCGCAGCCGCATGGACGTCCTCCAACATCTACAATAATATGACCTATTTCTCCGGCTGTTCCTGTTGTTCCATATCTAATCTTACCGTCTTGAACTATTGCCGAGCCTATTCCGGTTCCGACAAAAATACATACAAAGTCTTTTTCATTTTTCCCTGAACCGAAAAACATTTCGCCAATCGTTGCAATTTCGACATCATTACCTAAAAAGACTTCTTTCTTAAAAGCATTTTCTAATATATTTTTTATATTTATGTCTGAACAATCTAAATTAGGTGCATTAATTATTATTCCGCTTTCTCTGTTAATTTGTCCGGCAGCTCCGATTCCTATGTTGTCAATATCATTTATATTTTTTCCGGACATTTCAATTACTTCATTTACTGAAGTAATTATTTTGCGAATAATTTTTTCTTCACCTTTGTCTTTTTTTGTTTTCTTTTTTATAAAATTACATACACTGCCTGATTCTTTGTCTACTAAGGCAGTCATAACTTTTGTTCCGCCTAAATCAATACCTATTGAATATTTACCCATGAATTTACCTCTAATAGATTATATCATTATTTCTATCTTTTTTATAATTCATTAAATAAAAAACAAAAAACAGGTTTAAATATTGCCATGAATAGGGTATAATAAGAAAGTACATAGTTTATGGAGGCAAAATAAATGCGCATTACAGTTAACGGGCGTAATATTGAAATCACTGATGCTATCAGGGCTTATGCTGAAGAAAAAATAGGAAAGATAATGAATCATTATGATCAAATTCAGTCAATTGATGTTGTATTAAATGTAATTAAAAATCCTTCAGTAGCTCAAAGTCATACAGCAGAAGTCTTATGTAAATTTGTATCTGGCTCCGTAAAGGCAGAAGAAAGTGCAGAATCAATGTATGCAAGCATTGACTTGGTTGCTGATAAAATCAACAGACAGGTTAAAAAGTTTAAAGAAAAACAAATCAAATCTTCAAAGAATGCATCTATAAGAACCGATGCTCCACCAGAAGAACAAGTTGTTGCTGAATAATAAAAACCCCGCTTTTGCGGGGTTTTTATTTTATGATAATTTTTCTTTTGTATAGTTTATAAGTCCGCCGGAGTTAATTAATTTTTGTATTTCCTCAGGAAACTTATTACATTCATATTCTTTTTTAGTATTTAAATTTATTATTCTGCCTTCAGATAAATCAAATTCCAAAATGTCGTCTTTGTTGCATTCATCAGGCAGATTTTTATGTTCCAAAATCGGAAGCCCGATGTTAATTGCATTTCTGTAAAAAATTCTTGCAAAACTTTTTGCAATGACAAGACTTATTCCTGAAGCTTTTATTGCAATCGGAGCGTGCTCTCTTGAACTGCCACATCCAAAATTTTCTCCTGCAACAATTATATCTCCCGGCTTAACTTCTATAGAAAATGTTTTATCTATATCTTCCATGCAATGTTTAGCTAATTCTTCATGTGATGCCGTATTTAAATATCTGGCGGGGATAATAACGTCAGTATCGACATTATCAGAGTATTTCCAAACTTTTCCTTTTTTCATTTTTTTCTTTACATCCTCATATTTATGTTCTATACTTAAATTATACATTACATGGTAGAAATGTTAATATCAAAAAAAGGAGATGTAAATGATGGAAATGATCGGTGAATCAGCAGGACAAATCTGGAATTATTTAAATGAAAACGGGGAAACAACTTTAGCAAAAATGAAGAAAGACTTAGATCTTAAAGCTAATTTTGCTGAATTGGGTTTAGGTTGGCTTGCAAGAGAAGGTAAAGTTGAAATTTCTAAAAAAGGTACTTCTACAAACGTTAAATTAGTTTAATCAGATTTAAAAGATAAAAAGTCCGGAGTACTCCGGACTTTTTTTAAGCATTTTTTTTTTGTTTTTGTAATAATATGTATTGTTAGTTTTTTTAAGGATATTTTTATGACAGACATACCAGTAAAAGAAGAATTTTTAAAGCAGGCACAACTATTATCAAGGGGTGCAGAAGTTCTGCCCGGTGGAATAGAAGAACTTGCATATAGACTTCAAAAAGCAAGTGAAGAAAATACTCCTTTAAGAGTTAAACTTGGTATGGATCCTTCAAGACCTGATCTTCATTTAGGTCATACAGTTGTACTGAGGAAAATAAAGCAATTTCAAGATCTAGGTCATAAAATTATATTGATAGTAGGCGGGGGTACAGGTATGATTGGTGATCCTTCCGGAAAATCAGATACCCGTCCAAGTCTTACAAAAGAACAGGTTGAAGAAAATGCTAAAACCTATTTTAATCAAATTTCTAAAGTTATTGATGTTGATAAAGCTGAAATAAAAAATAATGCAGATTGGCTTTATAAACTTAACTTTATTGAAATGCTTAAATTAGCTTCAAAAGTTACTGTCGCCCAGTTAATGACAAGAGATGACTTCGCAAAAAGATATGCTGAAAATAAGCCTATTTCTGTTCATGAATTCTTTTATCCTCTAATGCAAGCTTATGATTCTGTTGTGGTTGATGCAGATATTGAACTTGGCGGTACCGACCAGAGATTTAACAATTTATTAGGTCGTGAAATTCAAAGTGCATACGGTAAAAAACATCCTCAAATGGTAATGCTTCTTCCTTTGTTAGAAGGTACTGACGGAGTTGTTAAAATGTCTAAATCATTCCCGGAACACTGTATAAGTTTGACTGATTCTGCAAAAGACATGTACGGGAAATTGATGTCAATTTCTGATAATCTTATTATGAAATATTTTGCACTTCTTACTGATATATCAAATGAAGAGCTTAAAAATATTGAAGAAGAAATGAAAACAAAAAATCCAAGAGATATAAAGATGAGGCTTGCATTTACAATTACTGAAATGTATAACGGTAAAGATTGTGCACTTGAAGCTCAAAATGATTTTATTAAAGTCGTACAAAATAAAGAAATTCCTGAAGATATTCCCGAAATTAAAATTAATGAAAAAATTTCTCTTATAGATTTTATTTCTAATTTTGATAAGACTTTAAGCAGAGGTGAAATTAAAAGACTCGCTTCTTCAGGTGCAGTAAAAATTAATTCTGTCAAACAGGCAAATCCTAATTTTATAATTGAGCCTTCATCTCTTCCTGTTGTTGTTCAATATGGAAAAAGGAAATATATAAAAGGCGTGTAAATGAGATTATTAAAGAAAGTTTTTTCTCAAATTAAAGAAGATATTAATACAATATATGAAAAAGATCCGGCTGCTGAGAATATATTTGAAGTTCTGCTATGCTATCCGGGACTTCATGCTTTAATTATGCATAGAATAGCTCATAAGCTCAGATATTGGAAAATTCCCTTAATTCCAAGACTGATTTCAAATATATCAAGATTTTTAACAGGTATAGAAATTCATCCTGCAGCAAGAATAGGTAGAAGATTCTTTATCGATCACGGAATGGGTGTTGTTATTGGTGAAACTACAATAATAGGTGATGATGTATTATTGTATCAAGGTGTTACTCTCGGTGGTACTGGAAATGAACACGGGAAAAGACATCCTACTCTCGGTAATAATATTGTTGTTGGTTCCGGTGCAAAAGTACTCGGAAATATAGAAATAGGTTCAAATTCAAGAATTGGTGCAGGGTCGGTTGTAATTGACAACGTTCCTGAAAATTCTACTGTTACAGGGGTCCCGGGAAGAATAGTAAGACAAAAATTATTAATACAGGGGCAATTAATGCACAACAGAATACCGGATCCTGTAACATGTCAGTTAAACAGACTAAAGTATGAACTTCAGGATTTAAAAGAACAGTTAGAAGAACTCAAAAAAGGCGGAAATTAATTTCCGCCTTATATCTTATTATATTTTGGTTAGTTTTTTGTGTAACAATTATTTTCTGAATAAGCTGATTGCACCGCCAATTACACCGCCAATTACTGCACCTACAGGACCGCCTATTAATGTTCCTGCTGCTGCACCTGCAGCTATAGCACCGCCAGTTACGGCTACTTTACCTAAAACACCGCCGGCTTTTTTGACTCCATCCAGATTTGAAGTAGAATCTATATTGCACATTGTTTTTAATAAGTCAGATTCAGTTGCTTTATCACCTTCCCAGTTGATTTCAAATCCTCTCTCAAAAGAGTTTGCTGCATTGTCAATAATATAATCTTCCAAGCTGCTTCCAAGTTCGCTTTCAATTAATTGTCTTGCAACTGCTGTCAATTGTTCACCTTCAAGATTTGCATATCTACCTTGAGAAGACATTTCAGCAATTAACTGATTGTATGCTGATAATGCTTTATCTTCGTGACCTTTTTCAAGCTGTGAAATAATATTTGATATCTGAGTTTCAATTGCAGCATCTCTACCGACATATGTCATTTCATAGCCTTCTTTTGTGTCATTGTAATCATATTTTTTCTCTAGATAGTCAGTATTATATAAGCTTGCTGCTGTAACTCCGCCTGACTGCAAATTTGTTGAAGCTGTTGCACTTCCACTTAAAAAACTTCCGTTTTGAAAACTAACTGTCATAAACTAACCTCCACTATAATAAATTATTAACCTATACTACCCACATTAATATAAAAACATTTGGCAAACCTAAATTTACCAAATAATTTTTTTTGTTAATAAAACTTAATATTTTTTATATCATTTTTATAAGAATACCGCCAAAAGCACCGGCTACAATTACAAGTATAGGATTCTTTTTCATAAATGAAAACGGAATAATTAATATAATAAATAGCAACAAAGCTTTATAGTCAATTTGAAAAGGTAAAGACCATTTGATTTTGTCGTAAAAAATACTTTGAAATAGCAATTGTATTCCTATTGAAGTTAAAAGAGCACAAGAAGCAGGTCTTAATCCGACAAATATGTCATTTACATATGAGCAGCTTTTAAATTTATTAAAAAGTTTAATAATAATAATTGTAATTATGAAAGGAAGAAAGACAATTGCCGTGGTTGCAATAATTGAACCTATAATTCCGGCTGTTGTATATCCTGTATATGTTGCCATATTTATTCCGATGGGGCCTGGTGTTATATTTGATACGGCAATCATATTTGTAAGTTCTTCAACTGTAAACCAATCATATTTCGTCTGCATATAAAACAGGAAAGGCAGTGCGGCATAACCACCGCCTAATGCGAAAACGCCTATTTTCAAAAATTCATATGCCAGTAGAAAATATACTTTAACCATTAGTTTTTCCTCCTGTTATTTTACTGTGAATTAAAGCAAGAATCGCTGAAAAGACAATTATTATGGCAGGTGAAACAGGTAGGATAAATAATGATACGAGTATAAAAAAGAAAACAAAATATGTAAATTTTGAATTGACACTCTTTTTCCACATATCTTTTATTGTTATCAAAATAAGTATTATTACGGAAATTCTTATTCCCCAAAAAGCGTTTTGTATAACAGGATAATCAACAATATTCATTAGTACATGTGCTAAAAGCAGAATACTAAAAAAAGAAGGCATAACAATTCCTGTGATTGCTGCAATTGCTCCTGGTATTTTTCTTGCTTTATATCCTGACAAAATAGCAATATTCCCCGCAATTATTCCGGGTATACACTGGCTCATAGCGTAATAGTCTATTAATTCTTCTTCTGTAAGCCATTTTCTGTCTTCTACTATATATTTTTGCAGAAGAGGTACAATTACATACCCGCCGCCTAAAAGTTGTATTCCTATTATAAAAAATATTTTAAATATTTCATAAAGTGTTGCGTTCATGGTTTTATTATCTCATAAAATATTCTCTTTCTGTTTAAAATAACCAAAAAAAGGGAATACTACAATTGTAGGAGTTAATATGCAAAAAGTTTTATTGCTTGATATTGAAAATCACCCGATAAATATTTGCACCTGGAAACGTGCTCTGGTACTGTTAATGAAGGGAAAAGCAGTAAATGCCCGCAGATTAAATAATGTTAAATGTTTAATTAAAGTTGGAAATGTTTTCATTCCGAGGGTTATAAAATTAACATATAAATTGGCAGTTCAATACAAAGAACTGCCTTTTTGCAGAGAAAATATATTAGTAAGAGATGAGTGTGTTTGTCAGTATTGCGGTACAAAGTTTCCGCCTGAAGAATTAACCCTTGACCATGTTTTTCCTAAATCACGATTTGGACCTGATATATGGGAAAATATTGTAGCTTGCTGCAAAGAATGTAATCAAAAAAAAGCAGACAGAACTCCTAAAGAAGCAAGAATGAAATTATTAAGACGACCTTACAGACCTAAAGATTATTTAAAATTTGAACTAAAAAAATATCCTGAAAGTATAGTAAAGTACTGGCAAGAATTTTTTGAGGCTTCATAGGTTTAGTTTGACAGCAGTTTTAAACCGGTAATTCCGCTTATTATAAGTACAAAACATAATAATTTTAATGCTGTAACAGGTTCTTTAAATAGTATAATACTAAAAACAGCTGTTCCTATTGTTCCTATTCCTGTCCATATTGCATATGCTGTTCCAAGTGGCAGATTTTTTAGTGCAAGAGATAAAAAATAAAAACTTGCAATCATTCCTATTATAGTTAATATTGATGAAATTATCTGAGTAAATCCATGTGAATATTTTAAACCGATTGCCCAGCTTATTTCAAACAATCCGGCAATAAATAAGTATATCCAGTGCATTTTATTTTATACCTTTAAAGTGTTTTTTAATTTGTATAAGTATAAAGAAGTAGTTAAAAAACTAAATATATTATATAATAAAAAATTGTAATAGATTAGTAAAGGAGATAGAAATGTCCTGTTTTAAAAAGACATTTTCGCCTAAAACCACTATTGCAGCTGTAATGTTAATGCTGTTTGCTGCAATTCCTGCATATGCTGGAGAGGCGAATCTTATTGTTCCTAAAATCGAAGGCTGTAATTTTAATCTTTTGGTTTTAGGAATTATTGTTTCTGTTCTTGGTCTTGTCTGGGGGCTTATAGCTTATGGTCAAATAAAATCTGTAAAAGCTCATAAGTCTATGACTGACATCGGAAATACAATTTTTGAAACTTGTAAAACTTACCTTATTCAACAAGGTAAATTTCTTATTGTGTTAGAAGTGTTAATAGCATTGTGTATTGCTTTTTATTTCGGATTCTTGCAAGAAATGAATTTAAAAAGTGTTGCAATAATACTCGCTGCATCTGTTGTTGGTATATTGGGCTCATACGGTGTTGCATGGTTTGGTATCAGAATGAATACTCTTGCAAATGCCAGAACATCTTTTGTAGCTTTAAAAAATAAACCATTAGATATTTTAAATATTCCGTTAAAGGCAGGGATGAGTATAGGTGTTTTACTCGTAAGTGTTGAATTAATTGTAATGCTTGTTATTCTGCTTTTTATTCCGGGAAATTTAGCCGGTCCTTGTTTTATTGGGTTTGCTATTGGTGAATCTTTAGGGGCTTCCGCTTTGCGTGTTGCCGGTGGTATTTTTACAAAAATTGCAGATATCGGTTCTGATTTAATGAAAATTCAGTTTGGTATTAAAGAAGATGATCCTAGAAATCCCGGTGTAATTGCTGATTGTACAGGAGATAATGCCGGAGATTCTATCGGTCCTACTGCTGACGGATTTGAAACGTATGGTGTTACAGGTGTTGCTCTTGTAAGCTTTATACTTTTAGGTGTTGCACCTGAGTATAGAATTCAGTTCTTAACCTGGATTTTTGTTATGAGATATCTTATGATTATAACTTCTGTTGTATCATATGCTATTAATGGAGTATTAAACAGAATATTCTTTGCAAATAAAGCTGATTTCGATTTTGAAGCTCCTTTGACAAATCTTGTCTGGTTGACTTCAATATTATCAATATGTATGACTTTTGGAGTAAGCCATTACTTATTGGCTGATATGCCTAATAATTTATGGTTAATTCTTTCAATAATTATAAGCTGCGGTACTTTAGGTGCAGCATTAATACCTGAATTTACAAAAGTATTCACAAGCCCTAAGGCAAAACATACTTGTGAAGTTGTTACTGCTTCAAAAGAAGGCGGGGCATCATTAACTATTCTTTCAGGTATCGTTTCTGGTAATTTTTCAGGTTTCTGGATTGGGCTTGTAATAGTTGCATTAATGACTATTGCCTATTTTGCAAGTATTCATATTTCACCTGAAATAATGATTTATTCATCTGTATTTGCATTTGGTCTTGTTGCATTTGGTTTCCTTGGCATGGGTCCTGTTACAATAGCTGTTGACAGTTATGGACCGGTTACTGATAATGCTCAATCAGTTTACGAATTATCTTTGATTGAAGAAATTCCAAATGTAAAAGATGAAATAAAAAATGAATTTAATTTTGAGCCTAATTTTGATAATGCGAAAAAGTATCTTGAACAAAATGATGGTGCAGGAAATACATTTAAAGCTACTTCAAAACCGGTTCTTATTGGTACAGCAGTTGTTGGTGCAACGACTATGATTTTCTCTTTGATACTTGTTATAAAAGATACGTTGAAAATCCAGCCCGAATCAATATTAAACTTATTAAATCCGTATACAATATTAGGATTCTTAATGGGTGGTGCTGTTATTTACTGGTTCTCCGGTGCTTCAATGCAGGCTGTTACTACAGGGGCATACCGTGCTGTTGAGTATATTTCAAAACATATAAAACTTGGCGATACTGATGATAAAAAAGCAAATGTAGATAATTCAAAAGAAGTTGTTAAAATTTGTACAGAATATGCACAAAAAGGTATGTTTAACATCTTTATAGCTTTGTTTGCATTTGCACTGGCACTTGCATGTCTATCAGCACCTGTAGTTTCAAATGATCCCGAATTTGCTAACAGACCTGTTTCTTTCTTTGTCAGCTACTTAATTGGTATAGCAGTATTCGGTTTGTTCCAGGCTGTATTTATGGCGAATGCCGGTGGTTGCTGGGATAATGCTAAGAAAATTGTTGAAGTCGATTTAAATGAAAAAGGAACTCCGTTGCATGATGCAACTGTTGTTGGTGATACTGTAGGTGATCCTTTCAAAGACACTTCTTCTGTTGCTATGAATCCTATAATTAAATTTACAACATTATTTGGTTTGTTAGCGATGGAAATAGCAATTGCTCCGGCATTTAAATCTGTAGCACCGATTGCCGGTATAATATTATTTGTAATTGCACTGATATTTGTTGTTCGTTCTTTCTACGCAATGCGTATTCCTACAGATAAATAACAAATATTATAATTTAATGAAGGAGGCTGGTTTTAAATCAGCCTCCTTCTTTTATTCTTGTTATAATGTTTTTAGCATGTTAATTGCAGGATTATAATAATGGGCTTTATAAAAAAATATTTAAATAAAAAATATATTTTCCCTTTTATCAGTATATTAACTGTTATATTTGCTTTCCTTTTTCTTTGTAATTATATGAAATATGATTTTCTTATTAATCATGATAGGTTCTTAATCTTCGGGGTAATTACTTCTGTTGTTAGAATATGTGCAATGTCTTTAGCTTTTTTCTTTTTCATAATAATACCTGCTATATTTACTCACTTTAATTTAAATGATATTGAAAATACTATTGCAGCATATTTTAAAGCTTCTGCGATTATAATAATGGTGTATACTTACGTAAAAGTATTCTATATGTTTTCAAAAGAAAAAATGAAGGACTTTAGTAGAAAATCTTTCCCATTTGTTTTCCTGATAATTTTCTTTTTATTTTTTAATAATTATTTTCTAGGTTTATATTCAATTTTTGATATAAGTGAAACCTTTGTATTTTTAGACTGGGGATTTAATCTTATTTTTTATTTCCTCTTTATGTATGTGTTAGCGAAAATCTTTATAAAAAAGGGGGTATTATCGACAAAACAGATGTTATTTGCTATGTTCTTAGCATTTTTGCTAAGTATATCAAATGAAATGTACTGTGTATCCGCTTTTATTTCTTTATCTATTCTGCTTTTTATTATGTTCTTCAGTTTTATTTTTCCTTTTGAAAAGATAAAACAATTAATAAAAAGAGTAAATTTCAGCAAATACAAACAGCTTTCTTTGATATATGAGGAAAACAATAATACGAAAAAACCTGAAAAAACCATTTTTTTTCAATTACTTTTTATACAGCTATCAATGGTTATAGGTGGTATTTTATTTTTCTTCTTATCAAATTATTCATCGTTAGAAAATGCCGGCGGCGGACATGTTGTTAACTGGCGGGAACAGATATTGCTTGTTCCTATAAATTTAAAACCATTCATAGAAGAATTTATTAATATATATATCTATCCTTATTTCTTGATATATTTAATAATATTACTCTCTATTTTATATATTTTGTATAAAAAACCCGATAATAAAAGCATAAAATTATTGAGCTTTCTCTTTTTAATTTATGCAGGAGTATTAGCATTTATACTTGCATTAATATTCGGCGGAACAACAAATAACGGCGGTTTTTTCCTATCCCACGCTCCTTTTATATATTCATATATAAAAATATTATTGTTTATATGTGTTTTTCTTATTGGTTATATAATGAATACACTGACAAGTTTAAAAGAAGAAGTAAACCAAAACAACTTTATTGTAGCAGTTATCTTTATATTAATTTTTTCCGTATTTTATAAATATGTTTTAGTTAATTATTTTAGTGACTATAAAAAATATATAAAACAAACTCATCTTAACAGGCAAGTTTCATATGTTTCAGACAAAATAGCTTTAATATCATATAAATATGACGGAATAATACAACTGCCTTTTCCCTTCTATTTTACGTATCGTGATTTGCTATACATGTATGATTATAATAGCTCTTCTCAAGAAGACTTTGAATATTATATATTCAAAATACTAATTGAAGAAACAAGAAGAAACAGATCAAGAATATACACCTATGATTGCAACGATTATGAAAAATATTATGACAATAAATACTTGGAATATATAAGAAACATATACAATATAAGACCAAACTATATGCTAATTGTTACAGATGGTGATTTAAGAAATAGAATAAAAGAAAAAAACATTAATTTTAAACTAACAGACAGAGAAAAGAAAAGATTAAAATTCAGTGATTTAAAATTTGAACCTTTTACATTAGATGAGATAAACGAAATAATAATAAAAAACCCTGACAAAAACTGGGGCTATGCAGCAAGAGGCAGATATTATTATTTGAATAAGCAGTATAAAAAATCCATTGATGATTATACCAAAGCAATAAATTTAAAAGATGACATCTATTATCATTTATTGCGTGCAAATGTATACAGAGATGCCGGAATGCTGGAAAAAGCGTTAAAGGATTATGAAGTTGTTCTTAAATATGACAGATTATCCCTTCTTCTTGCTGATAATGTAGCAAAAATAATGATAAAACTTAAAAAATACGAAGATGCTATTAAAATATATGATCGTTTAATACAATTATTCCCTTTTGGTATTTTTCACGCTTACAAAGATTTCTACTACGAAAGAGCAGAATTAAAACAATTAACAGGCGATTATAAAGGAGCGGTAAAAGATTTTGAAAAGTCAGAAGAAATCAATCCTTATACATTCAAGTTTAATGTTAATTATAACATTGCAAATTTACAATTTAAATTAAAAAACTATAAAGATGCAGTTAATAATTATACAGAAGAACTTAATACCGGAAATTATTCTGCTGAAATATATTATTTAAGAGGTCTTGCATATATAAAACTAAAAAAATACAATCTTGCCGTGGATGATTTTATCAGTTATATGGAAAATACTGAAGAAGAAGATGAAAATTTAAAGAGAAACATTAAAGAAATAAAAAAATACATTAAGTTTATTAAAAGATATGATAAACAAAATAAATATGAAGGGATTGAAAAAGCTGAAAGTATATTAAAAGAAGATTTCTTTTATATTTAATTAAAAAGGACAGCAATAGAGCTGTCCTTTTTTAATAGATAATAATATTTATTAATAGTCAGAAATTGCATTTTCTTCTTCATCTTCAGCATCATCTTTAGAATAGTTTGTATCAAAATCATCTGGCAGCAGGTCATTATCCGGCCAGATTGTTGTTTCATCGGCTCTTGTTGCTGCTAAATTTAGGCTTGCAGAAAAATCTGAATCAGTTAATTCTGCTTCTTTAACAATGCATCCTGCCATATCTGCATCAGTGAAATTGCAGTAATTTACTGTCGCATAGCTAAAATCAGTACCGTTTAATATACTTTCGGAAAAATCGCATTCAACTATATTTGCTCTTGTAAAATCGGCAGCGTTTAAGTCGCTTCCTGTAAATGATATATTTGATAAATGTGCATCTATAAAAGATGTACCTGCTAATTCTGTATTTGAAAAATCAATTTCTTCAAGTGTCACATTAGAAAAATCAAGCTCTGTTAAATCCAGTTCATCTTCGATTGTTTTTTTGTAAGAATTATATTCTTCCGGATTTTTAATAATTAATTCAGCAAGTTCTTCTTTTGAATACATCTAATTTCTCCTTAATTATCTTATTAATTTATTCACTTTATACTAACCTTAATCTAATTCCACGAATTAATATTTTTATAACATTATTTTATTACTTATTTTTCTTTGTTTTTTATATAAAGTCAAGTCGATTTTAAATAAATTAATAATAACATTAACATTTGTTATGTATATCAAAAATTGAGGCAATTTTTATTAAAAGAAATTTTTATATATGTATAGGTAGGTTTTTGTAAGGTATTTATTTTGAAGGTTAACGGTAATAATTTTCAGTCTGGTGATATATCTGTAAATAAAACATTTGTTCAAAATGGACAATGTTTGGGATTAAAAACAGATAAACCATTTATAAAGGATTCTTTTCAAAAGAATTTATATGTAACTGTTCCAAAACCTGTCAAAAAAAGTAATATTTCCGTAAATTCATATTATTCTCCTAAGCAGTTATTAAGGGCATATTCTCATCCAGCTTATGTAAATTCTTTAATAGAAGAGAATCCAAAAATTAGTAAAATGCTGGAATCAAAAGGGTTAACTTGCCAGATTTATCCTGAAAATATAACAAATATTACTAATTCTCATATAACGACAACAACAGCTTATGCACTTGAAATTGCAAATCAATTAAATTTATCTGATTTAGACAAACAAATTTTAGAACAAGCCTGTGTTTTTCATGATTTTGGAAAAATATTGGTTCCAAGTGAACTAATTAATAAACCCGGTGAGTTAACACAGGAAGAAAAAGAAATTGTTGATTTGCATGCTATTCTCGGCTACGAGTTATTGTCAGGAACTGGAATGAATAGCAGGGTTTTAAATTTAATAAAAAATCATCATTCACATAGTGAAGATAATCAAGATATTCTGGGACAGATTTTATCAGTTGCGGATATATATTCTGCTTTGCGTGAAGAAAGAAGCTACAAAAAACCGTTAGATATTAAAGCAGCTAATAAAATACTTGATGAAAAAGTTAAAAATGGAGAATTAAATGCAATTGTTGTTGAGGCACTAAAGAATTCTCAGAAGAAGAATCAATTATATGCTGCATAAATAAAAAAAGAATCAGTTTTCTGATTCTTTTTTATATTTTAAACAGCTCTTTTAACTTTGCCTGCTCTTAAACATGAAGTACAAACTTTAATTCTTTTTACAGTTCCGTTATCATTAATTTTTACGGATTGTAAATTTGGACTTTGTCTGTATACATTATGTTTATGTGAGAATGAAAGTTTAGAAGCTTTCAATGGTTTTTTTCCGCAAATTGCACATTCTACTGACATTTCTAATTCCTTTCAAAAATTATTTATAGGTTGATAATAAAAGAAAAATAACTATTAATCAAGTCTTCTTTATATATTTTATTAAATATTCTAAATATATCAAGCAGTAATTGATGATATGGATGTTATTTTATTATAAAATTATGATAAGAGGGTAATTATATATGGAATGTGTCAGCAGTCATGTAAGATTAAAAATAGAGGAGAGAGAGAATAAATATTTATCTCCGAAAGCAACTAAAAGTTCAGAAACAAAAGGTAGGAAAAAATTTGAAGAGCCATGTTCTATGAGAACGGAATTTCAAAGAGATAGAGACAGAATCCTTCACTCTAAAGCTTTTAGAAGACTGAAACATAAAACTCAAGTATTCTTTTCTCCTTATGATGACCATTTTAGAACAAGAATGACACATACTCTTGAAGTATCTCAAATAGCAAGAACAATATCAAGAGCACTTTGTTTGAATGAAGACCTGACTGAGGCAATAGCTCTCGGTCATGATTTAGGACATACTCCCTTCGGACACAGCGGAGAAAGAGTTCTTAACGAACTTATGCCTAATGGCTACAGGCATAATGAACAAAGTGTAAGAGTTGTTGATTTTATAGAAAATTTAAATCTTACCGAAGAAACTATAGATGGTATATTAAATCATTCTTTTCCTTGCATGCCAAATACATTAGAAGGGCAGGTCGTAAGGTTATCCGATAAAATTGCTTATATTAATCATGATATACAAGATGCTGTTAGAGCAAGAATAATTAGTAACGATGATATCCCTGATGAAAGTGTAAAATATTTTTCTACAACAAATAGAATAAGATTAACAAAAATTGTTGCAGATATAGTTGATACGAGCTGGGATAAAGACGAAATTACAATGTCTGATGAATGTACGGAACAATTTTATAAGCTTAGAAATTGGATGTTTCAGAATGTATATAATAATTCAATAGCAAAAGCAGCAGAAGATAAAGCTCAAAATGTTATTAGAAGGTTGTTTGAATATTATTGCGATGAACTTTCTAAAAAATATACAAATTCTTCTAATGAAAATATTCTTCAAACTGCATGTGACTATGTGTCAGGCATGACAGACAGGTACGTATTAATAAAATTTGAAGAAAATTTCCTTCCTTCTCCTTTTATACAAAAAAATAATGATGAATTTCTGTTTAAACTTGCTGAAATGAACGGGCTTAAGAATTAATGGCTGAAAATAAAACATATAGTGATGTTATAGATGAAATTAAAACACGTATTGATATTCTTGATGTTGTGCAATCAAGGGTTGTTTTAAAAAAGCGGGGTGCAAATTACTGGGGCTGCTGTCCTTTTCATAGTGAAAAAACACCGTCTTTTTGTGTAAGTCCTCAAAAAGGCATATTTAAATGCTTTGGATGCGGTGAAGGCGGCGATGCAATAAGTTTTTTAATGAAGATTAATAATCAGTCTTTTAATGATGTTATTAGAGATCTTGCAGCACAATTCGGAATTGAGCTTCCTGCTACATACGGTAACTTAAAACTTGTAACAGAAGAACGGCAAAAAATAAGAGATTCTTTAAAAGATGCCTGTGATTTTTATTTTAACAACTTGTCAACTGAAAAAGATGCACAAAAAGCTAGCCAGTATTTGAATAAAAGAGGGATAACAGGAGATATTATAAATGAATATAAATTAGGTTATTCCTTAAAGTCTCAGAATGCACTTTTTAATCATCTAAAATCAAAATATACTCCGGATATTATGGAAAAAGCCGGACTTGTTATTAAGACTGAAAACGGAAATTACATAGACAGATTTAAAAATAGAATAATAATTCCTATAAGAGATGAAGCATCAAATGTTATAGCTTTTGGAGCCAGAGCTGTTGATGAAGGTCAGAATCCAAAATATTTAAATTCTCCAGATACCGTTTTATATAACAAAAGCCGGATATTGTACGGCATAGATAAAGCAAAAGATAAAATGATTGAAGATGATTATGTTGTTATAATGGAAGGGTATTTCGATGTAATTTCAGCCCAAGCAGCAGGATTAAAAAATACTGTTGCTTCCTGTGGAACTGCTCTTACTGTTGACCATATAAGGTTAATAGCAAAGTATTCAAAATCTCGAAAGATATATCTTGCTTTTGATACAGATCAAGCAGGATTGAAAGCAACGCAAAGAAGTACTGATGTTATTAAGGAAGCCTTCTTGGGGCTTGGAAATTTGAAAATATTTGACCAAACCTATTCTTCTATATCCGAAGAAAAGTATACCTGTGAAATAAGAGTAATTGCACCTTTTGACAGTAAAGATCCTGATGAGTACATTAGAGAATACGGAATAGAACAGTATAAAAAATACATAAAGAAAGCTCCTTTGCTGCTGGATTTTGAATTAAATCAGATTTTAAAAGAGTATAATAATGATTTTTCTCCAACAGATAAGTTAAAATTAATCAGAAAAATCATGCCTTTAATTGAGGAAATTCCGAATAATATAGTTCAAAATGAATATATAAAGTTGATTTCTGATAAAATTAATATAGATGAAAATGCTTTGATTAGGGAGGTTAATAAGATAAGAATGCCGCAAACCCTTGTTGATAAAGAAGTTAATCGAATTGTAACAAAATCTTCAAATATCTATGAAAAAGCACAAAAAAATTTATTAAGCTTGTTTCTAACCGGTGAAAGTGATATAGACTTAAGTTATCTTAGAGATGTTATAAAAAATGTTAAATTTATAGATAAAAATTTAATTATTATCAAAGAAGCAATTGACAAATTATCATATCGGGTAAATAATGAGGTGGAAAAATTAATACAAGCCCTGTATACACAATTTGCTGAGGATAATGAATTAAAGGATATAATTACAGATTTAATATATATAGCAGACAGCTTTAAAAATCTTTCTGAAAAAGATTTTAAAGAAGCAGTAAAAGATAATGTTGAGAGTATTCAAAAATATCATTTTAATTGTGAAAATGAAATGCTTGTTTCAAAATATAAACAATTTAGTGATGATGATATTGAATCTATGCAGTATCAAATGCAATTACGTGAAAGATTAAAAAATAAACAAAAAATTGGAGAATAAATTCAATGAGCAAAAAGAAAAATTCAGATTTATCAGTTGTAGGGATTTTAGAAGAAGATGAAGCATTAGAAAATGAATCAACAGATGCTTCGGGTATTATTTTGATGACAGAACCTGAATCAATAAGCAGAGATGGTATGGATGTTATTATGAACTCAGAAAGAAATAAAATTATTGATACTATTGAAAATGAAGATTTGTTTTCTGCTGATATTGATGAAGAAGATGAAGAAGAAGATGTATCGCTTATTGATGCATTATTACCGAAAGGGGTTTCCTTTGATGACCCTGTT
Source organism: Candidatus Gastranaerophilales bacterium (assembly GCA_944325525.1). Taxonomy (GTDB): domain Bacteria; phylum Cyanobacteriota; class Vampirovibrionia; order Gastranaerophilales; family Gastranaerophilaceae; genus Avigastranaerophilus. The sequence goes on from CALVAK010000002.1 coordinate 44,797, forward strand.
AAAATGTACTTGCGTGAAATAGGTCGTATTAAGTTATTAACAGCAGAACAAGAAATAGACCTTGCTAAAAAAATCATACAAGGCGGTAATGCAGGCGTAATAGCAAAAAGAAAACTTGTCCAGGCTAATTTAAGACTTGTTGTTAGTATTGCTAAAAAATATGTTGGTCGTGGCATGCTATTTTTAGATCTTATCCAGGAAGGTAATTTAGGATTAATAAGAGCTGCTGAAAAATTTGACCATGAAAGAGGATATAAGTTTTCGACTTATGCTACATGGTGGATTCGTCAAGCAATTACAAGAGCAATTGCTGATCAGGCAAGAACAATAAGAATACCAGTGCATATGGTTGAAACAATAAATAAGTTAAAAAAGGTTACAAGAAAACTTGCTCAAGAACTTTCAAGAAAACCTACAGAAGAAGAATTAGCCGTAGAAATGAATATTTCAGTTCCGAAGTTAAGAGAAATTATAAAAGTTGCTCAAGAGCCATTATCTCTTGAAACGCCTATAGGAAAAGAAGAAGATTCAAGACTTGGTGATTTTATTGAAGATAAGGATGCTGATGCCCCTGTAAAAACAGTTGCTCAGGAACTCTTAAGAGAGGATTTAGCTGAAGTATTAAGCGGTTTATCTCCGAGAGAAAGAGATGTTCTTCGTTTAAGATTTGGTATGGATGATGGTAGACAAAGAACTCTTGAAGAAGTTGGACAGTTATTCGGCGTTACAAGAGAACGTATCAGACAAATTGAAGCGAAGGCTCTCAGAAAGTTAAGACATCCAAATAGAAGTAAAAGACTTAAAGAATATATTGAAGTTTAATTTATTTAAATAAAAAAGAGAAGTTTTATAACTTCTCTTTTTTATTAATTTGACTGATATACATTAATTTATACTTGCAGATGTTTCTTTATTGAAAGCATACTTCCTCCCGCACTAAAGAATATTGCAATTATAAATATGCAGAATACGACAATTTGAAGTGCAAACTCTGATGAAGGAATATTTAAAAACTCATTCAAACGAACTAATGCATTTTGAACTGTATTTAAAGGAATAAGGGATATAATTGCTCCTATAAAACCGTATATTGCTCCTTGTAATATTAATGGAATTTTAATGTACCAGTTGCTTACTCCCATTAATCTCATAATTTCAATTTCTTCTTTTCTCGATTGAATAACAAGTTGAATTGTGCAGTTTATAATTATTATTGTTAATAAAGCAACAGCAATAAGTACAAATACTGTGACAGTGTTGTAAACTGTAGTAATTGTTTGTAGTTTTTTTGCAAATTCCTGAGCATAGTTCATACTTTCAATGCCTTGAAGTTTCTTTATTTCATCACAAACAATCATTATATTTTTAGGGTCATCTACCGTAACATGGATAGTATCTGGAAGAGGATTTTCCATGCCGGATACATCCATATTATCATTCATTTCTTCCCAGGCTTGTTCTTTTGTTTTAACGGAAACTTTTTTTACGTGTTCTAATTCATTTATACGTGAAGACATAAATACAGGATCAGTATTTTGTTTAAGATATACAGAAACGACAAATGTATTTCCTAGGTTATCTACATAAGAACTTAAAGAAAAACTTGTTCTGAACAATGCACCGAAAATGGTTAATATTGCGGCAATTGCAGCAATAATTGCTATATTAATAAGCCCTGTTCTCTTAATACCATATACAGTTTCCATTGCTATTCTGTACATAATTCTTACGGAGGATAAGTGTCGCTGGGGTATATGTTTTTTTACTGTTTCTTTTATTTGTCTTTTTTTATTCATAAGTACCTGCCTGTACGTCTCTGATAATTTGTCCTTGCTCCATTGTGATTACTCTTTTTCTGAAGTAATCAACAATATCCCTGTCATGAGTAGAAACAATAACGGTAATCCCCTTTTCGTTGATTTGTTCCAAAATTTGCATAATTTCAAGCGAATTTTTAGGATCAAGATTACCGGTAGGTTCGTCTGCAATTAATAATGGAGGGCCGTTAACTATTGCTCTTGCAATACTGACACGTTGTTGTTCGCCGCCTGAAAGTTCAGTCGGTTTTGCATTCATTTTATTTAATAAACCTACAATTTTTAAAGCCCCTGTAACTCTTTCTTGAATTTCTCTTGATCGCATTCCCAGTGTTCTTATTACATAGGCAATATTATCATATACTGATATATTGGGAAGAAGTTTATAGTCTTGAAAAACAATGCCCATGCATCTTCTTATATTAGGAACTCTGTCATTTGGTAATTTGGCAATATTAATATTGCCAATCATAACAGTGCCGGAGGTCGGGATTTCTTCTCTATATAACAATTTCATTAATGTTGATTTTCCTGCTCCGCTTGAACCTGTTAAAAATACAAATTCGCTTGACATAATATCAAGGTTAATATTTTGTAATGCATAATTATCTTTATATTTTTTATAAACGTTTCTGAGTTGAATCATCTTTTATAAGCCCCAAAATTTTTTGTGTTAATTTTTCTGAATTCAGTCCATAGAAATTCATTAATTCTTTTGCTTTTCCGCTTTGTCCGAATTGGTCATTTATTCCTATTCGGGATATTTTTACCGGATATTCTTCACTTAGTATTTCACAAATACTGCTTCCAAGACCGCCTATTATTGAGTGATTTTCTATTGTTATCACTCTGTTTGTCTTTTTTGCTGAAAGTATAATATTTGTTTTATCAAGAGGTTTTATGCAAGGTACGTTAATAACCTGAGCACTTATCCCTGAATCTTCTAATATTTTAGCACAATCAAGAGTTTCAACCAATGTCTCTCCGTTGGTAATTAAAGTAACATCTTTTCCTTCACGTAATATTTGCGATTTTATGATATTTTCTTGAGGATACTGTGTTTCGTCAAATATATCAGGTAAACTTGTTCTCGCAATTCTTATATAAAAAGGTCCGTAATGCTCTGCGGCGTATTCAACGGCTCTTTTTGTTTCAGTTGCATCGGCAGGTATAATAACAGTCATGTTAGGAATACTTCTCATTAATGAAATATCTTCAAGGGACTGATGGCTTGCACCATCTTCACCAACTGTAATTCCACCGTGAGTTGCTGCTATTTTTACGTTTAAATTTGAATAACATATTGTGTTTCTGATTTGTTCCCAGGCTCTTCCTGAAGCAAACATTGCAAATGTAGAAACAAAAGGTGTTTTTCCTGTGCAGGCAAGCCCTGCTGCAGTTGTCATTAAATCTTGTTCTGCTATCCCTACATTAAAGAAGCGTTGCGGAAATTCTTTAGCAAATATTTGTGTTTGCGTAGAACAAGATAAATCAGCATCAAGAACAACAATATTATTGTTCGCTTTCCCAAGTTCTACCAGAGTTTTTCCGTATATACTTCTTACCGATTTACATTCTCTTGCCATTCTAATCTCCTATGAAAGCTCTTTTAACGCTTCTTCAAGTTGCTTGTCGTCCGGAGCTTTTCCGTGCCAGCCCGGATTGTTTTCCATAAAAGAAACACCTTTGCCCTTGATTGTATCTGCAATTATAACAATAGGTCTATCGGATACTTTAGCTTCTTCTATGGCATTGTATATTTGTATTATATTGTGCCCGTCAATCTGAATTGTTTTCCATCCGAAGGCTTTAAATTTTGCATTAATGTCTCCGACAGATTTGACATTTTCAGTTGAACCGTCGATTTGAAGTTTGTTTCGGTCAACAAAAGCTATTAACTTATTTAACTTATTGTGTGAGGCATTCATTGCTGCTTCCCATACACTGCCTTCTTCAAGTTCACCGTCACCCATATATACATATACATTACTTTTTATATTATCAAGTCTTAAACCTAAAGCCATGCCGCAGCCTATAGAAAGTCCCTGACCTAATGAACCGGTTGATACTTCTATTCCTTTTAGTTTTTGACTGCAAGGATGTCCCTGTAGTCGTGAACCGAGCAATCTAAAAGTCATTAATTCTTCTTCTTTAAAATATCCGCAGTGTGCCATAACTGCATACAATGCAGCAGAAGCATGTCCTTTCGATAAAATAAATCTGTCTCTATTTTTGTAATCAGGGTTTTTTTCACATTCCGGATAATGTTTCATGCATTTTGTAAATAATACATTTAATATATCAACGCAGGACAAAGAACCCCCGGGATGACCGGATTGGGCATTATGAATCATTAAAAGAATTTCCCGCCGGATTTTTTTTGATATTTGTTTAATTTCTGTAATTTCAACTTCTGACAGCTGACTTATCATTTGCTCCCCTTTTACGCATATAATATCTGTATTTTACTGCTTCTATTATAGCCTTAAACATAAAAAGAGGTAAAGTTTTATATATTCTTTTTAATCTTTGAGGCTGTTTATATGTTCTGTATATCCATTCACAGCCCATAATTCTGAAAAATTCAGGAGCACGTTCGACTTCGCCTGCCCATACATCAAAACTACCCCCAACACCTATATAAACTGATTCAGGTAATTTCTTTCTGCATTTATTTATAAAAAACTCTTGTTTTGGTGCTCCTAAAGCAGCAAGTACAACATCCGGTTTTATTTCCGCAAGGTGTTCGATAATTTCTTCTTCTTTTGGCAGAGTAAAATATCCGTTTCTGTAGTAGCATATATTAAGATTTTCGTATTCATCTTCTATATTTTTTACAGTCTTTTTTATTACTTCTTCTTTTGCCCCTATTAATGCAACTGAGTAGTTTAGCATGTTGCAGTGATTAATTAATTCAATAGCAAGGTCTATTCCAGGAATTCTTTCTTGATTAATGCCTTTCATTTTTAATGCAAGTTGTATTCCGCTTCCGTCGGCAACAACCAGCTGGGCATTTTTAATGATTTCACTTAATTTTTCTTCTTTTTTTGCTGATTCTATAATTTCAGGATTTATAGTTATAACGTGTGCACCCTGTTTGGTTTTAATCATATCAACTAAATATCTTATTGCATCGTCAAAAGATATTATATCAACCTCATATCCCAGTACTTTTTCTTTCTTTCTTTCCATTTTATAAGTCTAACATATTTTATATAATGATGGCTTATAATTAAATTATGTTAAATATTAACAGTATTCATTAATTTCTCTTTTAGTTCATTTGCAGAATCTTCATAACCGATTCTGCCCATAAGAGCATAAGTATAATTTTTTGATTGCTCAACACCCGGCTGGTCAAAGGCATCAATGTTATATAATGCACCGGCTATTGCTGTTTGGATTTCAAACATATATAGCAACTGCCCTAAATAATATGGAGTTACTTCAGGGATTATTATCGTAACATTGGGTCTTTTATAATCTATTAAGGAGGCCATAGTAGAGTCAGCTTCAGCATTAAACAATCTGTTTATTGTTTTACCGCCGAGATAACTTATCCCTGTATATTCAAATATGTTAGGTATTTCAACAGTTGTATCATAATTTGCAACCCTTAAAAAGTTTATAATTTTGTCATTTGGTCCTTCATTATATAATTGAATTTGTGAGTGCTGGTCTGTAACTCCTATTGCTTTAACAGGAGTCTGACCTGTGTTTACGATATTATTATTTTTGTCCTTTTCTTTCCCTAAGGATTCGGCCCATAATTGACAGTACCAATCTGCAATATATCTTAAACGATATGAATATGGCATCATTACAGAAATCTTTTTACCTTTTTTCTTATCCATAAGATAATGAATTAAAGCATTTTGTGCGGCAATATTGTAATGAATATCTGTATTTTTCAGGGCAAGGTCCATATCCTTTATACCTTGTGTTATTTCTTCTATATTTATTCCTACCAGGGCAAAAGGAAGCAGTCCTACAGCAGAAAATACTGAAAATCTGCCACCTACATCATCTGGAATATAAAATGTTTTATACCCTTCTTGATCGGATAATTGTTTTAATATGCCGACATTTTTATCTGTTGTAGCTATTATATTTTTTCTGTAATCATCACCAAGCTCTTTTTCCATTTTATCTTTTAAAATCATAAATAAAGCCATTACTTCTGCTGTAGAGCCTGATTTTGTTACAACATTTACAAGGGTTTTCTTTAAGTCTAGTATGTTAAATAATGATGTTAATTGGTCAGGGTCAATATTATCCAGGAAAAAAATTCTCGGAAAATTATTTCTCTGTTCTTTTGAGAGAAAATTCCAATATGGTGGAAGTATTGCTTCACAAACAGCCTTACCGCCTAATGCAGAACCTCCCATACCGAGTATTAATACATTATCAAAACGGTTTTCAACAAGTGCTGCATATTCTTTCACGTACCATATTGTTTCTTCGTTATAGCCAAGATTCATCCAGCGAAGTTTCTGTCCCGGTTTATCCTTGTTTGAATTTAAATCGGCAATTATTCTGTGAATAGTTTCTTGATAGTTATTAAATTCTTCTTCTATGTTTAATCCGTTTTCGTTACCGATTATTTCTTTTTTTATGTTTCGGTAGTTCAGCTCTATCATTTACGCCTCGCTTTATGATTAATGTTCGACTATATTGTGAAAAAAATCTCCATATTCTATTTTACATGCTTATAAAATTATTTAAAGTACTTTTGTATTATGTTATATAATTAAATTTACAAAAAGTTAGTGTTAGGATGTTTACATGAAAGAGTTAGATTTTTTAAAAATTATTACTGACGTACTGGATGACAATTCACTTTTAGGTGATGATTGTGCGTATCTCTCTGATTTAGATATATTTATTACTCAAGATACTCTTGTTGAAGATGTTCATTTTTCTTTATATACAACATCTCCTTATTTATTAGGACGAAAATCTGTCGCTGTTAATTTAAGTGATATTGCTTCTTCTTTGTCTATGCCTAAATATATTACTGTTTCAGTTTCTCTTCCTGCGTCAATTGAGAATTCTTTTGTTTCTGAATTTTATAGAGGTGTTAATGAAATTTGCTCAGAATACGGTGTAAAAGTTGCCGGCGGGGATATTACAGGTGCTGATAAAGTTATGATATCTGTTTGTGCAATCGGAAAAAAGAAAATTAATTATATTTCTTCAAGAAGCTTTGCAAAAAAAGGTGATATAGTAGCAGTTGTTGGTAGACATGGTTCAAGTGCTGCTGGACTTTATGCTTTATCAAATTTTCTTTATGCAGATGAAGAATTAATTAATTCACATATAAATCCTAAACCTTGCTTGAATCAGTCATATAAGCTTTCTAAAATCATTGATGAAAATATTGTTGTAATGGATAGTTCTGACGGGCTTATTGATTCTTTGTATAAGATTGCTTCAGCGAGCAGACATTCTCTTGAAATTGATATTAATAAAGTTCCTGTGAGTGAAAAACTTATTGAGTTTTCTTCACAGAACAATTTGGATTATAAAGATTTTGTAAAATGGGGCGGGGAAGATTATGGACTTATAATTTGCCTGCCTGATAAATTGTATTCTCTTCTTAATCCCGATGAGTTTGTTGCTGTGGGTAAAGTTTTGAATAAAGATATATCTCCTTGTGTTGTTGTGAAAGATGGAAGCAGAACTGAGAATATTACTGAAAATGTATTTTTTGAAAAGTCATATAATCATTTTTCATAAATGAAAATTTGTAAACATCTATAAATAATGATTACAATTTGAGCAAAAAATAAAATGTTCATATTTAAAGCATGTGAGAAGATAATCGGATTTTAGGTATGAATATTCTTAATCAGCATATTTCCGGAATAAATAGCCAATACAACCAAAGTGTGCCTGTAAAGAAAAATTCTCCCAGTTCTGTTTTAACAACCAGAACATCTATTTTTTATATAAATGATCTTCACGGTCAAATACCTAAAATGGAAAGACTTGTTTCTGCTTCTGAGCATGCAAGTATACTTGCGGGGAAAAATGGTTCTGATATTTTAAAATTATGTTCAGGAGATACTTTTATAGGTTCTGATGAAAAAAGAAATCTTGCAGCTGCAAGATTTCTGAATTTAGCAGGTATTGATGCACAGGCTCCAGGCAATCATGATTTTGATATTACTGCTTCTATTTGCGGAAAACTACTAAAGAACTCAAAGGCTAAAATACTTGGAATGAATATGAATTTCCCTGATAGTAATTCTGATTTATCAAAAAAAGTTATGCGTTCTTTTGTTCATGTTTCAGAAAACGGTGAGAAATATGGTTTAATTGGAATTCAACCTTCTGATATGAATTCAAGATTAAAAGATAAGAAAATACTTGAAGGTATTACAATTGATGATAAAGACCAAACAATAAAAGAATTAAGAGAAGAAGTTCAAAAACTAAAAAATCAAAATGTTAATAAAATTATTTTATTGTCACACGAAGGATATGACACAGAAAGAGAAATTGCTCAGTCTGTAGGCGGCATTGATGTTATTTTAGGTGGTCATTCTCATGATTTAATAGAGGGTGTTGTTCCAGGTAAAAATTTGTTTTATTCCCCTGATGGTGAACCGGTTGTTATTACTCAGGCGGGAAGAGATGGTAATCATTTTGGAATTTTAAATCTTGAATTTAATGATAAAGGTGAAATATCTTATGTTCAGAATAATATTATGGATACTAACATATACTCTTCTAATATGATTATGGCTAAAACAGTTGATTCAATACTGGGAAAATCTCCGGTGATAGGTAATCTGAAACATGTTGATCCTATACCTAAAAATAATTTATTAGAAGAAAATCCCTGGGCGGATTTTGTTTCTGATGCAATAAAAAATATGCTGCAGGCTGATATTGTTCTTATAAATTCAGCAAATTTCAGAGGCAGTGTTGATTACGGAACTGTTACAGAACGTGATATTTCAAGTATTTTCCCTTTTAATAATAAATTGAGTAAAGTTAAATTAAATGAAGAAGATTTGGTCGATGCAATAAAAGCATGTGCAAAATCACTTACTGCATCAAATTCAAAACCAGGGATTATGCAGGTTTCCGGTTTAACATATAAAATAAATATAAACGGTGACTTAGTTGAACTTGTATATATTGATAAGGACGGAAATAAAAGATTTATTGATGTTGACAATCCCGATCCAAATAAAATATATACGGCAGTTTATGATGAGTTTTTATTAGGCGGCGGCGATGATTTAGAAATGCTTGAAAGAGATGATGATGAAATTATTCAACGCTATCCATTTGATAAAGATAAAGTTACTATTGATTATATTAAAACGATTAAACAGCCGTTTGAGGTAAGGAAAGATAACAGAATACAAATTGTTTAGTTTCTGATTTCTTTATAAATATTTAATTTGACGTTTTTTTTCATATTTTTTAAAATAGATGTATAATTTTACATGTATAATTAGTTGTTATTCTGGAGTATTAAAATGAAAGGACGTTATGTAGCGGTTATAGGCTGCGGTATTTGGGGAAAAAATGTAGTTAGAAATTTTTATAATTTGAACGCCTTGCACACAGTTTGTGATTTGGATGATGAAAATAGAAAAAACTTAAAGCAGTTATATCCTGACGTTAATTTTACGGCAGATTCAAATGAAGTATTAAATAATCCTGAAATTAAAGCAGTTGCTGTTGTAACTCCAAGCCATACTCATTATAAAATAGTGAAAAAAGCTATTGAATCAGGAAAACATGTCTATGTGGAAAAACCTATTTCCACTGTTGCTGCGGAAGCTAAGGCATTGTCTGATCTTGCCGATAAAAATCATATAGTTCTTATGGTTGGTCATTTATTGATGTATCATCCTGCTGTTAATCGTTTAAAAATGCTTATAAACGAAGGAGCTTTAGGTGAGATTAGATATGTTCAGAGTGACAGATTAAATATTAATCACTTTAAAAATGACAGAAGTGTAATGTGGGATTTAGCTCCTCATGATGTTTCTATGACAAGTTATATTCTCGGCAAAGAACCCGTAAGAGTCATTAGTGCTGTAGGTGCTTCATCTGATAATAACGATATTATGGATGTAACACACGTAACAATCGAATATGAGGATAATATTATTGCTCATATTTCGGATAGTTGGATTCATCCCCAGAAGAGAGTTAATTTACTTGTCAGAGGAACAAAAGCTACGGCAATTTTTGATGATACTTTAACTGAAAATAAACTTCAAATATTTGAAAGCTCTTCTCCTAAAACTTCTAAGGTTGAAGTGCTTGATTATATTGAAATTGAACCTTTGAAATTAGAATGCCAGCACTTCTTAAACTGTGTTGAGCAGGGCAGGCAGGCAAGAAGCGACGGACATAACGGATTTAATGTTGTTAAGGTTTTGGAAGAAGCAGAGAAAATAATGCTTGGAGAAAAAGTTAAAGCATTAGATTCCGTTAACTTTGCTTTATCTAGAAGCAAAAAATAGAAATTGAGGTGTATTAATGGCAAATTTATTAACTATATTAAGAATGATACTTGCTGTGGTAGCAATAGAATTTTTATTTACTGGACATCCTTGTTATTACATTGCAGCTTTGTTCTTAACTTTATTAGTTATTGTTCTTGATGGTTTAGACGGTTATGTTGCAAGAAAAATGAATGAACAGTCTAAATTTGGTTCTGTTTTTGATATTCTTGGTGATAGAGTTGTTGAAAACTTTTATTGGATAGCTTTTGCTGTACTGGGCAGTGTCTGTGTATGGGTTCCTCTCGTTGTTGTTGCAAGAGGAATTATCGTTGACGGTTTAAGAAGTATTGCCTTTTCGAAAGGTTATACTGCTTTCGGAGATTCTACAATGATGCAAAATAAATTTTGCAAATTCTTAACTGCTTCAAGATTTTCACGTGCTTTATACGGTGTTGCTAAAACCCTTGTATTCCTAATGCTTATTCTTGCATATATTCCTAATTTTGAATATTGTGACTTTGTTACTGTTAATCAGTTTATTTTATATAGTAATATTCAGCCTTATCTCATTTTGGCTGCTGATATTCTTGTTTATATTACAGTTGCTTTATGTATTATAAGAGGTCTTCCTGTTATATTTGAAAGTAAAAGATTTTTGGATGATGATAAAAACTAAATTTAACATTGTTCTTTTTGAACCTGAAATTCCTCAAAACACTGGAAATATTGCAAGACTTTGTGCTTGCAGCGGTTGTGATTTGTATTTAGTTGGTAAACTCGGATTTTCGCTCTCGGATAAATATCTTAAAAGGGCGGGATTAGATTACTGGAGCAGCGTTAATATAAAAAAATATGATAATTTAGATTTATTAAAAAATGATTTTAAAAATTCAAATTTTTATTATTTAACAACTAAATCTAAACAAAAATATACAGATAGAAAATATGTTGATGGTGATTTTTTTGTTTTCGGACCGGAAACAAGAGGACTGGATGAAAAATTATTAAAGAAAAATTCTGATTATGCCGTTACTATTCCTATGGTTGACGGACAACGAAGTTTAAATCTTTCAAATTCAGTTGCGATAGTTTTATATGAGGCTATAAGACAAAATGGTTAACAGTATTAGTAAAAAACTTGTAAGTTCAATTATTCCTGAACGTCAGGAAAATTCAAACAAATCAACTTTTGGTAGAGTCTTAAATATTGCAGGTTCATCTTTTTATCCTGGAGCTGCTTTCTTATCATCTATTTCAGCTTTAAAGACGGGTTGTGGTTACGTTTCTCTTGCATGTATAAAGTCTCTTATTCCTGTAATTGCTTCTATGGTACCTGAGATAACTTATATTCCTTTAAAGGAAAACAGACTTGGTTCTATTGACTCGGACAATGAAATAAAGCAGCTTCTTACATTTAATGTTGTTTCTTTAGGCTGCGGAATTACTACAAATGATTCAACAAAAAGTTTTATATTGAACCTTCTTCCTAAAATATCGGACAGACAAAAACTTATTATTGATGCGGATGGTATTAATATCCTTGCAATGCATAAAGGAGAAATAAATCTTAAAGATGCTGTTATAACTCCGCATCCTAAAGAACTTTCTCGCCTGTTAAATGTTAGTGTTGCTGAAATTAATGACAACAGAGAAAAATATGCAAGAATTACTTCTCAAACGTATGAATGTATAACTGTTTTAAAGGGCAAGAATACTATTGTAACAAATGGTGATAAAATATATATAAATCAAACAGGAAATTCTGCTCTTGCAAAAGCTGGCACAGGAGATGTTCTTACCGGTATAATAGCCGGTCTGCTTGCACAAAAAGTTTCTTCTTTAAATGCAGCTGTTGCCGGTGTCTATCTTCATGGACTTGCCGGAGATATTGCTTCAAAAGACTTATCTGAATATTCTGTTATGGCTTCAAATATTATTGATTATATTCCTTTTGCTATACGTGAAACTACTATTAAAGAATAACGAAATAAATAATGAAAGAAATTAAAATTTTACAAGAAAAACTAAAACAAAATCCCGATGATTTAGTTTCATTGGAAGAATATGCTATATTACTTTCAGATATTGGTGAAAATGAGGAAGCTTTAAAAAATTTCGTTTTTTTAAATGAGAAATGTCCTGATAATTCTAAAATATTGTATAATATTGGAATTATTCTTGAAAAATTAAAATATTTTGATAAAGCTATTGTTGCATACGAGAAAGCATATTCCTTATCTAATAATGATATTGATGTAATGTATAACCTTGCAAATGTTTATATCGCAAAAAAAAGATATACGGAAGCGGAAGAATTATTATTAAAGGTTATAAGTATTGATAATTACGATGAAAATTCTTTTTTTCACCTCGGTGAAATATATTCAAAACAAAAAAAACATGAAAAAGCTATTGAATATTTAATAAAAGCAATTAATTTAGATTGTGATGATGTATTTGCGAAATTTTATCTTGCTTATGAATATAATGCTATAGGTGATTCTGATAATTCAATTAAATGGTATAATAAGGTGATAGAGCAAAATCCTGATTATAGTTGGGCATATTTTAATTTAGCTTCAATATATTTGTCAAAAGGCGATGAAAATAGTGCGATATCTTTTCTGGAAAAAACTATAAAAACAAATCCAAAAGATGCAGAAGCTATTAAACTTCTTACAAAATTATATTCAAAACATAAAAAGTTTTTGCCTGCGGAAAAACTTTTAAAACAATCTATCCGTGATTTGCCTCAGGATGCTGATTTGTGTTATCTACTTGCTCAAATTTATAAGAATTTAAAAAGTAATATTAATTATGTCAAGTGCTTAAAGTATACTTTAACAAGGAAGTCAACATTCTCAGGTGATATTAATAAATTAGAAGAAGAATTAAAGACTGCTGAAGCAAACAAAAAATGAGAATTCACTATTGAATCCTCATTTTTGCCGTGCCACTACCTATCGGCAATTATAAATATAGTTTTCCTTATTATCATCTCCTTTAAAAATAAATATACCCACAGCTTACACCTTAGTGCTGCTACGTTCCCGTCCTGACACGGTTCGATGGTCTGTGCCATAAATATCTTTAATATCAACGATTCTAATAAAGTCTGCCGTATTCATAAGAGTCTCACAGTAGGCTCTGCACCCCGCTATGCGTTCGGGTCAAGAGATCCGCAACCTCCCCGTGGAGCACGGCTATTTTATTTTAAACCAAAAAAAAAACGCTGGCAAATTTATTTTCTCTTTTGTAAATCTTCTTCAATTCTTATAAGTCTGTTGTATTTTGCTATTCTTTCTCCTCTTGATAATGAACCGGTCTTTATTTGTCCTGAATTTACTGCTATAGATAAATCTGCTATAAATGTGTCTTCTGTTTCACCGCTCCTGTGTGAAATTATTGTTTTATAATTATTTTTTTGTGCAAGAAGGATTGTATCTAAAGTTTCAGTTAGTGTTCCAATCTGGTTTAATTTTATTAATATTGAATTTGCGATATTATTTTCTATGCCGAATTCTAATCTTTTATAATTTGTAACAAACAAATCATCACCTACTATTTGACATTTTTCTCCAAGCCGTTTTGTTAATTCTCTCCATCCAGAATAATCATCTTGAGAAAGCCCGTCTTCAATTGAAATTACGGGGTAGTTATTTACAAGTTTTTCAAGATAATCTGTCATTTCTCTGCTGCAAAGTTCTTTTTCTTCACCTGATAAAAAGTATTTGCCGTCTTTATATAATTCTGATGATGCAGCATCAATACATATTTTGATTTCTTCAGTTGAATATCCAGCTTCTTCTATTGCATAAATTATCATTTCTATTGCTTCTGTATTCGTTTTTACTTCAGGAGCAAAACCACCTTCATCTCCTACTGCTGTTGAATAGCCCATAGTATTTATTATTTCCTTCAGTTTATGAAAAACTTCTGTGCCCATTTTTAAACTTTCATTAATATTTTTGCTTCTGACAGGCTGTATCATAAATTCTTGAAAATCAAGGTTATTATTTGCATGTACACCGCCATTTATAATATTCATCATCGGAACCGGCATTATTATAGCGTATATTCCTCCGAGATATTTATAAAGTTCAATATTCTCATATTTTGATGCTGCTCTTGCTGCTGCAAGTGAAACACTCAGTATTGCATTTGCCCCAAGATTTGATTTATTCTCTGTTCCATCTTTATCTATCATTATTGTGTCTATCAGTCTTTGTTTGTGAACATCAATATTTAATAATGCAGGTTTGATAATATTTTCTATGTTGTTTATTGCTGTATAAACGCTTTTTCCGTTAAAACTATTTTTGTTATTATCTCTTTTTTCTAGTGCTTCATTTTTTCCTGTTGAGGCTCCGGAAGGTACGGATGCTCTTCCTTTTATTCCGTTTTTTAGTATTATTTCTGTTTCAATTGTTGGAATTCCTCTTGAGTCTAAAATTTGTCGTGAGATTATATTTTCAATTTTCGAGTCCATTTATAGTTACCTGTTTTAAATATAAATTAACAATCTCATATACTTAAAGATTATGGTATAATCTACATGTATATATTTTGTGGAGGTATTATGAAAAGTTCCAATCCGATTTTAAATGATAATGTTTTAGAAAATACATATGCTTTAACAGATAAACCTATGACTGTTGCAGGAACAATGAATAAGCTTTTAGTACTTGCTCTTATTATGATTGTTGGTGCTGCTGCTGTTTTTTACCAATTTTCTCTCAGCCATTTCGATTTTGTTAATATGATTATGATAGCAGGGGTTGTTGTTGGTTTTGTAACTGCGTTGATAATTTGTTTTAAAAACTCTCTTACCCCATATTTAGCACCTGTTTACGCTTTTTCTCAAGGTGCTGTTTTGTCAGGTATTTCTTGTTTCTTCGAAAAAAGTTTTCCTGGAATTGTTATCCAGGCTATTTCTATGACGTTTATTGTTGTCTTTTCTATGGCTTTAATTTACAGGCTTGGACTTATAAAAGCTACCGAAAAATTTAAAAGTATTATACTTGTTGCAACTTTGGCTGTTTTTATTTTTTATCTTATTTCATTTGTTCTTTCGTTTTTTAGTGTTAATATTGGTTATTTTACTCAAAATAATACGGTTACAATTGCTATTAATGTTGTAATTGCTATTATTGCTGCATTAAATCTTATTATTGATTTTGATTTTATTGACAAAGGTGTTCAAACACCGTTACCTTCTTTATATGAATGGTACGGTGCTTTTGGTCTTTTAGTTACTATTTTATGGTTGTATATAGAAATTTTAAGACTTTTATCAAGATTAAGAGACAGATAAAGTTATTATTTTGTCAGTAATAGGGTTTATTTAATGAGATTATTAAAAATAATTACTATTAATGTCTTTATTTTGATATTGTTGTTATGCTGTTTTGAGTTCATATTATATATAGTTTATAAAAAGAACAATCCTGATGAAACTTATCATATTGGAAAAATTCAGTATAAGAGTTTCATTATTCCAAAAAGATTTAAGACTGTTGAGGGTAAGGAATTTAAAAAGAAACCTATTATAGTTTTAGGTTGTTCTTTTGCTTATGGCTCTTTTTCTAATAAACTTTCTTTGTCTTCCAAAAGACCTGTTTATAATTATTCTCTTCCCGGTAAAGGTTTTCAAAATGCTTTATATATTCTTCAAAACAAGTTGTATGATAAAAATATAGATAACCCTGAATATATTATTTATGTTATGATGTCTGACCATATAAGGAGAATGTATTCCAGTGTTTGTATGGGCGATTTTGTTGGATATCCTTTTTATTCCTTTAATAAAAAGGGTGAGTTAGTTATGAAATATGATTATTATCCTGTTTACCGCCAATTCTATGTTTTTTATTATTTAAATAACATTTTTTATAATTTTTTCCTTCGAAATCGTTATGATTTACACAATAAGTATGTTAATGCTTATTTTATGGAAATGAATAAATCTTTAAAAGAAATTTACCCTAATATTAAATTTGTAATTTTAATATATGGAGACAAAAGTAATTTTGGTCTTGATATGTCTTTCTTAGAAAAAAATGGGCTTATTATTTTACAGACAAATGAAATAACAGGAGTTGATATTTTAAGTGGTGAATATCAAATATCTGATACAGATCTTCACCCGAATGAAGAAGCCTGGGAAATTATTATACCCGCTTTAATTAAAGAATTAAATTTATAGTTAAAAACCGGCTATATTTTGTTCTTTTCTTTGTTCTACTTCACGTTTAACTTGAAAAATTTGCCCGTATAATTCACAGTTCATATCATATTCACCGGCTTTATCCAGTGTGTATTGCATTAAGTTATATAACGGTATTAAATCATTGTCTACATTTTGCATAATCCATTGAAAATCAAGGTTTAATACAACACTTTTAATGTTAATATCTCTGCATTTTTGAAGCCATATATTAATTTCTTCCTCACTGTCATTAAGCCCTGGAACTATAATGTATTTTGCTTTAACGTGGTCTTTATTTCCACCTTGGTTTTTTGCATATTCTTTTAAGTTCTTCCAAACTTTATCATATGAGTCAACCTGTTTTACTTTTCTATGAATATCTTTTGTGCCGGCATCAATAGAGACCAGTATCCTTACCACACCTTTTTTTATTCCTTTTATAATTGAATTGCTCTTTTTGATTGCATTTGTATGTATGATTATTTTTGTGAAATCATTTTTTATAAATTCATGTAGAAGTGCTTCAAATTCGTGATATATAGTTGGTTCGCCTCCGGCAAAATCAATAATTCCGTCTTTTTTTAGAATATTGTTTTTTATCATGTCTTTTATTAAAGGCAAAACCTTATATGGTTTTGTATTTTCAAGTACATATTTGTTCCTCGGTGCTTCACAATATATACAGTTTGAATTACATTTTACCCATGGTGTCATCAACAAATAATTTATATAATCATCATCGTCCCAATCCTTAGTTTCATTGTTAACACAGTCTATGCACGTTTGAGGACAAGTACCTTCTCTGTATTTTTTTCTTAGTTCTCTTTTTTTGTTGAAGAAATCTTTCCAGTTAATTTTTTCTCCGTGGTAATTCTCGTAAATAATTGGTCTTCCTTCATGTCTTGGATTGAAATTGTTGCATACTCGTATTCTGTTTAGATGGTCCAAAACCATTCCGTGTTCAATGTAGTTGCAACTTTCAAAACAAACCATTTATTTTCTCCCTATACTAAATGGTACTCTTCAATGAGATACCTAAAATTATTATATTCTACAAGGTTTAATTTATACTCTTTAGCTTTTTCAATAATATATCCGCACAAATCAACTAAGTATTCAGGGATTTGCTTCTTTTTATTTCTTAAATCCTGGCAGTATACGTCTTCTATGTCCAGAACAATAGATTTTATACCTGTTTCAATGTTAAGGTCTATCCATTTATCAATTTGTTCTTTCGTTGCATTAAATTCAGGAATTAATATAAATTTTGTTTCAACTAATTTCTTGTTGTCATCAGGTTGTGCTTTTGCATATTTTTTCGCATTTTTCCAGAAAATGTCAAATTTATCAACTCTTTTTATTTTCTTGTACATATCTTTATCACCTGAGTCGGCTGAAAGACATACTGAAACTTTTTTTTCTTTTATTCCCTTTTCTATTCCTTTTGAATATTTTATGCCGGATGAGTGTATTGTTATTCTGTCTGCACCATTTTTGAGCATATATAATATTAATTTATCAAAATCTTTAAGGATAGTCGGTTCTCCACCTGCAAATGTTATTTCACCTCCCGGTCTAAATAATTTTTCTTCAAATAATTTTTTTATTACAGGAAAAACATTGTAGTATGGTTTTGTATTAAAATTTTTCTTATCCCAGTTTGTATAGCAGTATATACAATCACAGTTACAACGTGTCCAATGGTTGAAATGAATATAGCTTATATATTTTTCATTGTCATCCCAGCCTCTTTTAACAAGGTTAAAACATCCATCGCAGCGTGGATCTATAATTCCCTTAATATTTTCATCAATAAATTTTTGTTTTATTCCCAAAAAAGTTTTCCAGTCGAATTTTTTTTCATCAAATTTATCTGTGATAACAATTCTGCCGCCTCCTTTATGGCAGCACAGACAGCACATCTTTATATGATTACTCTCAAAACTGAGTCCGTGTTGAATCCAATGACAGCTGGTGTATTCCTGCATTATACACCTTCTTTTTCTTTATAATATGTCATCATATGTTCTGCTCTTTCATATAATTCATATTTTAGTCCTAATGATTCTGCTTTTTCTTTTGCATATTTAAAATATTCGATTATTTCATCAGGAACATTTTCTCTTCTTGCATAAAACCATTTTGATTCTATTTCATGAAGTACACTGTTGATTCCGTTTTCTTTTGATTTTTTAAGCCAAATATCAATTTCTTCTTTTGAGTCATTTACCCCCGGGATTAGTATATATTTTGATTTTACAGCAAATGGTGATTTTTGTTTTGAGGCATATTTCTTCAAATTATTCCATACCTTATCATAGGAATCAACACCTTTGACCTTTCTGTGCATTTCTTTACTGCCCGAGTCAACTGAAACTATAAGATCAACACACCCCCGTGTTAGTCCTGATTCTATTGCTTTTGAATATAATATACTTGATGAATGAATTCTTGTAAGCGGAAATCCAAAATCCATAAATATATTTAACAATTTATCAAATTCTTTCAAAAGAGTTACTTCCCCGCCGCCAAAACTTACGTGTCCGTTTGAGCGTAATATATCTTTTTTTATCATATCTTTTAATATGGGAAGAAAATTGTAATTTTTAAAACTGTTGTATTTCTTTTTATCTTTCATTGTATGACAATACATACATCTTGAATTGCATTTTGTCCAGTAATCAAGGTTAATCATACTTATTTTGGAGTGGTCATCACTCCAGTCTCTTTCTTCAAGAAAAATACAGCCTTCACATTTAGGATAAATTTCTCCCTTTTTATGAAGATCTTTAATCATTTTTTTAAACTCAAAAACTTTATCCCAATTGACAGGTTTACCTTTATAGTTATCTTCAATTATTGTGTTTCCACCGCCTTTTGCACTGTATAAACAGCATACTTTATATGAATCTATATCAAAATTTATCCCTGACTCTATCCAGTAACAGCTTTTGTATTTCAAGACTAATCCCTCTTTAAATACAATTTTAACATAACACTTTTAAAAAGTGAAAGACATTATTTACGGCTTATTATCGTAATATATACTGTAATTTATTATTTAGAAGCATCTTTTATGTATTTATAGTACCTTTTTTACTGTTTTTAATGTCTTCTGCTACATGAAACTTTGTTGTTCCTGTCTTCATTTCTCTGTATTTATAAATTAATTTTGGAATTATATACCCGAGTACAAAGCAAGAAATTCCAATGTTGGCCATAACAGACATAACTTTTAGTCCTTTTGTTTTTGTAAGGAATTTCTTGACAGGCTCTTTAGAAAGTTTAAATTTATCATCGATATTCTTTAAGTCTGAAATTAACTGTTCTATTTCTTTTATGTCTATAAATTTTGATGTATCAATAACATTTTGTCCAGCTTCATTTTTTACCGTTTGAATTATCTTAGATTTTTTTGCTGCTTGAACAATAATATTATCAGGATTATTTAGTAAAAAGTTGAGTTTCTCAGTAAGCGATTTCCCTTTTTCAGGGAAAAGCACAATATCTTTAGAAATTTTTCCGTTACTTAGTGCCTCTTGAAGATTCTTATCCATTAATACATCAATTTTAAGTTCAACAGGTTTTTGCAAAAAATTTTCGGATACTTTATTTATCCCCTTTTCAATAAGATTTCCAAATCCGTATATGAAGAATAAAAATCCGCCTTCTTTTATTGCGTGTTCAAAAAATTCTGTTTTATTTCTTGAGAAAGCAAGTCTTTCTGTTGTTATACCTGCATCAATAATTTTCATGTTATGTACAGGATTAAACATAATTGCATCAGTAACTTTTTTAGTTAACCCTTTGAACGAGGGAGTTCCAGAAGAAAAATTAAAATCATCAAAAATGTTTTTACTACTTTTTTTTGCTTGTGGCTGTTCATATTTTTTTACTGCTGTAAGTTCATCAATTACAGTGTTTTTAGTTCTGTTTTGTTTTATTTTAGTGAGGAGGAAAAAAGTTCCAAGAGTAAGAGCGGTTGCAGCAAATATTTTTGATTTATATAAATTTTTTGCCAGTTTTCCTCCGTCTTTTAAACAGTCATTAATTGCAGTTTTTACTTTTTGTCCGGGATTGTTTGGCATAAACCCCTGTGCATTTTTTTGTGCCCAGAGAGAATATTCTTTATCAGCTATTATTCTTGGGTCAACTTTTGGATTGATTTTTGCAGCTTTATATGCAGTATAATCAATAAGCTTTTTAAAAAATGGTATACCCCCAATCCATATAGCCTGTGTTCCGTATTCATCAATTGCTCTGTCTATTCCTTCGACAGGTCCTCCTTCTTTAAAAGATTTATAGGTTAGACTTGTCGAGTCTACACCGTCTTTTATCATAATCGGTATTAATGATTCTTTATTGCCTAGTGTTGATATTACTTTTGTTGTTATTGCTTGTATCGACATTGTTCTTCCTCTTTTATACTATTACAAGCCCCATATTAAGTTCATAAATTTGACAAACGGGGTTTTTGCCTTTTTGTTGTTATAACGTCGATTTTTATTCATAATTTTCTCCTTTTATATATTAAAAAGCCTTCTGAGATTATTTCAGAAGGCTTTAACTGTTTATTTTATAACACTCAAAATAATACGATTATATCGTAAAGCCTCCTTTATATATATAACGTCGATTTTGAATGTTAATCATTTTAATTTCCTTTTTAGTTTAGTATACCAAAAGACAATTTATTCTTCAACTGTTTCCTTTGTTTCTTCAATATCTTCAATTTCTTCTTTTAAAACTTCTGATGCACTAACATTAACACCAAGTGAAACTTTTACTTTTGATGTTAATTTAATCTGCATTGTAAATTTACCTAATTTATTGATTGGAGCATCAAGAGAGATTGTCTTTCTATCAACTTCAATACCTGTCTTATTCTTAATTTCTTCTGCTAACTTTTTAGTTGTAATAGCACCAAATAATTTTCCGCTTTCACCTGCTTTAGCTGAAAATTCAATTACTTCAAGTGCTTCAATTTTCTTAGCTAATTCTAGTGCTTCAGCATGAAGCTTTTCTTGTTTAGCTTTTATTCTTGCCAGATTTTTTTCTCTGTTTTCTTTTGCTCCTTTAGTAGCTATTTCAGCAAAGTCTTGTGGCAGAAGAAAATTTCTTGCATAGCCGTCTTTTACATTTACTATATCGCCTGCTTCTCCAATATTTTGGACATCTTTTTTTAGAATAACTTCCATTTTTATATCTCCTTAACTGTATTTTTGGTTATTTAGTATTAAAATCATAATAAAAACATAAATGTTTGTCACGTTTATATTAATAAATTTAACCGTGAGTTTGATTTTTAATAACTAATATAATTAACCAATTACAGCGTTAAGGTCTTCAACCATTTTATCAGGGTCAATTCCGTGAACTTTTGCACCTGCTTCTAAATTTTCAAACCTTGCAGCTGCACAGCCTATACAGCCCAAACCGTATTTTTGAAATACTTCAATTGTTTGTGGATATTGTTGTACTATTTCAATTAATCCCATATCTTTTGTTATTTTTTGCATAACTTTTAACCTTTCTTTGATTTTTTTATTTTTATCATTAAAAATTATACAACAAGATAATTGAAGGTTGTATATGTTTAAGTATTTATGTGAAATTTTTTGTAAAGATACAATAATCGGTTTATGCCAGCTGGAAAAGAATGGGAAAAACATTTTATTTAAAAATAATTATTCAAAAGAATTATTTTCAAATAAATATTTCAAAGAAAGTTTTTCACAGTGCTTTACTATTGGTCAGACTGCTTATCGTCTTTAAGCAATTTTTCAAAATCAGAAGGTTTAATGCTTTGTATAAAGTTTCGGAATTCTTCAGATTCTGCCTCATCTTTAGCACTATCGCAGGATACGCTGCCGTCTGCTAAAACTTTTGCAGAAACAAAAATGGGTGCATCAGCTCTAATCGCTACAGCTATTGCATCTGAAGGTCTTGAATCTATTCCTACCTCTTTGCCGTCCTGAGAAAGAAGAAAAATTGTTGAAAAATAAGTTTCTTTTTCTACATCATTGATTTCCACTCTGTCAATGGTGAAACCTGTTTTTTCGATTATATCTATTATTAAATCATGTGTCATGGGCCTTAAAACTTTTATGTTTTCTATTTTTCTTATGATTGCACTTGCTTCTGCACTTCCAATCCATATAGGGAGTGCTTTTCTGTTTTCCTTGTCATTTAAAACTATAATAGGGGAACCGCTTGCTGTATCAATAGCAATACCCATAACTTTCATTTCAATCATTTCTTGTTCCTTATAATAATTTAGTTAGTATTTCAGGTCCGTCATCAGTAACGTGGACTGTATGCTCAAAATGTGCTGAAGGCTTTTTGTCTTTTGTAACAACTGTCCATTCATCGTCAAGAACAATTACGTCATCACCGCCCAGATTTAACATTGGCTCTATGGCAATTGTCATACCTTTTAACAGTGTTAATGTATTATTTGTTCTGTAATTAAAAACGAACGGGTCTTCATGCATTTCTCTTCCAACACCATGTCCGCCATATTGTCTTACTATTCCCAAATTGTATTCTTTTGCAACATCTTCAATAGCACCTGCAACATTTTCTAGCTTATCATTTGTTTTCATATGCTCAAGTCCTGCGAATAGTGACTTTTCTGTTGCCATTAGAAGCTTTTTCTTTTCGTCCGAAATGTTCCCTACAGGATATGTCCAGGCACTATCACCGACAAATCCTCTAAGTGTAGCTCCTACGTCTATGCTTATTATATCCCCGTCTTTTAAAACAACATCATTAGACGGAATTCCATGAACTACTGCTTCGTTTATTGATGTACAAATAGAACCGGGAAAACCATGATACCCTAAAAAAGTAGGATCTGCTTTATTTGCTTTTATTATTTTATATGCTATTTCATCCAGTTCCTTTGTTGTTACTCCTTCTTTTACAGCATCTTTCATTGCTGCATGAACTAAAGCAACAACATTCCCTGCCTGTTTCATTAAATTTACTTCAAATTTTGATTTTCTATGAATTGACATTTATTTTATAGCTCCTTTAAGCTTTTCATATATTGATTTTATATCATTATCAGCATTAATGGTTATTAATATACCTCTTTTTTTGTAAAAATCTATAAGAGGTTCTGTTTCTTGAAAATATGTGTCAAATCTTTTTTTTGCGACTTCTTCAGTATCGTCTTTTCTTCTTGTAAGTTCTCCGCCGCATTTTTCACATCGGTTTTTATCTTTTATTTCCATTGTTTTTAAATTGTATATTGCACCACATTTAGAGCAGGTTCTCCTGTTAACAAGGCGTTCAATAAGTTTTTTTTCTTCAATCTCGAAATAAAAAACTTTGATTGAAGTATTAGTATTTTCATCTATTTCTTTTAATATTTTGTCAAGTAATTCTGCTTGTTCTATACTTCTGGGGTATCCGTCAAGAATAAAACCATTTTTACAATCTTCTTTAAGAAGTCTGTTCTTTATTATTTTGGAAACCAGTTCTGCTGGAACAAGTTGACCTTTATCAATGAATTGTTTAGCTAATTCACCTTCTTTACTTGCAGATGCAACTTCTTCTCTTAATAATGAACCTGTATCAACATGCGGAAGATTATATTCTTTAGATAGTATCTTTGTTTGTGTGCCTTTACCGCTGCCGGGAGGACCGATAAATATAAATTCCTGTTTCATTTTGTCCTGTCTATCTCCTCTATATATAATATAAAAGTCTATGTGTATATTGCTTTACCTGATGTATTTTTACCCGCAAATTCTTTTAAATGCTGCGGGCTACACTTCAAATTATATCACATTAAAGAAAAAATTATAAAAAAAAGAACCCTTTTGGGTTCTTTTTATTGTCTTAAGAAACTTTCGTAATTTTTTGGAAGCAGGTTTGTTCTGACTTGATTTATAAAATCTAGTGCAACCCCAACCATAATTATTAATGAAGTTGCTCCAATTCCGTGAAGTGTTGTTATTCCGGTAATACTACAAGCAATTGACGGAATCAATGCTATTATGCCTAAGCTGAATGCACCGATAAATGTTGTTTTACTGAGTATTTTATCTAATGCTTCTGCTGTCGGCTTTCCTGGCTTTATTCCTGGAATTGAAGAACCATATTTCTTTAAATTATTTGCTATTTCTTTTGGCTGCAAATTTGGTATGATTGATGCATAAAAGAAAGTTAATCCTACTATCAATAAGAAATATATTGCATTATATATGAATCCTGATGGATTAAGTGCATTAGAAAGATTTAACATTAATGTTCCTATTGCACCGCCATGAACATTTGTTCTTCCAATAAGCTCAATAATTGTAGTAGGGAATAACAATATAGCTATCGCAAAGATAATTGGCATTACACCGCCCGGGTTTAGTTTGAACGGTATAAATGTGTTAGTTCCACCGTATACTTTATTTCCAACCTGTCTTCTCGGATTTACAATTATAACTTTACGTGAAGCTTCCTGCATTATAACGATAAATACCATTGTTGCGAAAAATATCAATAACAATAGAACTAAACCGGGTTGAAGTGAAGAATCGCCGGATACTAAAGTTGCTGTTTGTGATGTATAAAAAGGAATTTTTGATATAATACCACAGAATATTAGCATTGAAGCACCATTGCCGATTCCTCTTTCGGTCATTAACTCTGCCAGCCACATTGTAAATGCTGAACCTGCAGTCATTATTATAACAGAACCTATTGCAAATGATATTATGTTTACATCAGGCATTATTGCAGATTTTGCAGTTTTTATAAGGTATATAACAAATACTATAGCCTGTATTGCCGCAATTATTATTGTGAAAACACGTGTATACTGTGATAATTTCCTTCTGCCAGCTTCGCCTTCTTCTTTTTGCAGTTGTTCAAGCTGAGGTATAACAACCGCCAACAACTGCATTATAATTGATGCAGTAATATATGGTCCTATACCAAGTGCAATAATTGATACATTTCCCAGTGCACCACCTGAAAACATATCTAAAAAGCCTATAAGGTTATTTGTTGCAGCTAAATTTGCAAATGTTTCAGAATTTATTCCGAATAACGGAAGTTGTGCACAAAAACGAAAAATTAAAATCATAGCAAGAGTAAATATAATTTTATTTTTCAATCCGGCAATATTTAAATTTGATAACATTGCCTGCAAATTTTGCTGGTTTGGTGTAAATTGTTGCATTATACTAACTGTGCCTTTCCGCCTGCTTTTTCAATTTTTTCTTTTGCCGTTTCTGTGAAATATCTGGCACTTATTGTAACTGGTTTGTCTAATTCTCCTGAGCCAAGTACCCTCAGTGCTTGTGCTTTTACTGAAACCTTTCCTTCTTCTTTTAATGATTCTAATGTAATTTCTGCTGATTTAACATTAGCCAGATCACCAACATTAATATGTGCATAACAAATTGCATTAAAATTTTTAAATCCTTTTAATTTTGGCATTTGTCTGTATCCTGGCATTTGACCACCTTCAAAGCCTCTTTTAGATGATCTTCCGGCTCTTTGTCCTTCACCGTTATTACCTCTGCAAGAGGTTTTTCCCATGCCTGATGATCTTCCTCTTCCTACTCTTTTTATTTTTCCGGTTGATCCTTTTGCCGGTCTTAAATCTTCTATTTTTATTCTTTCGTCCATTTTAAATTACCTTTCTTATTACTCGGTTACCTTTAATAAATGAGAGATTGCACTAACCATACCATTTATTACGGGTGTATTTTGATGTTCTACTGTTTGATCTTTTTTTGTAAGACCGAGAGCTTTTGCGATTCTTCTTTGTTTTTCTGTTGAGCCAATTAAGCTCTTAACTAATGTTACTTTTATATTTTTCTTTGCCATTGTCTTTTTCCTCTTAATTTAGCATGTCTTTTAATGATAAACCGCGTCTTTTTGCAACGACATCAAACGGTTTTAATGATTGAAGAGCTGCTAATGTTGCATTTGCAGCGTTTAAAGGCGATTTAGAACCTAAAGATTTGCTTAAGATATTTTCTACACCAGCTAATTCAAGTACTGCACGAACTGCACCGCCTGCAATAACTCCGGTACCTTGTGATGCCGGTTTTAACATTACACTGCCTGCTCCTGAACGTCCTGTAATAGGATGTGGTATTGTTGTTTTAAATATTGGAACGCTGATTAAATTTTTTCTTCCGTCTGCTACTGCCTTTTGTATAGCAACTATTACTTCTGATGCTTTTGCACATCCAACACCAACTTGTCCGTTTCTGTTACCTACTACAACTATTGCTCTAAAGCTTAATTTCTTTCCGCCTTTTACTACTTTTGTTACTCTTCTAACTTGAATAACCTGTTCTTTCCATTCTGTTTGCTGCGGTTCTGTAATTGTTTCAATTTTTCTTTTCTTTGTTTTTGTTTTAGTTTCTTCCACTTTTATTGCCTTTCTTTTAGTAATTATCCTAAAAAACAAAAAACATGTATAAAAGCCCTTTGCTTACCTTAGTATAAGCAGACTTTTAGCATGTTATAAATCGGATTAATAATTTTCTGACTATTCTATATTATTATAAAAAAAAAAAATTACAATATTATTTTATTATAATATTATTATTTTATATTATTATTTCTCTTCTAATTTTAAATATTTTGAATCTTTCCATGATAAATCTATATATTTTGTTTTCTCTAAATATGACTGAATTTCGGGAAGTATATCATGAATTGATTTTATTCTTTCAAATGCGGATTCGTCTATTTCTCCGAGTTTTAGTTTTACACTTTCAAGTTGTATATAGGCATTATGCGGTTCTCTTAAGTCTATGTATTTAACGTTTTCACCGGAATAAAGTTCAGTCAGCTTTGCTAGTTTGTTTAATGTTTCTATTTTTTCTGGTTTCCACAGGTTATAATCGTCGCCCTTTGTGCCATAACTCAATATTTTCGTTACTTTATATTCATCGCTTAGCGGTAAATATTCCCTTGGAATAAATTCTCCTCCTATTGCATATGCCGCAATTGAAGGTGCCTCTTCAGATGGTGCAATTGTTATTGCCGGTGTTACTTCTTCTACCATAACAACAAGTCTTGCTGGAAGCCAAAATCTTCTGACGTATACTCTCTTTACCGGCGGCAGTTTTTCTATTTCTACGGCAATATTTGCAGGGTTGATTCTGTATAACGGCTTTCTTTCCAGCTTTATTTTTTTCATCTCATTTATTATTTTTTCTTTTGATACAATTTTATTACCGAGTATTTCTATTCCAGTTGAATTCTTATTTGTATATATATCAGAAGGAAGATACCACAAATTTGTAGCACAAATTCGGTATATTGAATAAAAAATGAAGAGAATAAATACGAATCTTAGAAATTTATATATTCTTCTGAGGGCAATTTCGCTCCGCCTTGCTTTTCTGCGGAGCTGGTGATGTTTTATTCTTCTTTGTACTATATAATCATTTGACATCTATTTGTCTGTGCCTGCACTGTTTAATATCATTAAAACTAATTCATCATAGGTTATTCCCATTGAAGCTGCTTGTGCCGGAAGATCGCTTGTATCTGTCATTCCCGGACTTGTATTTATTTCTAAAAAGTATGGTCTATCTTCTTTTACCATAAAATCTATTCTTGATACTCCGCTACAACCTGCATACTTATGAGCTTTTACTGCTATTTCCTTTATTTCCTTTGTTCTTTCTTCAGATAATGAGCTTGAAGGAACTATAAAATCAGACATTCCCTTTGTATATTTTGCTTCAAAATCATACCATTCTTTTTTCGGTCTTATTTCAAGTATATCTGTTGCAAAAACTTCATTGTTTTTTTCCAGAACCCCGACTGTAATGAAGTATCCGTCTATAAATTCTTCAATTAAAACATCATCATTAAATTTAATTGCTTCATTATAGGCAGGTAAAAGTTCTTCCGGTGTATTTACTTTTGTCATACCGAAACTGGATCCTTCACATACAGGTTTTACAATAATTGGATATTTTAATTCTTTACATAAAACTATAGGATTTTCTCCTTTTTTTACAAATACTGATTTTATTAAAGGGATCTCTTTACTAATTGCCAGTATTCTTTTTGTATATTCTTTATTCATGCAGACAGAACTTGCCATTACACCGCTTCCTGTGTAAGGGATTTTTAATATTTCTAATATGCCCTGTATGCATCCGTCTTCACCGTATTTGCCGTGAAGAGCATTATATGCGGCTTCTATTTTCTTTTCTGTAAGAATTTGGGAAATATTCTTATTAACATCAATAAGTTCGGCATTATTATATCCGAGACGCTGTAGTGCTTTTAATACATTGTTTCCCGATCTGAGTGATACTTCTCGTTCGCTTGAAAAGCCTCCACATAATACTGCTATTTTGGCTGATTCGTTAAATCTTCTATCATTATTTCCCATAATTTATACTCTTCCGTTCCGTAGTTCCCTATATATTTTATTTCTGGCTTTAATCTTATTGTATACTTTTCTTTTACACTGGTATACATTTTATACATTAATTTTATTACATCAAGCGAAGTTGCATCACCTGTATTTATAATAAAATTTGCGTGTTTTTCGTAAACTAGTGCATCATTTTCACTTACTCCTTTCATATGGCTTAAATCCAGTAACCGTCCTGCTGAATCATTATCAGGATTTTTAAAAATACTTCCTGCATTACCATATTTTAATGAAGGTTGATATTGTTTTCTAAAGAGCAGATTTCTTTCCATTAAGTCATTTATTTGCTCTTTTTCTCCATTTTTTAGTTCAAAATTTGCATCTAAAAGAATATATTTTTTCTCACTGAGAACCGAGTGTCTATAGCTAAAATTCATTTCTTCTTTTTTTAAATTTATAATCGTTTTGTTAGCAATATCAAATACATTTGCATTAGAAAAACAATCAGAAATTGATTGCTTATGGGCTGAAGCGTTCATATATATCATTCCTCCAAAGCTTCCTGGAAAACCTATAAGAAATTCAAAGCCGCTAAGACATCTTTCCTTGCATTCTTTCGCTATCAATGCTCCATTTGTTCCGCAAGATATATTTATATTTCTACCGTTTATAAAATATTGAGTGATATTTTTTGTAAAAATAATTTTTTTGTCTATATATTCTGACGAGAAAAGTACATTAGAACAGTTACCAAGTACCAAATCATATTCATCTGTTTTTAATAATTCAATTAAATCAGTTAAATTGTCAGGAAAAGCTGCCTTTTTTATACAACCGCCAATTTTAAATGTTGATAAATTTTTTACTTCATAATCATTAAATATTTCGGTCACTTTTATCAAACTCCATTGCTTTTATTAAACAGCTGCCCATTTTTGTGATGTTTCCAGCACCAAGAGTTATTACTATGTCTCCGTTTTTAAGTTTAGCAGAAATCTGTTTTGCTGATGTTTCAATGTCTCCTTTTATATATTCAAACTTTTCTGAGTTTAGCTCTTTTGTAAAGTTTGAAGAATTAATACCTTCAATTTCTTCTTCTCCAGCAGGATAAACATCTGTAACAAAAACTTTATCAGCGGAATCAAATGCTTTTTTAAATTCATTCCAGAAGCCTTTTAATCGTGTATATCTGTGTGGCTGGAATATCGCTGTTATTCTTTTTTTTCCGGATGATTCTTTTACACTGTCCAATGTTGTTTTTATTTCGCTAGGATGATGAGCATAATCATCATATATCGTTATGTTTGCGATTTTTCCAACTTGTTGAAATCTCCTTCCCATACCGCTAAAAGATTTAAAAAATACAGCAAAATTATTTATGTCTTCTTCTGCCTCAATTATTGCTGAAATTACTGCTAGTGCATTATATATATTGTGTTTTCCTGGAACAGAAAGCTTTATTTCGCATACAAAACTGTTTTTAAAATATACATCAAATTTTGATGATAAGTTGTCGAATTTTATATTTTTTGCCATATAATCGCCGTTATTTATGCCGAATGTTATATAGTTGTATTCTGGATAATCATTCATAAGTTTAATTGTTCCTGAATTATCGGCATTAATTATTACTTTTTGTCCCGGATTATTTGATAGGTATTTATTAAACGTAGATAGTATGTCTTTTAATCCGTTTTTATAATGGTCAAGATGATCCTCTTCAATATTGTTTATTACAGCAATATCAGTTGAATATTTCTCTATTGTTCCGTCTGATTCGTCTAATTCAGCTATAAAAAAATTGTCACCATTGTATTTACCGTTTGTATTAATTTCAGGTATAATACCACCTACTACATAAGAAGGTTTTAACTGTCCTTTTTCTAATATATATGAACACAGTCCGCTTGTTGTTGTTTTTCCGTGAGTTCCGGAAAAACCAATAAATACTGAGTTTTCTCTGCTATGATATTCGTCAGATATATATTTTAAAATGTCCGAACGGTGATATATTTTGAGATTTAATTCTTCAGCCCTAATTATTTCTGGATTATCCGCTCTTACTGCACTACTTGCAACTATAATCATATTTTCTTTAATATGTGATTTATCGTGCCCTATATATACTTCTGCACCCTTTTCTTTTAAATTTTTTAAATATTTACTTTCAGCTATATCAGAACCTGAAACTTTATGTCCATTCTCTAGCAAAAAAAGAGCAAGACCGCTCATTCCTACCCCGCCTATTGCAATAAAATAAAAGTGCTTTTTTTCATTTTTATTCATTATTTTTTCTCTTAAATTGTATTGTATATAGACCCTTTAGACTCTCTCTTTGAAATTTAACTTATAATTAAAATTCCTAACTTCAATAAATATTTTATTATAAAATATTTAATTTAACACATTTTAATTTTTTTAATAGTTGTAATATAATTGAAAAAAATGTACAATATACTCACTTCAGGTATAGATAAGAGGTTAATATGAAATTACATGTTCAAACATTATTTGTTGCTATCGGTTTAGGTATTAAACGAAATTGGCATATATTTTTAGCTATAATAGCCGGTGTTATTTTTGGAAATTTTATTCATGAAAATCCCGGTATTTTTACAACTTTTGTTAAAATATTAAATTTAATCGGACAGGCATTTATCAGGGTAATTCAAATGGTTGTTATTCCCCTTGTTTGTAGTGCTATCGTTGTTGGTATTTCAAGTATTGGTGATAGTAAACAAATCGGTAAATTTGGTAAAAAAATGATTTTTTATTACGCAATTATATCAATAATTGCCGTTACTATCGGTGCTGTACTTGTTACCGTTGTTAAACCCGGGCTTGGTGTTCAAAGTTATATAAGTCAGGCTTCCGCTGTTGAGATTCAAAATCAAGTAAATAATGCGTTAGTTGAGCAAAGAGGACAACTTGGAAATATGTTTTTAAATATGATTCCTCAAAATCCTCTGGAATCACTCGCTAAGGGTGAAATGATTCCTATTATTTTCTTTGCTTTAATTTTCTCTCTGGCTTTATCTAAAATTGGTGAAATCAACAGACCTATTGTTTCTTTCTTCGAATCTGTTTTTGCAGCTACAATGAAAGTTACTGACTGGATAATGATTTTTGCTGCACCGGGTATTTTTGCACTTACTACTGTTGCTGTTTCAACATTCGGTTTAGATATTTTCTCTACAATTTCAAAATTCTTTGCCGTTCTTTTTGTTGGTTTCTTACTTCAGTTGTTTGTTGTATATCCTTTGATATTAAAAATATTTAGTAAAGTACCGGTTGGAAATTTTTATACTGCTATTATTGAAGCACTCTTAGTTGCTTTTGGTACAGCTTCAAGCAGTGCAACTTTGCCTTTAACAATTGCTTGTTGTGAAAAAAGAGGGATTTCGCATAAGGTTTGCAGCTTTGTTTTGCCTCTTGGTGCTACCTTAAATATGGATGGTACTGCACTATTCCAAACAGTTGCTGTTATTTTCCTAACACAATCTTATGGTGTAACTCTTGATTTATTCCAGATTATTCAAATAATGGTGCTTGCTATAATTGCTTCTAGTACTTGTGCCGGTATTTTAGGTGCTGGTCTTATTACGATTGCTTTAGTTCTTAATGGTATTGGCTTAACTCCCCAACAGATGGTAGAAGGTTTTGCTTTCTTGTTCGCTATTGAACGTGTTCTTGATATGATTAGAACTACAGTAAATGTCGCCAGTGATGCTGTTGTAGCTGCTGTTATAGCCGATAACGAAAATGAAATAAATTATGACCTTTTAAATAATACTGAAGAATATAAAGAAATTATATAAGTTTATATTTTTGATGTAAATTCATAAAAAAAAGCCGGTTTTTATACCGGTTTTATTTTTTTATATTTTATTTTCATAAAAAAAAGACTCCATTTGGAGTCAGAATATGTGTTCAAAACAACATCTAATCTACCAAAACCTGTTGTATTTCTACATTAGGTTTTCCCAATACTCTCACCAACTCTAAAACGGAAGCTTTCATCTGACAACGCTGTGATGTTCCGTTGAAAAAATCAGTATAAAAACAACCTTCACAAACACAACCTCTTTTGTAGCATTCTAAAGCTGTATTTGTCCACCTTCTTACGGCAATTGATCTACCCATATCTCTGCTTCTAAGCACTAGAAATTCCTCCTTGAAATAATCCCCAAATAATAAAAGTTATCTATTTTATTGTTTTTTAGCATGTAAAATCTCTAACTCTTAATACTATTATTATATATATTTAGTTAACTATTTCAAGAAAAAATACTCAATTATTAAATTATGATACAAAAATTAATAATATATTAAAATGTGTATTATATCTATTTGTTGTATAAAAAGCACTACTTTAAATAATAAGTAGTGCTTTCAATGCTTTATTTTTTAATTATCTGAAGTTTATCTGGGTGAACTTTTTTATCAAACCAGATTTAATTGAATTAATTTCATTATTTATGACATCTTCAGTTAACGTATTTTCGTTATCTTGCAGTGTTATTCGATATGCCATACTCTTAAATCCCTCTTGAATATGTTCGCCTTGATATATATCAAACAAATTTGCAGATTTAAATAGTTTCGAATTTGCACATTTCTTAATTGCTGTAATCAGTTGTTCATTTGTTATATTTTTTTCTATTGCAAAAGAAATATCTCTTTGAACTTCTGGAAATGGTGAAATGGGTTTGTATTTTACTGTTGTTTTATTTATCGCAGATAAAATTTTACTTAAGTTTATTTCAAAAAGATATATATCTTGATTAATTTTCATTTTGTCTTTTATTAAAGGGTAAATTTCACCGAAATATCCTATAGTTTCTGGTGTTTTTGATAACAATGTTATTTTTGCACTTCTTCCGGGGTGCAAATATTCACAATTATCTGCCGGTGAATATTTGATTCTGTTTGTTATGTTTAGTGTTTCAAACAGACTTTCAATAAAACCCTTCAGGGTATAAAAATCAGTTTTAGTATGTTCTTTCCACAAATTAGTATTAGTATCTCCTGATATTGCTCCTGATAGGATTTCCGATTCGTCAACTCCGCTGTCAATTTTTGTTGCCGGATTCTTTATAAAGTATATTTTACCTATTTCATATATCCATATGTTTTTTTGTCCGTTGTCAAAGTTTGATTTTACTGTATTTAATATATTTGCTATTGTTGTTTGTCTAAGCATTGTGTGCTCGTCTGACTGAGGATTTTGAACAAATACGGCTTCTTCTTTATTGTAATTGAGTCCGAATTGATTTAGGAGCGGTTCACCTATTAAAGATGATGTAACAATTTCATTAAATCCGTAACCTAAAAATAATTTATTTATTTTATCTGTAATTTTGGAGGTAAATGAAATTTCAGGTGACTTAGTTTTGTTAGGCAAAGTCGGAGCAATTTTGTCATAACCGTATATTCTTGCTATTTCTTCAATTAAATCTACTTCCTGCATAACATCATTAATTCTATAGCTAGGTGTTTTAAACTTAGCTGCAGCTTCATTTTTACCCAGAAGCTCAAATCCAAGATTAGAAAGAATTTCTATACATTTTTCTCTCGGAATTTCTATTCCTAATATTCTTTTTATTTGATTAAATCTAAGCGTAATATCAATTTCTTTCGGTTTATTATTTCCGGCTTCGGCAATTCCTTCAATCTTTGCATCGGCATATTCTGTTAAAAGCTGAATAGCTCTCATTAATGCAGGTTTTGTTGATTCAATATCAACTCCTCTTTCAAATCTTGCACAGGCTTCGCTTCTGTAGCCTATACTTCTTGAACTTTTTCTGTTTAATGATGGGGTAAAATATGCTGATTCGAGAACTATATTTTTAGTATTTTCATCAATTCCTGAGTTTATGCTTCCAAATACCCCTGCAACACATACCCCTTTATTCTGGTCGGCACATAAAATTGTATCAGAAGTTAATTCTCTTTCTACACCGTCTAGGGTAATTATTTTTTCGCCTTCTTTAGCACGTCTTACGCAAATGTAACCGTTTAATTTATCCATATCGAAAGCATGTAATGGTTGTCCATATTCAAGTAGTACATAATTTGTTATATCTACTACATTATTTATTGACCTAATTCCGGATACTTCGAGTCTTCTTTTCATCCACTCTGGTGATGGTTTTATCGTTACATTTTTTATTAAGCCTGCTGCATAATAGCTGCAAGCTTCAGGAGCTAATATTTCTACTTTAAATTTGTTTGTTGATATATCATTAACATATTCAAGTTTTGAAAAATTCAATCTTTTATTAAATAATGCTGCTATTTCTCTTGCAACTCCGACTACAGACATTTCATCACCTCTGTTTGCCGTTGGG
Source organism: Candidatus Gastranaerophilales bacterium (assembly GCA_944325525.1). Taxonomy (GTDB): domain Bacteria; phylum Cyanobacteriota; class Vampirovibrionia; order Gastranaerophilales; family Gastranaerophilaceae; genus Avigastranaerophilus. Next base: position 80,013 of record CALVAK010000002.1, read on the forward strand.
GCAACATCAATGATTGTATCTTCTTTTATATTTAATACATCTTCAAGGTTGAGTCCGGGTTTAAGATTATTATAAATTCTGTTTAATATTAGAATGCCGTCTTCCTCTTGCATGTTTTCAAGCCCGAGTTCGTCCTGGGAGCATAGCATTCCCTGAGATTCAATTCCTCTTATTACTGCAGGTTCAAGTGTAAAAATTTCTCCTGTTTTTCTTGAAATAACTTTTGAACCGACAGAAGCATACGGTATAATTTGTTCTTCTTTAATATTTGCTGCTCCGCAAACAACAGTTTTTATTCCATTTCCTGTGTTTATATCTACAAGATGAAGTTTATCTGCATTAGGATGCTGTTTTATATTAACTATTTGTGCTGTAATTATATTTGTAAACTTAGCACCGGTTTTTTCTGTCCCTTCAACTTCTAAACCGCTCATTGTAAGTTCATGAGTAATTTGCTCTACTTTTAAGTCACTAATATCTACAAACTCATTCAGCCATTCTAATGATATTTTCATCTTAAATTCCTTTTAGTATACCTCTTTTTCTCTTTTATTATAAATTTTAGTATAAAGAAATATTTATGTCACTAAACTTTTTCTTTAAATAATTACACATTTTTTACAAATCCGGTTTAATTATATACAATATTATTTATGAAAAATTATCTGTCTTCAAAAACAATAATCTGTATTATTTTAATAGTTGTTTTGTCATTTATATATTTTTTATCAAGAAATAATATTGACAGTAAAGTTAACGACTACTTTATAAAATTATTTGCCAGAATTGAAACTGTTAAAGCATCTGATGACGTAGTTCTTGTTGTTGTCGATGATAAGTCTGTCGATAAGATAAATTGGCCGTGGAAAAGAGATTTATTTGCTGATATTTTTGAATATCTTGAAAATTATTCAAATGCTAAAGCTGTTGTTTTTCAAAATATTATTGTCTATCCTGATACATATAATCCTGATAATGACAAAATTTTTTATACAAAGATTAAGAATTTAAAAAAATTAATAAGCAGTTTTATTTTATTTAATTCTGATTTGGCAGGAGATATCCTTCCTTCTGAGTTTGTTAAAGTTTTCGAATCAAAATCTGCTGTTAATATAATTGATAAGCGAAAACACAAACTGCCGTCTTCATACAGGGGGGTTATTAAGCTTCCAAAAGATTATATTTTAAATGTTAATAACCTTGCTTCTGCAATTTTATCTGAAGATAAAGATACGGTTATAAGATCTTATATGCCTGTTGTTGAACTAAACGGGAAATTATATCCTTCTCTGGCATTAAGTGCATATTCAATGTACTCGGGTATTAATGATTTTGTTTTGTATGATGACTTTCTTTGTTCGGCAGACTCTTGTAAATCCTTAAAAATTCCTGTCTTTGAGAAAAAAAGCAAAGACTATCTTGATAATACCGTTAATGGGGTATTTTCTCTAATTAAATGGTATTCTCCTATTGATAAATATTATTCTCATAAGACATATTCTGCAATTGACTTATTAGTTTCTTATTATGCTATTAAATCCGGTAATATTCCTAAAATCAATCCTGATGAATTTAAAGACAAAATTGTTGTTATCGGTCTTAATGCAGATAAAAATGTCTGGGAACAATTAAGTGAAACTCCTGTTCTTAAAAAACAAGCCGATATTGATATTCATGCTACATTCATTGATAATATGATAAATGGTAAATTTGTCAGCATTAATAACAGCGATTTTACTTTTGTCATTTCTTTAATATTTTCAATTTTTGTTATTTTTGGTTTTAAAAGTTTAAAAAATAATCTTATTTTTACTTTATTACTTTCTATAGTTTATTTTATATATTACATTTTTGAATATTCAGCAAATATTTATGTGCCTCCGCTTACTCCTATAATAACAATGTTTTCTTGTGCTTTTATTAAGAAACTTTATTTAATCATTACAACTGACAAAACAAGTGAAATGATTAAACATGCTATGGGAAAATATGTTTCTAAAGATGTAATGAAAAAAGTTTTATTAAATCTTGACAAATTAAATCCCGGCGGTAAAAGGGCTGTTGTAACCATCTTATTTGTTGATATTCGTAATTTTACTCAAATTGCTGAGAACCTTAATCCCTCTGACGTTACTTCTATATTAAATGAGTATTTTTCGACAATTGAACCTATAATTGCTAAGTATCACGGAATAATTAATAAGTATATGGGTGATGGTGTACTTGCTATTTTTGGTGAACCTATAACTAATGAAAATCACGCCTTAGAGGCAATTATGTGTGCTTTTGAAATAATTAGCAATGTTAAGCAATTAAGAGAAAAATTATTGGCCGAGGGCAAGCCTAAAATCGAAATTGGTATAGGTATTAACAGTGGTGAGGTTTTTGCAGGTAATATAGGTACTGAAGAAAGGCTTGAATATACTGTTATAGGAGATAATGTTAATCTTGCATACAGGATTGAAGCTTTTAATCAGATTTTAAAAACTCAGTTTTTAATTAGTGAATATACTTATAGCTACGTCAAAGACAGTATTGAAGTAGTAAAGCTCAGTAAAGTCAACATAAAAGGCAAGTCAAAGCCTATTGACATATATGAAGTTTTAAAAATCAGACAATATGAAAAATAATAGTTATTTAAATGATATTGATATAGAAAAGATTAAACGTGCTATTAATGTTGAAGAAAAATATAAATATATCGACATAATGGGACGAGAAACTTCTTTTTCCGGTTTTATGATTAAGCAATTGTATAAGATATATAAATTATCTTCAAAAAATGCTGTCTGGCTTCCTGTTATTGAAGCTTTTGAACATTATTCTCAGGAAAATATTCTTCAAAGGAAAAAAACAGTTAACAGGTTTGTTTCAGTATTAAAAAAAGAATTAAAACCTTTTAGTTCAAATGAAATTGAACAAACTCAGAAATTTAATATATATGATACTGATATTTCTTCTCTGAAAGGCATAGGAAAAAAGATGGGTTATTTATTAAATAAGTTAGGTATTTTTTCCGTTTTTGACCTTATCAGTTACTTTCCTAAACGTTATATTGATTACTCTTCCAGATGTTTGATTAAAGATTTAAAGCAGGGAGAATCTGTTACAGTTTATGCAAAAATTATTAATGTTAAAACATTTACAACTAAAAATAATTTAACTATATTCAAAGTGTTGATTTCAGATGAATCTGCTTCAATGGAGCTAAACTTCTTTTATTCTAAAATAAACAGATATAACATCGAAAGGTATAAAGCACAGTTCCCTGTAAATACTTTTGTAATTATATCCGGTACAGCTAAACTTGATAATTATTCAAATAGAATGACAATTGACAAACCTCAGTTTCAAATTGTTGATGAGAACACTTTTACTACAGATAATTTAAATTTAGGTAGAATTGTACCTGTATATCCGCTTGTGGATAATCTTAATATTAAGGTCTTAAGAAAAATAATTTTCAATGCTCTTATTGAATTTAAAGATTCAATTAAAAATATTTTGCCTGATTATATTCTTAAAAGATATGATATGCCTGACAGAAATAAAGCATTAAAAGTAATTCATTTTCCTGAAAATTATGATGAACTTGATAAAGCAAGATTTTCACTCGTTTATGAAGAACTTTTTCTTCTTCAATTAAAATTGTACTTGATAAAAGAAAGTAATAAAAAAACATGTAAAACAGTATCTATTAAAATAAAAGAAGATGGTCTTGTCTATAAATTTATCAAGTCTCTTCCGTTTGAATTAACACATGCACAAAAAAAAGCAATTAATGAAATATTAAATGACATAAATTCGCAAAAGTCTATGCAAAGGCTGTTACAAGGAGATGTAGGAAGCGGTAAAACTGTCGTTGCATGTATAATGTTGTTGGCTGCTATTGATAATGGATTTCAGGCGGCGATTATGGCTCCAACCGAAATTTTAGCCCAGCAGCATTTTAATAATTTTATAAAATGGCTTGCTCCCTTTGGTATTAATGTTGCTTTATTTACTTCCTCTAACACCAAAAAACAAAAGACAAAACTAGAAAAAGATTTACGTAACGGTCAAATTAATATTGCAATAGGTACTCATTCCTTAATCCAGGACAATATAGAATTTAAAAATCTTGGTGCTATTGTTATTGATGAACAGCATAGATTTGGGGTAAAACAAAGAAATATGCTTGTTTCGAAGGCAATTGTTCCTCAGGTTCTCACAATGACAGCAACTCCAATTCCAAGAACACTTGCTCTTACTTTACATGGTGACTTGGACTTAACTGTAATTGATGAACTGCCAAAAGGCAGACTGCCTGTAAAGACGGTGCTTATTACAAATTCTCAAAGGAAAAAAGTTTATGATTTAATTAAACAGCAAATTCAAGATGGTCATCAGGCGTATATTGTATTTCCTTTAATTGATGAATCTGAAACTTTATCTGCTAAAGCTGCTGCTACAGAAGCTGAAAAACTTCAAAGCGGTGAATTTAAAAACTATAAGGTGGGACTCCTGCACGGAAAAATGAAGAATGATGAAAAAGATAAAGTTATGACGAAGTTTAAAAATAAAGAGTACGATATTCTTGTTTCTACAACTGTTGTTGAAGTTGGAGTTGATGTTCCTAATGCAACAGTCATGGTAATTGAAAATGCAGAAAGGTTTGGTCTTTCTCAATTACACCAGCTAAGAGGTAGAGTCGGAAGAAGCTCAATTCAATCTTATTGCGTTCTTGTTTCATCTACAAATAATCAGGAAACAATATACAGGTTAAATGTTCTTGTTGAAACTAATGACGGATTCTTAATTGCTGAAAAAGATTTAGAAATCAGAGGTCCGGGAGAATTTTTGGGTGTAAGACAAAGCGGGCTTGCTGAATTGCATCTTGCTGACCTGACAAAAGACCTTTATATAATTGAAATGACAAGAAAAGATGTTCAGGAGTTTTTTGATGATAATCATAAAATTGACGGTGAATTAAAAAGTTATATTGATTACAATTCTACGGTCTTAAATGATTTTATGCAAGCCGGTTAATTTGTCTTTTCAAAAACAAACAGTGTCCAGTCTCCTGCCTGAGTTATACTGTCAATTTTATAATCATTTTTAAATGATACAAGCAGATTATTTCTTAATGAAGAAAATACCAGAAAAATAAAAGGTGTTTTCTTATATTGTTTGTTATCTTTTATTATGTTTTGTATGTTGTCGTTTGAAAGAAAAGATACATTATTTAGGAATATAATTCCTATTCTATCTCCCTTTTTCATATTGTTTTTAAATGTGTATTTTGTATAATCTGTGATTTTTTTATTAGGAAATTCTTTAAATGAGTCTTTATATAATGACTTACCTTCTTTTATAACTTGGAAATAATTACTGTTATCGTATAAAAAATAATTAAAATTAAATTTATTTATTGAGTGGAATCTGTATTTATCTTTGGGTGTAAGGTATCTTTCAAACTTGTCTTTATCATAGTATGTTAATAAAATAAAATCATTACTTTTCAATCTTGAATTTCTAATTAATTCAACAGGAGCTAAATTACCTTCAGGTCTTGTTCTTTTTGGTGCAGAATCTGCACTAAATAAAAGATATAGTATGTTTAACAATATAAAAACAATTATAAGGGTATTTTTTAAATACTTATTTTTAACTATATAAAGACCGAAGCAAAAACAAAGAATCAGTGCAGGATACATTTCAATTGAGTATTTAGTAATTAAAACCATTTTCCCTGAGTAAGAAAAAACAAGCAGCGTTGAGAAAAACATGAATGCAGTAAGAAAAATATATTTAATTTTATTATTTTGAGAAAAGAATGCTCTTATAATAGCAAAAAAGGCTATCAAAGAAGGAAAGACAGCAAAAATTATAAATGAATAATTGATTTGGTTTCTGTTAAAAATAAGAGCAGAAATTGTATCAGGAGTATTTACTATATTTGTTTGTACAGGCGAAAAATAATCTGTGAAAGATAATATAACTTTTGAATAGCTGAATCCTGTCCAAAACTGTGATAGAGAAGATGACGTTGCTATGTTATATAAGAAAGGTGATATTAATATAATTATTAATGATATAGGTAAAAAAACAAAAATTGAGAGTATATATATTAGTTTTGCACGTTTTTTCGGGTTCATTCTTGTATACATATATAAAGAGGTAAATAGAATATTATAAAATACGTAAATTATTCCAAGAGTATGCGTACAAACAATAGCCATTAAGGAGAGAATAAGTAAAATCATATCTCTTTTGTTTGGCTTTTTAAGGACTTTTATTGTCATATAAAGAGAGAGAGACGTCATTAAAAATATTAAGCTGTATAATCTCATTTCTTGTGCAAAATATATCAAAAAAGAACTTATTGCAGTGATAAAAGCACAAAAAAGACCGAATTTCTGATTTTTAAATTCCCTGCCGGCAAAAAACATGACTGCGACAGAAATTACAGAGGGAATTAAAGATGAATATCTTAATGCAATATCCGTGTCACCGAATAGATACATCCAGACTTTTAAGTATAAATAGTAGAAAGGAGTATGACAATTTCTTACCATGTCTGTAAAAAAAGACCAGATATCTTGTCTAGAGGCAATATACCAGCCTACATATTCATCATTCCACAGACCTTCCGGCTTATCAAGATTCCACGACCTTAATAAAAAGGCGATGATTACAATAATAACTAAACTAAATATACTATTATTTCGCATGTCAATTGTTTAAAAATTTTTAATATTATATAATAAATTTTATCATATATAAGATTGGTTAGTATGAAATTAATAATTCAAATACCTTGTTATAATGAAGAAGTGGCTTTGCCGGTAACATTATCTCAACTTCCTAAACAAATAGACGGCATTGATGAAATAGAAGTGCTTATATCTGACGATGGAAGTACTGATAGAACTATAGAAATTGCAAAAGAATACGGAGTAAATCATATTGTAACAACTACTCATCACCGGGGTCTTGCTAGAACATTTATGGCAGGTATACAAAAAGCACTGGCGGAAGGTGCTGATATAATTGTAAATACTGATGCTGATAATCAATATTGTGCTGATGATATTGAAAAACTTGTAAGACCGATTATTGAAAAACGTGCTGATATTGTTATAGGTGCAAGACCTATAAAAGATATTTCAAATTTCTCTCAATTTAAGAAATTTTTACAGTTTTTTGGTTCAAAAGTTGTCAGGTTGATTAGTTCAACTGCAACTGAAGATGCTCCGAGCGGTTTTAGAGCTTTTTCAAAAGATGCTGCTTTATCGTTAAACGTTTTTGATAATTACACCTATACAATTGAAACTGTTATTCAATCAAAAACTAAAGGTCTTCATATTCTTTCAGTCCCTATTAGAATTAATAATTATTATAGAAAATCAAGACTTGTTAAAAATATATTTCAATATATTCAAAAAAATTCATTTACAATATTAAGGATGTTTATAATATATAGACCATTCCGTTTTTTCGCATTTATTGGCGGAACAATTTTTATTGTTGGTCTTGCCTTACTTGCAAGATTTATTTTCCTATACATACTTGATGAAGGTAATGGACATGTTCAATCATTAGTAATCTCTTCAATGCTTGTTATTACCGGATTTCAAGTTGGTATTTTTGGCGTTCTTGCTGACTTACTTGCTATTAACAGAAAATTAATTGAAGATGTTCAGGTAAGAATAAAAAAACTTGAAAATAAATAGTCCATTACTATTAACTAAAAGGCTAGGAGTATTAATTATAAATTGCAACATAATTCTTATATGAGGATTATTATTGTTGCTATATTATTATTAATATTTTTAAATCCTGCTTATGCTGATATTACTGATTATATCGATAATATAACCAGATGCTGCGAAAATGATTCATATAAAACTTTTTCTCAGGTATTAAAAGGTAATACAAGTATTTCAGATGTAGAAAAGCAAATTATTATTGACAGAGAAATTTCACAGGAATTAAAAACAAATTTTGTTTATATGGATCTAGAAAAGTGCATTAAAACCGCACTAGGAGAAAATTTTGATATACGTATTGAGAAAGAAAACCGAAATGAAGCATACTGGCTGAATAAAAATTCACAATTTCAATTATTGCCTGATGTTTACTATAATTTTGATATTAGAAATCTTGAAGGTCAATATCTTGTGGGAGGAATTGTAGCAACAACAACTCATGAAGTGCCTATGCAAAGTCTTCTTGTTGTAGAGTGGTCTACAATAAATCAAGGAAAATATTTCTTTCAAAATGCAATGACAAGAAATGCCCTAAAATCACAGCGTGCCAATTTAGAATTTACACGTGAAGAAATAATACTGAAAACTGTTCTTGCTTATTATGATACATTGCAGAAGAAGATGGAAATTGAAGTTCAAAAAGTAAATCTTTATGACAGATTAGAGCAATTAAAATATACAAAAGCAAGATTTGAATCAGGGCTTGGTACTTTATATGATGTAAAAAGAGCAGAAGCTGAACTTGCGGGGGCAAAACAGGATTATGATGAAACGTTAAATCTGTTAAGATTGAATCAGGCAGCCCTTGCAAATGTTATGGGTGTAGATATTCTTGATGCAATTTATCCTTTTGAAGTTGCTGTTGATAGAAGGGAATTAATTAATCCTCAATGTGATATTGAATCACTATATTCTCAAGCACTTGAATCAAGAGAAGATATAAGGGCAAAAAAAGCTGAAATACAGGTATATCGTGCACAAAGAAGTATGAATTATACAGATATAATACCTTCTGTAACTTTATCTTATCAGAATGGTCTTGTTGGAACAAAAAGAAGAGGTATGTCTGCTCACAATAGTATTACACTTGATATTCGTGCATATCTTGGTAAAAATATGCTGCTTGGAACTATTACACAAATTAAAGCAGATTCTGCGGTAGTAAAAGCAAAAAAATTGGAACTTACAAATTTAAAAAGAAAGATTAAAGAAAATATTTTGAATGCTTATTATGATTCTGATAATGCATTAAAAAAAATTGCTGCATCGAAAGAAGAAGTCGAAGCTGCAGATTTAAGTCTTGAACTGTCACTCGCAAATATGAAAGCCGGCGAAGCTACTTTTATTGATGTTATTGCCTCTCAAAATCTGAAAGTCAGAGCAAATATAAATTTAATTACAAATATGATAGAATACAATAAAGCACAATCTCAGCTTCTGTTTGAAATAGGGTTGATTAGTACAAAAAATGTTTTAAAAGATTACAGGTCTATGTATTAATGCTTAAAATTTTTTCATACGGGAATTTTATTAGCAGGAAGGAAAGAGATGCGATTATTTAATAAAATTTTTAACAAATTAAATTTTGCTTTAGGGAAAAAGTCCGGTATGGAAGCTGAAATATATGAGCAGCCTGAAATTATTTCAAAAATTATAAATAAATATATTTTGAAAGACGGAAATATAAATATTAATATACCGGATAATGTAAATAAAATTGCTATAATAGCAAGTGGTTCTTCATATCATAGTGCTACTATTATTGCAAACTATTTAAGAAATAATGTTAAATGTGATGCCCAATCATACTATGCGAGTGAATTTTCACTTATTCATAATCCAAAAATTGATTCGGAGACATTATATATTTTTGTTTCTCAATCAGGAGAAACTTCTGATACTAATAAAGCACTTGATATGGTCAGAAAATATACTAATAAAACTCTTGCTATAACAAATACACAAAACTCAACTCTTTATAATAATGCAAAATATAAATTGTTGACTTATGCAGGAAAAGAAACTGCAATAGCTTCAACAAAGTCCATGAGTGCACAGTTATTTTGTATGTTTTTAATTTCTGCTAAGATTATGCAGCAGAGAGAAATGCCTGTTGATACATTAATATACGAGTTAAAAAATGCAGCAACATATATATTTAATGCATTTAAGTATAGAGAGATTATAAAAATATATTCTAATAAACTTATTAATTACGATAATGCTTCAATATTAGCATCAGGCATGTTTTATCCATTAGCAAAAGAAGGTGCATTAAAAATTAAAGAAACTTCTTATATTAACACTACTGCATATCCAACTGGTGAATTTCTTCACGGTCATATTGCAATTTTAAATAAAAGATGCGCGGTGATTATCGTCATTAATAATGACAATATTGAATTTACAAAAAATGTTATAAAAAATATTGAAGAAAATTATAAATCTGATTTGTTGATAATATCTGCCGTTCCTTATTCACAAAGAGATAATAATATTGTAATTAGTGCAAATACAGGCTTTGAAATTGATTTTGTATTTACAACACTTGTTGTTTTTCAACTTCTTGCACTTGAAGCGGCTATAAAACTTTCAAGAGATGTGGATCATCCTGAAGGACTAACAAAAGTTGTTAAATAAAATTAATATTTTACAATTTTAAAGCAAAAAAAATATTTACATGTTTAACTATAAATATGTTTATTTCTTTATTAAATTTCAATAATAACTTTAAAGTTGTAAATAATAATTCCGGGGTCTCAAGTTATCACTACAGATATAATCTTCCGTGTGATACAGTTTCTTTTTCAGGCCGTGCAAAATTAATCGGTGCAAATATGTCAGATGCACCGTCAGAGATAAACTGTAGAAAAGCAAGAGAATATTCAGAACCTGCAAGGATATACTTAGAGAGTGTTTTAAATAAATATGTAGGACCTTATGTCGCTGATCCAGTTTCAAAAAAATCAAGTGATTATCCTGTTGAAGTAATAACTTCAAGAAAGAAAAAAAGCGGCAGTATTAGAGAAAAAGTTGTTTCAAAGTATTCCAAGATATATCAGGAAGAATCAGACCAGTTTGCATCTCAGGTTTTTGATGAAATGATTCAATATTTCAAATTAAAAAAAGGGGTGGATAAAGAGACAGTTGTTAAAACAATTAATTCTGTTATAGATCCTGTAGTTGGGCAGAAAAAATTGCCGCCATATAAAAACTGTCCGTTTTATCTTTCAGAAATAATGGATTTATTGTTTGAATATAATATTTTCGATGTGGAATCTGTTAATCAGGATGAATTAGGGAAAATATATTTAGAAATATTAGAATCATTAGAAGACAGCGATCCGGATAATAGTTTAGACGATTTGAGCTATGTTGATCCGACAAATATAAATGGCATAAAACATTATTCAAGGGATATAGTTGGTGCAAGAATTATCATGAGAGATGGAAGTCCTAATGATACATCGAAAGTTATTGATGCTCTAAAAGATGCCGTTAAAGATGGTGTATTAAAAATAACATCGATTGAAAATAACGTACCAGATTCTGAAAGATTGCCTGAAAATGCACAAATTTCTGACTATATATATGCTACAGATGCTCAGCTTCGTTCTCTTGCTAAAGATGCCGGTGCGAAATTAATAAAAAACAAATCAAAAACAGGATATCTGGCAATACATATAAACGTTGATTTATCAAGCGACTTATTAAGAGGTGCAAATCCGAATTTTGATGGTTATTCAGGTGAGATACAAATAATAGGTGCGGACGTTGAGCGATTAAAAGATATCGAAGATTTATGTTATAAGTTGAAGGATAATAAAAACGCAATCCATGTTGCTTATAAACCGTTTAAAGACCATTTTCTTAAGTATTATAATGAATCAACAAAAGATGCTTTTGATGATTATACATATGCACTATATTTGTCGCAGCGTTCAATTCCTCCGGGGCACAGAAAAACCGCTGCTTTTTTGTCACTGAAGGATTTGGGTTTTGATAAAAAATTGCCGCCTGAACTTGATTTTAACCTGCTAAGAAAAATAAAAACTGAATGTGATAATACATTTAATGAAATGGAAGAACAGTCTGCATCTTTAAAATCAGTTAAGTCGTCTATTAATACTGAAAAACTAAATAGTGATATAAAAACGGCAAAATACCTTATTTCAGCTTCATTAAAATAAGTTACATATAGTTCTGCATTGTTTTATTCATAAACCGTGACAATACGGGAATGTAGAATATTCTTCCCATAAATATTCCTGCAATAATATATCCGAGAAGAATTGTTAATATAAGCTGAAAAAACGTAAAAGATAATCCTGATGAAAGTCTTATAATTTTAAATGATATAACATAATAAATTATTGCCGCAACAAAATCCAAAAAAGGAATTCTTGCAAAAATTTCAAGAATGATATCTACAATAAGTTTTATAGCAACACAAAAAATTGAAATTATCATTGATTGTACAATGTTATACATAAGGAAAAATTTAAGCTTTTTTTTGTTAAAATAAGCTATCATTAACCATATTAGACCTGCAAGCCCCATAGTAATATATGTTAAAACGGATATAATTTTTTCTATTAAATAAATTTTAGATGAAGAACTATGCTGCATTTTGATTTTCTTCCCTCGCCATAATAAATTCTTGAACTATTTCTAAATATATTAATTTTAATTCATCATTATCAGGTTCAATATCAATAGCTTGTTTATAGTATGAAATAGCAGAACGTAAATCTTTTAACATAACATAAGCATTTCCTGATAAAATATATGCATTTATATCAGCAGGTTTCAGTTCAATAGCTTTTTTATACGAATTAACCGCATCATCATATTTTTGAATTGAAGAATATATATTACCTAAAAGAATGTATGCATTGGCTAAATTCGGATTAATTTGTATTGCTTTTTCATATATTTCAATTGCCATATCAATTTTTGATTGTTCATATAGAGAAATTCCATAGCATATATAAGCTTGATAATAAGTTGAGTCTATTTTTAATAGCTTTTCAAATAAAGCATTTGATTCTAAATACTTATTTGCTGCGGAGTATGCATTTGCACAGTATAAAATGTATTTTAAGTTATCAGGCATCATATCGGAAGCAATTTGAAAAAGTCTTGATGCTTCATTATATACACCTTTTTTCATATATACAAGAGCTAAATTAGTGTAATTTTCAGGAAGTGAACTATTTAAACTTAATGCCTTTTCATAATATCTTATAGCTTCATCATAATTTTTGTGATCCTGATATAACATAGCAATTGCAGAATAAACAAGATAATTATTTTTATCAATATTTAAAGCTTTAATATAATTGGCCATAGCTTGTTTGAATTCGCCTAATTCTGCATATGCATTACCGAGATTATAGTATACTGAAAAATTTTTTAACTCCAATCCGGTTGCTCTTGTATACAGATTAATCGCTTTTATATAATCTGCTTTATAATAATAAATATTTGCCAGATTTGTTAATGCCAAAAAATTAGTCGGTTGAAAATTCAATAAGCTTTCATAAACATTAATAGCAAGGTCATTATTGCCTTCTTTCAGGTATATATTTGCAAGTTGTAAATAGTTATCCGAATTATTCGGATTATCTACAATTTTTTTAATCAAATCTTCTATTGTCTTTAGTTCGTTATTATTCATAACAATTATTATACTAAATAAAGAACCTGGTAGCAAATAAAATCATATTGGAATCGCTAGTATTATCGCAATCACGTCTGACATAATTTAGCATTAGTTTCATATTTTTAAACGGTTTGTATGTAATTCCTGCAGTATATTCTTTTATACGGTTTCCGGTATAATTTTTGTCGTAATTAAAAAAGTCATATCTTGTTACAAGAGTAATTTTTGGATGTATGTCATACGACAATTCCGAATAAAACCCGTCTGCTTTGTTTTGAGATTCAACAAGTGCATTATACCCATCTGCATTTGCATATTCGATTTTAAAGTGCACTTTGTCGTAATTGTAACCGGCAAAGAGCGAGTACATATTATAGCTGATGTTATTTTGACCGATATTGTAACCGGCACCGAGAACTACATTGTTTAATACTTCTGATTCAAAACCAGCAAGAGGTTTTAATGATATATGTCCTGTAAAATCAACACCATTTCCGAAATGTTTCATGTACCTTGTACTATCGTATACACCTATATCATAATCAAGATATTTGTATTTGCCGGTATTTCTGATACCCATGGATCTCACATTACCGAGTGTTCTACCGATTTGTGAACGCATAACGGTATCTAATTCAAGAAGCCCGAGACTTCCATCAATAGTAGAGGGCAGCCTTTTTGCTTGTCCAAAAGTTATTGTCTGATTTTCTGTAATCTTATGTGAAACATAGATTTGAGAAATTCTCTGTGTAAACCAGTTCGAGTGTCCGGGAATGTGTCTTGTAAAATTTATATTAAAAACTGCTTTTGATTTATTATCATTAAAATTAATAATTACAGTAGGTTCTACATTTTCAAAATCGTGTTTAAAATATTGTTGTGTGTGAGGTGAGTATAAGTAATTTAATTGTCCTGAATAGAAAAAATCAGCTTTTATTGAATTGATTTTCGAATTTTCAAATTCAATCCCCTTTTCACTAAATAATTTAAAAACTGGATTTATATCACGATTATCTTCAACATTGCCGTAATATATATCAGAAAGTCTATTTAAGTTTAAACTTTCTTTTTCAAGAACTACTTCTTCAATAGCAGAAGCAGGCATACAAAATAAAAATAATATCAATACTGGAATTTTGAAAAATTTCACTATAAAGAAATACCTTATTTAGATTTTTTCAATAAATTGTCAAAGTATCCAATTGTAAGCAAAAGACCATCTTTAACAGCAGTGGAAGGAGTCCAATTTAGTTCTTTCTTAGCAAGAGAAATATCAGGTTCTCTTTGTATCGGATCATCCTGAGGAAGTTGTTTAAATATAATATCTGACTTAGAATTAGTCAGGTCAATGATAAGTTTTGCAAAATCCAGGATAGTGTATTCTTCAGGATTGCCAAGGTTAACAGGTCCTATAAAGTTATTTTTATTATTCATTAACTTGATTAAACCATCTGTTAAATCTGAAACATAACAGAACGACCTTGTTTGTGAACCGTCGCCATATACTGTTATAGGTTCATTTTTTAATGCCTGAACAATAAAGTTAGAAACGACCCTGCCATCATTAAGTGCCATTCTGGGTCCGTATGTATTAAAGATTCTTGCAATTCTTATTTTTAAATTATGCTGCCTATAGTAATCCATCATTAGCGTTTCAGCACATCTTTTTCCTTCGTCATAACAGCTTCTTATGCCTATAGGATTGACGTTTCCCCAGTATTCTTCTACTTGAGGATGTACTTTTGGATTACCGTATATTTCACTTGTACTTGCTTGTAAAATAGATGCATTACATCTTTTTGCAAGTCCCAGCATGTTTATAGTCCCTATTACACAAGTTTTTATTGTTTTTATCGGATTATATTGATAATGTATTGGAGACGCAGGGCAAGCAAGATTATATATTTCGTCAACTTCTGCCAAATATTCTTTTATTACGTCGTGTCTTACAAGTTCAAATTTTTTATTTCCAATAAGGTGTCTGATATTATCTTTTGACCCTGTGAAAAAATTATCAAGACAAATGATGTCATTTCCGTCATTAAGTAATTTTTCTGCAAGGTGTGAACCAATAAACCCGGCACCGCCTGTAATTAAAATTCTTTTCATTATATTATTGCTTCCTCTTTATTCTTAAATTGCATCTCGTAGAGATGTTTATAATGCCCTTCTTCAATTTTTAATAATTCTTCGTGCGTACCAAGTTCAACAAGCATTCCATCGTTAATTACCGCTATTCTGTCAGCATTCTTTATTGTAGATAATCTGTGTGCAATAACAAATACAGTTTTATTTTGCATTAAGTTATCTAATGCTTTTTGCACAATAGCTTCAGATTCATTGTCTAAAGCAGAAGTAGCTTCATCTAATATTACAATCGGTGTGTTTCTAATCATTGCTCTTGCAATTGCTACTCTTTGTCTTTGTCCGCCGGATAGAGTCAGTCCTCTTTCACCAAGCATTGTGTCAATTCCGTCCGGCAATGATGAAATTACTTCTTCAAGATGAGAAGACATTATTGCAGTATTCAGTTCTTCAGCTGTAGCTTCGGGTTTTGCGAGCATTATATTTTCTTTTATTGTTCCGGTAAAAAGAAAATTATCTTGAAAGACTATTGAAATGTTATTTCTAAGCTTACTTAGTTCAAAATTACGTATATCAATTCCGTCAAAACATATTGAACCGGATGTAACATCATAAAATCGAGGCAATAAACTAACTAGAGTTGACTTTCCACCTCCGGAATTTCCAACTATTGCAATTGTTTCACCTTTATTTACTTTTAAGTTTATATTCTTTAATACAGGTTGATTTTGTACATATTCAAACGAGACGTCATTAAAAGTAATATTAGATTTGAGCTCTTGCATAGGAACAGTTGTTTCTTTGTCTTTAATTAAAGGGATATAATCAAACAGTTCGAATACTCTGCCCATTGCAACAAAAATATTCTGTATAGTTGTCATTGTATTACCGAGAGTTTTAACGGGTTTATAAAGCAATAAAAGTGAGGTTACAAAAGAAGCAAAAGATCCTGCTGACATTTGACCGGTATATATTAGTTTTGTTCCATAATAAAGAACAAAAGCAATACCGAAGGATGCAATTAAATACATTAATGGCGACATCCATCCTACTCTTTTTGTAAGAGATATTGAAACATCAAAACTTTTATTGATACTTTTTATAAAATTTTCTTCCTGTCTCTTTTGCAAATTGTATGATGTAACAACTTTATTTCCGGAATATGTTTCATTCATGGTGGTCATTATATCGCCGGTGATTACTGTATTTTTATTTGATACTGATTTAATTTTTTTTCTTATGAGAAAAACAGGGAAAAAAGCTAACGTAAGCACGATAACACCAACAAGAGCCAATTTCCAGGAACTATAGAGCATAACAGCAATTAATGAAGCAGCACCGAATAAGCTTATAATAAATGTTTTAATTTGCTCCACGACGCCTTTTGATGCGGCATCCGGGTCTGCTAAATACCGGTTTATAATTAAACCTGATGAATTTTCATCAAAAAAAGATGTATCCATGTACACGAGTCTTGCGAACAAATCGATTTTAACTGCATTCGTTATTTTTAAACTTGTCCAATCTGTAAAATAAGAATTTAAATATCTTAAAACCCCCTGAAAAGCTGCAAAAAATATAACAGCAAAAGGCATTAATATTGCAAGTAGTGAATATGAAAATTCATATCCAAAAAGTACAAGATTTTGTTTACCTATAACATAATCCATATACGGTTTAAGTGCGAAAGACACAACACCGTCTAATAATCCCACCGGTATTGCGATTAAAAATCCTAAAATAACCCTACCCATTACAGGCTTTATATACGGGAAAATACGTTTTAACAGCCATCCGTATTTAAATGAAGTCAAAGCTTGTGAATCTTTTAATTTCATAGTTACCTTTTATTTTAATAATTTACATGTATATTTTATTATGAATATCTTTCTTCTCAAAGTTAATATGTAAATTTTTTTTTACAATTTCTTTCTAAATAGCACAATGTTTTAATTTCATCTGTTAGTATTATTGTGTGTTTAAGTGGAGTGTAAAATGAAAGTCAGTTTATTTTCTGAATTCGGGAGTAATGGTATATCTTTGCCAAATAATAGCAAATTTAATAATGTTAGTATCAGTCCTGTTGACATTAATGACGTAAAGGAAAATAAAAACTCTCCTGCAAAGAAAATGAAAGCGGCAATGCCATACATTGTGTCTGCAATTTCTATTCCTGTTACTACACTCATTGCTTATAAAGTCGCATCCAAAAACACTTCTAAACTTAAAGCTGACATTGAAAATCTTACACGAGAAATTGCAAAACTCAATGTGTTAAGAGAAGAGCAAGCTGCAAGAACAGTACAAAATATTGATAAAAGTTCAGATATTGCAAAAAAAATGAACACGCAAGTTTGGTCTGTATTGTTAGCTATTGCAGGATTTGGAGGAGGACTTAAAGCGGCAAGTTTGTCAGATGATGACAAAGATGAAATTTCCAAACGTGCTGCCGAAAGAATTACTAACATTGATAATAACTCACAAAAGGCTGTTTCTGTTTCTCAGCAGGCACTGGCCGCTAATGCTAACAGTTTAAGTTCTAAATATACAGTTAATATAAACGGTATTCAACTTTTAAAAAATACAGATTCCTTAAATAAAAACGAGCAAAAATACAGAAAAGCAATTGAAACAATTCAAACTGCTGCACCGGAGAGATTATATAATGCTCCATCAGTTAAACCTATTAATAAGGAACATCCTACATTATGGTCTGTTACGTCAGAGTTTGCTCCGGTAAAAGAAGGCGGCCTAGGGTCAGTTCCTGTTGAAATTCAGAACAATGTGACAAAGCTCGGTATTAATATCCCGACATTCATTCCTATGTATCAGCAAAAAGGACTGGCAAGTTTTAGAGAAGAAAATGGAAAATATTTCTACAGATATAAAGGTAAAGAGTTTGAACTTAAAAAGGCTGTTTCGTTTAAGCTCGACACATATCAGGCTGGAAAATCAAAAACGGAAGATGTAGAAATATTCGTCAATGAAACAAAGGATGATAATGGAAACATTAAGCAGTTAATTTTTATAAAAAATGACAATTATTTTAACGGTACAATTTATCAGGCAGGAGAAAAAACAGAAGAACCCGAAAAATTTGCATTTTTCTCTAAGGCTGTATATGAACTTGCAAAATCTAAATTTGATATTAACAGTATAAAAAATCTTGTTGTAGTTGACAAGGAAGTATATGATTCAATAAAAACGCCAGATGCAATGGTATTAAATGATTGGCAGGCTTCGCCTTGTGCTGCTCTTACAAGGTATAAAGCACCGATGGAAAATGCATTCGGACAGTTGAGTGATGATGCTGCAAAAAAATTATCTGAAATGAGAATTATTACTATTGGTCATAATACAATGTATCAGGGTTCAACGCAAAATAACAATGATAATGTTCAAAGAAAAGAAGCGACTACAAATATTTTAAATACGTTGTTTGATAATTTCGCCTATGATATCGTTTCAAATGCAAAAACAGATGCGAGTGTGCATAACCCTCAAGATAGCGGATTAAAAAATCTTGATAATGTTTTAATTATGAATATTGATGACGAAAATGCAAACCATACTAATTTATTAAATATGGGTGTATGCCTAAGTGATTATTTCCATCCAGTATCACAAAATTATGCAGAAGAAATTGTTTCTGATAATCACCCGGAACTGGCAGGAGAAGTAAGATGGGCTTTGACTCAAAAGAGTAAAGCCGGTTCATTAGTCGGGATAATTAACGGTAATGACTTTAATAATCTTTCTATAGAATCAAAAAAAGGAGTTATAAAGAAACAGACCGGTCTTGATTTTAAAACTTACTCAAAATCTTCAAACATTACAGAGTTAATGAATGCAAGAAAGTACAATAAACTGCTTTTTTATAATGATTATATGTTGCCATTTTCACAAAAAAATAACTTAAGTGACACTTCTTCTAAAACAGAGAAAATAAGAAATCTCACTCCTAACTTGGAGCTTGTTGACAGTAAAAATAATTCAAACATACCTGAATTGACTGATGAAGAATTAATTTCTACTCCGATTATTTCATCAGTTGGCAGATTAGTATCACAAAAAGGAATTCCTGTTATGACAGGAGCAATAAAATTATTATTTGATAATTGGGAAAAAGACTTCCCGGGTAAACCAAAACCAATTTTCTATATAGCCGGTCAAGATGGTGAAGGCGGTATACAAAGAAAGTATATTGAAAATCTTAAAAATGAAGTGTTGAAAGAAGAAGATTCTAACAGAATTGTTTTTGCACACGGTTTTGCACCAATGGCTGCGATGACTGCCGGTTCTGACTTTTTCCTTCTTCCAAGTATTTTTGAACCATGCGGATTAACACAAGGTGAGTCATTTGCGGTTGCAACTCCGGTTATAGGTAGTTCAGTCGGAGGTATTGTTGATACTGTTAACAGAAACGGTAAAAATAATGGTATATTGACGAATGCTTCTGAACCTTTATCATCAAAAACTTTTTATAGTGCAATGAAAGAAGCATTAAATATATACTTTAACAATCCTGCCAAATATCAAAAAATGGTAAAAGACTCAATAGATGAAGACTTTAGCTGGATACAACCAGGCAAAAAAGGTCCTGTTTTTGATTATCTTGACAAAATAGGTATTGAAAGAAGTAAGCTGCCTGAAGTATTTAATTAATTATACACTAATCAATATATTGCAACACAACAGTAAATAATTTATCATATATCTTATGGATAAAGATTATGCTGAAAACCTAAATTCCGCATATAAGTTTCATATTGCGGGTGATTATATAAAAGCTAAGGATTTATACGAAAAATTAATCAATATTAACCCAGATGATGCTGATTTATTAAATTTATATGCTCAGCTAAATGTTACTCTTCGCAATTATGATAAAGCTGCTGAGATATTTAATACAGTATACGAAAAAACAGGACTGGATGAAATATTAATGTGGCTTTCAAAAACGTATTTTCTTAAACAAGATTATACTAAAGCGGAAGAAACAATAAAAAAGATGAAAGTTCAAACAGAAGCTGCACTTAACATCCTTTCGTCGTGTTATATGTATAAGAAAGATTATAAAAATGCAATTTCCTGCTATATGGCTTTATTAAAAATTTCAGATAGAAATTATATTTATTATTATAATTTATCATTATGCTGTAAGTTATTAAATAAATTAGAGGATTCATTAAAATATGCATTAAAAGCTTATGAAATAAATCCTAATGATGTAGAAATTATGATACATGCGGCTTCTCTGCTCGAAAATTCAGGAGATATAGAAAATGCAGCTGCTCTTTTAGTTAATGTATTTAATTTGAATCATAATACCGGCGTTCTGTATAAAGTTGCAATTCTATATAAAAAATTAAAGAAATACCATAATGCTGTTGAATGTTTTAAAGAGCTTTTGAAATATATGCCTGATGATAAAAAAATTATGCTAAATCTTGCATCTGTATATTCAAGTATAGATAAAATGGAAGCTTTAAAAATATATAAAAAATTAAATAAAATCTATCCTGATAATGAAGAAATACTTTTTGATATATGTTTAATTTATCAAAATATGATGGACTATAAAAAGGCATTAAGTTATTCTTTAAAGTTAACAAAGCTTTTCCCTGATGACTTTATATATTTTTCATTGTCTGCAGATATTTATATGGATTTATTTAATTATAAGAGTGCGGCAAAATATTATAAGAAAGCATTAAAACTTGCTCCTGAGGATGAATATTCAAATTGCGGACTAGCTTATAATTACTCATTATTAAACAATATGGATAAAGCACTTGAAATACTAAATAAACTTCCAAAAACTGAAGCTGTAATCCAGGATATAACATTACTAAATTTAAAATCAGGTAATTTTAGAAAAGTTGAAAAAAATTACTATCTTTGGCTAACAAGACTTAAACAATATGAAAACACTGAGAAAAAAGCAAGAAAACTATTTTATAAGCTTAAAGTTGGTGATAAATATTCTATTACTGAGGATTTTTTTGCGGATTTCAGAAAGAAAATCACAGATAATAGTATTAAATATATAAAAAAATATATGAAAAAATTATGGGATAAAGAAGATATCACTGATAAAACTGTTCTTGTTTATTCTGCACACGGTACAGGCGATGTTCTTTTTAGTTTAAGATATTTAAAACTACTTGTTAAAAAAGCTAAAAAAGTTATAGTTTCAGTTCCTGAATCATTAATAAGGCTAATTGAATATAATTTTCCGGAAGTTGAAGTTGTCTCGCAACAAAAATATATACCTTATAAACAATATGACTGTGCAACACCATTTATGTGCTTAATCTACAACTTAGATATGGATTTTACAAATATTCCTTATAGCAAAGGATACATTAAAGTTAGCAGAAAACTTATAAAAGAAAAATCAAAATTACCAATTTTTAATAACAATGATATAAAAATAGGTTTGTACTGGCAGGGAAATCCATCCATTTTGCCAAACAGGTCTGTAAAATTAAAAAAACTTTTAACTCTGTGTGATATTCACGATATAAAAATGTATTCATTTCAAATATCGAAAATAGATTTTGAGTCTCATGAAATACTAAAGAAAACGTATATTGAAGATGTTTCCTCATATATAAAAAATTATGAAGATACTGCCGCTTTATTAAAGAATATTGATATATTGATAACAATTGATACATCAATTGCAAATCTTGCAGGAGCGATGGGAGTTAAAACATTTTTACTTCTCCCCTACGATCCTGACTGGCGTTGGTTCTTTGATACAAAAACTACACCTTGGTATAATAGTGTGAGAATCTTCAAGCAGACCATTCCTAATGACTGGTCTGAGCCTATTTCCGCTATTAAAACTGAATTATTAAAAATAAAAAATCATGAATTATAAAGAATTATCAGATAAAGCATATCAATTACATTCACAGAATAATTTGCTTGAAGCTGAAAAATTATATTCTAGGCTTCTTGAAATTTCCCCTGAAGACGTAAATATATTAAATTTATATGGTTTATTATGCATTTCAAAACAAGATTATGAAAAAGCCGTTTCACTGCTCAGCAGAGCCGTTGTATTAAAAGATTCTGCATATATTATTTCAAATCTTGCTAAAGCATATATTTCTAATGGACAGCCTCGAAATGCAATTAAACTCTTAAATCAAGCTCTTGAAAAAAGTCAGGATGACGATATTTACTATTCTCTTGCAATAGCTTATAAAAAAAACAACAATATTAACAAAGCAATTGAATCATATAAAAAAGCCTTAGAATTAAATCCTGTCAATTACAATGCTGCCTACAATCTTGCATTATTATATAAAGAAAAAAATGAGATTAATAATGCAATTGACATTTCCTTAAAGTGTCTCAAAATAAAACAAAATTCTGAAGAAATATACTCTCTTTTGTCTTCTCTGTACGAAGAGAATAATGATATTAATAATTCTATAAATTATTTAGAAAAGGCATCAGAACTTAATCCAAAAGAATTTATATATTTTTTCAATCTTGGAGTTTTATATTCAAAGATAGATGATACGTATAATTCAATAAAAAACTATTTAAAAGCACTTGAATTTAACCCTCGAAGTATTGAAACGCTTGTTAATCTGTGTATCATTTATAAGAAATCTGATAAAGAAACAGCCTTGAAATATATATTACGTGCTAAAGAAATTTCAAGCAATGAAAGAAATGTTGTATTAAATCTTGCACAGTTATATAAAGATATGAACAGAAATGATGACAGTATTCAATTATTAATTGATTTTCTAAATAAAAACCCGAACTCACATGAGGCATATTCACTTTTGGCGATAAATTATATGGATAAAGGGATATATGATGAAGCTCTTAAGTTATATAATAAAGCAATTGAACTTAGTCCTGACAATTTAAATTATTTGCATGGCAGGGCTGCTGCACTAAAATACTCAGGAAAAAAAGAAGAAGCAAAAAGCATTTTCGAATATATTTGTAAAAAAATACCGGACTCAACAAACGCAGCGGTTTCTTTAGGAATGCTTTATCTTGAAGAAAAAAATTTTAAAAAGGGTATGCCCCTATATTCTAAAAGAAGTTTAGACACAACATTTTCAAAAATATTTAATAACAAAGTCTGGAGTGGCGAAGAGAATATAAGAGATAAAACAATTTTAGTTTATTCAGACTGCGGTCTTGGTGATAGCATAATGTTTTCAAGATATTTAAATATACTAAAAAATTATTCAAAAAATATTATTTTTCAAACAGATATTGAATTAGTTGAAATATTTAAAAATTCGTTTCATGGTATTAATATTGTTCCGAAATCAGTTGAAATTACAGATTTTGATATTGTTATTCCGTCAATGAGTCTACCATTGATGTTAAATATAGATTTTACAGATATTCCGTATCCTGACGGATATCTTTCTGATGATAAAAGCTTGACCGAAAAGTATAATAAGTCATCTATTTTTAATACCAATTTAAAAAAAATAGGAGTATGTTTCCAGGGAAATAAAAATATATTCAAAAACAGAGCCATTCCTGTTGAAATAGTAAACAAAATATTTAATACTGATAAATTTTCATTCTATTCTTTTCAAAAAGAAGATGAGCATATTATTAATTCTAATGTCAAAATACTTGCCAATTATATGATAACATACAATAATACAGCATCACTTTTAAAAAATATTGATCTTTTAATTACAATTGATTCATCAATTGCTCATATGGCAGGAGCACTAAATGTAAAAACATTTTTATTGCTTCCTCAAACCTCCGAATGGCGTTGGTTTAACAGTAAAGATTATACACCATGGTATAATAGCATAAAGATTTTTAAACAAAATTGTGCCAACGATTGGGAAAGTGTTATAGACAGAGTTATAATTGAACTTAACAAATTATGATTGCCGGTGAAGAATATACTGTAAATATTGAAAAAATGATAAACGGAGGAAGCGGTCTTGCAAGAGTAAATAATTTCCCTGTGTTTATTGAAAATGCATGCTGCGGTGATACTTTAAGAATAAAAATTAAAAAAATTAATAATTCTTATGCTACAGGAGAAATTGTTAGAATTGAATCGCCTTCTAAATCCAGAATTAAACCGCAATGTGCACTTAGTGGAGTTTGCGGAAGTTGTGACTGGCTTCATATTGCATATGAGGAACAATTACTTCAAAAGAGAAATATAGTTTTTGAAACAATAAAAAAAATTACGGGTAAAGATTATAAAATTAATAGCACAATTGCTTCACCTGAAATAAAAGAATATAGATGTAAAGTTCAATATCCGGTTTCCCAAAGAAAAACAGGAAGAATTGTTGCAGGTTACTACAAAAAAAATTCTCATGAGTTGATTAATATTAAATTCTGCCCGATGCATAATCCACTAATTAGCAATATATTAGAATTTATTAAAGATAATGCTCAAAAGCTTAATATTGATGCTTATAATGAAAAAAAACATAAAGGTTTAATCAGGCACATTGTTTTTCGTGAATCATCATATAATAAAGATATTATAATTATTTTTGTTATTAATTCAGAAACAATTTCAGAAAAATTACTAAAACTTTCAAAACTTATATTAGAACATTTTTCTTTTATAAAAGGTATTTGTGCAAATTTTAATACCCAAAAAACTAATGTTATATTCTCAGACAAAACAAGTACAATATTTGGCAATGACTATTATATTGAACAATTAGACAATATTAAATATAAAATCAGTGCAAATAGTTTTTTTCAAGTTAATCCTAAGTGTGCCAAAATTATTTTCAATACGGTAAAAACATTAATTAACGAAAGAATTTCAATGCCAGAAGTTCTTGATGCTTATTCAGGAGTATCAAGTTTCGGAATATGGCTTAGTTCTATATCATCCTCTGTTACATGTATTGAAGAGGTAAAATCCTCTTCCAATAATGCAATAGAAAATATAAAACTCAATAACTGTAAAAACATTACTATAATTAATTCTGATGCAGAAAAAGAGTTTGAAAGATTAGTAAAAAATAATGTAAAATTCGATGTATGTATTATTGATCCGCCAAGGAAAGGGTGTAATAGCGGGGCATTACAAAATTTGTTAAAATTATCCCGAAAATATCTTGTTTATGTAAGCTGTAATGTTTCTACACTTGCAAGAGATATGAAAATAATTACAGAATGTGACTTCGTACCAGAAGTAATTCAACCTGTTGATATGTTTCCTAATACTTATCATACCGAAATTATAGTCTTGTTCAGCAAGAAAAATATATAAAAAAAAAAGAAGCTTAAAGCTTCTTTTTTGATAAAACTTTGTCTTTTCTGCTAATCAAGAAGTGATTCCAAAATATTGGCATTTTTAATAGCAAGTGCATTTTCTCTTACTCTTTGCTTATGAATGTAAGTTCTTAATGCTTCACGGATTAATTCGCTTCTTGTTCTGTTTTCCCCTTCTGCAACTTCATCAATTTTGCTTAAAAATTCTTCGGGCATTGAAATCAAAACTCTAGCCATATATTTTCCTCTTTCCAATTACAGTCTTGTATATATATAAAAACAAAGATTTTGATAAAAATGCATAAAATGTATATATTTTTTATTTCTTCTGTAATATATCTTAATATATAAAAGTTAGGTATTAATTACAAAAATATATTAAAATTTCTTTAGTTGAGCAAATGTAGCATCTAAAGCCTTTTTGCCATTTTTACCAAAATCAACAATAAGCATTGAAGATGAACCAATTTCTTTTACATCTGATACTTTACCAATGCCAAATTTCGAATGAAAAACTCTCTCTCCGGGTTTAAACGAAATATTATTTATATTGGATGAATTATTATTAATAATTGCTTCAGCTTCATTTTGCTTTTGTTTTTTTTCAATTGATAATTTTTTAATTGGATTATTTTCAAGAAGATTTTTTACACTATCTTCATCTTGAGTTGTTTTTCTTTTAATAACAAATGAAGTATTATGTGATGCGGGTTTTGGTGCAATGAAGTTTTTACCAAATGAAGTAATACTTTTAATGCTTCCGTCAGCATTTACGCCGTCATATTGCTTAGATTTTATTCTTGCTACTGCATTTCTGAAAGTATAGGAAGCTGAATTTGACAGTTGATCTGATTCACAATAATCTATTAAATCCGAAGGGATTTCAGAAATGAAACGGCTTTGGTTATAGTATTTATATTCACCCCACATTTTTCGTCTTTTTGCAAAACTTAAATAAAGATTTTTTTTAGCACGTGTAATTCCGACATACATAAGTCGTCTTTCTTCTTCCATCTCGGAAGGAGAATCTAAAGACCTTGAGTGAGGGAAAATTCCATCTTCTAGTCCTGGGAGAAAGACTGTGTCAAATTCCAACCCTTTTGCACTATGAAGAGTCATCAATGTTAATGCTTGAGAGTCATCAACATAAGAATCAATATCACTAACAAGTGAAACCTGTGATAAAAATTCACCCAGAATATCTTCATCCTGAGGAGAAAACTCTTTAGCAACGCTTATAAATTCCTGAAGGTTATCAATTCGGCTTTCTGCTGTTGTTTCATCTTCTGTTTCTTTAATATCTTTAATATAGCCTGTTTTATCAAGAATATAAGCTATATATGCAGGTAAATCCATTTTATAAAAAGAGTTTTGAAAATCTTTAATTAGCTCGAAAAAGGCTTTCAATTTAGTTTGTGCAGTTGATGAAAAATCATCATGCTTATCAATATCTGTTAATATATCTAAGAAATTAGAGCCGGAGTTTTGTGCAAGATTAAGAAGTTTATCAATTGTAGCAGGACCTATTGAGCGTTTTGGAACATTAATTATTCGCTTTAAACTCTGTGAATCATTTGGATTATATATTAGTTTTAAGTATGCAACTATATCTTTAATTTCTTTCCTATCATAAAATCTTAGTCCGCCTATAACTTTATAGGGAACATTATTCGAAATACATGCTTCTTCTATCGCACGGGATTGCGAGTTTGTTCTGTATAATACAGCCATGTCAGATAAAGATTCTGTTAATGATAAGTGCTTTACTTCTCTTATTAAATTCATTGCCTCTTCTGATTCGTCATTAGCCTGGAACAAATTAATTTTGTTTCCTTCACCTAAATTTGAATACAGATTTTTGCTGATTCTTTGCTTATTATTACAGATTACATTATTAGCTGCATTAAGTATAATTTCTGTGGAACGATAATTTTGTTCAAGTTTAATCAAGTGAGTTTTTTTAAATGCAGACTGTAAATTAAGAATAATCTTATAATCGGCACCTCTCCAGCTATATATTGATTGGTCAACATCACCGACAACACAAAGACTTTTATCCGGAGGAATTTCATCTTCCGGTTTATTATTGCTATAAATACTTTTTATTATATTGTACTGGCATATATTCGTATCTTGAAACTCATCAACAAGAAGATGTCTAAACCTGTTAAAATATTTATTTCTGACAGAATCTGATTTTTCAAACAGTTTTACTGTCAAAACAAGCATGTCATCAAAATCAAGTGCATTATTTTGGCGGAGAAGTTTTTGATACTCAATATAAATCTGGGAGTATCTTTCAGTCCTGTAATCTCTTGCATAAGTAGCGTATGAATATGCATCACGCATTTTATTTTTTGCATTTGAAATAATTGTTTTTAAAAGTTTTGGCTGATATACTTTTTCGTCTAACTTACAGTTTTTGATTGCATTTTTAAGCATTGTCATTGAATCGGTATCATCATATATAACAAAGTTTTTAGTGTATTTTTCATTATCCTCTCCACAGTATTCTTCAATATCAGTTCTTAAAATTCTGCCTGAAATTGAATGAAAAGTACCAATCCACATTTTTTTTGCTTTATCTTCGCCAATTAAAGCTGAAAGTCTTTGTACCATTTCTTTTGCAGCTTTATTTGTAAAAGTAACCGCCAGAACTTCGTAAGGAGAAATACCGCTATTAACTAAATCAGCAATTCTTGTAGTTAAAACTTTTGTTTTTCCACAGCCTGCACCGGCTAAAACAAGTACAGTACCTGTTTTTTGAAGAACAGCTTCCTTCTGTTCTCTGTTTAATCCCTCTAAAATATTTGACATATCCCCTTTTATTTTTTTAAAATTATGCTATTATAAATTATATTATAAAAATATTTATTTAGCTAAATTAGGAAAAAATATGTCAGACGAGAATAAAAACGAACAACAAATTATGGTTCCTATTGATGAGGATCTTGACATGGTCAAATCAAATGACCCGAATGTAATGGATGCACTGGCTATGGAACTGGCAACGATACAGCAATCAGCAAAAAAAGTTGCAATAATTGGTAGCAGAAATCTTCCAATAACTCATCAACAAATTATTGAAATTTTATCTTATGCACTTGTAATACAAGGAAATACAGTAATTACAAGTGGTGGCTCGTCTGGTACAAATGCTGCGACAATAAGAGGTGCAATGAAAGCAAATCCTGATAAATTGCGAGTAATTCTGCCTCAAACAATTGGACAGCAGCCATCTGACGTCCAAGACCAGTTAATAGGTGTGCCAAATATAATTGAGCATCCGGACAGATCAATGATGACTCTTGCTGATGCAAGCCGTATATGTAACAGAGAAATTATTGATGAGTGTCAGCAATTGATTTGTTTTCTGTCACATACATCAAATACTCTTCATAAAGCTATTAAGCACGCTGAGGATTCTCACAAGGTTGTAACAGCTTTCTATTTAGATTAATGATTTAATTTTTTATATATGTCTTTAGCTGCGGCTTCACCCATCGAAAAACAACTCTGTTGTGTTCTAAGAGCTGATTGTGCTTCAAAATCTGCACTTAATATTCTTCCTGTCGCATAAAGGTTATCGAATTTTGAGGAAATTAAGGATTCTACTGGTAAATAATAGGTATGTTTGGAGAAAATAAGTTTATCATTTTGCGGCTTATCAGAATGAATATCAATAGGATAATCGCAAGCAAGTGCAGGATTACAAGGTATTTTGTCAGATAATAAATCACTATATTTTGTTATGCATTTGCCTTTTATTCTAACTGATTCTCTTATTCCGAGAATGTCAGATATATTTGAAATATATGCATCTTTAAACCCAGGTAAAAATCTCTTGCAGAAAGCTGCGATTCTTATAATTCGCTGTCTGCCTTGAATTAACGCTGATGAGTAAACAAATGGGTCATTAATATCTCCATTGTTTTTAAAAATAATCCTCGGGCAATTAAAGGCAAGAGCATCAGGCATTTTAGGTATAGAAAATACCTGAAAATAAGCTGTATCTGAGTATTCAAGTACTTTTAACCTGACAGCTTCTTTGAATAAAGGTGCTAATGCCCATTTTCTTGATATATCCCATGTGTAAGCGGTTGAAAGATATATACCTCTATCTGTTTTTTCAACTGTTGTTACATTTATGTCTTTATCAATTTCAAGCAGCCAGTTTGAGAACGTTTCTATATTAATACCTGACATAATAAATCTTAAACCAGGATTTTGAAATTTATTTTCAGAATTTTGAAATTCACAATTTAGTAATTTAAAAATTTTTCCTTGTGCAGTTGCATCTATAATATATTTCGATTCAATATATAACGATAATAATTTGTGCGATATTTCAGAGTTAAAAATGCCGGTTTTAGAGGAATATTTTATACAACACGGCTCAGAAGAGAATAGAATAGGGCAATTAACAGATGTAAGCATATCATCAAAGACAATTTTCAATAGTTCTGGGTTAAACCATGCTTCGTTTCCGTCAATATACGTGTGTCTTGCATTATATTTATCGGCAAAAGTCTTTAAGTCATTGAAGAAATCAGTATTTATATTTTCAGTATTAACTTTCATAGACGGAATAACAAGCCCCTGAGTAATAGCACCACCTAATACATCAGATTTTTCTATAAGCAGCGTATTTATTCCTAGTTTTGAAGCAATATAAGCTGCAGCAATTCCTGAAGTACCGCCACCGAAGACAACTAAATCATATTTTAATTTTTTAATCATTTTTTTATATTAATATAATTTTTTTTTATTAGCAAAATTTTTAAACTTTTTTATATATTATTTCTATAAGATATATAACTATAATAATATAGGGTTATAATTATATATCG
This sequence comes from Candidatus Gastranaerophilales bacterium, assembly GCA_944325525.1. Taxonomy (GTDB): domain Bacteria; phylum Cyanobacteriota; class Vampirovibrionia; order Gastranaerophilales; family Gastranaerophilaceae; genus Avigastranaerophilus. The sequence continues at coordinate 110,627 of CALVAK010000002.1, forward strand.
ACCAGATATAAGTAAAAATTAAATTATTATAATATAATACAAATATGAATGAATTAATTTTTTACAAAACGGCAGACAATTCTACAGGACTATATAATAATTTAGTAAAAGATATTTACCATTCAAAAACCGGTGCACTTAAAGAAGCTTTTGAAAAATTTATTTATCCGATAAATTTAAAAAATATTTTAACAAATAAAAATAATATAAATGTTTTAGATATATGTTCGGGTATTTTGTATAATACAAAAGCATTAATATCAAGTATTAATGATGATGTTAAAGCAAATATTGATTGTATTGATAAAAATAAGGAACTTTCAATTCTTGCACCCTTTATTTCTGATTCATTATTCAATGAAAGTATAAATTTAAAAATACTAAATCAATTATTAGAAAATGGAATAACAATGGATGAAATCATTTTATGCTTAAAATTGTATTATACTCCTGAAAATTTTTCATTTTTTTTACCTTTTACATCATATTTTATCAACTTTATTAAAAACTTGCCTTATAAAAACAACCTGCATTGTCAAAATAAACGTTTTTTACATAATATATATTATGAGTATATATCGACAAGCATGAACAAACGTTCTAGTTTAAATGAATATGAGAATTTAAGGTTAAATTTTGAATTCTGCGATGCAAGAAATTTCATTAAAAAAACTGATACAATTTATGACATTATCTTCCTCGACGGCTTCTCTCCTCAAAAGGACCCTTGTCTTTGGAGTGAAGATTTTATAAAAGAACTTTCTTCTCATTTAAATTATAACTCTATAATTGTTTCATATTCAAAATCAACTCCATTTAGAGCTGCTCTATTAAATTCAAATTTATTTGTTGGAAAAACTTTTATTGAAAATGTTGATTCAGGTACTATTGCGAGCAATAATCCTCAAAATATTAATTTTAAGCTTTCTGACTTTGATTTAAACCTAATAAATACAAGATGTGGTATTACATATAAAGATAAAAATTTGAATCTTTCTCCCTCCGAAATTATTTCTAACAGAAAATTAGAGCAGAATACTTCATCAAGAGTTTCTTCTACTAAATTTTTGAAATCATTAAAAAAATAATATTATAACTATATTTCCTATCGATATAATTATTAATAAAAGATTATAGTTATATATCTATTAGAATTATATTAAAGAAAAATATACTAAAAAATTTTTATTTAAATTTTTATTTGATAAATTTTTTATTTTATCATTTATAAAAAAAATTAATTAGTCGAAATAAAAATTTTATGCGGGATTTTTGTTTTGTTCTAAACTTTTAATATTAGTTAGGAGGCTGAAATGAACATTAACACAATAAAGTTAATGCTTGTTGAAGATCACAAACTAATCAGAGTGGGAGTAAGGACTCTATTTGAAGAGTCGCAAGGCTTTGAAGTTGTTGCTGAAGCTGAAACAGGTAAAGACGCTGTAAATAAGGCATTACAATACAATCCGGATATCATAATGCTTGACATTATGCTTCCTGATATGTCAGGATTAAAGGTTATAAAGGCAATTCAAGATGAAGATATTAATTCTAAAATAATTATTCTTTCTTCTGACAATAATATAGAAGATATATTAAAAGCGTTATCACTCGGAGTATATGCATATATAATTAAAGATGTTAATACAGACATATTAACTTACATTGTAAAAACGGTAAATGATGGTGCTATATGGCTTGACCCTAAAATAGTACCTCTATTAAGAGAGAAATCTGACAAGATAATTCCGCAGAAAAAAACTTCAAGAGCTATGTTTAGAAATTCACACTCTAATCTAACACAGAGAGAGTACGAAGTTTTAAAGCTGGTTGTTGATGGAAAATCAAATCAGGAAATAGCAAATCAACTATATATTAGTGAGCATACTGCAAAAGCACATGTATGCAATATTATTCAAAAACTTCTTGTTGATGACAGGACTCAGGCTGCAGTTAAAGCGATTAAAGAAGGTATTGTGTAAATTTAATGATAAATTTATTTATTAAAGTTACGAAATATTAAACTTATTTAAAATATTAACAAAAAAAATAATAATCTGACTTATAATAAATAAAAAAATCGGAGGATTTATGTCTGATACAAATATTGAACAAAGGAAAATACAAATAGATGAGCTGCCTGCTGAAATACCAAATTTCTCTTCAACATTTGAATCAAAGGACTCAATAATAAAAAAGTGGATTATAAACTGGATAAAATCGGCTTTTTCTAATAATTTAATAAAAGAAAATGATATCCTTCCAAAAAAATCAGATATATCTGATTATTTAGGAGTAAGCGTTGGTACAGTTCAAAATGCAATCAGGTATGTTGAAGATGAGGGTTATTTAAAATCTAAACAAAAAATTGGTACTATGATTTCAAATTTTACAAATCCTATCTCTGATATCAGAAAATCTACTTCAAGAAGAGATAAAACAGTATATGCTATAAAAAAATATATTATTCAAAAAGATTTACTTTTAAATAAATCTATTCCATCAACTAGAAAAATGTCTGAAATACTCGGTATATCACAAAATACAACAAGATTGGCTTATGAATATCTTTGTAATGAAGGAATAATTGAATCAAGACAAACAAGAGGAAACGATTCAAATTGGATACTTATAAAATATCCTTCATTAATATACAGTGAAATGAAGTCTATAAATATATTATCGTCTGATACTCTCGTACATAAAGTTACAGATGATTTAAAGGATTATTTGTCGAAAAACTTTTCTGTAGGAGATAAAATTCCATCTCATGATTGTCTGTCAAAATCTTTAAATGTTAGTATAAAAACTATACATGATGCAGTAAAAAAGCTGAATGATGAAGGTATTCTTATTTCCAGAAGAGGCAGATACGGTACAATCCTCGCAAAAAATCCTCTAAAACCGGTTTTTGAACCCTTAAGAGAAAATTCAATATTTTCCCGTGCTGATGATGCTGCCTTTTACAGCTATCAAAAAATTGAAGATAAAATTATTAACTTAATTTCCAGCAACTATAATCCAGGAGATAAACTTCCTTCAATGAAAGATTTATCATTAAAATTTGATGTAAGTACTAATACAATAAGAAAAGCACTAAATTCAATTGCCGAACAAGGCTATATTACTTTTGGTAGAGGCAGGTACGGCGGAACTTTCATTGTTGATATTCCTTCTACTCAATCAAAACAACAATATCAATGGTTATCCATAAATCCGGATTACAGGTAATTTTTATGTTTAAAAAAACAATTTATTTAAACAAATTTTACAATAATATAACTCAAATATAAAGGCATATTTTTAAAACTGCCTTATTGTACAGAATGAAAACTAAATACAAAAATGTTATTATAATAGTATAATTCGCTTTTTAAGCATCTTATAAATGTAATAATTTAAATGGAGGTTTCCCTATGTCAAACACAGCTACTGATTTAACTAAAAATTCATCAAAAATTACTTCAAAATTTACAGAAGAATTTGAAAAATATTTAAAAATGCAATCTTTAAAAACAACCTTTAACGGATGTGATATTGAAACATTCAGTTGGTATAAAAAAATGTTAGGCATAGGTTGCTAAAAGGTTTATAAAATAAAAAAGGAAGCTTTAAGCTTCCTTTTTTATTTTATATGACATTATATAGATTTTTTGCTAAACTTATATTATTATGAGCAAATCTTTATTTATAATTTTTTTATCATTATTCTTACTATTTAACATATTGCCGGTAAAAGCTGAAGAAGAAGTCCTTATACTTTTGGATTCATCTGTAAGTATGCTTGAAGAAATAGATGGTACACCAAAATATATTATGGCTATTGATGCTGCAAAAGATGTTCTTTCAAGAACAAATCCATCTAAGAAAATTGGACTTAGAATTATAGGAATGCAGCTTAACTCTAATATTTTTAAATATATTCAAAATCCTGATAACTTATGTAAGGCTACAGAAATTATTAACCCTATTATGAGAAATAATCTCAGTAGTATTACCGAAAGTCTTGACAGTATAATTCCATTAGGAACTACTCCTTTAACTTTTAGTCTTGCTACTGCAATTACTAATGATTTTTCGAATAAGGCATATCCAAAACACATAATTCTTATTTCTGATGGTGCAGAAAGCTGTGATAAAGATCCTTGTGCTTATATCAGAGAAATTACAACTTACAGAAAAGATATAAAAATTGATATTATTGCAATAAATGTAAAACCTGAAGATTTTATACAGCTTAAATGTTTGTCTGATGCTTCAAGTGGAGATATTAAATTAGTAACTACTCCTAGTGAAATGCAAGCAGCATTTTCTGCATTTTTCCCTGAGATAAAATATAATTTTGAAAAAACAAATATTTTAAATTCTAAACCCGGAGTTTTATACAAAAATTTTATGTTTGAAACAACTCAATAATGACACAAACAAAAATTTTTGCTAAACTTTTTACAGGTATTTATATGAAGAAAAAAGCATTAAGAACTATTCTATGTATATTTTTTGTTATTGTATCTATACTATTTATAACAAAAAATGTTTATTCTTATGAAAATTTTGACGGAAGATATTCATATAGTACATATAATGAACTGCCTTCAAATAATTATGCAGAATCTGTTAGTAACAAAGAAATTCTTTTTATTGTTGATTATTCTGCCAGTATGCGTAAGTCTTTCGGATATTCAACAAGAATTTTCCACGCTATAGATTCTCTAAATTCGATTTTATCAGATTTACCGGATAATACCAGGATAGGACTAAGGGTCTTTGGAATAACAGATGATTCATCATTATCTTTTAGTGATGATGATTCTCAATTATTGAGTTATAGAAATAGACTTTGTGCTGCATCTCAGCTAGTTGTTCCTATAAATAGCAATAATGTAAGTAATATATCTGAAAAATTATCTATGTATAATCCAAAAGGAGCAACTCCTATAGGTTATTCTCTCAGACAGGCTGTACAATTTGATTTTAATATACCAAATTCATTAAAACATATTATTTTAATAACTGACGGCAGAGAAAATTGTGGTGATGATCCTTGTGAATTTATAAAACATTTAATGAGAACAAGAAATGATATAAGAATTGATGTAATAGGAATAACACTTGAAGAAAACGCATACTCACAATTATCTTGCATTGCAAAATTTGCAAACGGAGAATTTTATAATATAAAAGACCCCGGTAATTTTAGCGTAAAATTAAAAGATTTAATTACGGCTGATACTTCTTTTAATTCATATTACAAGCCTGAAACCACAGCTAAAGCCCCAAAGACAAATGTTTCAGATGAATATTATTTTAAACCTGGCAGTATAAAAAATTTTGAAAATACTAATTTCTATAATAAATCTATTAAATATAATAATTATGCGTTTGAATTTGATATATAAAAAACCTTTAGGATAATGACACTTTATATAATTTCTGCTAGTATAAAAATATCAGTTTACGAGTGTATCATGAAAAAGAAAATATTATATATACTTTTTTCTTTATTGTTTATTAATTTGTCTTCTTTGAGTGTCTCGGCAGAAGCAAATTTTACGTATTCAACACCGCAAAATTATAATTTTCAACCCCGAAATAATAATGATGGTTCTCCTGAAAAAATTCTATTCATTGTAGATTTTTCAAACAGTATGAATGAAAGGTTAGGATATAGGACAAAACTTGATATTGCCCTTTCAACAATGAAAGAAACATTATCATTGATTCCGCCGAATACTCATGTTGGGTTAAGAGTATATGGTCATAAAACCGGTTTTACTCCAAAGCAAAGCTGCAGTGCTTCTGAATTAATATCCCCTATTCAATCTGGTAATACTGTAAATATTTATACAAAATTAAGTTCTATAAATGCTGTAGGCTGGACACCTATTACATTTTCTCTTAAACAGGCTGCTTTTTTTGACTTTACTGATACAACCTCAAAAAAAAGAATTATATTAATAAGTGACGGCGGAGAAAATTGCGATGAAAGCCCTTGCGATTTTGTTATTGATTTAATGAAATACAGAGATGACATAAGAGTTGATGTTATAGCTCTTGCTGTTGGAGATCAAGATGCTAATAATCAATTAAAATGTGTTGCTCTCGTTACTTCTGGTAAATTTTATAATGCTAATACTGCTGCTGAACTAAAAAACAGCCTTCAGGATTCTTTAAATCTTCAAAAGGAAGTTCAAGGAGTAATTATCAATCAAGAATAATCAATTATTTTAGGTAGTTATGGAAAAAATTTTAAAAGGAAAAAATTTATTTTTTTTATTTAATATATTTATTATTTTAATTATATTCTTTTTTATAAAACTACTTCAAAAAAATTCTGTAATGATAATGCATGATATTTTCATGCCGTTTGAATTTAATATTTTTAACTCTTATGGAAGAATTCCCGGTCAGGTAATCGGATATTTGTTAAATAATTTTTTGCCGGATTTATTTAACTTACATCCGAATGATTTTAGAGCTGGATTGGGATCTACTATTTTTACAGTTATATATATTATTCTTTTATTTGTTTTTTCTTATTGTTTTTTTCTCGGAAATTACAAAGAAAAATCAATTTTCAGCTATTTTGAAACAGGATTTTTGTTAATATTCTCGTCTTTGCTATTTTGCCTGCCAATAGGTCTTTCATTTGTAAAAAATTCTTATCCTCTTGTCTTTTCACAATTTAGAGAATATACTGTTGTTTCAGAATATACGCTCGGATTAATCCCTTTTTTTCTCTTTATTTTTTTATTGTATAAGGTTTTTATTAATAATTTTAAGTTAGATAAAAAACAAGTATATTTGTATTCATTTATTTTTTTTCTTACTTCTTTTTGGAATGAATTTTTAATGTTAACTTCCCTTTTTGTATTAACCTTTTTACTTATTTTATACAAAAAGAAAGCAATCAATATTTTTAAAGAAAATTATCTAATATTTATTTCTTATTTCGCCGGTATATTTGTTTTTATCTTATTCTCTGACTTCTTTTCAGGTAATACAATTGCAAGCTATGAATATTCATTTATTGATTCTTTTAAAAATATTTTTATATATTTTAAATTGTTTATTAAAAGCTTCTCTTATTTTGTAATATTTGACAAATTAATATATTTTATTTTAATATTTCTTTTTTCTTTTCTAGTTTTAAAATTTGACAAGGAAAAAGGAAAAGAAATTGTCTTCTTTAATTTTTCGATTTTATTCGGAGTACTAACAACATTATTTAGCTCAATTTTATTTATTAACTTAACATCAGAATTTTTTTTATTTTTAAAAACATCTTTTGTTATTTTATATACTGATATTCTTATTGCTATTTGTTTAATAATACTCGGCAGAGTGTATTTTTATAAACCAAATATTATAAAAAAAATATCATTTATAATACTTTTTATAGTTTTAAATACATCTTATGCGGCATACGGTTATCTAAATTACAATAAATATATTAGTTATTTTCAAAAAATTAAGGTACAGGCATATCGCATTGAAGAATTAACTATTTTATATACTATTAAAGATAAAATTATAAAATATCCTGTATCTTATGCATTAGAAAATCATTTCTTTAATCGAAGAGGCAATATACATTTTGCCTCGGAGGAGAATAAAGTTAGTAATTATGAAAATTTTTATGTTGCAATATATAAAAAATATTATAATAATGAAGAAGATGAATTCAGATATATTTTTCGCAGTGATAAAGAAGTATTTAAAGAGTATGCTGCAATGTTAAAAGAATTTGGATATGACTATGTGACGGATTTTTATATTTTATATTCTAAGAATCCCTTTACAGAGATGAGAAATAAATATATTAATGAACTTACAAAGAGGGAAAGCACTTATGATTAATTACGCAATAATACTGGTTTCAGGAACAGGCAGCAGAACAGGACTTAAAATACCTAAACAATTTGTTAAAATTTCCGGTAAAACAATTCTTGAATATTCTGTTTCAGCGTTTGAAAAAAATAAAAATATTGACCGAATTATTGTTGTATCTAATCCGTTATATATAGATTTAACGAAAAACATTATACAAAAATCCGGGTTTAAAAAAGTAATAAATGTTCTTGAAGGCGGCGAAACAAGACAACAAAGCTCATATATCGGTATTAATTCAATAAAGGACACTAATGCTAAAGTATTAATCCATGATGGTGTCAGACCTTTTATTTCACAAAAAATTATAAACAACTGTATTGAGGCTCTTAATTTTTATAAGGCTGTTAATGTTGCTGTTGAATCATCAGATACAATATTTGAGATAAATGATAAAAATATAATAAAAAATATCCCTGAAAGAAAATTTTTAAAAAGATGCCAAACTCCTCAATGCTTTGATATTAACATAATAAAAAGTGCACACGAACTTGCAGTTAAAGACTCTTTATATAATTTTTCCGATGACTGTGGTTTGGTGTTGAAATATAACCTGTCTGATATATATGTGGTTGATGGTTCAATGTATAATATTAAAATTACATATCCTATTGACATAGAAATTGCTGAAATTATTGCAGATAAATTAAAAAAAGAAGAGATAATATAATTATTACCTCTTCTTTTATACTTAACCACTTTTTTAGATTATTTATATAATGGGGCAAGTTTTGCTTCTTGCTGAGGAATTACACCTTCTTCAATAGGAAGGTATACTCTGTAGTCAATGACACTGAAACAATTGTCAATAGATTCAATTTTCTTTAATTCTTCATCATTAATATTTTCAGATTCAATCATATCAGCAATTTTTTCAAATCTTTCAACGTGTTCCATAAATCTGTCAGTAGCATAGTCTTTAGCCTGCCAAGTGGTAATAAGGAAAGGCCAATCAGAACTTTGAAGTAATAAATTTTCTCTTGCGAGCTGGTTTAATGCCCTTAATAATAGTTGATTTTCAGGGACTTTTTCATATTTAGATACAATATTAATGATTCTTTTTTCACAAGCATGAATAATAGGCCACATCCACTCAGTAAGATGATTAAGCCATACATAGAAGTGGCCTCCCTGTCCCCAGGAACTTTCAGGAATTTGAATTGTATCAACCGGCGGATGTTTTTCAAGATATTCACCTGCGGTTAATCTTTCTATCTCAGGTATAAAATTATTCATTTTTCTTATAACTTGCTTAATAAATTCTATACCTTCAAACCACCAGTGACCGTATAATTCAGTATCGAAAGAAACCATCAAAAGACCTTCTTTGCCTTTTTCTTTCTTGTAATCATTTAACAAATGATATATAAGAGTAGTATAGTGGTCAGAATTTGAATTAACCTGATTCATAGCAAGAACAGGATCATAAAGCATTTTGTCACCCAAATCAGTTTTAGGAGATGTAATTCTCCAATAATTCATACCGGATTTATCATCTTTTTTATGAAATTCTCTGTAGCATCCATCTCCCGGATATCCGTCAGCAGCAGACCACACCTGAAAACCTGCTCTATCGTTTCTACCCATAACAGCTACCTGTGCATCAGGAAGCCAGTATGCAGAAAATGTATCATAACCGGTAGCTTCTCTTTGTGGAAGTGGAATATATTCTATATTTCCATATATGCCAACAACTCTTCTGTTTCCTACAGAATTTCCGCCTTCTATAACATGAGATTCTGTAAAGAAATATTCAATGCCATTATTTTGAAGGGTAACTTCAATAGCTGGTCTCCACTTTTTCTTTCCGTCTTTACCTGTAAATTCATATCCTTGCCTGTATGCACATTCAGGAAGCCAAGCACCTTTTGCTTTCTTACCGAACAATCTTTTTGTTGTATCAGAACCTACTTTAAACTGTGCATTTAAATTTGAATCAGTTGCAAGAAGTGGAGAAAATCCATGTGTTGCTCCGGATGTTGTTATTTCAATACAACCCAGGTCTTGATATTTTCTAAACGCTGCTATCAAATCTTTATTATATTTGTTTATAAAAGAATCTTTTATATGATTAAACCAGTCAAAATAATATTTAGCAAGATACTTTAAATGCTGTGAATGTTCTACTTTAGGGTCAGGATACCTTTCAAGATCTTTTGATACAGCCTCAATTCTTGAGTCTAAGTATTTTATAAATCCTTCTTTTAAATGTTCATCATTTAATTGTTCCGCAAGTATTGGAGTAATGCCAACAGTTAATTTAGCTTTAATACCTTCTTCTTCATATAATTCTGATATTGCATTTAATAATGGCACATATGTCTCTGACATACATTCATATAAATTTTCTTCCCCAAAAGGCCACATACCAGCTTTTCTATAAAAAGGAAGGTGCGAATGTAACATAAATACAAATGAACCTACTGTCATATATATCCTCCAATTCTTTTTATTTATTTACTTTAGTATTTATAGCATAAATTTTAAAAAAATATAACCCTGTAGAACTAATTCTCAAGTATTGTTTACAAAACTTTGAAAAAAATAATAAGAGTAACAAAATTTTTAAAGTTTAGAGTTAAAACAAACAGGATGTAAATATATGAAAATCTGCGAATTAAGAAATAAATATTACAGCAAAAAAGAAAACATTAAGCTGTCAGAGAATCTTAAACAAAACACACTATTACAGGCAAGTGAAAGCATAAAATCGTGCAAACTATCAATTCTTTCAAAAGATGTATTTGAACGCAACATTTCATTCGGTAAAGAAAATAGTGACAACTCTAAAGATATGTCGTTTGAAAGCTTTAAAGATTGGTCAGATAGAACTGCTTTTGTCACAAGAGTGAAGGATATTGCAGACATTAGCGGAAAAATTTTAGGTTCTGGTTTTGAAGGTTCAACATTTGAAATTCCCGATTCAGATAAATGGGTTATAAAAAAGTACAATCGTGCAGATATTATACCTGTTAGTCTGTCTGAAACTGAAATCGTCAAAGTTGAAGATATATCTCCGGAATTAAATATAGGACAGTGTATCGCAAGAATTAATATACCATGCGGGAAAAATTATTCTTCTGTTTATTACATTTTAAAAAGACAAACAGGAAAATCCTACGGTGTACCGTTTTCATCGTCGGATGAGATAAATGAAGTAAATGTCAATATACATTTGAAATCACTTAAAAGTCTTTCAGAAATGCCTCAAGAAGCTTTCGATAAATGCATATCCGATATAGCATATATAACAGAAAGAAATTATGAGATAGATTGTTGTAATCCGTATAATTTCTTGATAGATGAAGATAGAAAAAGCATAAATTTCGTTGATATAATTGATAGATATAATAAAGAATCCACTCAATTTGGAGAAGTTTTATTTGCATTACTAGACGGTATGTTTGCTATAAATCTCGAAAAAAATCCTTCATTTACAGATGAAAAAATAGAGTCTGCATTATATAGCGATAAAATTATAAGTAAGTATCTTAAAGCGATGAAAAAAGCTAATGTTGCCTTTAATGAAGGGAAATACTTCAATAAAATTTTATCATCTAAACTTTTAGACAGAGTATTAAATGGAAAATCTACTGACGAAAAACTTCAACGACTAAAAGGATTAGGCTTGTTTGAAGCTTGAAATTGAAAAAATATTCTGTAATAATAAAAATACAGAACATTGAAAATTAAAAATGGGGACGTTATGGATTTGACGGGTGGATTGGTGTAATCAGGCTGCGAGTCTCAGTGCTGTTCTGAGTTATCAACAAGCAAATTAAAATAAACGCTACAAACAACGTAGTAAAAGCTGATTTCTCAAGAGTTAGAGCTCTTGCTGCATAAGTGCAGTTCAGCCATTATGTCAGACCAGCTTGCCGTTTGATATAGTGCCAGTATGCAAGCTGCAATCCGGTAATGAAAGTAGCCGGATCAAGTAATACTTTCAAACTGCGTATCAGTTAAAACTGCTTTGGTAATATTATAGGATTGGTTCGTGCCATAGTATTATCGAGAATAACAGGCCTACGCTCGTAGATGCAGGTTTATATCCCATTCCGGACGAGAGTTCGAATCTCTCCGTCTCCAGATTTAAAAGGAAGAGACCGACGAAGGTCTCTTTTTTATGTCAGGATCCCGCGGCTTGCGTGTTTTACATAAAAACAGTGAATTTCTTTTTGTGATTTTTTTAAGATATTTCGTGATATAACCAAAAATTCTCTTTTGGCTAATAAAAAGAGTCCTTTTGTAAAAATTTTTGCAGTGCATGTTTTGACCTAATGGAATATTTATTAGACTTTTTGTTTTCTCTGGAAATAGATGTTACAATCTTATGTCTAAAAATAGAAAAAGTAAGAATAAAATATATTTTGCAAGATATCACATCTTGACAATTAGGTAAAAAAATATATTATTAGGTCTAATTAGGTATTTTATATTTGAAAATCTAGATATAAAATTTAATAGTCAGATGCTTTCGCATTGAAAAAAGTCGCAACAATAGAAAGTGTAGGTTCTTCAAATCGTATTGAAGGGAATAAGTTATCTGATAAGCAAGTTGAAGAATTACTATCTAGAATAAATAAGCAATCTTTTGCAAACCGTGATGAAGAAGAAGTTGCAGGTTATGCAAAACTTGCAGATACAATTTTTGAAGATTGGGAAGTTATTCCTTTATCAGAAAACTATATCAAGCAATTACATAAAATATTACTTGAATATTCATTAAAGGATGAAAAGCATAAAGGTGAATATAAAAAAATATCAAATGCAGTAGCTGCTTATGATAATGATGGAAAAGAATTAGGGATTGTATTCGAAACAGCAACTCCATTTGAAACACCTTTAAAAATGCAAGAACTGGTAGAATGGACGAATAAAAATCTTAAAGATAGATTTTATCATCCATTGATAGTTATAGGTATTTTTGTTGTAAATTTTCTTGCTATTCATCCCTTTCAAGATGGTAACGGAAGATTATCCAGAGCTATAACCAATTTGTTACTACTAAAAGCAGGTTATAAATATATTCCATATAGTTCTATGGAGTCAATTATTGAGGATAAAAAAGAAGCATATTACAGAGCATTACGTCAAACTCAAATGACATTGAATAATAATCCGGATTACACTACTTGGCTCATGTTTTTCTTAAAGACCTTGCAGAAACAAAAAATAAGACTTAAATATAAATTGGAGCATACAGAACTAAGAAAGATTTCCAATCTTGATTTGCCGGAAATATCTGCGAAAATAATGGCGGATTTGATTTTATTTAATTGAACTCATTTGCTCAGATTTTTCTGCTGTTTTTTTGACAGTTTCATACAAAATATCTGAAATATTACTTTCGGTGAGTACTTTGTTCCCTTCAGCTGTTGTTCCTCCGGGAGTCGTTACAGCAGCAATCAATTCTTCTGGTGTAGTGTTTGTTTCCATTATCATTTTTGCTGCACCCAGTGCGGTTTGGGCTGATAATAGCAAGGATGTTGTATAATCTAAACCGAGTTTTTCCCCTGCTTTTGCAATGTTATCTATTATATAATAATAAAAAGCGGGACCGGAACCTGAAACACCTGTAATTGCGTTAATATCTTTTTCTTCGCAAATAATAACCTTCCCAACTTTAGAAAATATTTCTTTGACTAAATTAATGTCTTCTTCAGATGCACATTTGTTTTTGCATATAGCACTCATGCCTGAACTTAAAAGAGCCGGCGTATTTGGCATAACTCTTATAATTTTTTTATCATTGCCGAGTATTTTTTCAATTTTTTCGAATGTAACTCCAGCCGCTATCGATATAATTAACTGATTTTTATTTATATCGTCTTTTATTGAATTTAATACATCAGCAACTGCAAAAGGCTTTGTAGCAATTAGTATTATATCTTTATTTTTGATTATTTCTTTTGTATCTTGAGATACAGTTATATTAAATTCTTTTTTAACGCTACAGGCAGTATTTACATTTACTTCAGCTGCATAAATTTCGTCAGATTTAAAGGTCTCAGAATTAATTAACCCTTTTATTATTGCCCCGGCCATTTTCCCTGCACCTATAAAAGCAATTTTTTTATTATTCATAATAACCTCATTTCCTAAATATCTCAGCTAATTATCAAGATACAACATTATTGTATTAAGTCAATATTTTGAAGTATTAAATTATTAAATAAAATTGTGTATAATATTTTTGCATTCATTGGTCAAATATAGCAATAAATTAGTCTCAATTGTTTTAATAATTCAGGAGGTAAGTTTGTTGGTCTCATTTTGTGGTTTAAAAGAAAATATTGACTTAGGTCGCCACGTACTGCTTGATACTAGAAAAGCATATCCGTATGGATTTTTATCTAATTCAAGGTACTCAACATTCTCTGCAAAAATGAATCCTAAAATTGAGGAAATACTGGGTGAAAAGATTCTTAAAATGAGAGATATTGTTGATTTTGAAAAAAGAAAAGGTCATGACAGTTACGAGGCTGTCAAGTATGCTGTAGCTAAAACCGGTGCTGCCAATTGTGGAGAGCAAGCAATACTTTTAAGCGACCAAATGAATAATCAAGGTATTGCAAATAAAATTGTTTCTATGGAGATATACCGTAAGAATTCAAGTTTTCCGAATAAAGGTCACACTTTTTGTTTAATTGGACTTGATAAAAATGCAAAATTAAGTGATCCAAGCACCTGGGGAAAAGATGCAGTTGCTGTTGACTTATGGTCAAATTCTGTAGAACAGGCTCAAAAAGCACTGAGGAACTTTTTTAAAATGTTTGGATATGATAAGAAGAAAAATGACGTAAAATTTTTCAGCGTCTTTATCTAATCATCCTTTATGCTTTTTAATTCAACTTTTAAGTCTTTTTTATTTAAGTCACCTGTTAATTTCACTTTGAAAGCTTCAGTTTCTTCTTCAGTTGCTTCTATTGAAGGAATTAATCTTATTTTATTTTTATATGATTCAACCATATCTTCTGGTTTAAAAACAATCTTCATTATCACAGAAAGCGGAATAAACAATATTTTAACCTTTCTTTGTTGGGTTTTATTATATTTACCCCATAATTGTAAATTACCGTTTTCTTTTTTTATATCGTAGTCCCCTTCTATAAACATTGAAAGATATTTCTGTTTTGAATATATTTCAACATCATTGAGCTTATAATTAATAATATTAAAACAACCATTTATATCAGACATTAAAGCTTTAGATTTTGATATATCAATATTTATAATGTCTGATATACGTATTTTTAACGGTTTTTTACTTTTTTTTGACCCTTTTATTATAAATTCCGTACTTCCTAATTTTGGCAAATAACCATTTTTAATTGAAAAACTTGCTTTAGCTTTTATATAGTTTAAATTATCCCTGGTTTCTGCTTTTAAAGTAGCATTAGCTTTACCCTGAATTTGTCCCGGTAAATTAAAAATCATATATGCAACTGAATTAGAATCAATATCCGAAGCTCTAAAATCTATAACTGATGAGTGATTTCTTATATTATATATACCATTTGCCTGCAATATTCCTTTCGCAAAAAATACTTCAGGGATGCTAAAGGTAACTATATTATTTTTTAAATTGCCAATGATTTCTATATTTTCAATTAAAATCTTATTTCTTGTTAACTTATTTACTTTTATTCTTCCATTTTTTACTGTGAAGTCAATCTGTTTTACAGTTTTTGGAATTTTTATTTTCGATTTTGTACCGGATTTTTTTATTTCACATCCTTTTCTTATTTCATATTTATCCAGAAATAAATTTATGTCGTTTATAACAACTTTTTCTTCAAAACGATTTTCCATATTTATACTGCTCGAAAAGTCAGAATCTAAGTATGTGCCGTATGCATTAATATTAAAATCTTTATCATCAGCCTTTATAGATGCATTTTCAACGTAAAAATCTTTATATTTTGTACCATTTATATTAAATTTTCCTGTTAGAAGATTTTTGTTGAAATCATATTTTAAATCACCTGTAAATAATCCACCATCTAATTTTTCGCCAAATGACCCTGTAACAGACACCGGAGCTTCATATTCTGTTTTACAGGTAATATATTGAGGAAGCATTTTGCCTTGTTTTTTTTCAAAAAGTCCTTCTCCAGATAGTATAGTTGAAATCTTTGTTCCTTCTTGAAATGCGTAATTATATTCTGTTATATATAATTTGTCGCCTTCTTTTTTTGTTCTTACAAATACTCTTCTTACTTTATCTGTCATATCAAGACTGGCATTTTTAAAATATAAATTTGAGTCTTCTCTCAATTTAATAATATATGTTATTTGAGGAATTGAATTTTTAATATAGTATCTTACATTTGCATTTGCACCGCCGGTAATATGAAAATCCGGCAGATATTTTTGTACAAAGTCATCAGTTAAAAGTGAATGTACTCTTCCGGAAATAATTCTTTCTTTTTTACTGTAACCGGACATATTAAAATCAGTATAAACTCTTTCTTCACCAATTTTTCCGTGAGCTTCCGCTCTGATTTTATTACTAAAAAAATAAACATAAAAAGGTTCAAACTTTACAGGAATTTTAAATTTTTCAATATCTGCACTTAAACCTGCTACCCTGCATTTTCCAAAAATTCCATTATTTTTTATTTCAATGTTTATATCTGTTTTTCCGGAAAAATTCGTGAAGTTTTCAAGGAAAATCCTTTTTTTACTCTTTTTTTTCATAAAATACAGAACAGAATTTTCAATATCAAAAACCGGTACATTAGAACCTAATATTTTAAGATTAAACTTTTTATTCTTAATATTATAACTACCTTTAATATTTAAAGGTGACTTATCAAACAGAATATTTAAATTTTCAGTTTTTATTTCATCTTTATTTACAAAAATACCATTATTATTTTCAATTTTTACCTTGTTTTTTGCTAGTGAAGAAAATAATTCGGAATTAAAAGTTATTACTCTGTTCTCGAAATTATCAGAACAAACTGTAGTTTTCAGATTGTTTATAAATACCTTTGTAGTATTATTATCTTCATTTAAAATTATTTCACCATTTTTTATATATAGGTCAGGAAGATAGTCTATATTAAACTGTGTTTTTCTTTTTTTCTTATTATTAATAATTTTTTTTACACTGAGGGGTTGTGCATACATATAGTCAATACTGAGAAATTTTATTTTTTTATTTAATAAACAAATTGAAGATTCAATATTTTTACCCGTTAATATATTTTTTTTATTGAGATTTAAGCTCAATTCTCCTATATATATTTTGAGAGTTAAATCCGGATATGAATTAATATATAGATTATTTATTTCTGTCTTTATTCCACTTTTTTTATATATCATCTCGGATATAACAGAAATTGTTTTATTATAAGTCATTATTTTAGGCAAAATAAACAGAAATGATAAATATAGGAATGTAAATAAAACAAAAAATAATATAGATATAATTATTAAAAGTCTAAATATTTTTTTCATAATTAAAGTATATAATAATTGATTTATCTTTTCTTAATATGTTAAGTCATTTATATTAACTTTTAACAAAAGTTTCTCCGGTTATTATTAAACATGAGCCTATAATCATAATTACACTTCCTATTAATTTTGAAAGAATATTTTTTTCATGGAAAAATTTATAGCCGAATAAAACTGAAACTATAGATGATAGTTGAAAAAGGCTTAATGCATAAGCGACATTAATTTTTTCAAATACATAATTTGTTGAAAATTGCATTATCCCTAAGCAAACAGATATAATAAAAATTTTATCAATCGATTTTATAGAAGGTAGGACAATTGTTTTTTTTAAAAGAAAAAGTAAAATAAAAGACCATAAAAACCCGGTAAAACACCAATATATAAAACATACTTCAGGAGAAGATAGTATTATTACCTTCTTTAACAATACGGCTTCAATTGCTGTAAAAGTCATTGCAAGTATTCTAAATTGAATGTCTTTTCTTTTTATTATTGAAATTTTTTGATTATCATCTCCTTTAAAAAAGAACCAGCTGCCATAGGCTATAAGTATTATTCCTATAAAACCTGAAAACGATGGAATTTCTTTTAGAAAAATCATTGCAATGAGTAAACTAATAATACTTTTATATGAATTAATAGGCCCTATTACTGATAACTCGCCAATATTAACTGCCTTTATCATACAAATCATACCAAGTGTACATAAAAATCCACAGGTTATAACAAGAAAAATAAAAGTTAAAGATATATCGTATTTAAAAATTTCATTAATTCTGAATAAACAAAAAATACTTAAAAAAGCGTACGTAAAAATATTGATAACAATTGAAGAATAATTAAGTGAAAGACTTTTTTGAAGTGCATTTGCGGCGGGATTTGAAATTATTCTAAGGAATATGAAAAAAATTAATAAAATATTATCCATGTCAAAATAATTATATAATTAAAAAAGTAATAGAAAAATTTATTCAGCACACTTATTTAATATTTCCTCGACCTGTGAATATGTTTGTATATTAAGATTCCTTAGGAGAGCTATTTCATTAAACTTTTTGTATAAATTAAAATAATATGCAGGAACTTTTTTATCAGATGTAAATTTATATTTTTCATAATCTATATCAAGTCTGACATTTTCAATACCGAGATTTGATGCAAGATTTAAAAATTTTTCTATTTCATTAACATTATCATTACAATTATCTACAATTATATATTTTAAAGTAATCATCTTCTTTGCATTTTCACTGGTTGCAATATATGACTTAATATTGTTAACAACATTATTAAAACAGTCAACACGCTTTATTTTTAAATATGTCTCATCACAGCCGCTGTCAAGAGAAATGAGAAGTCTGCATTTGTTATTTATAAAAGCATTTTCAATAGATTTACTGTATTTAATACCGGAAGTTAAAATTTCAATCTGACTGTTGAGATAAGATAAAAGAAGGCTTAAAAGGTCTTCAAATTCCATAGATATTGTAATTTCACCGCCGCTCATATATATAAGTGCGTTTGGAGAAAGAATTTTTTTTTCAATTAAAGAAGAAACTAAAGGTATAACTTCATACCTGTATCCCCTTTTTATATATGAATATGTGCAGTAAGTACATTTTGCATTACAAGACATATAATTATGGAAATATACTCTATCAATCTGATTTTTAAATTCAGTCGGCTTTTTATCCGTCATAAAATGAGAAATATCACAACAACCTTTACATGTATCAGGTATTAAATCTTTACGGAAAATTGAAGAATTATCTTTTATTATTTTTTGTCTTTGTTTATAAATATAATCCCAATCTATTGATTCACCTTTATAGTCTTTATAAAAAACAGGACCGGGAATGTTCGTACAGCAAGCTCTTATTTCGTCATAAAAAAAATGCAGAGAATGCTTCATATATGGACAGTCAATATATTGCCGTTTTTTAAATATGTTTAGAAACACAAATCCTCCTTACGACAACACTTTTATTTTCTGCCTGTCAGATAAATAATAAATATGTTCTTTTTTAATAACTTCACCCGGCAATAAAACAGGAACACCCGGAGGATAATCACAGATTACTTCCATACAAACTCTTGATAATGCATATTTTAGTTCAATTTCTTTATATGGTTTACCCCATATTAATGAAGGTATATATCTAACACGTGGTTCGGTCGGGATATATGAATTATAGTCAGGACTGTTCTGGGAGATTTTTATATTTTTCGAACACAAATCAAACAACGCCTTTTCAAGTTTTTTCAGCTTAACTTTTGTTGTTCCAAGCCCTGCAAGGAACAATACCGATTTTTCATTTGCAAGTTCATCTTCAATACCATATTGTTCAAACAAAATATCTGAAAGTTCAAAACCTGTCATATTTGTAACTTTGACCAGGATTTTAGAAATATCATTATTATAAGAATATACTTCCAAGTTAGGTATTGCTTTTAAATTTCTTAGCATTCTGTTTATATTTTTTATAACATCAAAGAGATAAAATTTCCCTTTCTGGGATGAAAGATATTTTATAGTACTTTCAATATTCACAAGAATAGGATAAGAGGGAGAAGTAGTTGTAATAAGGTTTAACGAATTCTGAACATCTTTTGGTGCAATATCAGAGTCCCTATTTATGTGCAAAAGAGCAGAAGGATTAAGTGCACCAGCAGTTTTATGCAAAGATTGCACTACTATATCAGCCCCTTGAATTAATGCGGGAGTGCCAAGAGATTTATGAAAGTTCCATAATGAACCATGAGCTTCATCTACAATTAGTTTTACATTGTATTTTTTGCAAACGGATGAAATTCTGTATATATCAGACATAACACCTTCATAAGTTGGATTAGTCATTATAAAAGCCTTGATATCTCTATTTCGACTAAGCATTTCTTCAAGATAATCAAGATTAATTGTTTCAAAAATTGCCCAGTCACTATTGTATTTAGGCATTATCCATACAGGTATTGCACCAGTTAGAACAAGACCATTATAGACAGATTTATGGCAATTTCGTGCAATTAATACTTTATCACCTCTTTTTAAAACAGAATACATAGCTGCAATAATACCTGAAGTTGAACCATTTACAAGGAAAAAAGTTGCTTTAGAATCATAAACTTTTGCAGCAAAATCCTGTGCAGATTTTATAACTCCTTTTGGATTAGCTAAATTATCAAATCCTTCAATCTCAGAAAAGTCACATGTAAAGATTTTTTTACCTAGAAGTTTTAATGAATCAGGTGCAACAAAACAGCCTTGACCGTGCGAAGGCGTTGTATAAAGTTCTCTTTTATGCTTTTTAAATTTTTCAATACAATTAATTATAGACATTGCAATTTTTATTATAAAATGAAATACTATATGTTAACAATTTTATTAAATTATATAACAGGTTATTATGGATATTATAGAAGCAAAAAACCGAATTAGTGCATTAAGGGATATTATAAAAGAAAACAATGAAGCATATTATGTTTTTGATTCACCAAAAATTTCTGACTTTGAATATGATGAATTGTTCAGAGAACTAAAAAAATTGGAAGAAGAATTTCCGGAATTAAAAACATCTGACAGTCCCACAATGAAAGTCGGAGATAAAATTTCAAGCGGATTTAAAGAACATAAGCACAAGTTCCGTTTATACAGCCTTGATAATTCAAACAATTACGATGATTTAATAAAATGGTATGAAAGAATACAAAAGGAATATCCTGAAGAAAAAAACATTGAACTTGTTGTTGAATTAAAAATTGACGGATTATCCTGTGCACTATCATATAAAAAAGGAGAACTAATTACCGGAGCGACAAGAGGTAACGGTATTATCGGCGAAAATATTACCGAAAATATTAAAACAGTAAAAGGAATTCCTTCTAAACTTTTATCTGACATAAATCTTGAAGTAAGAGGCGAAGTTTATATGCCGATTTCTTCATTTGAAAGACTAAATGCTGAAAACTATGAAAAAGGATTAAAAGAATTTGCTAATCCAAGAAATGCTGCTGCAGGCTCATTAAGGCAGCTTAACCCTAAAATAACAGCTGTTCGAGACTTACATTTTTTCGCATATACCGCAATTTCTGATGATACAAATTTATTTAAAACTCACTATGAAGCACTACAATTATTGTCATCACTCGGGTTTAATACTAATCCTAACTATAAATTAGTAAAAGGAATAGATGCTGTAATAGATTTATGTAAATACTGGTCAACAGAAAGATTTAATCTCGGATATGCAACAGACGGACTGGTTATTAAAGTAAATGACTTGAATAAGCAAAATGAACTCGGTTTTACATCAAGAGCCCCAAAATGGGCAAGTGCATTTAAATTTCCACCGGAAGAAGTCTGGACAAAGCTTGAAGATATAGAATTAAGTGTAGGAAAAACTGGAGCTGTTACTCCTGTTGCAATTTTATCTCCGGTAAAACTGGCAGGAAGTATTGTTAAAAGAGCAAGTCTTCATAATTTTGATGAAATTAATCGTTTAAAAATCAACAAAGGAAACACTGTTCTTATAAAAAAAGCTGCGGAAATAATTCCTAAAGTTATAAGAAAAAAAGAAGACGAAGATTACGGAGTATTTAATACACCGGAAGAATGCCCGTTTTGCCATACAAGGTTAATTAAGCCTCAAGGCGAGGTACTTCTCTATTGCCCTAATTTCCAAAATTGTCCTGCACAAATTAAGGGTAGGATTGAATACTGGGCATCAAAAGAAGCAATGGATATTGACGGTGTTGGTTCATCAATTGTTGAAAAACTTCTTTCAAAAGGACTTATTAAAGACTTTGCGGATTTGTATAGTCTTACAACTGATGATTTTATGAAACTTGATCTGGTCAAAGAGAAATCGGCAGAAAATTTGTTTAATGCAATACAATCGTCAAAAAAACCATCTATGACAAAATTTTTGACAGCATTAAGTATAAAGCATATAGGGAAAGAAACTGCAGATATTATTGCAAATGAATTCCCTGACCTTGAAAGTATAAAAAAAGCCTCAATTGACTCACTTACTAAAATTGACGGGATTGGTGATAAAGCAGCAAAAAGTATTGTTGATTTTTTCAATGATGAAAATAATAAAATTATACTCAGTAAATTAGAAAATTTTGGTGTTTCCCCCCAAGGAAGTGCTTTTGAAAAAATATCAGATATATTCAATGGTAAAACATTTGTTATAACGGGTACTTTATCTGCTCCAAGGTCAGTATTTGAGGAGCGAATTAAAAAATTGGGAGGTAAGGTCTCTTCAAGTGTTAGTAAAAAAACTTCTTATTTGATTGCCGGAGAGAATCCCGGTTCAAAATTTGACAAAGCCTCTGCTTTAGATGTTATAATACTGAATGAAAGGGATTTTGATATTTTGTGTCAAGATAATAACAATATATGAATAAAAACTTTAAAGTAATAACTATAAACGGTATACGTGGAATATTTGCACTGATATTTATTGTATTTGGTATAATTGCAGGATTTGTTGTTTCTCCCGGGTGGGTTTGCATGGAACTCTGGAATTTTATATTTGAAGACTCATATTCTGTAGCACAAATGAATATATATCAGGGTATAATGCTTTGGGCTATTATTGCTCTTTCTTTATACGCATTAAATAATAGAAGACCATTAATTGGATTCGGTTCATATCAGGGTTTGAGTCCGGAACAGATAAAAGATATCATGGAAAGAGCTAAACAGGCTGAAACCAAATTTCTTAGAGAATTAGATGATGAAAAAAGAGCAGAAATCAAAAATATTATTCTTAATAGAAATTCTAAATTCATAAAAAATTCAGAAAATAGTACATTACAAGCAAGTAATGGACTAAGAAAAGAAGAAAACATTATTCCATCATTAAATAATGATAATGATGCACAAGATAATAATATAATTGCCGGAACTTCGGCAGAAAACGGAGAGAAAAAAGAAGAAGTGAGGAAATAACAATGAAAAAATTATTATTTTGCTTAGCAATAGTATTTTGTATTCTATTTGTAAATCAATATTCTTTTGCAGCAACAATGTCAGGAATAAAAAAAGATGCAGGCTATATATCTTTAAATGCTTCAAAAACAGTAGAAATTGAACCAAATCTTGCAAAAGTAACTTTTGCTATAGAAAATACCGCACCTGATGCACAGAAGGCAACTTCAGAAAATAATGAGATTTCAACAAAAATTATTACTGCACTTAAATCAGTAACTTCTCCTGATACTGATGTTATTAAAACTAATAATTTTTCAGTTGTACCTGTATACTCTTCAACAAAAGACGGAAAACGTGTTATAAAAAATTATACAGCTGTAAACTCAATTACAGTTGAAACCAAAAATGTAAAGAAAATTGCTTCTTTTATTGATGTTGCAATTGCAAACGGTGCTAACAGGACACAGGGGTTATATTATTCTTATGAAAGTGATAAGTCTGTATGTAATGAAATATATCCTAAATTATTATCTGATTTAAAAGTTCAAGCAGATAATATAGCAAAATCTATAGGAACTTCTGTTGACGGAATTAAATATATTAATGCATCATGTTCAACAGAAAGTCAGGTTTCTAATGGAAGATTTTATTCATCAAAAGCTCTTAATTCAGATGCGGCATCTGAAGAAGCTTTATCAACTCCTGTTGAACCAGGAAAAGTTAAAGTAAGAGTTTATGTTAATGCAGATTTCTATGTAAAATAGGTGATATATATGCTAAAACCTAAAAAATCTGTAGAGAATATGGAAGGATACTATGTTCCTTTGTTTGTATCAAATTGGGATATAAAAATTGATAGTAATGAAAACAATTATGGTCCTTCTGAAAAAGTTATTCAGGCACTTAATTGCTGTAATACATCAAATATTAGCTTCTACCCTTTTTACGGTGAACTTTCTCAAAAAATTGCAGATTTGACAGGCTTTAAAATTGACAACATAAAATTAACAAATGGTGCGGATGAAGCAATTCAAGGAATTATACAAACATATATTGAAGATGGAGATTCAATATTAACTCTTGATGTTTCCTTTGACATGCCGGTTATATATGGAATAATTCAAAATGCATCAATTATTAAAGTATCATTTAAAGAAAAGTGGGTTTTTCCAATTGACAGTTTCTTAAAAGAAATTAGTGACAATCGGATAAAACTTATATATATTGCAACACCGAACAACCCTACGGGAAATGTTGTAAGCGAAAATGATATTAGAAAAATAATTGAAAAAGCAAAAGACTCTGCTGTTATAATTGATGAAACATATGCTAATTATTCTCAAATATCATACAGCAAATTAGTTAATGAATATGATAATGTTTTTATAGTTAAATCATTCTCAAAGGATTTTGCTCTTGCCGGAATGAGATTAGGTTACATAATAAGCAGCAGTGCTAATATATTAAATCTTAAAAAAGTAATTAGTCCTTTTAGCGTAAATTCATACGCACTTAAAGCAGGTCTTGCTGCACTTGATGATATTAATTATTTAAATTACATAAGAAAAGAAATTAATGATTCAAAGGAAGAGTTAAAAACATTCTTTGAATCCATAGGAGCATACGTATATACATCTCATGCTAACTTCTTACTCGTAGATTTTAAAGATAAAGCTGAATATATTTATAACAAATTACTTAAAAATAAAATCTCGGTGAAGAAATTTAAAAAGGGTTCCTTACTTGAGAACCATTTAAGAGTTACTATTCCCACAAAAGCCGGTGTTGAGAGAATAAAAGATATTCTTAAATTAAAAAGATATCTTGTTTTTGATATGGACGGCGTTCTAATAAATGCTGCTAATTCGTACAGGCTTGCAATCGCTGAAACGTATAAATTTTATTCTAAAAAAACAATATCTCAGGAAGAAATTCAAAAAGTTAAAAATCTCGGTGGTTTGAATAATGACTGGGATTTAACAAAATTTCTGCTTGATAGAGATGGTATTAATATTTCATATGAAGATATTGTAAATACTTTCCAAAAAATATACTGGGATAACGGAAAAGGTTTAATTAACAATGAAACTCCGCTTTTTGATTTGAATTTATTTGATGAACTATCTAAAAAATATAACCTTGCAATATTTACCGGAAGATTAAGGAAAGAAGCTCTTTTTGCTCTTGAAAAATTTAATCTTGAAAATTATTTTTATCCCATTATAACAACAGATGATATTCCATCTGGCAAGGGAAAACCGGATTCTTTCGGCTTAAATCTGATAAAAATGTCAACAATAGGAAAAAAATATTTTTATTTCGGCGATACAATAGACGATATGATATGTGCAAAAAATGCTGGTTATTTACCTATAGGTGTTTTGCCGCCTCAGGATAAATCCGAAGAATTAAATTTAAAATTAAAATTAAACGGAGCAGAATTTGTAATTAATTCAATAAATAATATAAATGAAATTTTGGAGAAGACAAATGAGGCAATGTGTTAAAATCAGAAAAACCAATGAAACAGAAGTAAAAGTCGATTTAAATCTTGATGGAAACGGCAGCTATAAAATTAATACGGGAATAAATTTTTTTAATCATATGTTGGAACAATTCGCACACCATTCTGGTTTCAATTTAAATATTGATGTTATTTCACACGATAATGACACACATCATGTCATAGAAGACGTTGCTATTACAATGGGTTCTGCCATATTAGAAGCACTTGGAGATAAAAAAGGCATAACAAGATACGGAGAAACAATTCTACCTATGGATGATGCACTTGTATTAAGTGTTGTTGATATATCAGGCAGAGTGTTTTCTAAAATTGATATTACATTAAAAGAAGAAAGAACATCTGATTTTGAAACAATAATGCTTCCTCACTTCTTTTCAAGCTTTGCTCAGGCTTCACAAATGACTATTCACATAAAATTGCTTGATGGTGAAGATGTACATCACATTATAGAGGGTGTTTTTAAATCATTTGCCAGAGCATTAAAAAAAGCTGTATTCATTGACGTAGAGAATACAGATAAAATACCTTCAACAAAAGGAGTTTTATAATTTATTTTAGAAGTGATATCACACTTTCAGCAGCAAGTAAGGCAGAATTTTGATTCTGACCTGTAATAATATTGCAGCTAATTTCCACATGTTCTTTCCAGGGTTTTTCTGCAACAAAAATGCCGCCTTCTTCTTTTATTTTGTCTTCAAGAGAAAATGGCATAAATTCTGCCATTTTTACTATATGTTCTTCCTTATTTGTAAAAGATGTAACATATTTATCTTTTAAAATAAACTCTCCGTTTGAATCTTTTGCTGATATTAATCCGACAACACCATGGCATATTGCACAGATTATTTTATTATTTTCATAAAAATATTCAATAATTTTTTTTAAGTAAATATTATCTGCTAAATCGAACATAGGTCCGTGTCCGCCGGGAATAAATACAGCATCAAAATTTTTATATTCAATTTCAGATAATTTTTTTGTTTCTTTAAGGTGCTTTGCTGTTTCATCCCATTCCATAGGATTTGAACATGAAAGACTATTTTCATCAAGCGGCGAATTACCGCCATTCGGGCTTGCTACTGTTATATTATATCCTGTAGCCTCGAATGTTATATATGGGACAGCAAATTCTTCAAACCACACACCTGTTCTAAGATTATTATTTATTTCGGAAAAATTTGTTGTAACGAATAATATATTTTTACTCATAGATAAGCTCCTTTTTTTATAATAATATTGTGCAAAATTTTATTTTTTATTATCCTGCAGATTTATTTAGGGAGCTATTTTTTTCATAATAAAATTAAAAAGCTTATCAGATTATAGGGGATTTTTCTTTATTAGACCGTTTTTTCTGGGAAATTGAATGGGTGTATCATCTTTCTTTTGAACTATAATTAAACATCTTGATACACAAGTTTGAAGCGGCAGTGTATACTCAATTTTATCAACTATTTCAGCATTTAAAATTTTTAATGCCTTCTGTGATTCATTGATCTCAGCATCAGCTTTTATTGATTTATATGCAACGAAATAACCGCCTACCTTTAAAAAGGGAAGAGAATATTCTAAAATTATTCTTAACTCTGCTAGAGCTCTTGATGTCACAACATTAAAACTATTTTTATATATAGGATTTATCTCTTCAATTCTTGAACATATAGGAGTTATGTTGAATATTCCTAACTCACTTTTTACAAAATTAATGAAATCAATTTTCTTTCTAATGGAATCAACGGCACAAACATCAATATTATTAAAAAGAAGGGAAAGAGGAATCGAAGGAAAACCTCCGCCCGTTCCTACATCTAACAATTTTAAATTATATGAATTTAAATACTTTTTTATAAATAAATTTAATGCAAGACTATCAAATATGTGTTTCTCAAAAATATATTTTATATCATTATTACTTACAAGATTAACTTTAGAATTGTAATCTGTAATTATTTTGACAAATCTATTTAATTTGTCAGTATCTGATTTATCCGGAAAAATATTAATATTTTCTAAAATATTATACATTAGCGTTTTTTCTTAATATCATTTCGTAACCTTATAAATTCAACTTCTCCTAAAAGCATTTTAACTTTATTTATTCTTGAATCTATTTTATTATTTAGTTCTTCTGATGAATGTTTTGGTGCTAAAGTTTTAGCAAGAATATAAGATTTTAAAGCTCTTTTATAGTCCTCAACATCATAATAATAATCACCGATTTCAATATACACAGAAATTGCATAAGTAATATCATCAAATCTCTTTGCTGCGGATAATGCTTTTATAAGAAGTTCATAACGCTTTTGAGGATTATCATCTTTATATAAATTTGCAAGTTTTGAATAAGAATAAAATAATCCTTCATAATTATTTAACTGTTTATCAATATTAACAGACAGTTCATAATACATTTTTGCGGCAGAAACATTATTGTTATCAAGCGAAAGTCCTGCAAGATTTGAATAAGCAGAAGATAAAAACAAATTTTCATCGGGATTACTTGAGCTTTGTACACACCTTAAATAATATTTTTGTGCTAAATCAAGATTACCGGAATCATCAAGTAATAATGCATATTTAAAATAACATTCAGTTAATAATGATAAATCCGACAACTTTTCAGCTTCTGAAAGTGCTTTTTTAACAAATTTAAGAGCATTTTCAGTCTCAAGATTATTGTCTGACAACTCAGATAAATCGAGATAAACACGGACTGTCATTTGAGGTGAAACACCGTGAGGAGAAAATAAAATTCTGTTATATGTTTCTTTTGCCTTATCAAACTTATAAATCTCGTTATATATTTGTGCAATACACAATAAAATAGAATTAGCTTTCTCATTATCTTCTTCTAGATAAAGCTTATATACTTTTTCATACATTTTTACAGCTTCATCAGTATCTTGAACTCTTTTATAGCATATTGCAAGTTTAGTATATATTATTGGCTCTTTTCTTTTATATAATGCGTCATCATTATATGTTAACGCTTTTTTATAATATAAAATAGCACTTGAAAAATTATAAGCATCTTCATAATTTTGAGCTATTTCAAGATAATCATCAAGACAGTCGGGAACAAAAAATTCAGCATTATTTTGTTTTTTATTACTCTTTTGAGTATATTCAGTTTCTGATTGATTTATGTCAGTAATTTCTTTAAATTGATTGTCAATTATATCCGAACTTATAGAAGCGTTTAAAAGAAGTGAATCTTCTTTAGAAAGTTCAAATCTTCTCCTTTTTTCAGCGGGGGTATTTTTTATTATGTTTTTTATATATCTTTTTTGTTTTTTCGTATTTTCCATACCAGAATCATACCCGCTTACTTTTGAATAACTTAGGTAATTGAAATCTTGCATATCAGTAATTTTTGTTCTGCCTGATTTACTCAAATCAAAATTTAAATTATCTATTCTTTTCTGATGATATGCAATTTCCTGCCGCATAGTTTGTCTTGACAAAAACAATTCTCTATCAAAAGGCTTAAGGGGTAATTCAGCATCGTATAAACTTACTAAATATTCATGAATTTTTATTTTAGTTTCAGAACTTACAGATTTAATATATTCATTTCTAACATAGTCTTTCATATAATATTGTCCGAATTTTTCAGAAATTATATGTTTTTGAAGAAGAAATTTAACATCATCATCATTTGCAAAATTATTGTTAATTAGAAAGTCACTACTAACTCCATGTCTTATTAAAGATAAGAAATTTAACAATTTTACATATTTTTCAGATGTAACTGAAATGATTTTAGAGATCAAAAATTCAAGAAAATTTTTAGCTGATTTTTTGTATTCAGAAGAAAATACAAGCAGCGACATATTTAATAAATCCATTATCATAACAGATAATTCTAATAATAAAAAATGACCTCTTGTTGCTTTGTACAACTCTTCAATATCGTAATTACTTCCTGAAATAGCATTAATACTTAAATATTCGTATACTTCATCTTTTTCAAGAGAAGAAAGAGAATAAGAATCAATA
This sequence comes from Candidatus Gastranaerophilales bacterium, assembly GCA_944325525.1. GTDB lineage: Bacteria > Cyanobacteriota > Vampirovibrionia > Gastranaerophilales > Gastranaerophilaceae > Avigastranaerophilus. The sequence continues at coordinate 140,452 of CALVAK010000002.1, forward strand.
CTGTTATCAGAAGCAAAATCATCCTTAGTAAATGTACGTGAACAAATCACTATTTTTATTTTCTCAAAATGGCTTAAATAATTTATAAAATCGAGTATATCTTTTTGTGAATCTTTGCTTCTTGTATTAATTTCAAAAGAATCAAAGATGAACAACATAGGATAATTACAATATTTAATATATGAGTTTATTTTTTCCGAAAAAATATTAGTATCAACTTTAGGTAATAATATCTTTTTTTCATTATGATATACTGAAAAATCCTTGAACATAGAAAGCAAAATGTCATCAAGATTAATTGCTTCTAAATAAGAATTTTTAAAAATTAATACATCTTCGCTAATAAAATCAAGAAAGCAATCGGCAACATAAGTTTTTCCTGAGCCCATAAAGCCATTGAGTATAAAAATATTGTCAGAAGAACTTAAAAATTTTAACAATTCAGAAAGTGCAAAAATATTGTGCTTTAATATAAAGCTGTTTTCACGTTCAACAATAAACGGCTCTAATGCTGTATTATCCGATTTTAAATTATCCGTAACCGGTTTAAATATATCTTTTACAAAATTGTAATCCATACTTATATATTATAATAATTATATATTATTGAAAAGCAGATGTTTTGAGAAAAAATATAACTACCATTTTTTAAAAATAAAAAAAACTGCAAGAATTATGAATAAGAAACCAACTAAATAATTCCACCTAAACTCTTCTTTTAAATACAATATCGAAAACACACTAAAAACCACTAATGTAATAACTTCCTGAATAGTTTTTAATTGAGCAGCTGAAAAGAATTCATGTCCTATTCTGTTAGCCGGAACTTGAAAACAATATTCCAGAAAAGCAATACTCCAGCTTACAAGAACAACAATCCACAGAGCAGTATTTTTGTATTTTAAATGACCATACCACGCAAAAGTCATAAATATGTTTGATATTGTTAAAAGTAATATTGGTAAAAATTGTCTATACATACTTTTAATAATAAATCAAAATAAAAAAATAACAATTTATTACAACTGTTTTATAATTTCACTAAAATTCTGTATTATAAATTTTTTTTCATAAGAATTTACTTCACATATCCTACCTATTACAGGAATATCAGTATACATATTTAATTCTTTAATAAAATTATTCGTTGCAAGATTATCTGTTTTTGCAGGCATCCTGTTTACGATAATGCCTTTTAGCGGGATATTATTTGTTTTAGCATAATGAACTGTTAAAAGAGTATGATTTAATCGACCTAAGAATGGAACAGTAACAATTATTACAGGAATATTTAAATATTTAATTAAATCAGCACAAAGCATATCATCTGTTGCCGGAGCCAGAATACCGCCAGCCCCCTCAACAAAAGTAATATCATTATCTTTTGAAAATTCAATGAAATCTGATTTGATTTTTTTTATATCTATTTTAACACCTGCCAGTCTTGCTGCAAGTGCAGGAGATACTTCTCCTTCAAGAAGATACGAACATTTAGTTTTTACAGTCTTTGAATATTTTTTTATTTCTTCTAAATCAGGAGCCAATAATCCATTAACAGAATGAATAGCACCTGATTGCAAAGGTTTAAAAACTCCTGTTTTAAATCCTAAAAACTCGCTGCATAGAGCTAAACTTTTAGTTACGAATGTTTTTCCTATATCAGTATCAATACCGGTAATAAAATATTCCATGCATTATTCCTTATCAGGTAAGACCTTATTTAATGCTTGAAATGCAATACCTGTTAATTTTTCTATTTCATTTTCAGTAATTATATAAGGAGTGATAAAATAAATACAATTCCACATTGGACGTAAAATAGCACCTAACTTTAAGCCTTCAAGATATATTTTCTTTCCGATGCCGTCTTCATAAGAAAAAGGTTCCTTAGTATTTTTATCTTTTACAAGTTCTACAGCACATATCATTCCGGTTTGTCTTACATCTCCGACATTTTTATGCTTTTTAAATTTTTCAAGCTGTTCAGAAAATTTATTAATTTTTGGTTTTAAATATTCTTCTATATTCATTTCTTGAAGAATTTTTAAATTTTCAAGTGCAACAGCCAATGCAAGAGGATAGGCAGTATAACTGTGACCGTGATAAAAAGTCTTATAACCATCTTTATCCTCATCATAAAATGCATTAAAAATTTCATCTGTAGTAATTGTTACAGAAAGAGGCATGTATCCAGCAGTTATACCTTTTGCCGCACACACAATATCCGGAACAACTCCGGCATGTTCGTAGGCAAAAAGTTTTCCTGTTCTGTAAAAACCCATTGCAACTTCATCGTCAATTAAAAGAATATTATACTTATCACAAAGTTTTCTTAATTTAGTAATATATTCAGCCTTGTACATAATCATTCCGCCGGCTGCCTGAACTAAAGGCTCTATAATTATTCCAGCTATATTTTTAGAATGTTCTTTCAAAATATTTTCAACGGATGAAAGGCAGTCAATATTACAAGTTTCTTTAGCACATCCTACAGGGCACCTGTAGCAATAAGGACTTTCTGCCTGTATTATTTCAAAAAGAAGAGGCTTATAAACTTTATGATACATATCTATACCGCCTACCGAAACAGCACCTAATGTATCGCCGTGGTAAGAATTTTTTAATGCAATGAATTTTCTTTTTTCACTATGACCTTTTAATACCTGATATTGGTATGCCATTTTTAATGCAACTTCAACTGCAGTTGAACCATTATCTGAGAAGAATACATGCTTGAGATTATTATTCATCATCTCAACAAGTTTTTTTGAAAATTTTATAACAGGTTCGTGAGTAAAACCCGCAAAAATAACATGCTCAATTTTTTTAGCCTGCTTATAAATTACTTTATTAATTCTTGGGTTAGAATGCCCTAAAGTATTTACCCACCACGAAGAAACAGCATCAATATATTTATTGCCGTCAATATCTTCTAAATATATTCCTTTCCCTCTTTTTATAATGATTGGCCTATTAGAAGCATCTTCTAAAGATTTCATTTGAGTAAAAGGCCGCCATATATATTTTAAATCATCATCTATCAGTTGTTTTTTATCCATTAATCTATACCTATAAAATAATATTTTTATTATATTATGAACAAAAGTCTAAATAATAATAAAAAAAGCAATTAATAAAAAATATTAATTGCTTTCATTAACGATAGAAAAGTTTCTTATTTTATATCTTTATATGAACCCTTAAATTTATCAGAGTACGTAGTATGAAGAAGATGATGGGCAACTTCACTTCCGGGTTTTCCTCCCAAGCATTCATTATATAATTTTATAATATCAGGATTTTGATGTGAACGTCTAAACTCAAGATGTTTGTCTTCTTCGTATAAACCTTCTGCTCTTTTTTCTTTGATTGTTGAATCAGAACAACTTATAGGCTGTCCGCCGCCGTTTACACAACCACCCGGACACGCCATTACTTCAAGAATATGAAAATCAGAAGTTTTATTTAATATTTCTTGAAGAGATTTTTCAGCTTCTTTTAAGGTGGAAACAACTCTTACTTTAATTTTAGTACCATTTATATCAACAATTGAATCTTTCGTACGTGATTTAGCGTCTACACCTCTCAACGGAAGAACATCTATATTAGAAAGTTCTCCTCCTGTAACAAAATGATAAGCTGTTCTAACAGCAGCTTCAGCGACTCCACCCGAAGCACCAAAGATTGTAGCAGCTCCCGTATACTGACCAAAAGGAGAATTTGCTTCTTCAGGATTAATCTTTTTAAAATCAATACCCGCAGATTTAATCATTCTTGCAAACTCTCTTGTTGTAAGAACAATATCAGTTTCATTAATAAGCTGTTCTCTTATTGCTTCATATTTTTTTGCAGTACAGGGCATAACAGAAACAACAACAATATTATCCTTTGAATAATCCTGATAATATTTCGGAATAAATTCTTTTAAAACCGGTGATAACATCCCCTGAGGAGACTTACAGGTTGACAAATTATCAATTAATTCAGGATGATGGGTTTCAACATATCTAACCCAGGCAGGACAACAAGAAGTAAATAAGGGAAGAATACCTCCATTGGTTAATCTTTCAACAAATTCATTTGCTTCTTCCATGATTGTTAAATCAGCAGAAAAGTTAGTATCAAAAACAAGATCAAAACCAATACGTCTGGCAGCAGCATATATTTTCCCGATAGTATTTTCGCCAGGATCAATATTAAACTCTTCACCAAGAGCAACTCTTACAGAAGGAGCTATTTGCAAAACAACTTTCTTTGTCTTGTCATTAATAACAGACCATACTCTTTCAATGTCAGATTTTATTGTAAGAGCCCCTGTCGGACAAACACTCTGGCATTGCCCGCAGAAAACACAATCAACCTGACTTAAAAATCTTCCACCCATTGGTTCAACTTTAGTGTTTGAACCTCTATTTACAAATCCTAAAACACTGTGTCCCTGAAACTCGCTGCAAGCCCTTACACAAGCACCACACAGTATACACTTTGAAGGATCTCTCACAATTGAAGGATTATAATCATCTATAAGTTGAAAATCTTTTTCTTCAAGAGATGGAAATCTTATATCTGTAATGCCATATTCGACAGCATATTTTTGAAGTTCACAATCACCTGATTTTTCACAGGTAAGACATTCTCTTTTATGATTTGCCAAGAGTAATTCAAGTACAGTCTTTCTTATTTTTCTTGTTTGATCGGTATTTAAATGAATTTTTAAACCGGCTTCAGGAGGCATTGTGCATGAAGTCTGAATTCCTCTTCCTTCAACTTCAACAACACACATACGGCAAGCACCGAAAGAAGTTAAGTCAGGGCGGTAACATAATGTAGGAACATTTAACCCTGCCTTTCTGATAACTTCAAGTAAATTCGGCTCATTCGTAAATTCAACTTCAAGTCCGTCAATGTATAATGTTTTCTTATCAGTCATAATTATTTATTTCCTTTTCTTTAATATTTAATGTGTAAAAAATGTAAGTTTTGTTTAAAATACTATTCCAGAACTATTGCTTTGAATGGACAATTCATTAAACAAGCTTCACATTTGATACATTTATCCTGATTAATATGATGAGGATTTTTTACACTGCCTTCAATTGCACCGACAGGACAAACTTTAGAGCATTTAGTGCAGCCTTTGCAAAGATCTTCGTTTATTACAACTTTCTTCATTGCCGTACAAACCCCTGCCGGACATTTTTTATCTTTTATGTGAGCAATATACTCGTCTCTGAAATATTTTAAAGTTGAAAGAACAGGATTAGGTGCAGTTTTACCAAGTCCGCATAAAGAACCTGCTTTTACTGTGTGAGCTAATTCTTCCAGTAAATCAAGATCTTTCATTTCACCCTTACCTGCCACAATTTTTTCTAATATTTTTAAAATATTTTTAGTACCTTCACGGCAAGGTACACATTTTCCACAGCTCTCATTTTGAGTAAAATTCATAAAAAATCTTGCAACTTCAACAATACAAGTTTTATCACTCATAACAACCAACCCGCCGGAACCAATCATTGCACCGGCTTTTATAAGATTGTCATAATCCATCGGAATATCAAGATGTTCTTCAGTTAAACATCCACCGGAAGGACCGCCTATTTGAACAGCTTTAAATTTCTTGCCGTCTCTCATTCCGCCACCAATATCAAAGATAATTTCTCTTAATGTTGTGCCCATAGGAACTTCAATTAAACCGGTATTATTAACTTCTCCAGTAAGAGCAAATGTTTTTGTTCCCTTAGATGTTTCAGTACCCATTTGAGAAAACCAATCAGCACCTTTTAAAATAATTACCGGAACATTAGCAAGAGTTTCAACGTTATTAATTAATGTAGGACGTCCAAATAAACCTTTATTGGCAGGAAATGGCGGTTTTGGTCTTGGCATTCCTCTTTCTCCCTCAATAGAAGCAATAAGTGCAGTTTCTTCACCGCAAACAAATGCACCGGCACCTTCCTTTATATGAATATCAAGGGAAAAATCACTTCCCATAATATTTTTACCGAGATAATGTCTTTCTTCAGCATCTTTAATAGCTTTTTTTAAACGTTTAATAGCAAGAGGATATTCAGCTCTTACGTATATATATCCTTCATCAGCCCCGATAGCAAATGCTGCTATCGCCATACCTTCAAGAAGTTTATGAGGGTCGCCTTCCATAACACTTCTATCCATAAATGCACCCGGATCTCCTTCATCACCGTTACATACAATATAAGATTTTCCACCTCTGTTTGCAGCTGTAAACTTCCACTTTCTGCCGGTAGGAAAACCGCCGCCGCCTCTTCCTCTTAAACCGGATTTTTCTATTGTTTCAATTACTTTATCAGGATTGTTTTCTGAAAGTACCATAGAAAGAGCTTCATAACCTCTAACTGCGACAGCTTCATCAATACATTCCGCATTTATATTCCCACAATTTGCAAGTGCAGTTCTTGTCTGTTTTGCATAAAAGTTAATATGAGCATCATCTTTATCATGTTCATGAGTTTTAGGGTCAACATACAAAAGTCTTTCAACAGGTTTCTTTTCCTTTATGTGACTGTTAAATATTTCTTCAACATCGCTTTCTTTTACCTTAACGTAAGTAACATGCAAGTCAGGAATAGTAACAAGTACGCCCTGTTCACAAAAACCATGGCATCCTGTCGGTACAGTCGTCATTTTGTCATAATCAGTAAGTATTGATACATTAGCACCGAGTTCTTTGAATTTTTCAATAACTTTTAATGCTCCATTTGCAACACAACCTGTTCCTGCACAAACAAGAACTCTTAATCCTTGCTCTTTTATTAATTCCTGAGCTTTTTCCTGCTCTTTTATTATATCAATATTTAACATATTTGCTCCCATTATTCAGCCTCCTTCATTAATGTATCTAACACTATTGTAATAGCGTCCGATGTCATTTGAGGATAAACTTTATCATTTATTACAACTACCGGAGCTAACCCACAAGCTCCCAAACAACTAACTGTTTCAAGAGAGAATAATCCGTTATCACAAGTCAATTGACCCTCCTGCAAATTGAGCTTTGCTCTTATTGCATTTAAAACAGGCATTGATCCTCTTACGTGGCATGCTGTTCCATCACAAACTTTTATTTCAAATTTACCTTTAGGTTCCAGTGAAAATTGGGCATAGAAAGTAGCTACTCCCAGTACAGTTGCCGGAGATAAACCTTCTACTTTACTTCCAATATATATCATTGCCTCTTCAGGTAAATACCTGTATGTCTCTTGAACTTTTTGTAATATTGCAATTAAGTTTGATTTTTTTGAATCAAAACTTTGTATTATTTCATCCAGTTTTTCCGTACTTACTACAGAACTTTTAGCATTCATTCTTTACTCCTATTCTTTTGCAGATATTTTCTTTTATCAATTTTTATTATATCATTCACATTTTTTTTAAAAACTATATTTTCATTTTCTCTGCCTCTTTTATTTGCCCTGTCGTCTTATATAAAGAATATAACAATAGTTTATATGCATTATTATCAGGATCTTCTTTTAATGCTTTTTTAGCATATTTAAATGTTTTTTTACTTAATTTTTTATTATATGTAGCATTAAAATATGCCATTGAAATCATAAAATACGCCTCATCCTTATCATCACAGGATTCTGAATATTTCTTAAAATAACGTTCAGCTGAAACAGGAGCATTCAAATATATTGATATTTCACCGGCATTATAATATAAATCTTCAAGCCATGGAGCATATCTTAATAGAGTTTTCAAATATTTTCTACTATTCTGATAATACGAATAATCACCGGTTTTCTGAAACTTTTTTGCAAAAAGAAGTGAAATGGCTGCGTGGCTATATGCATTTTTTGGATTAACCTTTATAATTTTATCACAGTATTCAATAGCTTCTTCTATTTTGTCTTTCTTAATATAGAATTCAGCCATTTTATAATTTAATAATTCATCATACGGGAAGACTTTTAAATTTTCCTGTATTTTTTCAATATCGACACCAGGCTTTAAATCAATAAATATATTTTTACTCAAAAGTAAACAAGAATCATGAAAATAATCATAAGCTTTATCTTTTTCTTTTGTATTATTTTTATAATAAGAGCCTAAATTGTAATACAATATTGATAACAGATTAATATTCTTATATTCACCTGAATTTTCAAGTTCTTTTACTCCTAATTCAAAATATGATTTAGCAATATCATATTTGCCTTTTCTTTTTGAAATAAGTCCAAGATCATTATATGCACCAGCAGAAATTAGTGAAAATTTTGGGTCAGACTCTTTTTTAGATATATTAAGTGCTTTATTTATTGAATCTTCGGCCAGTTCAACTTCATTTAATAAGTAATATGTGTAACCCATATTTAAAAATAATTTTGCTAATTCAAATTTATCAGTTTGAGGATTCTTTTCTTTTAATTCTTTTGCAAAATTATAATAATCAAAAGTTATTTTACTGTTATTATATGCATTGGAATATATATTACCCATCACGCTTAAAATATTTGATCTTAATTCATTATTCTTTTCGTCAACACTATCAAGAACATCCAAAGCGGCATTGCAATATTCTTTGGCTTTATTGTTATCATTTAAATAATATGTAACTTTACACATATTCAAATAATTTTGTGCAGACTTATCTTTTTCAAGGGCATTAGTATATTCTATATATACACTTTTGTAATCAGATTTTAATAATAAATCATCATTTGCAATTGAAACATTACATGTACAAACGATACATAAAAATACAAAAAATAATCTACTGAATGTTTTCATATATATTCCTCTTCTAACTAAAAATATTTTACATATTTAAAAAAAGTACTGCAATTTTTTTACAATAATATGAAAATGAATAGTTCTAACTCTGATTACTATATGCATATTTATTTGCTTGGTATAAAATAAAATAAAGCAAGGAGACTAGTCGTTCATGAAGAAAATATTTTGGATTTTAATTTGTCTGTTATTAATTCATAATAATTCAACTGCACAAACAGTGTATGATGATAATTATCAGGAAAATCCAAATTATATACAGGGGAATAAATATCTTGAAAACTCACAATATTCAAGTGCAATAAACGAATTTAAAAAAGCACTCAGAGTAAATCCGCTTGATTCTTCTTCCTTGATAGGATTGTCAAATTCGTACAGTATGAGAGCTGCATATTATAATAACACTGTAAAAGCAACTGATAACGCAATATCCGATTTAAAATCAGCTTTATTTTTTACTAAATATTTTTCAGCTGATGGAGCAAACTTTACAACTGCTCAGACTGTATTAGGACTTGAAAAAAACTTAAATACTCTTGAATCTTCTGTTAACAAAAATATTACACCCGAATACAGAATTAAAAATGCAAAAAATTCAAGAATTAAAGGCGAATTTGGAGCTGCAGCATATGACTATTATCAATTATTAAACAATACAAAATATTCTTATGAAGCAAATTCTTCATTAGGTGATATTTATAAAATATTTAACAGACCGGATAAAGCCTTAGTCTTTTACCAGAAAGCACTTGCAATAAATTCTGACAGCACGGAAATACATCTTAAACTGGCTAGAACATATGAACAAATGAATGATATTAATTCAGCCCTAAAAGAATATGATTATGCACTTAAAACTTCAGATGAGCGTGAAGATATTCTTAATTCCCTTGAAAGAATTTGGCAGCAAAAGGTGGACGAATATCCAAAAGATGCAGAAGCCCATGCGAATTTAGGCGTTGTTTTCCAAAAACAAAAAAGATATGCGGAAGCTCTTACTGAATATAAAAGGGCTGAAGAACTTAACCCTTCAAACTTAAATACAAAAATTAATATTGCGACACTTTATCAAGAACAAAAAAAATATGACATGGCAATAAACACTTATAATTCTATTTTAAAAATTCAGCCGTATAATGCAAAAGTACTTGTATACAAAGCAGAATGTTTAAAAGCACTTAAACAAAATGAAGAAGCTGTTAATTTATACAAAACCGCTCTTAATATCGAACCTAAAAATGTACAAATAAAAGCTGCTTTATATGAATTGTTGAAAGAAACAATGCCTACTGAAGATGTATTGAATTTTCTATATAAAAATGTACAAAACAGCCCTATGAATGCAGATTCATACTATGAATTTGCGTATGAACTTCATAATGCTGGTAAAATTGATGATGCTATAGTCTATTATCTTGAAACAATAAAACTTGATAACAAAAAAATAGATGTATATATTAATCTTTCTCAAGCATACAGACAAAAAAAGGCTTATAACAGTGCATATCAATTATTACAAAAAGCTGCATTAATTGCTCCCGAAGATGAAAGAGTAAAAAAACAACTTGATATAGTTAAAAAAGAATATTTATCAAATAAATATGCAGCAGCAGCAAATGCTTTTCAAAGCGGCGATTACGCAAGAGCCATTAATGAATATAGAATGATTAATCCGCCGACATCAGAATCTCTTATGGGAATAGCAGCTGCTTATCAGTCTATGTCTAATAATACAGAAGCAATTAATTACTATAAAAAAGCTATGGAAATTGATACAAAAAATGGAGATATTCCTTTTTATATTGCTTCAATATACGTTAACATGAATGATTTAGAAAATGCTCAAAAATACATTACAGCCTCTTTAGCAATAAATCCTAATAACAAACAAGTAAAAGAACTGTCGAAATATCTCTCCGACAAGAAAACCGAAAAATTATTAGCTGAAGCAATAAAACTGTATGATACTCAAAAATATAATGAATCAATAAAAATTTTAGATGATATTATTTCAATTAATAATACAAATGCGACAGCCTACTATTACAGAGCTCTTTGTTATGATGCACAAAATAATTATAAAACTGCTATTGAAAATTATAAAATCACTTTAAAATACGCACCCGAAATGACAATAGTATATTATTCACTCGGTGTTGATTATGATGCTACAGGTGATTATAAACAGGCAAAAGAAAATTATAAAAAATATATTGAATTAAATATTGAAGATAATGACTATAGCGAATATGCAAAAAAACGCATAAGCGAGATTAATTAAATGAACTTAAACACAAAGCAACTTAAAATCGGGAATTTATATATCAACAGTATAGTTTCTCTTGCTCCGCTTGCCGGAGTTACTGATTATGTATTAAGAAAACAGATACGAAATTACTCAAAAACCTGCTTATTGACAACGGAAATGATAAGTTCTGAAGCAATAGTACAAAATCAGAATTGTAAAATAATATATACTGATAAAAGTGAACAGCCTGTTGCTTTTCAGCTTGAAGGGCACAAACCAGACATAATGGCAAAGGCTGCGAACATAATAAAAGAAAAAGCTTCACTGATTGATATAAACATGGGCTGTCCGATTAATAAAATTGTAAAAGGAAATGACGGATGTGCTTTAATGAAGAACCCTTCTCTTGCAAAAGATATAGTAGTAGCAGTAAAAGAAACAGTAAATATTCCTGTAACTTGTAAATTTAGACTGGGATGGAGCCAGGACTCAAAAAATTTTATAAAATTTGCACAATTAATGCAAGAAGCAGGTGCAAGTGCAGTTACAATACACGCAAGAACAAGAGCACAACTTTATTCGGGTACAGCCAGCTGGAGTGACTTAGCAGATTTAAAAGGAGAAATTGATATTCCATATTTTGCAAATGGAGACATAACTTCTATTGAAAAAGCGAAAGAATGCCTTGCTGTTTCTAAAGCTGACGGGATTGCTGTCGGAAGAGCAAATATGGGTGATGTTTCAATTATATATCGTATTGAAAAATATCTAAATGAAAACATTCTTCTTCCCGAGCCTGATATAAATGAAAAATTAATAATGCTCAAAAATCATTTAGACGCAGAAATTAAATTTAGAGGTGAAGAAAATGGGATAAAATTTTTTAGAAAATTTTATCCAACATATATTAAAAATATAAGAGGCGGAAGTGAATACAGATATAGACTGGTAACCGAGTTAAATTATGATAAAATAATTTCAATTTTAAAAGAGATTTTATTAAATGGAACAAAAAAGCAATAAATTTTTTGTATACATAATTCTTACTGTTAATAATAAATTATATTGCGGGTATACAAATAATATTTCTAAACGTTATCATGAGCACATAAGCGGAAAAGGAGCAAAATATACACGTGCAAATAAACCTTTAAAGCTTGTTTATATTAAGGAATTTAAGACAAAAAATGAAGCAATGAAAGAAGAATACAGAATAAAAAATTTAACAAGGAAAGAAAAAGAACAATTAATAGAAAATTATTCTAACTAAACATACTGAACTCACAACCGCAATAACTCTGTCTGTAAAAATTTTCTTCTTTTGCAATTTTTAAAGTTTTTAAAAAACCATCTTGTTTTTTAAAATCAATATCAAGGAAAGTAAGCTCATATTTTTTTGCAAGCTCACGTGCAATATTAAATATTACATTTGACTGCTTATGAGGACTTACAGTAAGAGTTGTCGTAAAATATTTATATTCAAGTTTAAAAGTTTTTAATACTGTAAAAAGTAATCTATACTCAAAACATCTTGAACAACGTTTTCCTTTTTCAGGTTCATTTTCAAGACCTGCTATACAATTATACCAGCCCTCAGAGTCCTGTCTGTCAACAATCAGCTCAACATCCTTTTTCTTGGAATATCTAATTAATTCATTCAATCTTTTTTCAAATTCTTCAGGCGGAAAAATATTTGGGTTAAAAAAATACAAAACAGGTTCATATTCCATTTCTCTTAATTTTTCAATCGGATATGCACTGCACGTTGCACAACAGGTATGAAGCAATACTTTATTTTTGTTCATATTCTTTTTTTAATCTCCCGCCCTGAGAAATTACAACATCCTGAAGCTGTTGATAAGGACCAACTCCCATAACTTTTTTTATTCCGACAAATATTGTAGGAGTACCGGTTATACTGTGCATTTGTGCTTCAGTAACAGCATCTTCAAGTTCTTTTTTTACTTGCTCACTATCTAAATCTTCTTTTAATTTTTTAATATCAAAATCAACAAGCCTTGCCTTTTCTATTATTTCTTTTTCATTTTCGGGAGATTCCATAAACAATATATCAGACATTTGCCAGTATTTATTCTGAAGAGCAGCAGCAAAAGCATATTTTGCTTTTAAGCATGAACCTTTATGTCCTTCAATAGGCATATACGGATTACATTCTTTTTCAAACGGAATAATATGCTGTTCAACCCTTACATTTTCAAATTCACTTATAATTCTATGCATATATAAATTTGCTATAAAACACGCACCGCAATTAAAATCAATAAACTCATGAATTACAAGTTCACCATTTTTAACTCCCATAGTATTTCCATCAATAAAACCTCTATCCTCACTTAAATATTCCTGCATTTTTTTCTGCTCTATTACCTGGGGAACTAGTATATTAGAAACGGATGTGTATGATACGACAGATATACCAAGAAGCATAATTAGTAAGAACCAGAATGCATACCTTTTTATTTTTATTGCATCAATAAAATCTTTAATACTTGTCTTTAATTCAAACAATATTCCATCTTTCCAGTTTTTTGCTGTTAGAGCAATTATAAAGTCAATAAAATATGTAATTACGCAAAAGACACAAATCGAATTTATTTTTACAAAAGATATATAAGCAAGATACATTGACACAATGAAAGAAAACAAAGAAATACAAAATATATAAGACAAAGGATTTTTAAATACACCTAAAAAATTCAAAAACTTAATATTCTTAAGTTTATCAACAAATATCATAAATAAAAGAAACAAATATAAAAGAACTCCCCATAGCGAGAGAGGAACACCCAGAAATTGTGAATATGCTGTTTTCGCAACACTGTCACAATCCATTGTTTCACTTATTACGCAAATACTGGGCTGTGCATTTACATTAAAATTTGCATTATAATAAACTACACATAATTCAATTGATAATGCCAGTCCTAATAAAACTAAAAATAAAATTGAAAATCTTTTTACTTTGCTCATAATAGTTCCTACTGAAATTGTTTCATAACATCTTTTACACTATAATCATCACTTATATTCTGTTTCGCTTTATTTATAACTTCAGCATACCTTTCTTCATAGGTTGGTCGCTTAATTTTATAAAATATTCCCGTATAAAGCCCCTCTGGCGAAAAAGCATATTTCATAGCATTAACTCTATCTTCTTTATCATGATCTTCAGGAAGATTTCTTACAATCTCTCTTATTTTTTCAAAAGAAGAAACTTTATTGTACTGAACACAGGGTGAAATTATATGGACAAAAGAAAAGCCCTTATGCTGTAATGCCTCAAGTATTAAATACTCAAGCTGTTTTATATCACCGGAATAACCCCTTGCTACATAAGAAGCATTAAACGATAAAGCCATTAAAACAGGATTAATTCTATCTGCCGTCCACGCATATGGATTGCATTTTGTTGTTGTACCTATTCTTGATGTTGGTGAACACTGGCCTTTTGTAAGAGCATAAATTTCATTATCCATCATTATATAAGTAATATTTGGATTTTTACGGCTGGCATGAATAAAATGATTACCACCAATACTTAAACCATCTCCATCTCCACCAACAGCAATAACATTTATAGCAGGATTAGCCTGCTTTAATCCTATTGCAACTGGTAATGCACGACCGTGTATTGAATGAAATCCATAAGTTGACATAAAAAACGGAAATCTGCTGGAACAACCTATACCTGAAACAATAGCTGTCTCATGAGTTTGATAATTTAACTGAGCCATTACTTTTTTTAATGCAGACAATACTGCATGATTACCGCACCCGGGGCACCACGAAGGTTTTACTTTTCCTTTATAATCATTTATTTCCATATTACTTTTTGTCCTTATTAAAAATGAGTGTGCTTATTAGTTGAGATATCTACTCTCGCCATTTGAATATTTGCAACTTTTAAGATTTCATCATAAATTTCTTCCGGAGTAAAAGGAGTGCCGTCATACTTTAAAAATTCAAATACTTCAATACTTTTATTAATATGTACACACCTTTCAACTATTGTTGATTTAAATTGAGCATTATAATTTGCTTCAACAACAACAATAAATTCCTTGTTTTTAATAAAATCTTTAATCCAATCTGTTGGAAAAGGATAAAGAGTTCTAGGATATAAAGCCTGAACCTTTATACCGGCTTCAAAAGACTTATCAATAGCCTCAAAAACAGGACCCGAAGTAGATCCCCAGCTGATTATACCAATAGTAGCATCTTCACTTCCGTATGTTTTAGCTTTAGAAAATTGACCTGCTGCAGTTTCTAATTTTCTAAATCTTTTTTCAGTCATTTTTCTATGTACATCTGCACTTGGTGTTGGGGCATTTGCCGGAGTATGCTCTAATCCAGTAACTACATGCTCACCGTATAAATCGCCAGGAGACGTTATCGGAGAAATACCTGAAGGAGTATTTTGATACCTGTTGTATTCATCGTTTTTACTTAATACAGGTTTTTGTCTGTTAATTATTTTAAGGTTATCAATATCAATCAAATCGACACATTCCCTCCTTGGCCCCAAAGAGGCATCAGAAAGAATTATAACCGGAACTTGATATTGTTCTGCAAAGTTAAATGCATTTATTGTCTGATAAAAACAATCGGCAACATCCATCGGAGCAAGTACTATTTTGGGACAATCGCCATGCGTACCATACATAGCAGCAAACAAATCACTTTGTTCGGTTTTTGTCGGTATACCTGTACTCGGACCGCACCTTTGAACATCAGCAATTACAACAGGTATTTCTGCCATAGAAGCAAGACCTATGCCTTCTTGCATTAGCGAAAATCCCGGTCCTGATGTTGCAGTCATAGATTTAACACCTGCGTATGAAGCACCGAGTGCATAGTTAATTGCTGCAATTTCATCTTCACATTGAATCATTTTACCGCCAAATTTTGGAAGTTCTTTTGCAAGCCACTCCATTATTTCCGTTGCAGGAGTAATAGGATAACCAGCAAACAGTCTGCAGCCCGAAACCAGTGCAGCAAGGCCTATCGCTTCATTTCCAGACATTATAAGCTTTGCACCGGTTGTTTTCATTTGTGCACGATTATATTCATCAACTCTTTTTAGTTCATTTTTGACGTAATCAAAACCTGCGAGTAATGCTTTCTTATTTAAATCTATAATTTCTTGATTTTTGTTCTTATAACGAAGTTCAATATCTTTTAAAATTTGTTCTTCAAGGTGCAAATTGTTTAATAAACCGACAACAATACCTAATGCAACCATATTTCTTGATCTCACAGAACCAATATCTCTTGATATTGTTGAAAGGGGAATAGCATACTTAATAACAGATTCATTATCTTCTTTTAATGAAAAGATATTGTCACTATCGTATATTAAAATTCCACCATTAGTTACATTTTTAATACCTTCATATATCGTATCTTCATCAAGACAAACCAGTATATCAGTATATCCTGTTGCCGTCAGTGCCTTATGTTCGCTTATTCTTAATGTATAATAACACTTACCGTCACCTCTAATTTCAGAAGGAAATGCTCTATATGTAGTTACATAATAACCCTTTCTGGCAGTGGCATAAGATAGAATATCACCGGAACTAATTATTCCCTGTCCAGAAGTTCCGGATATCTTTATCTTTAAGTCTTTCATGAATTCAAAAATCCTCCTGTTTAAATTGTATTACTAAATTACATAAGTTAATAGTTATTAATTTTTGTAACAAGCAAACACGACAAAATAAACATGTTGAAAATATTAAACTTTATCATACAATATACATTGTGCATTAATTTTTTATAAAAATCTATAAACCAAAGCGGTATCGTCTAGGGGTCAGGATAGCAGATTCTCATTCTGTTGACACGGGTTCAAATCCCGTTACCGCCGTTTTAAAAATATTTATATGACTTTATAATTCACACATTGTTTCTGCAAGTCTTTTTATACCTGTTCTTATTGTTTCTTCATCAGAATTTGTATAGTTAAGTCTTAATGTATTTACATTTTGAGGATTTACATAGAATGGATGTCCGGGAACGAAGGCTACTTTCTTCTTTATTGCTCTGTCAAACAAATCAAGAACTGACTTATTTTCAGGAATTGTTACCCATGTAAACATGCCGCCTTTAGGAATAGTATATTTAACATTTTCCGGAAAAAATTCTTTCATTGCTTCAACCATTGCATTTGCTTGTTTTTTATACAAGTCTTTTATTTTTTCTATGTGAACATCAAGGTCATTGTTATATAGATAATCTGAAATCAAATATTGACCGAATATATTTGAATGCAAATCTGAAGCCTGTTTTGCGGTTTCAAGCATTTTTATTATCTCAACATCAGCAATAACATATCCTAATCTCATTCCCGGTGTAATTATTTTAGAAAAAGAACCAAGGTATATATTTTTATTCGTTTTGTTCATACCTATATAGGGAAGTCTTTCATCATTTTCAAATCTTAATTCTCCATACGGATCATCCTGTATTAAAATCATATCTTCTTCTTTAATTACTGAAAAAACATTTTCTCTGTTCTCTCTTGAATATGTTAAACCCGTAGGATTTTGAAAATTCGGAATTAAATATGCTAATTTCGGTTTATGAGTTTTTAAAGTATTCTTTAATTCTTCAATATCAAGACCGTCTTCATTTAATTTAGTCTGGACAAAATCGGCATTATACAAGCAAAAAGCCTGTAACAATCCTAAATATGAAGGTTTTTCAACCATAACTTTATCACCTTCATTAATGAACACTTTGCCAATTAAATCAAGAGCCTGCTGCGAACCGGTTGTAATTATAATATTATCAATAGTAATATCCATATTCCAATTTTTTTTATATCTGTCAGCAATATATTGCCTTAAGCTGTCTAAGCCCAATGTTGTTGAATATTGATAAATTTTAGCACCGTATTTATCAGCAATTCTATTCATTGACACTTTTAATTCTTGCTGTGGAAAAGAAATAGGGTTTGGAAGACCGCCTGCAAAAGAAATAATATGAGGATCTTGAGTCACTTTTAATATTTCACGTATAAAAGAAGACGGTGTGTGCTTAATTCTTTCAGAATAAAATTTTTCGAACATATTTATTATCCTTTAATCCCTATTAATAATATTTCGGTAAGACTCTACAATTATAGTATCATTTTAATTTTTTTACAACGATTAATAGCACCCCCGCTAAAACAGAAGCAATACCGGCAATTATTCTTAAAGTTAACTGTTCATTAAAAAAAACTACGCCAAAAAATACTGCTGTTAAAGGTTCTAGTGCACCAAGGACAGCTGTTATTGTAGAGCCTATAAGTTTTATAGCAATTGTGATTGTTTCAATTGAAACTATAGTAGGAAATATTGCAAGTGACAATGCAAGTATCCACTGAAAAGGAGTTGTAAGTATTTGTAATTCTGTGCAAAACTTTAAATTTAATATATAAACGGAAAGACCGAACAATATAACATAAAAACTTACTTTTTCACTTTTTATATGCATCAAAACTTTGTCCTTTTTTACAAAAACAATATAAAAAGCATATAAAAGTGCAGATAAAAGTACAATTATAACTCCTTTAACATTTAAAGCAGCCCCATCAGCACCATTATAAAGGAGAAGAATACCCATTGATGTCAAAAGAATTGCTAAAATTGTAGTTCTGGTAAGCTTTTCTTTATAAAAAATTCTCATTATAAGAGCAACTATAACCGGATATATAAAAAGAATTGTACACGCAATTCCTGCATCAATGTACTTAAATGCAACAAAAAGAGTTAATGAAGAGAAAGAAAAAAATAAGGCAAGCACAAATAAGTGTAAAAACTCTCTTAAAGATATTTTTAAACTTATTCTCTTTACAAGTTTTAGCCACAAAAAATATAAAATACAGGCAAAAAAATACCTGTAGAATAAAACAGAATTTACACCTATTCCTGCAAAAAATAATGGAAGAGCAAATAACGGATTTGTCCCGTAGCTCATAGATGCAACAGCACCATATATTGTTCCTGCCAGTTTCCGTTTCATTAAAACACCTTTTTTCGCAATTTAAGCTAAAGTTAAAATAAAAAATAATTTAAATCAATAGCATACTATAATTTTAGTTTTAAAATATAATAAAAATATGATTAGTAATTTTAAAAATATAATAAAATCAATAAAAGAAATGCAGCTTCCTCAAACTGATTTTGTAAAGTTTATGGAAGATATTCATGATCCTTTTATTGTATTAATAGCATGTATTTTATCTTTAAGAACAAACGATAAAACAACATACCCGGCTACAATGAGAATGCTAAAACTAGGTAAAACTCCACAAGATTTTTTGAAAGTTAAGCTTGAAGTTTTAGAAAAAGCAATATATCCTGTAGGATTTTACAAAAATAAAGCGAAGCAAATTTTAGATATATCTTACGAGCTGTATCATAATCATAAAAGTATTGTTCCAAAAGAAATAGAAGAACTAATAAAATTTAAGGGAGTAGGCAGAAAAACCGCAAATTTAGTTCAATCAAAAGGATACAATCTGCCAAGTATATGTGTTGATGTTCATGTACACAGAATATCAAACAGATTAGGTCTCGTTTCTACAAACACACCTGAAGAAACAGAATATGCACTAAAAGCTGATTTGCCAAAAAGCTATTGGTCTGAAATAAATACTTTATTTGTAACACTGGGGCAGAATATATGTAAACCTATAAAGCCAGAATGTTCTAAATGCAATCTAAATCCTTATTGCAAATATTATAAAGAAAATTGCTAAATGGCGATATTTTCTTGTTATTTTTTTAATATTCATAGTTTTTCATGTTTAGAATATAATCAAAACAGATAAAACATTAGGAGAGGTTATTGTGATAAAAGAAAAATATTTTCCGCAGGAAATAGAAAAAAAATGGCAAAAACACTGGGATGAAACGAAATTAAATAAAGTTTATAACGATTTTGAAAAAGAAAAATACTATGTTCTTTCAATGCTTCCATACCCGTCAGGTAAGCTGCATATGGGACATGTAAGAAACTATACCATATCTGATGTAATTGCACGATATAAAAGAATGAATGGATATAATGTACTTCACCCTATGGGATGGGACAGCTTTGGTCTTCCTGCTGAAAATGCAGCTATTCAACACGGTGCTAATCCCAAAAAATGGACACTGGATAATATTGCGTACATGAAAAAGCAACTAAAATCATTAGGGCTTATGATTGACTGGGACAGAGAAGTTACAACATGTTTACCTGAATATTATAGATGGACCCAGTATTTCTTCGTAAAAATGTTTAAAAAAGGGTTGGCATATAAGAAAGAAGCTGCCGTCAACTGGTGCAACAACTGTGCAACCGTTCTTGCAAACGAACAGGTTATAGATGGTAAATGCTGGAGATGCGAAGGACAGGTTGAAAGAAAATATTTATCACAATGGTTCTTGAAAATAACAAATTATGCACAAGAACTTCTTGATGATATTGATAAACTAAAAGGCTGGCCTGACAGTGTTAAAACCATGCAAAGAAACTGGATTGACCGCTCACAGGGGGCTATTTTAAAATTTAAAGTTAAAGAAATATCAGGACTTGAAGTGCCTGTATATACAACAAGACCTGACACAGCATACGGCATTACATATCTTGTCGTTGCTCCTGAGTATAAAGACATAGAAAAACTAACAACACCTGAAAATAAGGCGGCAGTTGAAGCGTACAGACAAAATGCAAGAAAAATGTCTGAAATCGAAAGACTTTCAACAGAAAGAATAAAAACCGGTGTTCCTCTTGGAACTCATTTAATAAATCCGTTAAACGGCGAAGAATTCCCAATATGGACAGCTGATTATGCACTTGCAGAATACGGTACAGGTGCGGTTATGGCAGTTCCTGCCCACGACCAAAGAGACTTTGATTTTGCAAAAAAATTCAATCTGCCAATCAAGATAGTTATACAAAACCCTGAAAATCCAATAACAGAATTAAAAGAAGCATATACAGAAAAAGGTATTCTAATAAATTCAGGCGAATGCAACGGACTTGAAAATGAAAAGGCAAAACAGGTAATTATAGATAAAGCAGTAAAAGGCGGCTTTGGTGAAGCAAAAGTTCAATATAGGCTTCGTGACTGGTTAATATCAAGACAAAGATACTGGGGAACTCCAATTCCTATTGTATATTGTCCTAAATGCGGAACAGTTCCAGTTAAAGAAGAAGATTTACCTGTGCTTCTGCCTGAAGATGTCGATTTTTCTGTAAAAGGCAAATCTCCTGTAGCAACATCAGAAACATTTAAACACACAACATGCCCGATTTGCGGTGGCCCTGCTGAACGGGAAACTGACACCATGGACACTTTTATGTGCTCTAACTGGTATTTCTACAGATATACTGATGCAAGAAATGATAAAGAACCGTTTAACAAAGATATATTACACTACTGGGCTCCTATTGATCAGTATGTAGGCGGTATTGAGCACGCAATTTTACACCTGTTGTATTCAAGATTCTTTACTAAAGCATTGAGAGATTTAGGTATTATAAATATAGATGAACCGTTTAAAAACTTATTAACACAAGGAATGGTTTTAAAAGACGGTTCAAAGATGTCAAAATCTAAAGGTAATACCGTTGATCCTGATGAAATATTTGCAAATTACGGTGCTGATACAGCAAGATTATTTATTCTTTCCGATTCACCTCCAAATAGGGACTTTGACTGGTCAGATGCAGGAGTAGAAGGCTGCTATAAGTTCTTAAACAGATTATGGAAACTATACAGCGTTTATCAAAATGATATTCTTCTTGACTATAAACTTCCCGAAATATCAACATTGTCAAAAGAAAATAATGCTCTTGTAAGAGAAGTACACATGGCTGTTAAAAAAATATCTCAAGATATTGCAAATGAATTTCAGTTCAATACTGTAATTTCTAAGTACAGAGAATTTACTAACGTTATATATGAATATTTAAATAACAAAAAAGAATTCTCTTCTGAAGATAAAGATGTATTCAGCTATGCAACAGTAACTTTCTTAAAACTGCTCGCACCTGTACTACCTCATATGACTGAAGAAATATATGAAGGATTAGGTGGAAAAGATTCTGTTCATAAACTTGAATGGCCTAAGTATGATGAAAATCTTGCAAAAACAAGTACAATCACTTTAGTTGTTCAAATAAACGGTAAAGTTAAAGACAGAATTGAAGTTGACTCTGAAGCTTCTAAAGAAGAACTAGAAAAAACCGCATTGGACAGCCAAAAAGTCAAAGAACTTACAAGTGGAAAACAAATTATAAAGGTAATTGTTGTTCCTTCAAAACTTGTAAATATTGTAGTTAAATAAAAGAACTAGATAATTAGACAAATAAAAGACTTTACAGTCTTTTATTTGTCTTTTTTTACAGTCAAATTATTTATTAATGGTGTTAGAACAGACAATATTACAGAACCAAGTAAAGCATTCCAGAAACCTTCAACTTGAAATCCTGGAGCTATTTTCCCGGCTAATATAAACAACAAAGCATTAATTACAAGTCCAAAAAGTCCGAGAGTTAAAAAGTTTATAGGTAATGCAATAAATTCAACAAACGGTTTTATAAATGCATTTATTAACCCTATAACAAGTACAACAAGTAATGCGGAAATAAAGTTTGAAACCGTAATCCCGGGAACTATCCAGGCTATAAAAATTATTAATAATGCAAGCAGTATCCATCTTATAATAGTATTCATATAAATGCTCCTTTCAATGATAATTTTATCTACCAAAATAAAAAAATATAAGAGATTATATGTATGTTCATTAAGCTATTATTTATTAGGAAAAATTATAATTTTTTTCAATTAAATTAGAAACAATTACACCTCTATCAATAAATTCAACATTAAGATTTTTATCTTTTGCTTTATTTATTAAATATTTTGTAATATCAAATACACACGAAGGTATATTATTTTTATTTTCGTCAAACCACATCATTTCAACATCAAATGCAATATGTTTTATTCCGCAGGAAATCGACTTTTCTAACCAACAGTCAATTTCTTCTTCTGTATCATTTACCCCGGGGATTAATATAAATTTAGTTTTAACACTATTTTTTTCCTTCATTACAGATGTGTATTTTTCAATATTCTCCCATACTTTGTCATAAAAATCATATTTTTTAATTTTAATAAAAGTTTCTTTTTTCCCTGAGTCAACAGAAACAACAATATTAACAACTCCTTCTTTTATGCCGTTATATACTGCCTCACTAAATTTAGTAGCATTAGTAAGAACTCTTATATTAACCATCTTCTCTTTTATGAACAGGTTTATTAAGTCATCGAACTCAGGAGCCATGCAAGGTTCGCCTCCAGCAATAGTTATATGTCCGCCTGATTTTAAATACCCTTTCTTTGCTAAATCTTCAATAACAGGAAAAACATTATACTGCTTTTTGCGAAGTTCCTCATGTTCGCTTAAATGACAATATATACAACTTTCATTACACACTGTCCAATTATTAAAGTTTATATAAGAAATATAATCTTTATTGTCCCATTCTTTTTCTTGAAGATATATACAATTTTGACATTCTTTAATTATTTTACCTTTTTTCATTTGATTTCTGTAATGTCTTTTTATGGCAAAGAAATCTTTCCAATTTAAAATTTCCCCTTTATAATTTTTCACAAGTTTTTTATAACCATTTTCATCGGGAGGGATTCTGCAGCAAAAATTTATACTATCAACAAAAAAATCCATACCATGTTCAATCAGGTCGCAGCTTATATATTTTTTATTTTTTTTTAATAAAAACATTATCTTCCCTTACTACAATATCTCTTTTATTTTTTCAACAGGAGTATTAATATAAAACGACTTGAATTGATTAACTTCTGAAATTTGATCATTTATCAATAAAAATAAATCATTCTGTTTTATTTTTGAAAGTTCAAAAGGATTAAAATGAGTTATTTTGAAATTATCCTCAGATACCTGTACCAGGTCAATAATATTTGAATCATTAAACAAATTTAAAGTATTAATAATTATTTCCTCATTAACACATAGAGCATCTGACAACCTTTTTATATCCAAATTGCCATTTAAACTTGAAACAGCATATTTTAACATTCCTGAAATAGTTGATATGAAATTATCAATATTAATTTCATTATTATTAAAATTCATCAAATGAATAAGCTTTGCCTTTGTTTTTTTTATAACATTGACAAAATCATCTTTATCATCAGGTGATTCAAAAAACATAATTTGTTCAGTAAAATTATTCACATTTTCAGGAGTTAAAATCATCTTAAAAATTTTATCATAATTATTCAGCTCCTTTTTTAATTTTGGACTTCTTACAAAAATTCCGGTTGTTTTTTTTGTTGAATTTAAAAATTCAAAAACTTGATTCAATATATCCTTTTTATTTCTGTGATCTAATATTTTTATATCTGAAATAGTTTCAGGTATATTTTTTATATAATCAGAATGAATATCAATAATTACATACTGAATAGATTTATTACCATTAAAAATATTAATTTGAGGATAAAATAAAATATCTAATTTAGAATTTTCCGGCAGATTAATATCTGGAGAATTCCATTTAACACACTCAATAACATTTGAATTGTTTTTAGAAAGAAATAACTTTAAATGATTGTTATACTGACCCATTTTCCTTGCTTGAATTAATGTCAAATCATTCATAATAAATAACGGTTCAGGATTCCCTGCCCCATATGGTTCTAATTTATTTATTAAACTTAGAGTTTCAAAAGATATATCCTCAGGCTCAACTGTCATATCAGCATTAACAACAATTTTTGAAAAATCAATTTCTTGTGAAAATTCATCAATTGTAGAACTTAATAAATCCTTAAATTTATCAAAGGAAATTTTATTTTTATCAAAAGAAAAACCTGCAGCCATTTTATGTCCGCCAAAGCCTTCAAATAGTTCTTTGTGACAACTTAACACGTTATATATATTTAATTCAGGAATGCTTCTCGATGAACATCTTATTATATCAGGATTATTAACATCACAAGTCATAAGAAAAACAGGTTTATTATACAATTCTGCAAGCTTTGATGAAACAATTCCGATTATACCTATATGCCAATTATCATTAAATAAAATAATACTGTGTTTATTTGAAAATTTATCTTTTTCATACATTTCTTTAGCTTGTAAAAAAGTTTCATCACATAAATTTTGCCTTAATGAATTTAATTCATTTAATTTTATAACAGCCTCATTTATCTCATTATCATCGTTAGAAATAAGCAATTTCAAAGCAGTTTCAGGAGAATCAAGTCTTCCTGCGGCATTAATTCTTGGTACAACTCCAAATGCAATATTTTCTGATGTCAAGGAAAGTAAATCAGTTATGCCTGATGCTACAATCAACTTTTGAACACCTTTATGTCTTCCATTTCTTAATAGTTCTAAACCCATCTCTACAATGCAGCGGTTTTCACCAATAAGTTCAACAACATCTCCAATTGTACCTATAGCACATAGTGGAATAATTTCATGGACAAAATCCTCATATCCACATAATTCAAGAAGTTTGCAGCATAATTTAAAGACGACTCCCGCTCCAGACAAATAATTTAGGTTTTGAAGTTCTTCTACATTTATATCATCAGAAACTGCGTTCTTTGCTTTTGGATTTATAATTGCATAAGCATCAGGAAGAATTTCAGGTGCCTCATGATGGTCAGTAATAATAATATCAGTATTGAATTTTTTTGCAAAATTTACTTCTTCAATATTTGTTATTCCGCAATCAACTGTTATTATAAGCTTTGAATGTCTTTTGGCTATCAATTTTACAAGAGCTTTTGTATTTAAACCATGGCTCTCATTTAACCTATCAGGAAGATAATAATCAACATCGGCACCTATTTTCTTTAATGTAAGGTATAAAATAGCAGTTGAAGTTATCCCATCCGTATCAAAATCTCCAAAAACAGTAATATGCTCGTTATTTTTAACAGACATATTAATTCTTTCCGCAGCTTTTTTCATATCAGTAAAAACATCAGGAGAGGACATAGAATTTTTTAACGGATTTAAAAAATTCTTTATCTTTTCTGGTGTATCAATACCTCTATTTTTGAGCAACACAGCAAGAACTTTGCTATTACCGCAAGCTTGTAATTGTTCATCTGTTATTTCAGTTTCTTTTGTCTTCCATATTTTGCGGATAGTCATTTTACTTCCCTGAATTTAATATGTTTTAATTTATGCAATCAAGTGCAACAGAAAAGGATTAATCTTCTTTTTTATAAAAATCATCTTTTGAATCATCAAAAAAATTTTCCTGTTCAAGTTCCTTCTTCAATGCTTCAACATCCTTATCTTCTTTTATCTTGTCTATAACGATTTTTGCCATTTCTTTTGCAATTATTTTTTGAGTTTCAGGAGGAGAGTTTTGAAGCATATTTATAGCAGCTCTAACCGTTCTGTCAATGTCATACCACCTTGAATTGGCTCTTGTATCCATGCCTTCTTCAACAGCTTCAATAATTTCATTGACATCAGTATATTCACTAAAAGCAAGATTATGTTCAACAATAATCTTAATTAGATTTAATGCAACTTTTATTTGAGTTTCATCATCAGAGGCCTCAAGTGTCTGCATAGAACGTGATAAAATAGGATCTTTATCATACCATCTTCTTTGTCTGTTATTGTATTCTTCACGCATAGATACCTCTCTTTACTAACCGTTTTTAAATTTTACGCCATACTGTGCTTTAGGATAGTGCCATGTAATATTTTCACTTTCACAAGCAATTTTGCATGCTCCGCACTCCAAACAATTTTCATATCTTATTGTCATTATACACTTTTCTTCATTCCATTCATATACATTTGCAGGACAAATATATGTGCAAACTTTATCTTTACACCTCATGCATTTATCATTATCAACAGATAAATGACTTTCATTATCCTTATTATATTTTAAAGTTGACAATTTTTCATTTATATTCATTTTTTTATACATTTCTCCAATACATAAACTAATAAAGGAAAAGAAGAGGATATTCCTTTATGTTTAATAAATTTTTTCATAAAATTATTATATTTTACTTTTTTCGGTATAGAATCTGCAGATGTAAGAATATCAAAAAATTCACAAGCAAATTCAGGATATAAAGATGTTAGTGCATGAATGTTCTTTCTTAAAACATCAATAGTATTTTTATGGGTTTCTAAATCTTTCATTACAATACTATTTTGTAATTTTTTATAATAATCAGAAAGGACAGAAGCAGAAAAATCCTGTCTGTTTAATGCATCAATCGCAGTTTCAGCAGCAAGCCTGCCGCTTAGCATTGCAAGATTCGTACCTTCAAAATGCACATTATTAACTAACATTGCAGCATCACCTGCAATCATTACACGATTATCATAAATTTTAGGAATAGAGTTAAAACCTCCTTCAGGTATCAAGTGCGAAGAATATTCAACTGTAACACCATTTTTTATGTATGGAAGAATAGACGGATGATTTTTTAATTGTTCTAAAAGTTCATAAGGAATGATTTTATGTTTTTTTAAATCATCTATTCCTGCTGAAAAGCCAAGAGAAATTGTATCTTTATTAGTATACATAAAACCAAGAGCCATCATATCTTTTAAGGGACCTCCAAGAATCTTACAACCGGCTCCGGTATTTTCATTAATTAAAAATCTGTCTTCTATCTTCTCTTTAGGAAGTTTAATAACCTCTTTAACGCTTAATGATACATCCTTATCTTTTATTTTATTTCTTAATCCCAGCTGTTTTGCTAAAAGAGAATTAACTCCATCTGCTATTATAACAATATCAGAATAAAATTTTTCCATTCCGGTATCAATACCAACTACTTTACCGTTATCAAGAATTAATTCTTTTACGAGTGTTTTGGGTGCAAAAAAAGCTCCCTCTTTTTGAGCTTGAAGAACACACCATTTATCCCATTTTGAACGATATACCGTATATGCATTAGCCTCTCCTTCATATTTATATTCAAACTGAACAGAACTATTATCAGTCAGCATAAATATTTTTTGTGAAGAAACAGCTCTTTCTATTGGAGCAGTTTTCCAAAATTCAGGAAATATTTCAGCAGTTTGTTCTGTATAAATTGTACCGCCAAATACATTTTTATCCCCCGCAAAATCTCCTCTTTCAACCAAAAGAACTTCTTTTCCGCTTCTTGCTAATGTTATTGCAGCACTAACTCCAGCCGGACCAGCACCTACAACAATTACTTCTGTTTTATTTTTATTACTCATAATCACCTTTAAATACATTGAAAATTATACTATTTTTTTAATATATATATCAAGGTGCTTAAAATTTATTGATAATTTACAAAATATAAATTACACTAATTTTATGATTAAAAAAATAGTAATTTTTCTTATATTTTTCATTTTATGTATTAATACTGTAGATGCTGCAGATATTGTTTTTCCATCATCAAAGCATACAGTTATAAATTCGTATTCAACGTTTTTCTTTGGAAATGTAAGAGAAAAGGAAACATTAAAAATCAACTCCGAACAAGTAAAAATATGGGATGACGGAGTTTTTGTGCATATTGTGCCTTTATATTACGGTGAAAACAAAATTAAAATAGAATCAACATATAAAGGAAAAAAACATCTGCAAACATATATAGTTAAGAGAAACAAAATTAATAACAAATCAGTTTTAAATTATCCGCTGCCAAAATACATACCCAAGAAAAATGGAATATATTTATACACAAAAACAATTAAAGATAATTCAACTGTAAGAAAAGGAGCCTCTAAATCAACTCAAAGAATAATTGACCTACCCAAAGGTATTGTACTGTATCTTGCAGGCAAAAAAGGAGATTATTACAAAATAGAGGAAACAGGTGATACAGAATTTTGGATACATAAATCAAACATAGAAAAACCGGTTGAAGTAACAAAAAAATTTTATGCAGGTATTAATAAAACAGCAGAAAACTATTCTGATAAATTATATAACTATACAAAAATATATATATCCCATCCTGTTTTATATACATTCAAACAAGAAGGGAAAATACTGAAATTAACATTATATGGCACCTCATATTCTTCAGATAGCGAAGGTAAGAAGAATACAGAATTCAATTTCAACGACAATAAAACGGTTCTAGGTTATGACGGACACTATGAGGAAGGCTGTTTTATTGTAAGACGTGCAAAAACAGCAGATAATATTAATAAATATACACCACTATACGGAATAAGAATTCACATAGATGCAGGACATGGCGGTCACGATAAAGGAGCCTACGGTCCGAGCAGAGTAAATGAGAAAGATATTAACCTTGCTATTTCTAAAAAATTAATTCAATTACTAAAAAAAGAAGGGGCAAAAGTAAGTTATTCCAGACTAAATGACAAATACGTCAAATTGTATGATAGAGTTAATATGGCAAAAGAAAATAACGCCTTAATTTTACTGAGCATTCACAATAATTCTCTTCCGCATGGAAAAAATCCTTATGTAACTCACGGAACAGAAACGTATTATTATAATGATAATGCTAAAGATTTAGCAGTGATTATAAGAAAAAACCTGGTTAAAGATTTGGATTTAAAAGATAACGGTACAAGAAAAGCAAGTTTAGCATTAAACAGAAGCACAAATCCAGTATCCGTATTAATAGAGATTGCATATATGATAAATCCTCAAGAATACACAAAATTAAAAAGTGAGGTTTTTCAATATAAAGCTGCTCTTTCAATTAAAAAAAGTTTAGAAGAATATATGTTGTTGCTTCAAAAATAATCATTTGTGATATAATTAGGCAAAAGCCGAAAACAAATGGAGAAAAACATGAGTAGTTGTTATTTAGAAACAAAATCACAATACTTAAATGATGTTGTGAAAAAAACTGAACTAAAAAATCAAAATGAAGCAGAATTTCTTCAGGCAATAAGAGAAGTATTATCCAGTATAGAGCCTGTAGTAGTAAAACATGAAGAAGAGTACAAAAAAATTGCACTACTTGAAAGACTTGTTGAACCTGAAAGAGTTATTTCATTCAGAGTACCGTGGGTTGACGATAAAGGTCAAGTTCAAGTTAACAGAGGTTTTAGAATTCAATTTAATGGTTCTTTAGGACCTTATAAAGGTGGTTTAAGATTTCATCCAAGCGTAAATCAAAGTATTATGAAATTTTTAGCTTTTGAACAAATATTTAAAAATGCATTAACCTGTCTTCCTATTGGCGGCGGAAAAGGCGGCAGCGATTTTGATCCTAAAGGAAAATCAGATATGGAAATAATGCATTTTTGCCAGAGTTTTATGAATGAACTCCAAAAACACATAGGACAAGATACAGACGTTCCTGCAGGTGATATCGGTGTAGGAGCAAGAGAAATAGGCTATTTATTCGGTCAATACAGAAGAATTAGAAACACCTATGAAGCCGGTGTATTAACAGGTAAAGGTTTGGATTACGGCGGTTCTCTTGTAAGAAAAGAGGCAACAGGCTATGGTTTAATGTATTTTATGCGTGAAATGCTCAAAGCAAATAACATCGAAATAAGAAACAAAAATGTTATTATTTCAGGATCCGGAAATGTTGCTATTTATGCCTGCGAAAAAGCTCAGCATATGGATGCTAATGTTATTGCAATGAGCGATTCATCAGGATGTATCTATGATAAGAACGGCATTAAACTTGATATTATAAAAGAAATAAAAGAAGAAAAAAGAGGAAGAATTAAAGAATATTTGAATTATGTTCCAAATGCAGTATACTACGAAAAAGCATCAAATATTCCGCCTATATTCAACATTAAAGCTGATATAGTTCTTCCCTGTGCAACACAAAATGAAATAAATCTTGAAACGGCAAAAGTTCTCCTGCAAAACGGAGTAATAGCAATAGGAGAAGGTGCAAATATGCCTTGCACAAATGAAGCTGTTGAATTTTTCATAGAAAACAAAGTACTTGTAGCACCTGGTAAAGCTGCAAATGCAGGCGGTGTTGCAACCTCAGCTTTAGAAATGTGCCAGAATTCTATGAGATACTTCTGGTCTTTTGATGAAGTAGATAAAAAACTTGAAGGAATTATGATTAATATCTTTAATCAATGCCAAAGTGCTGCAAAAGAATATTCTTGCGGAAACAATTATGTTGCAGGTGCTAATATTGCAGCCTTCCTAAAAGTTTCAGAAGCTATGAAATCACAGGGTATTATTTAACACAAAAAGAACAAAAAAAGACAGAACCTATAAGGTTCTGTCTTTTTTAATCTTCAATTTCAGATTCAATTTCTTCAATATATTGAGCGATTCTGTTAAATTCATCATCATCTTCAATTACTTCAAAAGAAAAATCATCACCTTCTTTTTTCATTCTCATAACAAGTACTTCTCTTTCTTCAAGAGCAATCGAATTATCAATTGGGAGCAAAAGAGCATACTCAACATCTTCAACAGAAACAATATCTAATAATTCAAAAGAAACTTTGTTGCCTTCTTCGTCAAAGGTTTCAATAATTTGTTGTTCTTCATTATTTTCAATTTCGTTTTCGTTAGTCATAATAAATATCTCACTTTCTATCTAAAAATTGTTGTAAAATTATACACGCACTTTTAAGGTCAACTAATTTTTTGTCTTTTGTATACTTTCTTCCGGTTTGAGCAAGAATATATTCAGCCTGCCTGCTTGAAAGTCTTTCATCTTCAAAAACAATTTCGTAGTCCGCTTTCAATTTTTCTGCAAAATCAAGACAATCTTTCGCCTGTTCACCTATGGTATTATTCATATTTTTCGGTAAACCTGCAACTATTATTTTGATATTATTTTTTTGACATAGAGATTTAATTTTTTCTATAGCCAAATCTTCAGGCACTCTTGATATTGTTTCAACAGGCTGAGCAATAATTCCCGTTGCATCACTCATTGCGATACCTATTCTTTTTTTCCCTATATCAAGTCCCAGTATTCTATTCATTTATCCAATTCTTCTTTAATAATTTTATTACACATTCGATTTTTTTAATATCGTATTTATTTTTTTCAGCCTGTTTTTTCCTGAAAATATTTGTTGTAAGAATTGATTCTTTTGACAATTCTCTTAACGAAATAAAGTGATTAAAAATACTCCGTTGAATTAAAACCATTTCAAAAATTTTAAAAAGTTCAACATTATATAATAATGTATAAAAAATTAAAGCTTCCTTCTTTTTCATGTTAGTATTCAAAAGATAAGCACAATGTTCAATTCTTTTAATCCAAGTTTTTCTTGTAATATCATCAAAGACATTAGAAATATTGTTTTTTATAAGCTCGTTAACAAATTCAATATTAATATTACTACAATTATATATTTCATCTAAAATCATACTTATCACAGAATTTTCAGAAGGTTTTATATACCACCTGAATGTGAATTCTTTAGTAAGAAGAGTAGTGAATTCATCTTTGTCAACGGAAACAGTTTGCAAAGAAGAATTAAGAATTTCTATAATGGTTTTATTCATAGGCTGAATATCAATTAAAAGAGAATCCCAGCATATAAATTCATAAGGAAATGTCAACTTATTTGAAATAGTAAGATTAACGGCATCTTGAATACAAGATTTAACATAAGATGGGTTTACTTTGTACCTGCCCTCAGATTGATAGAATCTGCTAATTACTTTAACTATTTCGTTCTGTGAAATATTATAAAAACCAAAACAATCAACAATTCCGGTTATGTCATTAGTGACAACTGCAGAAAGAGAATATTTCTTACTTTTATTAACTCTAGATATCAAAAAAGCCTGATTACCGTTGCCGTCAGGGATAGTAGTAAAAAATTCGGCAGGAAAAGAATCCTTAACAACATTTTTAAAATATTTAATGTAATCATTTTGATTAACACCGGCAAGTTTGAGTTTTTTTAATCCTAAATTACAGGCATTAACAATTTCAGGATTATCACTTATTTCTGCGAGATAAGAAAAAGGCTTTAATGCAAGTGAAGATTTTAAATCGGATAATACTCCAATTACTTCGAGCTTAAAACTGTCATCAAAGTCCGAATACAAAATTGGATATATAATATTTGCAAGAATATCACCCGAATAATCCAGTTTAAGCGATTGAAGTAAAACTTTTCTATCATTAGAAGGAACTGCCGAAACAAAATCCAAGAAATCAAGCATAGCTTCAGGATTAACTGCTGCATTTTCAAGAAGTTTCTTGGTGTCTGTATCAAGTATCTCCTTTGGATTATCAAAATATGAAGGTATAGAATTATAATCTAAATCAGAACCATATATTCTTAACAGTTGAACAAGCTTATATTTTGTATCATCCGAATAATTACTCGACTTTAAAATATCAAAAATTTTTTCTTCAGCAAAATCTTTGTCAATCAATTCTTTAATCAAACAACCGGTAAAAAGGAGCTCTTTCTCGCTCATTTTTATATATTCTTTAAAAAAGATATTAAATAAAGCAGCTTTATCATCAATAAAATTTAACTCATCATAAAGTTTTGTTAATATATCTTCACTGAATTCATTAATAGATTTTATTTTAGAAATAACAGAAAGAACTTTTGCACGTATTTGCAGCTTAGATAACTCTGACATTATTTGATTTTGCTCCAGAAAATATCAAGTATTTTTTGTGCTTCATTTGAGGGAAGTTTATCTTCAAGAATTAAATATTGAACAGCAATCATAGTACATTCTGAACAAATATTAACCCCGGGTCCCTGAACCATTTTAACAACCTGCGTATTTGGTCTGCCGCAAAAACTGCAATATACCGGCTCAACATTGTTTTTATTTTCTTCTTTTACCGGTTCTTTGTTTTTTTGTCTTGCACTTTTTAAAGAAATTATTTTTTCTGAATCACTCATTTTATTATCTCTTTACAAATATCATATCCTCCAAATATTGTATACTATTTTAAAAATATTGCAAAATTTTCATTTTAAGTTTATAGTTAAAATCACGACTGGGGAACTATTATGAAGAAAATATTTTTATTATTTACAATATTAATAGTATCAGTAATGACAACTGCTTGTATTAACAATCTGGCGGTACAGGAACTAAACAGTAAAGCTGTTAAGTATATGGATAATGGTGATAGTGAAACTGCTATTTGCAGATTAAAATCAAGTCTTGACTTAGATAATGAAATTTATCAGACGCATTATAATCTTGCTGTAGCATATAATAATGTTGGTCAATATGAAGAAGCAATTGTTGAATTAAACAAAGTTCTTGAATTAAAACCTGATTTTTATGATGCAATATACACGCTTGCCGTTGCAAAAGAAGCAATTGCCTTTAAAATTATTGAAAATGATAATGAAGATGAAGATACAGTAAAAAAATATACTAAAGATGAAATTACCGAGTTTAATAATAAAGCTTCCGAAGTAATTGAACTTTACAATCAATATCTTTCTAAAAAAGTTAATGCAAAAGAATCAGATGTTATTAATGCAAGAATAAGTGATATTAATTCTAAAATAAAACAATTTTCGGAAGAATATGCCACTTTAGAAGAAGAAAGCCAGAAAAACAATGAATCCGGCGAAGTTAATGAATAATTTGGAAGTCAAATGTTTAAATCGCCGGGACACATAGCTTTTAGTTTTTATTCCATTGACATACATTATTATGGAATAATTATGTCTTTTTCAATTTTATTTGCACTTTTTATTATTTTATTAATAAGAAAAAAGTTTTTTAAAGATATATCCGTTGATTCAATATTTGATATTTCTCTTTTACTTATAATATCAGGCATAATAGGTGCAAGAATTTATTATGTACTATTTGATTATAAATATTTTTTAAATCATCCAACAGAAATATTCGCAATATGGAACGGAGGAATATCAATTCACGGAGCAATACTAGGCGGAGTTATTGCATTTTATATATATGCAAGAAAGAAACATTATGACTTTTTAAAATATGCAGATTTATTTGTAACCGGAACAATATTCGCACAGGCAATCGGACGTTGGGGCAATTTTTTTAATTCAGAAGCTTTCGGACTTCCTTGCTCCCTTCCTTGGAAATTATACATTCCTTACCCTTTAAGACCAGTTGAATATAGAAGTTTTGAATATTTCCATCCGGCTTTTTTGTATGAATCAATCTTAAACTTCATAATTTTTCTTGTCCTATTATTAATTCTTTATAAATATCCAGAAAGAAAAAACGGCATACTGTTCTTTACATATATACTTTTATATTCATTTGTAAGAATTTGCACTGAAACAATAAGAATTGACAGTGTATTTAATGTATCAATTTTTCATATTGCACATATTATAAGTATCATACTAATATTATTTTCTTGCATAGGAATTTATCTTACATTAAAGAAAAAAACTTCATAAATTTTGTATTAAAACCAGTTTGATTTATAATAATACAATGAAGAAGAAATATATATTACTAATAGAAATTATAGTATGGTTGCTAATATTGTCAGGTTCTTTCTATTTTTTAATCTATAACTCCGCAATAAAAGAAAATGCACAAAATTCGTATTATTTATTCTTTGATGATGTTGAAGGACTGGTAAAAGGTTCTCCTGTCAGATTGATGGGAATAAACATAGGATATATCAGAGATATAAAAATATTTGATAACAAAGTTTTTGTATCTTTTCTTGTAACAAAGAACAATGTAAAAATACCGCAAAAAGCAATTGCAACAATAGAATTTTACGGTTTAGGCGGTTCAACATCACTGGAACTAAGACCGGATATATTTTCAGAAACTGATGAAGAAATTATAACGCCTGTTGAATCCTACAGAATACAGGATTTTTGGGACGGACAAAAACTTGTTTCAAATGTAATGATTGATATATACGGAAGTGTAGGAAGAACTATTGACAGGGCAAATCTTATTGAAAATAAACAGTGGTTTAAGCAAAGTTCATTGGTAGAAAAGATAACCCAGCAAACAGGGCTGGTCAATTCACAGCAATCAGTATTAATATATAAGCTTTCTGAAGCAACATTCAAATATTCCAGAAATAACAAACAAGATAAAACAAATACCTTATCAAAATTTAGTAACGAAAAAGAAACAGAGGTTCAAACTAATGACTGAATACAAAAATGTATGTGTTGTTAATCATCCTTTATGTTGCCATAATCTAAGCATTATTAGAAACAAAGAAACAAATGCCGAAGTTTTTAGAAATGCAATAAAAAGAATAACATATCTTCTATTTTATAAAGCAACTGAAGATTTGACTCTTGAAGATATCGAAATAGATACACCGCTTGAAAGATGCAGAACGAAAATATTAAAACGTGATAAAGAAGTGATAATTGCACCTATATTAAGAGCCGGTTTAATTTTTTCAGATGTTGCTAATGAAATAATGCCCTTCGCCACAGTAAGACACATCGGAATGTACAGAGACGAAGAAACATTAACTCCTGTCTGGTACTATAATAAAATTCCTGTTGAATTTGATAATCCAAAAGACAAAATAATATTAATACTGGATCCGATGCTGGCAACAGGTAATTCAGCAATTGATGCCATCAAATTATTTGCAAATAAAAAAGTTCCACAAAATAATATAAGATTTATAAGCCTTATTTCAGCACCGGAGGGACTAAATAAAGTTCAAACTATGTATCCTGATGTAAAAATTATTACAGCAAGCATAGATAACTGTTTGAATGAATACGGGTACATAAGACCCGGACTTGGTGATGCTGGTGATAGAATTTTTAATACGGTCGAAAACTAAT
Source organism: Candidatus Gastranaerophilales bacterium (assembly GCA_944325525.1). Taxonomy (GTDB): domain Bacteria; phylum Cyanobacteriota; class Vampirovibrionia; order Gastranaerophilales; family Gastranaerophilaceae; genus Avigastranaerophilus. The sequence continues at coordinate 177,262 of CALVAK010000002.1, forward strand.
GTTCTATTTTAGCTTGTTTTCTGGTAAAAAAATTTTAAAATCATCTTTTATAGATGAATGTTTTTTTACAACAAGAGATTTTGTTCTTACTCCGTCAGCAAGAAAAGATTTAGAAAAAACAGCATCAGAAAATATGAATCAGATGTTAAAAACATATAATGGATGTCGTTTAATAACAGCAGAACAGGTGCATGGAGATAAAATTGAAATTGTTAATGATAATATTTCTCATTATCCTGAAACAGATGCAATAATATCTAATATAAAAGATACCATCTTAATGCTTAATTTTGCAGATTGTACACCAATAATTTTATACAGTAAAAAAGATAAAACCGGAGCATTAATTCATGCCGGATGGAGAGGAAGTGCAAAAAAGATTACCCAAAAAACAGTAATAAAAATGCAGGAACAATTAAACATAAAACCTGAAAATATAGCAGCAGTGATAGGGCCGTCTATTGGTAAATGCTGTTTTGAAACAGACGAAGATGTTTTTGAAAAGTTAATTGATGATAAAAATCAAACAAAACTGTATAATAGAAAAGGTAAAAAATTTTTTATAGATTTAAAATTATTAAATATGCAACAATTATATTATACAGGTGTAAAAAATATTGATATTTGTGACTATTGCACATGCTGTATGTCTGATATATTTTTTTCATATAGAAAAGAAAAAGGTATAACAGCAAGACATTCAGCAATTTTAAAAATATAAAGGGGATATATATGTCAGTAATAGAAAAACTAGCCGTAATTTCAGATACGATAACAAAATTAATGAATTTTGTCATTACAGATGATATTGTTAAACCTGATTTTGATGAATATTTAACAACACTGTCAGCAAGAAATACTGATAAAAGCAGACTACAAGCTTTAATAATCCCTTATATTTTTGAAAGAAGACTTACAAAAAAAACAATTATAGAGCTTTTTAAAGAAAAAAATCCATCATTAACAAATGAAGAAGAGGAAATATTAAAAAGTCTTTCACAATCATTTTCATCTGTATTTGAAATAAAACGTGTATTAAGTAACGGTTTTGAACTATATAATCTTGTTAACGAAAAATTATATAAAGTTCTTTCTCTTGTAAAAATGAATAATTTCAGAGGAATTACTCCTGGTCAGTATGCACTTTGCAGAATTTTCCCGATGAGAGATGAATTTTACCTTCTTGAAATATCGAATGTTTTATCAAGCATAAATAAAGAGGAAGTATATAAATATGCAATAGCAAAAATCATAGAAAAACCTGAAGATGCATATGAACAAAATCCTAAAAAATACGAACAGATAGAAAAACTTGTTAAAGATTTTGGTAAAAAATTTCACGAATGCTTTGATAATAATGTCGTAATAACTACTAATTTGTATGCTGATAATTTAATTAATCTATACAATGTTTATTGTGACGAAGGAGTAATGCCGGACAAATCAGAAATTGAAGCAAATATAAAAGAAGTTGAACATAACAGGTATTTTACGGTTTCTGATTTTAAAAATTCATATTCAAATTTTATGGAAAAATCACTTGAAGGATTTTCATCACATTCAAGTATATATGACATAGGTATAATTTATGATGAAGAACTCGGACTCTTTGTTCTTCCTTTTTACCAAACATTCTGTAAGATATATGAAGCTGATGACTATAAAGAAATACAAGGGTACAAGGACTGTGTAAAAAATTTTCTTGAAAATGATAAAGTCCCTGCAAATATTATAAAGAACATTGCTACCAAATATCAAAATTTTATTCAAAGAACAAATGAAATTTTAAATACTAATTACACTTTAGATGAATTATTAAATTATTATAAATCTGATTCTCTTGAAAAGAAAATATTTTCATCAGCAAGTGTTTTATATGCATCAAAAATATTTGAACAAATGATGAATTTTGTAAATACAAAAGAAGCGACAAAAGCTAAAGAAGGAATTGATTATTCACACGTTGGCAGAAATGACAAATGTCCGTGCGGAAGCGGCAAGAAATACAAAAACTGCTGTATGCCTAAAGAATAATTATAAAATTTATTAATAAAACTTTATATGAAAAAAATATTACTATTAAATGAAGATTTTTATATTAAAATTAAAATTACGGGCGGTTAGCGCAGCTGGTAGCGCATCACATTGACATTGTGGGGGTCGCTGGTTCGAGTCCAGTACTGCCCAGTTTTTCCGGTAATACTTTTTACATACAAAATTCAAATGAATAATAAAGTTGAAAATATAAGTGATAAAACACCTGCATTTTTATATCCTTTTATACTTAAGAAAAGATATAAAGAAATTACCGGTAATAATTTACATCTATTTTTGCCAAAACTTCTTTCAGAAAAAGTTCAATGGTTAAAACTTTTTGACTCAACAAAAGAAAAAGCTGAATTTTCTGATAAAGTTAAAGCAAGAGAGTTATTTTGCCGGAAAATACCAGACGGAAAAAAATACTTAAAACCTGTATTCGGAGTATGGAACAGCTTTGATGAAATTAATTTTGACACTCTTCCTGAAAGATTTATATTAAAATTAAATCACGGCTGCGGATTTAATTCTTTTGTAATGAATAAAGACGTCCTACTTTCAAGCCCAAAACAATTCGAATCATTTAAAAACAGAATAAATCTTTTTTACAATACCAGATATCATTTAAACAGTCTTGAACTTCACTATAAATACATAAAACCTAAAATTTTTGCCGAAGAAATAATAGGAGAAGATAATGTACTTCTATTTAATGATTGGATGATATATTGCTTTAACGGAAGGCCTGAGTTTTGTAATTATATTATCCGCTATAAAGATGGATTTAATTACTCATACGTATATAATGAAGAATTTAAAAAACTTGATTTCTCGATTGCATACACAAAAGCACAAAATAATCTTGTAAAGCCGTATAATTACGAGAAAATGTTTGAATTTGCCAAAATTCTTTCAAAAGATTTTAAATTTGTCAGAGTAGATTTTATAGAACATAATAAAAAACTTTATTTTGCAGAAATGACATTTACACCTCACAGCGGCTATTTCAGATATAACGGTATAAATCAAACAACGCAGGAATCATTAAAAATAGACAGAATGCTCGGTGATATGCTAAAACTATAATACGGAAAATAAGATATGAATACTAATTCAAATAACTGGCTTGAATGGCTAAAAGAAACAAGATATTCAGAAATAGACAGCCAAAATATGCAAAATACAAATAATTGGCTTGATAGTACAAGAAATATAGTTTTAAACAATTCAAAAATAAAAAAAAATGATGTCGTTATAGATATCGGAACCGGTACTGGTTTTTTAGGAATTAAAATTCTTGAAAAAATGTCTGGTGCAGGAAAAGTAATTTTTGCAGACAACGACGAAGAATGCCTTAATGAATGTAAAAAAAACATTAACAATAAAAAAATTAATACCGGCTATGAAATAATAAAAACCGATTGTACTGATATAAAAATCAGTTCAAACAGTATTGATAAAGCAGTAATGCGTTCAGTTCTAGTTCATATAGATAATAAAGAAAAAGCACTACAAGAAATATACAGAATACTTAAGCCTGAAGGAATATTCACAGCATTTGAACCCGTTCTATACTATAATACAAGACTTTCAGAACTAATTAAAGATAAAGAAAATAAAAACCTGGAAAAACTAAAACGAATTGAATCTGTCGTTTGGAATGATGACAAAGAATCTTTATTCAATTATAATTATGAATCACTAAGTAATTTATTAAAAAATGCCGGATTCTCACACTATAATATACAAAAAATTAAAACAGAAACACAGTGCATATTAAATGAAAAATATATTGATTCCTGGATGGAATTAAAACCAGCACCATATAAAAAATCTTTAAAAGAAAGATTTTTGTATCTTATAGACAATAAAGAATACGACGAAATAATAAATGATATAAAAAGTATTACACATGAAAAACCATTTATAACAAATTCCTATTTTGCACTAATAAGTGCAAAAAAATAAAAACAGGATATATTTTTGTTAATTTTTTTGAGAGAATAAATATTCCCTGTATAATAAAAATAAATATACTATTTTTAAAGAGGCTTTATGGTAACTTTTAATTTATTTTTAATACTATTATTACTTTTCACAAACGGATTCTTTGTTGCATCTGAATTTGCACTTGTCAGTGTAAGACAAACAAGAATAAACCAATTAGCAAATGAAGGTAATAACACAGCAAAGATTACAACAAAAGCATTAGAAGAACTTGATAAATATATAGCAGCAACTCAACTCGGTATAACAATAGCAAGTATTGGACTCGGCTGGGTCGGGGAGGCAACACTTGCAAGAATAATAAGACCATTATTTGATTTTCTTCCTAATGTATCAAATACAATGGCAACACATACAGTGGCTACTGCCATAGCATTTATTTTAATAACATTTATGCATGTTGTAATAGGAGAGTTAATGCCTAAATCAATTGCTTTGCAATATCCAGAAAAAACAGCACTAATTATTACTAAACCTCTGGTTCTTGCAGCAAAAATTTTTGCACCATTTATTTTTCTATTGAACGGATTCGGAAATGCTCTATTAAAAGCATTAAAAATTCCGCCTGCACATCCTGCCTTATCCGTTCATACAGAAGAAGAACTTGATATGATTATTGATGAAAGTTACAAAGGCGGTGTTTTGAATGAAACTGAAAACTTTTTACTAAAAAACACTTTAAAATTTACAGATTTAATTGCAAAACAAATTATGATACCAAGATGCGATGTTGTATCGCTTCCTGTTAATATTGAGTCAGAAAAACTTGAAAAAATCATACTGGAAAACCAATATACAAGATATCCTGTATATGAAGACAATATTGATAATATTATAGGAATATTGCATGTTAAAGATTTATATTCTTGTAAAATGAAAAACCAGGAAATTAAAATAATCAACATACTTAGAAAACCGGTACTTGTTCCTGAAACAATGTCTACAGATATGTTGATAAAAACATTTAAAAAGAATAAAACGGAACTGGCAATTGTTATTGATGAATTTGGAGGAATGTCAGGAATAATTTCACTGGAAGATGTACTGGAAGAAATTTTTGGTGAAGTACAAGATGAATTTGATGAAGAAGAGTTTGATATTAAAGAAATTAATGATAATAAATGTATTGTTAACGGTTTAGTCCGTATTGATGACTTTTTCAATCATTTTAATATTGATTGTCATGAAGAAGAAGTTGAAACAGTTGGAGGTTTCTTCCAAAAAACACTTGGCAGACTTGCTAAAATTAATGACGAAATTTGTTTTGACAAATTAAAAATTAAAGTTGTTGAATTAAAAGGCAGAAGAATAAAAAAACTCCTTGTTGAAATAAATAATAATGAAGAAAATAACCTCGTAGAAGAACAGAAAACATAACCAAACATTTGACACTGATATTTTCTTAAAATAAAATAAAACAGGAATTAAGGAAAGCATGGATGAAAGTTCCTCACCGGTCCGCGGCCGTTAAAGTCGGAATGCTTAATTCGTATTTACCTCGAGACAGGAGATTAAGTATGATTAAGAATATTAGTTAAATTTATCCTTCTTTATTAATTAATATATTATTTTGAGAAGGAAAGAATATGAAAAACAAGAGAATAATTCCTCTTATTCTTGTTTTATTCATGCAATCTGCTGCTTTTGCAATACAAGAACAGGAACTAGAGAAGAAAACCTTATACGGGGAATTAAAAGAAAAAGAAGTGTATGCACTAAGAAATTATGCTGAAGATATAGCAACATCAGGAGCCAGTGTTGACATAATAACATCAGACGATATAAAAAAACAAGGATCACCTATTATTGCCGAATTATTAAATCAGACAGCGGGAATAACGGTACAAACAGAATCCACACTCGGTTCACCAACATCAATAAGAATGCGTGGAACAGATAGAGTAAGGTTCACACTTGACGGTGTAAGAATTGACAGACCTTCAATGACAACTCCCGGAATAGAACTACAATATTTAATGAGTGATGATATTGAAAGGATTGAGGTAATACGTGGTCCACAGGGAAATGCCGGCGGAGTAAACGCATCAGGCGGTCTTATAGCCTTGCAAACAAGAAGAGGAAGAGGTCCATTATCTTTTGAGATGGGTTCAGATATTGGAGGATACGGGACTTTCAAAGAAAGATTTGCCATAATGGGCGGAGATAACAAAAAAGACTACTATATGGGTGTTACATGGCTAAAAACAGATGGAGGCATGCATACATCAAATCTAAACCACATATATAATAATGACTATAACAACTTAAATGTTGTAACTAACACCGGCTTTAGGGTTTTAGATGAAAAGGCAGAAATAAGAAATGTATTTAGATTTTCAAGAGCAAGGAAAGATATAGGAATAGGTTTTCACAATGATTATCCGTACGGAATATACCAGTCTCCTGACGGGAATTACGGAACAAATATTGACATATTTGACGTATTATCATTCGACCATACTCCAAATAAAAATTATAACTACAATACAAAATTCGGCATATATCACAACACGTCAAACAATTATATCTTTCCGGATAAAATAAATACAGACCCAACAATGGAGTCTTTATCCGAAATAGGAAGTACAAGATTAAATTTCACAACTCAACACAATTATAATTACAGAGAATGGAATACGATATCTATCGGTTATAATCTTGAAACAGAATTTATTGACAGCAGATCGTCTGTTGTTAATTTCGGACTGAGAGAAACGAACAACTTTACCGGGAATACAATACAAAACGATGTTTTCATTAACGATTCAATTAACATAAAGGACAAACTATTTATACGTGGCGGAGCTAGACTTGTAAATAATTCTGCATTTGGAACATACGTTTTACCGAACGCTTCAGCTGCATTAGTTCTTCCAACATTTAAAATAAAAGGAGCAAAAACGAAGTTTAGAGGTTCCTGGGGATATAGTGTCAATACACCTACTTTATATCAAAGATTTGCAAGAATGAGACTTATGGGATATGAAATGATTCCTAACCCAAATCTTGATGCGGAAAGAATGACCGGTTGGGATGTCGGAATTGAGCAGAGTTTTTTTGATGACAAATTAAAATTGGATTTCGGATATTTTAATAATAAATACAAAGACTACATAAACTTTGAATATGGAATGTCAAGCTATATGTACACAAATATTGATAGTGCAAGGACTCAAGGATATGAAGCCAGATTAACCTGGGAACCAAACGAAAAAATAAAAACAGTAATAAATTATACCTATACTGACTCTGAAGATAGAGCAACAGGGCAAGATTTAGCAGCATGCCCGCAGAACAGATTAAACACAACAATATACTGGACCCCTATTCCAAGAATAAACACATACATAACTGCAGAAGCAGCTTCAAGCAGAGCTATGTCTTCAGCGAAGGGGGCAGATAGAACTCCCGGCTATGTTGACGTTAGAATCGGTACTAATATAAAATTATTTAGTATTAAGGGAGTACAAGTATTCTTAAAAGCTATGGTATATAATTTACTTGACCAAAAAATATCAATGTACAAAAGCGGTAACGTTCTTTACTATGCTCCCGGAATACAATTTATGACAGGAATTTTTGTAAAATACAACTTACCCGAGAAAGAAGATTTATAATGAGCATAAATAAAAAAAACATTATTATCCTAATTCTATTTATTTTGTTTTTATTTTCTTTATATATGGCAATTTATGCAGGATATAACAATAACGGGATAAGATTATTTGAAAAGTCTTTTAATTTGTCAAACGATACAGACAGCATAATTTTAAAGATATTAAGATATCCCCGTGCATTTAAATCAATAATAGCCGGAACAAGTCTTGCACTTGCCGGACTTTTTATGCAAGCAGTTTCAAAAAATCCGCTGGCAGAACCTTATATTACCGGTGTATCATCAGGTGCCGCAATGGGTATAGTAATTTCATTAATATATTTCAACGGTATGAATTATTCTCTGTTCGGTTTTATTGGAGCTATTATTTCATCATTGATTGTAATTTGTTTTGCCGGTTTAAACAGGTTTTCTATATCAAAGTTAATTCTCACGGGATTGTCAGTAAACTTATTTACCGGTTCTATTATTTCTTTATACATTTTGACAAACCCGCAAAAAGCACAATCACTAATGTTAATACTTTCTGGCGGATTTAGCAGCAATGAAATTATATCAAATAAAACACTATTTGTTATTTTTATGTTTGCATTTGTAATCAGTTTGTTTATTATTTCTAAATTAAATTTTTTCAGATTAGATGAAAACATAACAAAATCAATAGCAAAAGAAAAAAATATTTATATGATTGTTGTTATACTAACTTCAACATTTCTATCAGCAATAAGTGTTTTTGCTGCCGGAATCCTTGGATTTATAGGAATAATAGCACCGCAGCTTTCAGGAATGATTATAGGAAAAGACTATAGATATCTATTTTTTTCCAGTATACTGATAGGCTCTATATTAATATTAATTTCTGATTATATTTCAAGAACACTAATATATCCGCAACAAATTCCGTTAGGATTAGTAATTGCCTTTATAGGTGCTCCTGTATTTATATTCTTCTTAACAAAAAAAGGAGATATTTTTAATGATAGAAATTAATAACTTAACATTATATTATGATGAAATAAAATTTTTTAATAAAATTCACGTCTCGTTTCCCACTGAAAAAATGAATATAATATTAGGACAAAATGGTGCAGGAAAAACAACATTGTTAAAAATAATTGCAGGAATGGTAAAACCTGATGAAGGAGATATAAAAACGAACAATCTAAAACCATTTTATCTCCCGCAAAAGATAAATCCAGTAAAAGGACTCAGTTTATATGAATATATATCCTCAATATATTACCGGCAAGACTTCAAGTGGCAGCTTAGTAAAGAAGAAAAAAATAAAATAATTTCCGTTCTTGAAGAATTAGAACTTATAAAAAAGAAAGATATTGCAACAGAAAAATTGAGTGCAGGCGAGTTTCAGAAGTGTAATATTGCAATTGGGTTATTATCAAAAGCAAATCTTCTTTTACTTGATGAACCTGCAGCTAATATGGATTTGATAAATCAAATAAAAGTTTTTGATATGATTAAAAAATTAAAAGATAAAAATATAACAACTATAATAACCCTGCATGATGTTAATTTAGCTGCACATTACGGCGATTATTTTGTAGGAATAGATATTAACAGAAATATTTTTAGTGGAAACAAAGAAAATTTCTTTAATGAAAAAATTCTGAAAAGCATATATAATATTCCTTTTAAAATAACAAATAGCCACGGAGAATACAGTGTACAAATCAGTAATTAAATGTATTATACTCATATTCATGTTTGTTCTAGGCAATATAAACTGCGTTGCTTCTGAAAAAGAAATCAAAATAATAAGCCTATCCCCTGCTGTCACGGAAATAATATATGCAATAGGAGCACAAGACAATTTAATAGCCGTCTCAACAATGTGTGATTATCCTTACGATGTAAGGAATAAAAATAAAGCCGGAAATTATTTTTTTGTTAACAAAGAAAAAATAATAAAATATAATCCGGATTACGTTTTTACCGATATTAGTTCATTAGGATTAGCCGAAGAATTTAAAAAAACAAATATAAAATTTATATATCTCAAATTTGAAACAATTGATGAAATATATAAAAACATAATACATATAGGCAAAAGAACAAAGAAAGAAAAAGAAGCCGCTGAATTAATAAAAAAGATTCAGAAAAAAATCCTTAATTTAAATAAGACAAAGCAAAAAAGAATATTATATCTTATACAAACAGAACCAATGATTAGTGCAGGTTCAAGAAGTTTTATAAATGATGTAATTATAAAATCCGGAAATATATCCGTTACATCAGATTTAAATACATACTACCCTGTAATAACAGAAGAGTATGCAATTAAATCAAATCCGGATATTATTATTTTAAATTACGGATTTAAACTTGATTATCTTAATAAATTATTTCCAAAGACTAAAATAATAACATTAACAAAAGAAGAAAGTGACATTATAAACAGACCCGGAGCAAGAATATATGAAGCTGTTAAATTCTTTAACAAAATTAACTAGTATATACTATTTTTTTTAACATTAATTGTGTCTTTTCATCACTAATACCGTTTCTTATAAGAAAATTATCTACTGATGAATACAAACCATTATGTTTTCTAAGCCATACTATCTTTTTTGCAGTAACACGGGAAAATCCGGGCAAGTACTGTAATATTTTCCAATTTATTCTATTTACATCAACAAAAGGTTTTACGTCAGCATCTATATTTTTAGACAAAGTTTCTGATGCTTTCTTGACTTTCTTTACAGACATATTTATTAATATATAATATAAAACAATAATAGATAAACCAAAAAGAATTACAATGGCAAAATAAATATAATTTTGCATTTTCAATGTATAAAATAGCAATATAAAATATATAACTAGAAATAACTGCATATTCATTTTACCTTTTTAAAATATTATATAATAATTTTTAAACTAAATCCATGGAATATTCATCATACTGTTCAATGATGTTTAAAGCTCTTAAATATTGCAATCCTGTCATACCAACATAATTGCCGCATTGAATAAGAACATTATTCATAAAATCATCATCAATATCAGCAGCTTTATCAACAAGTTCTATTAATTGGCTTTCAGAGGGATTTTTAATTTTTGTAATCCAAGGGTTTGTAGTATCAAGATCTTCAATATCAAGACCTTTGATTTCATTAGTTTCACCTCTTGTATATTTCATAATTATTGCTTCAATTGCAGTAAAGGTTTCTTCATTGACTTCTCCGTCAAAATATAAAGTAATAGGGTAGTATGAATAGTTCCATTTTTCAAAGTCTTTAATAATACTGAATTTAAAGTTGGTAAGTTCATCTAATTCAACAGAAACTTTTTCACCATTAATTTCTATAGTATATTTTCCTGTTGTCATCAATTCATCTAGTTCTCTTATTAAATCAGCAGAACCTATAACGTTTAAAAGCAATTCATCACCAATATTTTCAGATGGGAAATCATTTGTTTTAGAAGAATGGAATATAAGTGAATTTTCTTGAGTAATTAATATGTTTTCATTTTTATTATTAATTGCAGCAACTAAATTTTTATCAATAGAAGTTGAATATAACTTAGAATTACTAAAGTTTAAATTGCTGTCAGACAATAATTCGTTATAATTAATGTCCTTTGTAAAATCAATTTTATCAGTTACATTTTGATTTATAATATTTATAGAAGAATTAATATTAAGATTTTTTTGTATATCTACTTCAGAAGAAACAGGAGAGTAAGAAGGTATTTCTGTTTCTGAAGGAGTTGCATCTTTTACATTATTGTCTGTAGAAGGACTTGAGGAAATAATTCCAGAAGATGGCGTTATTGTTGGACTATTTGATTCCTGTTGCAGTAAAGATTCAGGTTTTTCATCCTGTATCGGCAAAATATCTTCTTCAATAATATTATTTTTATCACCAACAATTTCTTTTCTATTTGTGCTGTTTAAAATAGCAGTTATTGCTCCTGCGGTTGCAGCAGTACCACCAAAAACAATATATTTTAAGTCTGTTTTATTTAAATCCTTGCTTTTTGATGAAGAATTTAAATCAATTTTAACTTCGGTATAATCGTCGGTTTTTGTAGCCGGAGTGTCTGAGCCAGAAGAGATTTGTTTCGGAGAATCAATATCAATTTGCTTTGTGATAGCAGAATTAAATGCATCTCTGTACTGTATATCATTATTAAGATATAATTCAAATTCTTTTAATTGGTCAATTTTATTAAAAGTATTTTTTACTGCAATAACCATACCTGATGAACCAATATAACTACCATCAGGCTTAATAAAATAAGAGTTAACAGCATTACCAACTTTTTCTCCATAATTCTTATAGGCAGTATCTATCAAAGCACGAATATCACTATCAGATGGACTTTTTTCTTTTTGAATCCAGGGAGTCTTAGAACCTGGTTCTGCTGCATTTAATGCTCCTCTTTGATATCTAGATGAAATTACCGTTAATGCTTCTGTCAATTCTTCAGAGGCATAACCATTACAATAAACAGTTACGGGATCCTGGCGAATTAACCAGTCTTTTGTTTCTGAAGGTGTTTTATAGTAGAAATCACCGTACATATTTTTTATATTAATTTTAACAGTATTACCATTGGTATCAACATACACACCATCTCTCATTAATCTGTCTAATTCTGATATTAACTCTGAATTTCCTCTAACATTAAGAGAGAAACGGTCAATTATGTTAATATTTCTTACATCCATATTAACATTATGTCTGGCACTCCAATAATTTTGCATATATTCAAATCTACTAATACCATTATCAGCAGATTTTACTTTTAAATCTAATGATCTTCTGGCAGCTTCACTTCCAAAAGTATCTGCTTCTGAATAACGTTGTATTCTTAGTTCTTTATAGGCTTCATCAAACTTATTAAGGACTCCTTGAGTTGTTGAATAATCAGTAATAGATTTATTATATGCATCCAAATCCAATGAATTAACACGTGTATTTATATTTTGAATTTGTGCTAATTGATTAGTGTTAAAGTTTAAATCCGGAACTTCTTTCCATTTTCCATCAACTTCAATATAATTTTTCCCTTTTAAATTAGATATTCTTTTTCCATAGATTTCAAAAATTTGACCATCAGAAGGATTTACATAATGATTAGAATTAACAACAGAATCAGTAGTGTTTGAACTGTTAACAGAATCTTCAGATTTTACTGTAACAGTTTTTCCTGCTTCTATTCTCTGAACATCTGATTTAAGAGGTATTTCCTCTGCATTTGATTTTGGAACAGATATATCAGAATAAGTGCTATTTACAGCATCTGTTTTATATGGTACACCGGTACGTTTTCCGGTTGTCGGATCAAAATCTAACCAAATATCATCATCAACTGTCATATCAGAAGCTAAATAATTGTTTTCACCTCTATTTGCATCATATAAGTTTTTTTCGTATACATCTTGCAGATTTGTCCCAACAAGATTTTTATCAAATCCATATTTATCAGCCATTTCAGGAGTCAATCTTTCATTTAAGTCCAAAGACATATCCTGATATTTTCCTGATTTAAATTCATATCTATAGAAGAGTCTGCCGGTATCACCCATCATATTATCCCCGATGATATTTGACCCGTTAATTTCAAGATTATTATTTCTTATTATATAATCTAAATCACAAGAAACACGTTCCATTTCAGAAACAGAAGAAGGATATATTGTAATTGATTTACCCTTTTGAACTCCAGAATTCAGCTTATCAAAACCTACGTCTGTATTTAGTATTTTATGACGTATATTATTATCAGATAAATATGGACTAACTACATCCATAATATCTTGAAAATCCTTTATGTTATCTGAATAAATATGCATTTTCCATGCTGTATGGTTATTATTTTTTCCGCTTTTAGAGCTATACCATGTTGAACTTCCTGATATTTGATATTTTGAATCTTTGTTAACGACAAAATTTCCATTTTCATCAATAAAGAATTGTTCATGCTTTTTAGAAAATTCTTTTTCACTCAAATACTGCTTGCTTCTGTCAACTTTATATTTATCAAGATTTGTTGAATTTGAAATTGAAGAAGGTTTAGATTCAGGTATAGAATTATTATCCGGTGATTTTACTCTTTGTGTTACTGAATCCGTTTTGATTGATGTATTTGATGATGGATTCTTTACAATACTATCATTAGATTGTATATAATCAACATCAGATTTTACTGTCGTTGCCTCAGAAGAAGTATTTTTACCGAGTGCATTTGAAGGTGTGCTCTTAGCAGTATCTGTTTTGTATTGTACATTGTCAGTATTTGAAGAACTGCCACTGTTCTTTGGCTTTCTATTATCGGCATCTACATGTGTATCCGGTTTTGTTTTCGGAGTATCTACGTCCGGTTTTGAACCAGTATCAATTTTACCTTCTGATAAACTTTTTGAAGTATCTCCATTTAGTTTTGGAGAATCTTGACCTGAGGCAGCATTTCCTCTGCCTTCAGATACCGTTTTGGGTGCGTCAGTTCCATTAGACAATAAAGATGAAGGTTTACCTGTGTCAGAAGTTGTTTCTATTTTACCGACATTTCCTCTGACATCAGATACCATTTTGGGTGCATCAGCTCCATCAGACAATAAAGATGAAGGTTTACCTGTATCAGGAGTTGTTTCTGTTTTAGCAGTATTTCCTTTACTAAAAGTTCCTGCAACTGCAGACATAGCACCACCTGCTACACCACCAATTATAGTAACATCCGCTAATGTAGAAAGATTTACAGATTCACCATTTTTTATCTGACCTACAATATATTCTGCACCTGAACTTAATCCTCCATCTACGGCACCGTCAATAAAATTACCTGCAGTTTTAACTCCTAAAGTTGCAGCTTTACTTCCTGCAGCATTTCCTATGTGTGCAGTTATTCCTGTTGTAAACTTTTGTCCCAAAGCACTTCCTATAAGAGCAGTACCGCCGTTAATGCCACCTACCAGAGCATCTGTTACCAAATCTTCTCTTGCATAAACAGCTAAATTTTCTACTGCACTTTGTCCATTATTTTGTGTTGCAGCATCAAAAGCATTTACACCAACGTTAATAGCCGCACCAGCTGCTACTGCTGGCAAAGCAGCACCACCGGTAGCTGCAACTACTATACCGGTTGCTATTGCAGTTGTTGCCGTTTTTAATGAATCTTGAGTGTTTTCATAGTCCATCATTGATTCTGCAGCATGTGAATTATCAACAACAGATACACCGCCTAAAAGCTGATTAATACTGTCATAAGAAAGATCTTGGCCTGTAGCTTCCTTAAAAATAGCGGCAAATTCTACAGGATCACTGCAATTTTGTAAACTTTCAGTTAAATTGTTATATGTATCTAACTGTGCTTCCGTCATTCTTTGTGTTGTACCGAAACCGGTAAAGTTGTTATTAACCCAGTTGATACCTCTAGAAAAAGCACCCTGGGATGATAAATTAGCATCAAAAGTATCAGACAAACCTGTTGATTGAGAAATTACAAGTTGTGCTAACGTTTCAGTCGTAAGTACAGTACCATTTTCAAGAGGAATACCTTGAGACAATGCTTCAGATAAATTATAAGATTCTTGGGCTGTAGCTAAATCAGCATCTTTGCCAAATAATGCCTGTGTTAATCTGTTAAGATTTTCAGTAGTAGGATTTTTATCTGCAAGTTCATACAATTCCTCTAGTTCTTCAAGCTCTTTTAAATCTCCTTTTGTTCCGCCGCCCCAAAGTCCTTGAACAAAATTCCAGCCTTTTCCAAATCCTATTAATGAATCTTGTTCTGCAAGAATTTCATTTCTTCTTTGTTCTAATGCTATTTCTGCACTTTGAAGACAAATGTCAACTGCATCATCATCAGCAGGAATTGTTGCTTCTGGTTTAGCAGTCTTTGGAGTTGAAGAAGATGATGATGAAGAAGATGATGAAGTTGTAGTTATATCATCTTTTTTAAACCACCCTGATACAGTGGCACCCGTAAAAGTTTTTATCGCATTACCTGCTTTTTTTAATCCATCTCCAACTGTTGTTACAGCTTTTTTTACTCCATTTTCAACTGTTGTTACTGCTTTTTTTATCCCAGTTCCAACTGTTGTTACTGCTTTTTTTATCCCAGTTCCAACTGTTGTTACTGCTTTTTTTATCCCAGTTCCAACTGTTGTT
>CALVAK010000003.1 GCA_944325525.1 Candidatus Gastranaerophilales bacterium
CAAGCTGCGCTACATCCCGATTAGTTGTATTTAATTTTCAACTGTAGCGCACCTACGGTGCTACCTCTCCTCGAACGTGACATTTAGTCACCTTCTCGCCGGCACAGTCAAGCTGCACTACTTTTCAGTTTGTTCAATATAATTATTCTAATACTAAAATTTTTTTTTTAAAGCCTTTTAGAATCTTTGATTAAAAAAACTTTATTTTGGAACTATATTTCTATATTTTTTATAAAAAACCAGTTAGAGTCCTCTTATTTCCAATAATAGACTTTTCTTCTCTTTTATTCTATAATTGGATAGTTAAAATTCACAAATAAGGAATAAAATGACATCAGACAGTATTTTGCAACAGGAACAAAATGAACTTTCTTTTGAGGAAAAAAGGAAAAACAGTATTAATATAAGATTCAGAGCTGTACTACGAGCGTTCATAGCAAATGTGCTAATTGCATTAATAAAATTATTCTCCTGGTATTTTACAAAAAGTTCTGCTATGTTTGCAGAAGCTGTTCACTCTGGAGTAGATTCTTTTAACAGTATATGTTTAATGGTAGGGTTAAAGAGAGGTTCTCGTCCGGCAGATGGTGTACATCCTTTTGGACACGGACTTGAAACAAATGTTTGGACAATAATTGCCTGTATTTTAATGTTTTTTGGTGCTGCCGTTTCTCTTTTAAGTGCTTATAATAAAATTTTTATTAACACTCACGGTGTTGTTGATCTTCTATATCACTATAAAGTTTTAGCAATAATTCTTATTGCAAGTATTTGTTTTGAATCCTGGGCTGTTAACAGTGCTGTACATGCTGTATTAGAAGAATCTAAAATTAAACATACAAATCCTATTATAGATTTTATTAAATCCATAAAATATGTTCATAAAATTAATACTCCAACAACTAAATATGTTTGGTATGAAGATGTTGTTGCTCTAACCGGTGTTGTTGTGGCTTTTATTGCTGTTACAATTTCTAAATTTATGTTACCTGAAAATCTCGCACATATTCCGGACGGTATAGCCTCAGGAATAATTGCATTAATGCTGCTATTTTTAGCAGGATATATGCTTAAGAATAATGTTAATTTGTTAACTGGTCTTTCCGCAGAACCTCAGGTTGAAGAAGTTATAAGACAAATTGCAGAAAATCTACATTGTGTAAGTTGCGTAAAAGAACTGAAAACAATGAATATGGGAACTTCAGGTCTAATTGTTAACATAAAAATTGAAGTTGATCCTGATATACAGGTAAAAGAAGCTGACGATATTACCGAAATGGTTGAAAGAAAAATAAGAGAACATTTTAATAATATTTCTCACATTTCAGTTGAAATTGATTCAAATGATGCAGAAGAGAATTGGGAAGATAAATTTGACAAGATAATTCAGGAAGGTGAAAAAATAGAAGTTATTGATAACAAAGAAGCAGGTATGCTTTCTAATTTCTATTCTTTTGCACAAACAGTTGTTAAAGAAATTATGATTCCACGTCCAAAAGTTGTTTTTGCTGACTCTAAAGACAGTTTTGACAAGGTAATTGATTTAATAATAGAAACAGGACATACAAGAATTCCAGTTTATGAGGATAATGTTGATAATGTAATCGGTGTTATTAATGCTAAAGATGCTCTAAAAGCATTAAGATATAAAACGTATGAACAAGAAGGATTTGAACTTAAATCGTTGACCAGAGAAATTATAATTGTTCCTGAAAATAAGTTTATAAGTGATTTATTAAGTGATTTTATTTCAACAAAAAGCCAAATTGCCGCTGTTGTAGATGAGCATGGGGGCATTGCCGGCATAGTTACAGTTGAAGATATTATTGAAGAAATTGTAGGTGAAATATACGATGAATTTGATGAATCTCCAACTCCTGAACTTATAAAGATAGATGATAATACCTTAAATGTTTCATCACAAATGAACATTGATGATATTAATGAAAGATTTGATCTTGATATTCCTAATGAAGATTTCCAGACAATCGGGGGTTATGTCTTTGGTTTGTTAGGCAGAGAACCCGAAATAGGAGATAAAGTTGAAGATAGAAATTTATCTTTTGAAGTTATTGAACTTGACGGTATAAGAATTTCAAGAGTCATTATGAAGAAAGACTCTCCTTTTGTTGATAAAAAAGACATTGATAAAGAAAAACCGGAAAAAGATGAAACAATATAAGTTTGGATATGTTGCAATAATAGGACGACCAAACGTAGGTAAGTCTACAATTTTAAACCGTTTGATAGGACAAAAAATAGCAATTACAACTAATAAAGCTCAAACAACAAGAAGAAGAATAAATGGCATTTTTACTACCGATGAAGCTCAGGTGGTTTTTGTTGATACACCAGGAATCCATAAGCCAATTGACAAATTAGGCGAATGTCTTGTCGATGAAGCAAAAAGTACTATTCCGGATGTAGATTTAATTCTTTTTGTTGTTGATGGTTCAACTTCTTCCGGAAGAGGTGATAAATGGATTGTTGATAATATTTTAAACCAATATTCAGGTAAAATATTGATTGTTGTTAATAAATATGACTTGATTAAAGATATTAAAAAAAGAGAAGAAAATTTATTATCATATAAAACCTTATTTGAAAAGAATTATCCGTGCATAAAAATCTCTGCAAAAACAGGAAGAAATTTTGACACATTAATAAAAAATATTATAAGAAAGCTTCCCGACGGTGAAAAAATTTATGATGATGAGCAAATAACGGATGAAACTATGAGAAATATAGCAAAAGAACTCATAAGAGAAAAAATTCTTTTATATACTCACGATGAAGTTCCTCATAGTGTTGCTGTTATTATTGAAAATTATGAGGAAAAAGAAAATCTTGATAAAATAACTGCAAAAATTATAGTTGAACAAGAATCACAAAAAGGTATATTAATAGGTAAAAATGGTTCAATGCTCAAAAAAATAGGTTCTGAAGCAAGAAAAGAATTAGAAATTACTGCCGATAAAAAAATATTTCTGGATTTGCAGGTAAAAGTAATAAAAGATTGGAGAAAAAAATCCAAAGATTTAGATAAAATGTATTAAAAACTCATTTTATATTCTATACTTTAGCCAGTTTTAGATTTCTGTTTTCAGTTCTTTTATTAGCAGCATCTATTAAGCCGGCAAATAAAGGATGTGGTCTTTCCGGACGGGATTTAAATTCAGGATGGAACTGACATGCTACAAACCAATCATTTTGTGGCAGCTCAATCATTTCACATAACATTCCGTCAGGAGATAATCCTGAGAATACAAGTCCTGCATCTGCAATTTGTTTTCTATATTCATTGTTTACTTCATATCTATGACGGTGGCGTTCAAATATTATATTTGTACCGTATGCAGCTTCGGCTTTAGTCCCTTTTTGAATATGACATTCAAATTTACCAAGCCTCATAGTTCCGCCATAACCTTCAACGTGCTTTTGCTCTGTCATTAAATCTATAACCGGATACGGTGTATTTTCATTAAATTCCATAGAGTTTGCATCTTTTAACCCTACAACATTTCTTGCATATTCAATTACAGCACATTGCATGCCAAGACAAAGTCCTAAGAACGGAAGATTGTTTTCTCTTGCATATCTTATAACATTGAGTTTACCCTCTATTCCTCTTATTCCAAAACCGCCCGGTACCACCAGCCCATCAACATCCGATAAAGCTTCTTTTGCTTTTTCATAGTCAATGCAATCTTCGGAGTTTATCCATTTAATATCAATTTGGGCACTATTTTGATACCCGGCATGTTTTAATGACTCAACTACCGAAATATATGCATCGGATAATTTCGTATATTTCCCTGCGATAGCTATTTTTATTGTTTTTTCAGGATTTTTTATTTTATACACAAGGTTTTTCCAAGATTCCAAATCAGGTTTTACATCCTGCATAAATAATCTTTGAAGTACAACAGAAGCCATATTCTGCTCTTCTAATGCCAAAGGAACCTCATAAATACTTTTCATATCTCTGCATTCAATAACGGCATCTTTTGGAACAGAGCAAAATAATGCCAATTTTTCTTTTTCTTTTTTTGGAATAGGTTTTGCAGTTCTACACACAAGAATCTCAGGCTGAATACCATAACTTCTGAGATTTGTAACACTGTGCTGAGAAGGTTTTGTTTTTAATTCACCCGATGTTGGTAAATAAGGAAGTAACGTAACGTGTATTGAAAGGCTATTCCCAAAACCTGCTTCGGAACGAAATTGTCTTATTGCTTCAATGAATGGCAAACTTTCAATATCGCCTATAGTTCCTCCGATTTCTGCAATAATAAAATCAGGTTTAAACTGCTGGGTTGCTTTTTTTATTCTTGATTTTATTTCATTCGTAATATGAGGAATTGTCTGAACAGTAGCCCCAAGATAATCTCCGTGTCTTTCTTTATTTATGACCGTCTGATATATACTTCCTGATGTTACATTATTTATGCGACCCAGGTTTGTATCCGTGAATCTTTCATAATGACCCAAATCAAGGTCAGTTTCTGCTCCGTCATCCGTGACAAAAACTTCACCGTGCTGGAACGGACTCATAGTCCCCGGATCTACATTTATATAAGGATCAAATTTTTGGATTACGACACTAAATCCCCTTGCTTTTAATAACCGTCCCAATGAAGCGGCAACAATGCCTTTCCCCAAAGAAGAAACAACACCTCCGGTTATAAAAATATATTTAGTAGTCATAATTCCTCATTTCTTAATTAATCTTAGGTACTCTAAAGAAACCGTTTTCTTCAAAAGGAGCGTTTGACATTAATTCTTCTTTTGTTTGTTCATATTTAACGATATCTTCTCTCATAACATTATATACAGGAATTGCATGCGGCATAGGTTCAACACCTGTTGTATCAACCTCATTCATTTGCTCAACATACTTTAATATATCACCCAATTGTTTTGAATATTTTTCAGTTTCTTCTTCTGTTAGTTCAAGTCTTGCAAGTTTTGCTACATGTTTTACTTCTTGTGTACTTATCATGTTCTGCCTCCGAAATATTAATAAAATTTTAGCATAACTACACTATTTTTACATGTTTTTAACAGAGTTTTAAATTGTAAAAAGATTTTTTCTGTAAAAAAATTTATATCAAAACGTATCATCATATAAAGAATGATAATCTTCTATTGCACAACAGACAGAAGAATTATGTCCCCAATTAAGACAAGATTTTTCAGTATATTTTTCAAAGTATCTTACAAGTTTGAATAATTGTCTGACCTTTTGTTCACTTTTGTAATTGTTTTTATACCATTCCTTTTCAACATCAATTAGTACATAATTAACAGAACAACTTTTAGCTTGTTCTATAAATTCTTCTATATTTTTTATATTATCATTTATCCCTGGAATAATTATATATTTAACTTTTACTTGTGATTTGTTTTTTCCTTGTGCTATAGCATATTTTTTTATATTTTGCCAAACAGCTTCAAATTTATCTACACTTTTTATTTTTTTATACAAATCCCTGTTTCCTGCATCCGGAGAAATTATTATGGATTTTAACATATCATTTTTAAGAAATTCTTCTATAATCGGGCTATATTTTATTCCGGAAGAATATAAACTTATATTGTAAAAATTATTATTTTTAAACAATTTCATAATCAATTCAAATTCTTTGTTCAAAAGAGGTTCTCCTCCTCCAAATTGAATTTCACAATCAGAATTAATTATTTTTTTTTCAATACATTTTTTCAAATAATAATATATCGGAATATCTTTTAATGAATTAAAAAATTTTTTATTTAAATGAGAAAAACAGTAAATACAGTTAGAATTACAACTTAAATTTGTGCTTATTGCCAAATGTTTTATTTTATTATCATTGCACCAGTTTGATTTTTTTAACAAATAACAATCCTTACACCTGTCTAATATTCTACCTTTTCTTACTTTTTGTATGTCTTTTTTCCTTTTTAATGAAAAATCTTTGAAATCATATGTAGAATCATTTTTTAGAGAAGAAACAGGTTCATTATTCCCTCCGTGATGAGCATATTTATCACAA
This sequence comes from Candidatus Gastranaerophilales bacterium, assembly GCA_944325525.1. GTDB lineage: Bacteria > Cyanobacteriota > Vampirovibrionia > Gastranaerophilales > Gastranaerophilaceae > Avigastranaerophilus. The sequence continues at coordinate 6,036 of CALVAK010000003.1, forward strand.
TAGTACAGCCCGTTTACAGCAAAATGCATTCCATATTCAAGCCATTCACAACTTATATATTCTTGTTTTCTTTTTAAAATATCTAACAAAATTTATTACCTTATTTCTTCTTATTATATATTATAATGATATTATTCTAAAATATTTATTGGAGAACATATGAGATATAAAAGTTGTCATTTAATCGAACATGGAATTTCTCTGGACGTTGATTCAATCAAGGCCTGCTGTCTTTCCCGGGAGTTTAACAAAGGTCAGTTAATGATTATCCCTTATTATGACAACAATAAAATTAACTGGAAAGAATTGTTTGAAATAAAAAGACAACAAAGACAGTTGCAAAAACAAAAAGATTTACCAGCCTGTGAAGGCTGCTATAATTTAAGAGAAGATGACTGGGACGATGAAGATTATATCTCTTATATAAATTTTGACCACTGGAGCCAGTGTAATTCAAATTGTGTATATTGCGGCGTAAGCAGATTAAAACCTAAGACAAAGAATAACATACTAAAACCGATTAAAGAATTAATTAAACTCGGGAAATTTAAAAATACCGGAGAAATTACTTTTCAAGGCGGAGAACCTACCATTTTAAAGGAATTTGACGATTTATTAAAGCTTTTTATTAAACAACAAACTAAAATAAGAATTCATTCGTCCGGGATAAAATACAGCAATATAATTAAAGAAGGTTTAAAAAAAGGGAATACAACCATTGTTATATCTCCGGATTCGGTATACAAAGAAACATATAAAAAAATAAAAAGAGTTGATAAATCAAATCAAGTATGGGATAACATTAAGAAATACAGACATCATCTTGCACCTTTATTTAATGAACTTGTTAAAGTCAAATATATTATAATACCCGGCATAAATGACACCTATGAAGAAGTAACTTCTTTTTTAAACAAAATAAAAGAGCTTGATATTAAGAGTATTATTGTTGATGTTGAATATACTTATGCCAATAAAAATATTAACAACATATCTGAACACATATATATTTTAATGGATTATATGGAAAATTATGCGTGTGAAAATAATATAAGTTTTGATATGTACGATTCAGCCATTTATGCTTCTAAAAACAGAACTTTTGAAAAAATTCAAGATTTTTCAAGTGAAAAAATTATTGAACAAATTAATAGATATAAAGTTTTAAACAGTTGTAAGAATATTAAATACTAATTTGTAATTCTTCCTTCTTTTGTAAACTCTTCAACAATATCAGTTAAATCCCAATATCTGTTATTTACCTTTGTAAGTGCCATTTGAAGAAATAAGATATTTTCTTTTTTGTTAAAATATGTATTTTTTTTATCATCAAAACAATATTCATTATAATCACAGTAATATTCAGAAGGAAAAATAATACTTTTAATCTTATGTGAGTCAGACAAAAACAGTGATTTATGCATAGTTCCAAAGCAAGTATTATATTTTAGGAAAAAATATTTTTCAAAATCTTCTTCCGGAATAGTTACAACAGTACTATTTGAATTATTAATTATATTTTTAAGGTATTGCGTATATTTACCGAATTCAAAACAAGAGTGAATTTGCCAGCATAAGTTCATAATTCCGAAAATACAGGCAACAATGAAAAGATTTGGTATAAAACAATTATTATATTTATAAAAATCTATATTCAAGTAATCCATTATAATCAACACTAGTACCAGCGGGAAGAAAAGCCAGAAAGCAATACTGTAATTATGAATTTCAATATGTGGTTCAGGCATAAAATTTGTTTTGTATAAAAGAGTCAATGCAATAATTATTATAAATAATAACCAGAATAATATACTTTTTTTATCAAAAGGTTTTTTATAAAAGAATATAAAAATAATTGCTAATAGAGCAAAAAATATAATTATCGAACTTCCGCTAAAAAAATTTTTATATGTTAAAACGGAAGCGGTTATTATCTCTGATATTCCAAAGCCCAAATCAGATGATTTTAAATTTATAAAAAAGAACATCTTTATAGGGACATAAAATATAGCAGCAAAACAAATAAACCCGATATAGATTTTTATCCACGGGTTTAACTCAATTCTGTTTTTTTGTGTGAATAAAAAAGAGAATACGAACAATATAACTCCGTATACAACAGAAATTTCAAACGATTCAAAGAAATAAACAATTAATAAAGATATAGGAATTAAATCTTTCCAATTCAATTTTGTTTTTGATAAAAAATATGATAATAAAGCAAAATAAAATAAAAAAGATATATTAATTTCCCTTATCGTCCATATAGCATTAGGAATGCTTAATATAGCATAGAAGGCAAAACAAATAATAGCAATATCATATCTTTTAGTTCTTCTTGAAACCAGATAATTAATAAACAAAGCAAATAAATGTACAATAAAATATGAAGCGGAAAAAGCTCTTAAAGCATTTATTACCGGCATATTTTTAATAAAATAAAATATAGAATTAAAAGGAATTGCAACTAAAAAGTCATTAAGCATTCTTACTCTGTTTGAATGGAACATCAAAAAATTACAACCCTTTTCATCCACCGGGAAAATAACAGATAAGAAAACAGCCGGAATATCAAAAAACAATCCTGAAGAATATTTAACATAAAAGAAAATAAAAGCTATATACACAAAAATAAAACTGCCAAATAATAATTTATATTTAAAAAATTTACTATTTTCCATATCTGACATTATTCCACCTTAATAAACAAAAAAATAATAACATATTTATTTAATAAGAATAACTGCTTGATACTTTTTATGTATAATAGTGTAAAGAGTAATTATAAATTTTTATAATTAATACATAATCAGGAATTGAATTCAGAGGGTTACATGACATCCGAAATTTATGTTAACAATAAATTTTCATTTTCATTTAAGAAAAACAATATTGATGAAATGTTTCATAATTTATCTGAAAATCCGGTGGGTTGCGAAAAAAAAGATTTTAGATTAATGATAAGCAGTATATATCAATATGTTGAAGACGAATTTGCAACCACCTTCCAAAATTCAAGTCATGTAATTAAAAATACTGATTTTTACATTATAAAGGACAATAAACAAATAGAAGTTTTTGTAACACCTACGAACAATTTTGATTTTTACTTAAAATCAAAAGGCTCAATGTATAGATTTTCTTCAGCAGCATATACTATTAAGGAGAATGGAACAGAAGTTGATAAAATAGGTTATAAAATCCCTCTTGATATTATATGGGAATATTTTTCCGGATTTGACTCAATTGTTGAAAATGATCATGTTTCAGAATCTTTTATGATTTTAAATATATTAACTCAATTTGTAAAAAAGGTGGTTGAGAAATTATATTTCCTTCCAAAAGTAAATATAACAGACAATTTTTTCCATATTAGTTATGAAATGTTTTCAATAACAGATTCTATTCAAGAATCACTGGACGCAATATATGGTATGAATTTTTCAAAAATATCCAAAATAGAAAATACCGCTGATTTCTTAATAGAAAATTATCTAAATTATGTAATATTCAAATTTTTAAAATTTAAGTCATATAAATTTAAGGAAATATTATCTTCAGTATATTTTTTAAAACCGCAGAATAACAAAAGATATTTGAGGTCATTAGATTTAGCCCAGGCAATAAGTGAGTGGCTTGATGAGATATATATAGGCAAATATCCGGTAAGTCCTCAGTTAGATATTGAAAAGGTAGACGAAGATAAGTTTGTATTAACAATATCGGTAAAATCAAATGATAAAGAATTAAATCAAAAAGAACCACCGAAAAAATTACTTGAAATATATGATGAAGGCATATATTGGGGCTATCAAAATTCATATCTTGTAAAAATAGTAGAGAAACAACTAAATTACGCCCTGCGTTATTATAAAGAACTTGAAATTTTATTTGAAGATGAAAACAACTTAAAACTGTATTTATCCTTAAATGACGTGTATAAATTAATGGTACATACGGCATACTATTTGAATAAAGCAGGTATAAATATTAATTTCCCTCCAAATTTTGGCAATATAATAGTACCCCGAGCATCAATAAATGCAAAAATAAAAGCATCACGAGAACAGGAAGTCGCCGATATTTTAAACGGAAAAAGCGGAAGTATAAGTTTATCCAGCATTTTCGATTTTTCTTTCCAGGTATCAATAGGAGAAGAAAAAATATCCGTAGACGAATTTGAAAAACTTATCAAAGATGCAAACGGAATTATAGAGTTTAAGAACAAATATATATTAATAGACCAGAATGAAGCACAAAATATAATTAACAAATTAAAACACCCTAAGATTGATAAAATAACAAGAATGGAAATGCTTCATGCTGCATTTTCAGGTCATTTAGATGAATATGAATTTGATTATGATGCAGCTTTTGCAAATATAGTTAAAGATATAGGAAAAACAGTAGAAGTTACTCCTCCAGAGACATTGAACGGTAAATTAAGACCATATCAAATCGGCGGATTAAAATGGCTATATACAAATACAATTAAAGGTTTTGGTTCTTGTATTGCTGATGATATGGGACTTGGTAAAACAATTCAGGTTATAAGCCTTATTTTAAAATTAAAGGAAGAACAAAAATTAACTGCTCCTGTTCTTGTTATCTGTCCTACAACATTAATGGGCAACTGGATGAAAGAACTAAAAATGTTTGCACCGACATTAAAAGCAAGTGCATATCACGGTGCGGAAAGGCAGTTAGATTTAAAGGTCGATGTACTAATTACAACTTTTGCGATATTAAGGATAGACATAGAAGAAGTTAAAAAAACTAACTGGGGTATGGTTGTAGTAGACGAAGCTCAAAACATAAAAAATCCTGATACTTCGCAAACAGCAGCAGTAAAATCATTAAAATCCGATATTAAAATAGCCATGACCGGCACTCCTGTAGAAAATAAACTTACCGAATTGTGGAGTATTTTTGATTTTATAAACAAAGGATATTTAGGCTCTATAAGAGATTTTCAAAGAAGTTATGCCATTCCGATAGAAAGATTTAAACAGTATGAACAGGCGGATAAACTTAAATTATCAATTTCTCCCTTTGTTTTAAGACGATTAAAGACAGATAAAACAATAATTAATGATTTACCTGAGAAAATGGTACTTGATGAATACTGTTATTTAACAAAAATGCAAGCTGCATTATATGAAAAAACACTTAACTCATTAATGAACGATATTTCAACTCAAAAAGGAATAAACAGGCGAGGCATAATATTTAAGCTTATTACCGCTTTAAAGCAAATATGTAATCATCCTTTCCAATACTTGAAATACGGAGAAATGACAAAAGATGTATCCGGTAAAACAGAAAAATTCATTTCTTTGTTGACTCAGATTTTAGACAATAATGAAAAAGTTATAGCCTTTACCCAGTATAAAGAAATGGGGAATATTCTTGCTACAATAATACAAAATGAACTAAATATCAGCCCGTTATTCTTTCACGGTTCTTTAAATACAGCCCAGAGACAAAAAATGCTGAACGATTTTGAAATGGATCCTGAACAAAAAATTATGCTTTTGTCATTAAAGGCAGGAGGAACAGGATTGAATTTGACATCTGCAACAAACGTTATACATTATGACTTATGGTGGAATCCTGCCGTAGAGGAACAAGCAACCGACAGAAGCTACCGTATAGGACAAAATAAAAATGTAATGGTACACAGGCTTGTAACAATAGGTACTTTTGAAGAAAAAATAGACGAAATGATAAAACAGAAAAAAGAGCTTGTAAATCTTGCCGTTTTTGAAGGTGAAAAAGTTATAACAGAACTTTCTGACGATGAAATTTACAATATTTTCAGTCTTGGAAATTCATAATTTTTAAATAAGCTTATTTTTTCTGTCTTTTTTGTAAAAGATAAATATTTTTTAATTCTGTATTATTAACAATATTTAAAAATATGGCAAATTATTCTATTCTCAATGTTTATAAAAACAAAGAAAGGAATAAGTTTGTATGAAAATATCAGACAATTATTTCTATCAGCAAAATATTGTGAATCGGAATTTTCAAAATCCGAATAGAATTTCATCAATGTATAAAACAGCTTCTTTAAAAGAAAAAGAAGCAAATAGTAATAATACAATGAGTTTGCCAAAACCTCATCCTTTCATATATCCGTCTTATAAAAATATTTCTTTCGGACAAGGAATTTTTGAAGATAAACAACCTTTTCTTATTTTATCAAGTAAGCAAGATAATTCAGAACGAATATATAGTGAACTTACTTTATCTTCCGGCAGAAAATCATGCTTGTGTATTGAAGAAAACATAGTTAACAGATTTTTAAGAAAAGAAGACAGTGAAATTGATACTGCATTATTGCAAAAATTCATATCTGTTTATAAATATATTCTTGAAGACATTACAAGAAAAGATAAAAAAGAGGACGAATTTTTAATATCTGTACTTGAAGGAAGAAATAAAGCTTTTGACAACAAAGTGAGATTTTTAAGCCCCGGAGATGAAGCAAGAAATGCTCTTTCTTCTTCTCTTACAGCATCCGATGAAGATTTTGTAGAAACTTTTTTCAGCAAAATAAATAATGAACAATTAAGAAATGAATATGCATCAATTTTACTGGAACAAGGAAAAAGAAGTGATAAGGCAAGAGAAGATATAGCAAAACAAAGAACTATCTATTTATTTGATATGTGTAAAACGCAAGAAGGACATGATTTCTCCTCAATTAAAGAAAAAATAGAAATAGCAGCAAAAATAGAAAGTATAAATAATAATTACGGTGATATCGCTAATATGAATGCTTTACCGTTTGAGATTATAAAACATTCTAAAAATAAGAAAGGACGATTTGATGTACATTTTGCAAAAGCACTATGTTCTTTAATTGAAAATACAGAAGCTTTTGATATCAATACTTTTGTATCTCACAGAAGTGATATTTTAAGACAATTTACCTCAATAGACATAAAACATAAAAACCAAATAATGGAAAATATAATATCCTTATCATCAATTGTACCTATTGATGATACAGATAAAACATTTGAGGACGTATTCATTCTGGCTTTTAATCCTGTTACCGGAGACTTTGACAGTTTTGCCTTTGAAGCACTTTCCCGTATTGTCAAAAAAGTAGATGTTTATACAGCAGACTTTGTTATAGACTCCCCTGAAGATTATAGAAAATACAATGATTTAAATATAAGGTTAATCCGTAATTACTTTGAATTAATAAGAGATAAAGAAACAGGAAAAATAAAACCTGAAACCATTTCTCCGGACGAATATTTAAGACATTATGCCGGAGAAAACGATATAAACTTCAAATAAAAATTATTCTTTATCATCTTCTTCTTCAACAATAACATTTTCTTCATCAGATTCATCTTCTTTAGAAGAATCATCTGACTCCTCGGTTACTTCGCCATCAACAATGTCGACCTCTTCTGTATCTTCTAACTTCTCTTCATCAGATTCATCATCAGTTACTTTTTCTTCTTCCTGTTGAAGTTTTTTCCTTATTTCTTCAAGTTCTTCTTCTGTCTTTGCTCTTATAATAGGAATATTAAGCATTAAAGCGACCGCATCACCTTCATTCTTAAGTCCAATTTCAAGTTCTTCTTTATCAATAACAACATATTTAGAAAAAACATCAATCAACTCTTCACGCATTTTATTCATAATAAGAGGATCAAGCTTTGTTCTATCATGCATCAGAATAACCTGTAATCTGTTAGTTGCACACTCACCGGTGTTTTCAGATTTTTCAAACTGGAATAATTCCATTATTTTATTATAAATATCAGCTAAAATTGTTTTCATTTTTTATTCCTTTCCCTGCTTTTTTAAGCCGCCAAAGAATTTCTTTATTTTTCCTATGATATCTTTTGGTTCATCAATATCAAGAAAAGGAACATCTTCACCAACAATTCTTCTAGCAACATTGATATACGCTTTGCCTGCCAGTGATTTTTCGTTGTTAACAATAGGTTCACCTCTATTTGTTGATGTAATAATACCTGTATCCTCAGGAATAATACCAATAGGCTGACAGGAGAGAATATTAACAACATCATCAACACTCATCATATCATTAGCTTTAATTAGATTAGGTCTTACTCTGTTAATTAAAAGTTTATAGCTTTCAATACCTTCAGCCGCTTCAAGAAGCCCTATAATTCTATCAGCATCTCTTACGGCAGACATTTCAGGAGTTGTAACAACAATTGCTTCAGAAGCACCTGCGATAGCTGTTTGAAACCCTTGTTCAATTCCGGCAGGACAATCAACCAGAATATAATCAAAATCTTTTTTTAATTTTTCAGTAATTTTTTTTAGCTGTTCTGCACTTACAGAAGACTTATCCCTTGTTTGTGCGGCTGCAAGCAGACACAAATTCGGATTTTTTTTATCTTTAACCAAAGCTTGCTTTAACTTACATCTTTCCTCAACAACATCAACGAGGGTATAAACAATTCTGTTTTCAAGTCCCAATAATAAATCCAAATTTCTAAGTCCGATATCAGTGTCAACCAAAACCACACTATGCCCGTTTTTTGCAAGGGCACTACCTATATTTGCACTGGTTGTAGTTTTACCTACACCGCCCTTTCCGGATGTGATTACTATAACTCTCCCTGCCATCTAATCCGCTCCTTAATCATTTATTTTAAATACTACTATTTCACCGTTAACAATTCTTGCTTCTTCAGGTGTAAAAGAATTTGTTTTTTCAATAAATACTGTGTTTAAAGAATCCGGTCTTCTTGAATAACAACCTGCAATTCTTAATTGTATAGCATTCATTTTCAATGCTCTTACTCTTGCTTTTTGATTACCACCTGCACCTGCGTGTGCAATACCGCTCAAAACACCCCATACCGTAATATCACCCAGAGCCGTAATTTCACAGCCCGGATGACAATCGCCTATTATTACTATATTTCCTTCATAATTTATAACTTGTCCTGAACGTATTGTTTGTTTTATATATTTTGTAGGAAATGTTTCAAGTTCTATATCTTCTTTTGTATATTCATGCTCAGGAACAGTTATATCTTCAAGTTCTTCTTTTTCTTCATATAACGGTTTTGTAGCCTCTGTATCGAAAAAAGAATTTTTTGTTAAGGAAGATCCGAATATAACATCAAGTTCATCCTGCACCTCATCAGTATTATCAGAAGGCGGCTGGGGAACAAAAGTTTGCCCGTTTGAATTATTATCATATCCAGCATCATTATTTTCTTCTTGAGTTTCAGCTTCAGAAGAAACTTCTTTTAATACTTCATTTTGAATATTTTCATTTGTTACTTCTTCTATTACATCTGTTTCATTTTCTTCAATTATGTCGTAGCTGTTTTCATTTTCTGCAGAATTGTTTTCTTGAGCCTGAAGTTCTTCTTTAAGTTCTTCCGCTGTTTTATAAGTCATAGTCGGTGAAATATCAACAGCATTTTGTTCAGATATATTTGAAATTATAATTCCCAGAGATAATGCGGTTTTTTCAGTTTCAACAGATTTTGTCTCTATACTTGACAGTGTTGAATCAATACTGTTAATTAATGACTTTATACTCAATAGTTGTGCTTGATTTAAATCAACATTGCCTAATTTTAAACAAATACGTTTATTTTTTGCCTCATCTTTATCCAAAACAGAACTCAGTTCAAATATAATTTCAGGAGCAGTATTTATTTCTCCCAAATCAATCACATAAACATTATCATCAAATTGTTCCATATTCTGCTCTTTTCATCTCTCAAGTATTATGAAGTAACAATTAATAAAAACACCCTAATCTTATTTTGTCCGTATTCTTGTTCGTACTTTATTTCTTGTTCTTTTTATTTATTATTGAAACTGACTTTTGTTCGGACAATCTATAAAAAGGATATATTAAATCCGGTAATATTTCAAATAAAATTCAATTTTATGTATAGTTTTATATACAAGTTTACTTAATTTATTTTTACAATCACAAAAAAACAGCTATAACAACATTCTTCAGTAGTAAAAAACATTTTTTAATAACAAAAAATTGTCCATAAAAATTAAATAAGTAATAATAATTTATATAAGGGTGAACAAGAAACAAGGTAATATAAAAAACGGATTAAGGATATATGAAGAGAAGAAAAATCATATGGATTATTTTATTTTTCCTGCTTATACAAAATTTTTCTTTTGCAGCAAAAGAGGAAATTCCAGCAGGAATAGACGAAAGCAAATTAAAATCTGCCAGGATGGCAGAAGGAATGAGTGTTAATAAACCTGAATTTGATACTGATAAATATGCAAAAAAATACAAAAAAGTAACAAAAGACGGAGCTGTTATGCAGGCTTTAGAACTAATGCAAAGTGTTAATATAGCAAAATATTCATACAATGCTATAATGGGAAACAATTTAACAGAAAAACCTGTAAAAATAGAATTTAAAAATATTTCAGAAATAAATCAGGCTTACGCTTCTTATGATGCTTTGGGATGGAAAAAGAAAAACAGGCTATATATATATATAAATGAAAAACATAGAAACTCACCCCCTGAATCAATAGCAGCACTTCTTGCCCATGAAGCAATTCATCAAGATGAATTTCCTTCCTTAAACGAAGAAACGTACGCTTGGACACTGGAAGCTGCGGTTTGGATGAAACTTAGCGAAAAAAACCCTTCGGTACTTAAACATCCTTCTTCTCTGGTAACAAGAGAGAATATGTTAAAAAAACTATTTGAAAAAGGTGATTATACAAATAAATATATAAAAAAAGCAGTATATTCAAACCCCGGATACAAAAAACTTCCTACACGCTCACCCGGTTTTGAAGATGAAGATTTATAGAAATAACATGTACACTACAAATTGTTAACAAATGTAAACATGTCAATACCTCTATTTAAAGGCATTTCTATTTTTATATAAACTTTATATGCAATTGATATTAGCAACTTGTTTTTATATATATAAGAGAAATAAAGAGAGGATAAAAACATGGCAAGAGTTCTGATTTCAATGCCCGAAGAATTTTTAACAAAAATTGATGAAGTTGCAGAAGGAGAAAATAGAACAAGAAGCGAATTAATTCGTGAGGCATTAAGAACATATATACATAAACAAAAAGTTAAAGAAAATGCACTGGCAATAAAGAATGCCGGTATACTTGAAACACTACTGGATTAAAAAAGATTAAGCAGCTACTACAGCTTGGAGAAAATTTATTTTTGGGGAAAAATAATATCTGTGAAATCACAGATATTATTTTTATGTGTAAAAATCAATCGTGAAAAAAATCTTTAATAATTTTTGTAAACAAAATAGCAATTTTTTTTTTTACGTATATTATTATATACAGGTCTTTATTGTGTAGGAGTATTATATGAAAGTTTCAGGTATACAAAATACAGTTGCTTTTGGTAGAGCATTAACAACTAAAGAGAAAAAAGAATGGGAAAAAGTTCAACAACAGGCAAGACAAGAACTTAATACGGGAAAAACAACAGCAACAATATTTGATTTTAGTATACCGTCTACGAAGCATGATACCGGTATAGGAAGTAGCTTTTCAGAAGATGCACAAAATTTAGCAGCATTTTTAAAAACAATGAATGGAATTAATTCTATTCAATTACCTCCGCAGGGTGAAATATCAAATTATATAAGATCTCCATATTCTGGTACCAGTTTTTCTCTAGGCATGCACATTATTGATTTAACCAAACTAACAGAAGAAAAATACGGTTCTTTGCTTAGTAAAAAAGATTTACTTCTGCCATATATGAACAGAGTAAATAATCATGAAACCGTTGACTATGACAATGTATTTTCACCTGACGGACAAAAAGCTATGCTGCAAATAGCATACAAAAATTTTAAAAAGCTTGATGAAAACTCTGCATTGAAACAAGAATTTAACCGGTTTAAGGAAGAAAATTCATACTGGCTTGAGAAAGATGCATTATTTGAAGCGGCAGCAGTTGCAAATGGTTCTGAAGACATGAGAAATTGGAGCTATAGAGATCAGAATATTTATGCAAAAAAACAAGGAGATCATCAGCGAATTGCGGAATTAAAACAGGTTACTGATAACAGCGGTAATAATGTAGTTGATTTTGAAGAATTTGTACAGTTTATTGCAGATAAGCAGCAGAAAGAATCCAAAGCAAAATTTAATGCAAAAGGAATAGAAATTATAGGCGACTGTCAGATTGGATTTTCGCAAAAAGATTTTTGGGCACATAAATCAGCATTTTACCCGAATTATGAATTTGGTTGTAAACTATATGATGATATGTGTTCCTGCTGGTCACCTGCTATTAATTTTAGCAAACTGGAAGGAGAAGCCGGAGAGCTGTTATATAACAAGTTCAACACTTTCTTTAAAAGATATGACGGAGTTAGAATTGATGCCGCATGGCAGTTAATAAATCCTTTAATTTGTGAACCGTGGCATAATCAAGGCAAAGAAACATACGATAGTAACGGAAATAAATTAGGCAAAGAAATTGACCATCAGCCTAAAGTTAAAGATAACGGAAGATTTATTATAAAAGATATAATATTGAAAGCTGCAGATGAAAACAATGTTCCTCATAGCAATGTATTTTTGGAATTATTGGGCGGCAATGCATACGATTCTTTAGATGCAGTTAAAGACCTCGGAACTCAGCTTATTCATATAACAAGGTACGGAAAAGAAGACTGGGGAAGAGTTAAATATTATGAATCAAGAGGTAATAATAAATACCAGAACATGAAACCCGGTGATTACACAATAGGTCCAGGAACTCATGACGATTACAGCTTATTGGAGCAGATTGAAAACGGAAAAGAACGTTCTCAATATTTAGCAAAAGATTTGCATTTGAATAGAAACGAACTTCAAAATTCACAGGCAAGACTTGGTGAAGCAGTATGGGCAGAATTATTTACAACAAAGAATCAATTTGCAACACTGCCTGACATCCTGGGTTCCAGAAGAAGAATAAACCTTCCGAATACAACAGAAGGCAACTGGTCATATAGAGCACCTCAAGATTATGAAAGAGCTTATTTTAACAATCTATCTGAAGGAAAAGGTTTAAACAGTGCTGATGCTTTAAGTAAAGCTCTTAAAGCTAAACATCACGGACACAAAACTCCTTTAACCGACAGACTTGATTATTTTGCCGACATTTTAAGACAAAAAGGTCCTATGACAACAAAAGAGGCAGATAAATTAGACTTGAATGCGTAGTTTATTGAGAGATAGAGCCGGCAGTTATAGCTGCCGGATTTTTTTATCTTTATATATTCTTTATACCAGAATTTGTTGACATTATATTTCTTTTATGTTTTTCTATAAATAGAGATTTTAATCACGAAAGGATTCGAAACATTATGGCAACAAAAAACAAAAAAACTGTTGATGCATTAGAAAAAGCATTAAACCAATCTAATGTAGTTGAAACGGTTGAACAGCTGGAAGTATTGATTTCAAAAGCAAAAAAAGCTCAAAAAATCTATGAAACATTTTCACAAGAGCAGGTAGATGCAATATTTAAAGCCGCAGCTACGGCAGCTAATAAGGCACGTATTTCATTAGCAAGAATGGCTGTTGAAGAGACAGGCATGGGTGTTTTGGAAGATAAAATTATAAAAAACCATTTTGCATCGGAATACATATATAACAAACACAAAAATGCAAAAACCTGTGGAATAATTAAAGAAGACAAAGCAAATGGAATAAAAATAGTAGCAGAACCTTTAGGCGTAATTGCAGGTATTATTCCGACAACAAATCCTACATCAACTGCTATTTTTAAATCATTAATTGCTTTAAAAACCAGAAACGCTATTATATTTTCACCTCACCCGAGAGCAAAAAAATGTACAATTGCTGCAGCAAAATTAGTATTGGAAGCTGCAGTTAAAGCTGGAGCACCTGAAGATATTATAGGATGGATTGATGTTCCTTCTATAGAACTTTCAAATATGCTAATGCAGCACCCGTCAATTTCATGTATCGTTGCAACAGGCGGTCCGGGAATGGTTAAAGCAGCATATTCATCAGGAAACCCTGCATTAGGTGTAGGTCCCGGAAATACATCAGCTGTAATTGATGAAACGGCAGATATAAAGATGGCAGTTTCTTCAATACTCATGTCAAAAACATTTGATAATGGTATGATTTGTGCTTCTGAACAGTCAGTAATAGTTGTTGACAGTGTTTATGAAGAAGTAAAAAAAGAATTTGAATACAGAGGGGCTTATCTTGTAAACAAAGCAGAACAGAAAAAAATGATAGATCTTCCTTTCATTGATCCTAAGAGAGGAACAGCTCATCCTGCCATTGTAGGTCAGCCTGCACATAAAATTGCTGAACTTGCAGGATTCAAAACACCTGATAATGCAAAAATATTATTGGTAGAAAGACCTTCTGTTGATTGGGACGATCCATTCTCAAGAGAAAAATTATCTCCGATACTTACAATGTATAAAGCTAAAAACTTTGAACAAGCTTCTGAGATGGCTTATGAACTTGTTATAAAAGGAGGTGCAGGTCATACTGCAGTTCTTTATACAGATGAAAGATCAAAAGAAAGAATTGATAAATATGCCGAGAAAATGCCTGCTTGCAGAATATTAATCAACTCTCCTTCTTCACAGGGCGGTATTGGTGATTTATATAACTTTAAACTTGAACCGTCATTATCACTCGGATGCGGTTCCTGGGGTAAAAACGCCCTCTCCGGCAATATCGGAGTTGAAAACTTATTGAACTACAAAACCGTTGCTGAAAGGAGAGAGAATATGTTATGGTTTAAAGTTCCTTCAAAAGTATACTTTAAAAGAGGAGCTACAGACCTGGCTCTTCGTGAATTGGCAGGTAAAAAACGTGCATTTATCGTTACTGATAGATTCTTATTCAACTCCGGAGCAGTTGATAATATAACAAAAGTTCTTGATGAAATCGGTATTGAACATGAAGTATTCTTCGATGTAAAACCTGATCCTACAATATCAACCATTAATCAAGCTTTATCTATATTAAGACCGTTTGAACCTGATGTAATTATTGCACTCGGCGGCGGTTCTCCTATGGATGCTGCAAAAATTATGTGGTTAATGTATGAACAGCCTGATACAAACTTTGAAGATATTTCTATGAGATTTATGGATATAAGAAAGAGAATTTGTTCTATTCCTGAACTCGGAAAGAAAGCTATGATGGTTGCTATTCCGACAACATCAGGGACAGGAAGTGAAGTTACTCCGTTTGCAATTATTACGGATGATGAAACACATGTAAAATATGCAATTGCAGACTACGCATTAACACCTAATATGGCAATTGTTGATCCTAATTTTGTTGACGGTATGCCAAAAGGATTAACATCTGCTTCCGGTATTGATGCTTTAGTTCACGCTGTTGAAGCTTATGTATCATGTATGGCTACAAACTTTACAAACTCAAATGCTCTTGAAGCTTCAAAATTGATATTCAGATATCTTGAAAGATCATATAATGAAGGGGCTAATGATCCTGTTGCAAGAGAGAAGATGCACTATGCTGCTACAATAGCAGGTATGGCATTTGCTAACTCTTTCTTAGGATTATGCCATTCTATGGCTCATAAACTTGGTGCTATGTACCATGTACCGCACGGTGTTGCCAATGCATTATTAATAAGACAAATTATTAAATACAATGCTTCAGATGCACCGAAAAAACAGGCTATATTCCCGCAGTATAAATTCCCGTGTGCAAAAACAAAATACGGACAAATAGCAGATGAATTAGGTTTGGGCGGTAAAAATGACGATGAAAAAGTTGAATTATTGCTTAAAGCCATAGATAAATTAATGACTAATATAAAATTACCGAAATCTATTAAAGAATTCGGTGTTGATGAAAAAACATTCATGGCTAACCTTGATGAATTGGTTGAACTTGCTTATGACGACCAGTGCACAGGTGCAAATCCGGTATATCCGTTAATGGAAGATATTAAGAAAATCTACCTTGATGCATATAACGGTATAGTATAATTGTTTACTTATTGAAGAGGAACGTATAAAAACGTTCCTCTTCTTTTTAAGGATTATATCAGCGATGAAAAAAATTTCAGATAAAGTGATTAACAGACTCACATTATACCATAGTATTTTAACTGATTATATTGAAAAAAATATTGAATATATTTCAAGTCCGCAGATTGCAGATTTATTACATATTGATAACACACAAATTCGTAAAGATATTGCTTTATTAAATTATAAAGGGAAATGTAAGGTAGGATATAAAGCAAAGGAACTCAAAATTTTAATTGAGGATAAGTTAAAATTCAAGTCAGTTAAAACTGCTTTTATAGTAGGAGCCGGAAACCTTGGAATGGCACTTGCCAAATATGATAATTTTGAAGCATACGGATTTAATATTTCGGCATTATTTGATAACAGTCCGCTTAAAATAGGTATTAAAGTTAACGAAAAAGAAGTTTTTCATTTAAATGAGCTTCCTGTTCTGGCACAAAAATTTAATGTTAAAATTGCAATTCTAACAGTTCCAAGAATAAATGCTCAAGAAGTTACTGACTTTTTGGTAAAATCTGGTATAAAATATATATGGAATTTCACTCCGTGTGTCTTAAATGTTCCTGATTACGTTCAGGTATGGAATGAAAATCTGATAGGTAATTTTTTACAGTTCACGGTAAACCACAATGTAGAGGATAATTAATGACAAACGAAATAAAGATATGTATGGGGAGTTCCTGCTTTGCCAGAGGGAATGAGCAGAATTTGGAATTTATTGAAAAATATATAAAAGAAAATAAGTTAGAAGCTAAAATTGAAGTTTTTGGTGCCAGATGCGAAAATATATGTGAAAAAGGACCAAATGTTATAATTAATGATACAATTTATAATAATGTTACAATTGAGAAGTTAACTGAAGAATTAAGGAAATTAAATTGAACAATTTGCATCCAGTATACACATTAAAAAATGAGTGTCATGATTGCTATAAATGCATAAGAGAGTGCCATGTAAAGGCAATAAAAATACAAGATAACAGTGCTGCCGTTATTGGTGACAGGTGTATTGCATGCGGTCACTGTGTAATTGTTTGTCCATCAGGAGCAAAACGAGTAAGAAACGATATAGAAAAAGCTAAAAGATTGATTATTGCACAAAAAAAAGTATACGTTTCTTTAGCTCCGAGCTGGGTTGGAGTATATAACATCTCAAAAGAGAGAATGATTTCTGTATTAAAAAAATTAGGATTTACAGGTGTAAGTGAAACTGCACTCGGGGCACAGGAGGTTTCTATAGAATGTGCAAGAATATTAAACAATGCTAAAAAACCAGGGCTTTTTATTTCAAGTGCCTGTCCTGCAATTGTTGATTATATAAGGTTATACAAACCCAAATTTACAAAAAATATTGTCCCTGTTGCATCTCCTGCTTTAACGAATGCCAAACTTCTTAAAAAAACTTTTGGCGATGATATTTCAATAGTTTTTATAGGCCCTTGTATAGCTAAAAAAAATGAAGCGGACAAACATCCGGAGTTAATAGATGTTTCACTTACCTTTGAAGAGCTAAATTTATGGTTAAAAGAAGAATTTATAAACATAAATGAAATAGAAGTTTCTGAAAATAACAGTTTTGAACCTCAGCATGCTTATGAAGGAGCTTTATATCCTATTGAAGGCGGAATGCTTGAAACAATAAGAAAAGTCGGAATTGATGAAAAAGAAGTTTCTTTAATAAGTCTAAGTTCAATTAAAAATTTTGATAAAGCATTAGACGGTATGGAAGAGGGAAAAATTACAAAAAAAATATTCGTTGAAGCTCTCAGCTGTGAAGGCGGATGCGTAAATGGTCCGTGTTTATCTTCAGATAAAGGTATAATTTCTATCACATCAGATGTTCTTACAACAACACACTACAGAGAAGATATTCCGAAAAAACCGGAAGTTGTTGTTGATGAAGACTATACTCCGCTTCCTGTTGAAAAACACAAATATACAATTGAACAAATAGATGCAGCACTTAAGAGAATAAGCAAATATACTCAAGAAGATGAATTAAACTGTGGCGGATGCGGTTATTCAACATGCCGTGATTTTGTAAATGCATTAATAGCAGGGGATGCTGAACCTTCTATGTGTGTTTCTTATATGAGAAAAATAGCTGTAAGAAAAGCTGCAGCCCTTGTAAGATGCATGCCTGCAGCTGTTGTAATGGTTGATAAAAATTATAACATTATAGAAACAAATGATGCTTTTCTCAGGATGTTTTGTTCAGATATGTACGACATTTTTTCAACCAGAGAAGAAGGGCTCAAAGGTGCAGCTATTGACAGAATAGTACCTTTTGGAGATATATTTAAATCTGCTTTAAAATCGGGAGAAGATATCCACAAAGAGCATTATGCAATAAATGACAAACTATATGATATCAGTGCATTCACTATTGAATCCGGAGAAATTGCGGGTGCAGTAATAACTGATGTCACAAAATCGGAAATGGACAGAGAAAAAATAGCAAAAAAAGCAAGAGAAGTTATTACAAAAAACATTGCAACTGTTCAAGAAATAGCTTGTTTACTGGGTGAACATATGGTTGAAACAGAAGTTTTATTAAATTCTATTGCTCAAGATTATGAAAATAAAACCGAAGAGGATGAATAGTGTTTATTGATATAGGATGCAGCCAGAAGAAAAAATATAACCAAAATGCATATGGAGATTATTTTTTATCCAAACGGTACAAAGATACAAACAGAGTAATTGCAATTTTATCAGACGGGCTTGGAAGCGGTATTAAAGCAAACATACTTGCCAGTATGACAGCAACAATGCTTCTTAAATTTATAGAAGCACAATCAGATATAAGAGTTGCCTGCGAAACAATAATGAATTCACTCCCTGTATGTAAAGTAAGAAAAATCAGCTATTCTACCTTTTCAGCTATAGATTGCGATGAAGATGGCAACGCAAAAATTGTTGAAGAGGGGAATCCCCAGTTTTTATGGATAAGAGGAAATGAAATATTAGAACCTGAATATAAAGTAATCACTTCAAAAACTTTTACAAATAGACACATGCACCTTTATCATTTAAAGCTTGAAAAAGGAGACAGAATTATATTCTGTTCCGATGGAGTTACTCAGGCGGCACTCGGAACAAAGGAATTGAGACTTGGATTAAGAAGAGAAGGACTTACTGATATTGTTTCTTTTAAGTTAAAAGAAGATTCAAATATTTCATCTGACGACCTTGCCCGTTATATTGTACATCAGGTTGAAATGATAGAACCTGATCATAAACTTAAAGATGATACATCCGTTGCCTGTTTTTATTTCAGAGATCCAAGAGAAGCAATGGTATTTACCGGCCCGCCTTATGATTCTGAACAAGATAACCTTTATGCTACAAGTTTTTATAATTTTAAAGGTAAAAAAGCTATTGCCGGCGGTACAACAGCAAACATTGTTGCGAGAGAATTAAATCTTGAAATTATTCCTGATACGAATATAAATGTTGGCAAACTTCCAGGTATTTCCTATATGAAAGGTATAGACCTTGTAACAGAAGGTATATTAACATTAACAAAAACATCTGAATATCTTGAGGCAGGAGAATATAAAGATGACGCTGCAGGCAAATTAATGAATTTTCTTCTTGACAGTGATGAAATAAAATTTATTGTCGGAGCAAAAATAAATCAAGCACACTATGATCCTAATATGCCGGTAGAAATTGAAATAAGAAAAAATGTTATAAAAAAGATAGCAAAATTGTTAGAAGACAAGTATATAAAAAAAGTTGATGTAAGATTTGTTTAAACTTATTCTGATTGAATAAATAAAAACTTAGTGTTACACTTATATAAGTCAATATACTGTTAAGGGGAAATAATGGATAAAATTGAAGTAAGAATATGTTCGGGTACAACTTGTTTTGTAATGGGCAGTTCTTTCTTAAATGAACTGTATGAAATTATTCCCGCCAGATATGGAGATAAAATAGCAGTAAAACCGAGCTTATGTTTAGGCCAATGTTCAAAAAATGATAAACACGCAAAAGCTCCATATGTAAAAATTGATGAAGAAATAATATCAGAAGCAACTGTTGAAAAAGTACTTAAAGCAATTGAAAAGAGGCTTAATTAATGAATAATAACAGCCAATCAATACATATAAAAAAAGATATATTGGTAAGGCTGGTTGAAGCATTTTTTTCTGATGACTTTAATGCAAATACTGCTTCCATTCCATATAAAATGCGTCCTAAAGATGCTCAAGTTCCCTATAGGTGCTGTATATATAAAGAGCGTGAGATTATAAAAGATAGAATTATTGCTGATTTAGGTTTTGCAGTTGAACCTTTAGACGAATCAGAAAAACTGGAAGATTTTGCTCAAATGGCTATAGAAAGAACAAAAATTGATTCTGAACCATTGACAGTTATTGAAGCTGCCTGTAAAGGATGTGTACCGTCAAGAGTTTACGTTACTGATTTATGCCAGGGGTGTGTTGCAAGGGCTTGCGAAAAAACTTGTAAATTTGGAGCTATAACAATTGAAGGCGGTAGAAGCTACATTGATGGCAGCAAATGTAAAAATTGCGGAATGTGTATTAGTGCTTGTCCTTATAACGCAATAGTAAAACTGATTGTTCCGTGTGAACAGGCATGCCCTGTTCAGGCAATTTCAAAAGGAGAAAACGGTACTGCCGTAATTGATTTTGAAAAATGTATTTCTTGCGGAAAATGTGTAGCTGCGTGTCCTTTTGGTGCTGTTAATGAAAAAAGTAATTTAATAGATGTATTAAAACATATTAAAAACGGCAAAAAGGTTGTGGCTATGTTTGCACCTGCCATTGCAGGACAGTTCCCGGGCAGTATTTATCAGTTAAAAGCCGCAATGATAAAAGCCGGATTTTATGATGTATTTGAAGTTGCTCAAGGTGCCGATGTTACCACAAGAAAAGAATCAAAAGAATTTATTGAACGAATGAAAGAGAACAAACCTTTTATGACAACTTCTTGTTGTGCCGGATATAATAGTCTTGTTAAAAAACATCTTTCTGAAATTAAGCCGTTCGTTTCTGATACAAAAACACCATTATATTACATTGCTGAAATAGTTAAAGAGAAATATCCCGATGCAATAAGCGTTTTTATAAGTCCGTGTGTAGCAAAAAGAGTTGAAGTAAGTGAAAATAATAACATAGATTATGTTTTAAATGCAGATGAACTTGGAGCTATATTTATCGGAAGAAAAATAGAAATCTTAGCAATGGAAGATTGTAAGTTTGAATGTGAAAGTTCAAAACAAGGTAGAAACTACGGAATTACCGGCGGTGTTTCTTCTGCTGTAAATTCTTTAATTAAAAATAATGTTGATACTAAAGTATACATTGTTAACGGGTTAAATAAAGATAGTATTAAACAACTTAAAAAATATGCAAAAGACTCTTATTGCCCTGAAGGAAATTTAATTGAAGTAATGTGTTGTGAAGGCGGCTGTATAGGCGGTAATTCTACAATCGCAAACCAAAAAACAGCAAAAAATATTATTAATAAATTACTTGATAAAAGTGAAGATATTAAGTAATTATTTACCTATATATTGAAAAACTCTGTAACCTTCATAAGGTTCAACCATTTTTCCTGACTTAAATATTAATTTAAAATATTTTGTTTGTGTCTTTTCCAAAACATGCTTTTTGTCGCTTATTGAATTTATCACATAATATTCTTTTTTAGGATTTTGCTTTTTTAAATAAGATACATATTGGCTCCAACCCAAATCAGCATAGTTTGTTTTAACTGTTTTATCCCATATAACATAATCAAGATATTTCTTTCTAAATACAGAATATAATTTATGGGAATCACTCAAATAATACGCCAGAGAGACCATATAAGGTTCATTATCTATTAATATCAATGAATTGTCAGGACTAATATTTGCTTTAATATATTCTGCTGTTTCTTTTGCTCCCGTATAATTATATTTCAAATCTAATTTTGTATAATTTATGCCGTTAAATATTGTTAAAGCAAAAAATACAAATAACAATATATTTATTATCTTTTCACTGAAAAAACAGCACTTCTTATTAAATTCTTTATTACTAAATAAAATCCAAAAGCAAAAAAGTAAAATAAGGTGAGCACAAAAAATCCTATTTACATATACAAAGCTGTTATATGCAATAATATATATTGTTAATTGAAATAATACACTCAAAAATCCGATTAAAAACACTTTGAAGTTATTTATAGATAAGGCTATCCAGCACAATATATAGCTTAAAATCATTATCAGAATTAAAAAAATGTCTAAAAACGCATTAGGAAAAGACATATTTATATATATGTCATAATTATATGCATTCAGGAAAAATAAAATCAAAATTCTTAAAACAGCATTAAATGTATTATTTAAATTAATTTCCAAAAAAACATTATTATTAGTTGTATTAGATAATTCCCATAATACAGCATAAAAACCCAACACCATAATTAATAAGGCTAAAATATATATAGCAATTTTATCAAAATTTTTATTTCGTATACTCTTTATTATATTTTCCCAATAAAAAATAAAAGCAAGTACAAGCGAAAAAGCAAACATTATTATATGAGTGTTAGCAAGAAAAATTAAAACAAAGGCATATAATATAGGGTGCTGCTTTGTTCTATAATATAAAATTGCAGCAAGAAAAACAAGAAATGGGATTATTGAGTAATTTCTTGCAATAACCGGGAAAAAGTATAGAAAACCTGCACTAAGTATTATTGCGAGCTTTGTATACAGTTTAAACGGAGCAAAATACATCAACAAAAATACAGATAAACACATAAAGCCCCAGCATATTAATTGCATGAATATTATATTATTAAATACTTTTGCGAATGGCATAACCATTAAATAAAATAAAATAGGATGCCCCTCATTTTGCAGATGCACAATTAATTGAGAAAGAGATAAATGTTTGCACAACTGCCATACCTGTGCTTCATCCGCCCATGTTTCATGATGAAATAGCGTATTTAATGTAAAAAGTGCATATATTATAGTTATAATTACAGAAAAGATTAATAGTTTTTTATTCATAATTTTCAATAATATTTTTATAAACAATAAAAAAACCATAAACGGTAAAAAGAGAGAACACAATGTGTTCTCTCATAATATAAAAATTATACACGTCTTTTGCGGGCTGCTTCAGACTTGCGTTTTTTCTTTATGCTTGGTTTTTCGTAGCGTTCACGGCGTTTTATTTCGGAAAGAATGCCTGCTTTTTGAATTTTTTTCTTAAATCTTTTTAAAGCACTTTCAATACTTTCGTTATCGCCAACTCTTACTTCCGGCATTTATTTTCACCACCTTTATTAACTTAAAGTATATTATAAAAGAATATTAACAAGAACATATTTTTATTTCAAGCAAAAAATACCGCCCTCTCAGGCGGTATTTTACATAACATTGAATTTTGGTTTAGTAAGGAATAACAAGATCTTGAGTTAATTCTAACCAAACAAAATCACCGTCATTAGCTTTATAAGTTCTTCCCGGAGTTGTAAGGCCGGTAAGTAAACCAAGACCTGCACCAACAGGAGCACCTATAGCAATTCCGTTATCATAGTGGTCATGGCAAGACATTGCAGCAATACCAACACCAACACCTGCACCAACAACAGCACCACCAACAGTATAGCCAACAGGTTTAGCCCATCTGTTTTCAGTTAATACACCGTTGTTATTCAATACTTCTGCCTTAAACGGAGTAACAACGCCATTAGGAAGTACCATTTTTTCGAATTCTACAGTAACTTTATCATTCTTATTCCACCATTTTTTAGGTGTAATAGAAGTGATTTTTGCAATCATTGTTGTTCCTCTCGGAATAACAAGAGTATCTTCTACAGTATAAACATCATCTTTTGCTGTAAATGTAACTGTATCACCTACATTAGCATCTTTAGATGAGAAGTATGTGTAGAAATAGCCTTTAATAATATTTTTAGCTAATATAATTTTATTCTGGTTAGTGATTTGAACTTCATTCACTTCAGCTTTTTTAGTAACATCTAAATGTTCTATACCTTGAAGAACTTCTTTGCTAACGTATTTTTCTTGAACAGCAGTTAATTTATTTTTTAATTTATATAAAAGAACAGCTGCTTCAGCTTTATTTAAATTCTTGTTAGGAAGTAGTTCATCAGCATCAGGATAGTTAACATAAATTCCGAGGTCAATTGTTTTTGCAAATTGCAATGTTGCCCAAGAAGGAACAGATGCTTTATCCTTAAACGGATTTAATGCACTTGCATTACCTTTATAATCTTTAGTAATATGGCTTATAACAGAAGCTGCTTCAGCTTTAGTCATAATTCTATCAGGTTTAAAAGTGCCATCTTCATAACCATAAATTAAACCTAATTTTGATGATAATAAAATATCACCGTAGTCAGATCTTGATGAAACTACATCAGAGAATGGGTTTTCATCAGCCAATGAAGCTGTTCTGTGTCCTAAAGTTTTTAATAAAGCAGTATTAAAAACTGATCTTGTAACTTCTTCTTCAGGAAGAAAAGCATCTTTCTTCAAAGGAAGAATACCATTTTCCACAATAGCTGTAATTTCTTTGTTAGCCCAATAATCAGCAGGAACATCACTATAAACAGCTGCATTTGCCGGACTAAAGGATAACATCATGAAAAATACCGCTATACTTGCTAAAATCTTTTTCATTTTTTTCTCCATGTTTAATGTAAACCTAAACTAGTCAAATTAATTATATAATGATAATAATTAATTTGCAATAAACATTATAAACAACCGGATATCAGCCATGTGGAGTTACATACATTACAGTTTATTTGGTTTAATGTTTAAAATCATGTTGTTTTTAAATGAATGTAGAATACATACGGACAAAATTTTATTATTGACTAAAAACGAATTAATTAATTTTTAAAAGTGGTGATTTTATTTAAAAAAGGAAAAAATTTTGTTAAATTATGAAAATTATCAGGTGATAAATTACATAAATAAATTATTATTGGTATATTACTTTTTATTGTGTAAAATTTTTTTTATATTATAATTAAAGAGAAAAAAGGACTTGTAGCTCAGTTGGTAGAGCAGTTGACTCTTAATCAATTGGTCGAGAGTTCGAATCTCTCCAAGTCCACCATATCAAAGAAGACAGATTTTATAATCTGTCTTCTTTATTTGCAATAACTTGATTTATATCACTTTTTACTCTAATTCCCTAGTGTTTATAGTTATGTTAATGTTTAAACTGGTAAAATTATTTTTCTTCTTTTTTGTTTAAGTACTCATTTGTAACATGTTCAACATCTTCTATACTGGCGGAAATTTTAAGCATTGGTTCCCAAATTAAAGATTTTTTCTCATCTTCTATTAAATGCCATATAACACCTGTTTTGGTATCGAGCAAATATTGGTCTGTTCTAATATTTGGATTCATATAAATTTTGTATCTCTCATAGTTGTCCTTATTAGAATTAAATAGATATCCTAGTATAAATGAACATACTAAGAAAAATGTAATAATAAATATCTTTTTCATAAAAATTCCTTTTCTGTAATATTATATAAAATTAATTTTTACTTGAATAGTGTTTTTATTATTTTGCAGTTTTTAGAAAAGGTTATTTTTATTGCAGGGTTTGAAGCGGGTTAAATAACTTCCCAATAACCGCCTTTATCTGGACCAATACGACGAAGTTTATTTCTTTTTTTTAAGTTAGATATTTGTTTTGCTATTGCACGTCTTGAAATATTTAAAATTTCTGCCAGTTCTGTTGTTGTAATTTTCGGATTTTTAGAAACTAGTTCTAAAATTTTCTGTGAACTTTTCTGTGAACTTTTCTGTGAACTTTTTTCTTCTTTTGTATTTATGCTTTTTATTTGCATTTCTCTGTTATCTAATAAGTTTTTCTCATCTAATAGAAGATTTCCAAAAAACTTATTTAGAAATTCCATTGTGTATGCAATATTGTTTTTCAAATTTTGATAGTTTGCACGCACTAAAGCATTACGAAAATATTGTGCGTGTTTTTCAAATAAATCATTGTTTGTTTCAAAACCCAAAGTATAAAGGTATTTGATTGTAAAAACAGCAGTTGTTCTAGTGTTACCTTCTCCAAAAGGATGGATTTGCCATATTCCTGATACAAATTTCGCAATGTGTTCAACTTCTTCTTTTATAGAAAGACCTTTGTAGTTAAATTGTTTTTCTTGTGAAAAATCATAGTCTAATGTTTCTTTTATACTATCAGAACGTCCATATATAACAGTATCACCATTCAAAATAGGCTCTTTTTTTGTTATTTCATATGTTCTAATTTTCCCAGCTATTTCATCATCTAATATTCCTGTGAATAATACTTTGTGAATAGAAATTAATTCGGCAGGGCTAAACGAAAAAGCATGTGTGCTTAAAAGTTTTGTAATGCGGGCAGAAACTTCATCTGCTTCTTTTTCATTGTGTTCTTTTAAAGTTTTAGCAGGATTTTCTCTATAATAACGAGAAATTTTTTCATTAGCTTCATCAATAGAAATTTTACCTTCTATATTGTGTTTTGCGATTTCAATAAGATATTTTGAAGGTGTTAAACCATCAACTTGCTGTAAACCAATAGCAATACCCCAGTTTTCAGCTTTCTTGTATTTTTCTGGTTCATTTTGTTTTTTATATTCTTCAAAATCATCCATATACTCTGTTCCTACATAAATATAATGCTATTTTAACATATTTTTGCAGTTTTTTTGAATAATTTGCTTTTTATATAATTTCAATAACGACAGGATAGAAATTGGGGCAAAATATATGCTGTTACACACTTTTTAGAATATGTTGTGTTAATCCGTATGTGAATCTCTAACTTTTCAAAAAACAGATTTTAAAATCTGGCTTTTTATTTTGTAACAACTTGGTTTAAACTGGTTTTTTACTCTGATTCCTTAGTGTTTGAAAGGATTAATTTATTTTAATATCAGTTAAGTCTTTTAACTTTACATTTAATGCTTCTGATAATTCTTGAAGAAAATATAATGACGGACTTTTATTGCCGCTCTCTAATGCTGTAATATAAGAGCGTTCTGCATCTAAAATCTCAGCAAGTTTCTCTTGCGTAAGGTTAAGTTTCTTGCGGTAAAATTTAATATTTAAACCTAAATGTTTAAGTAATTTTCTATTTTTACTAGGATTTTTCTTCATAATAAATATTATGAAGAGTTTACTATTTTTATACTATATTCCATTAGAAACTACAATAAACTCCTATAATTAAAGGATTTATAAAATAATATATAATGTAACATGTTTCTAACGGTATACAAAAATGACAAGAAGTAAATTTTTTGATGAAATAAAAACTGCTACAATAGAAAGACAAGTTGAGGATGTCTATAACAAAGGCATCACAATGTATTTTATTAAAGATAATAATATTTCTTTAGAATATCCTTATGGTTGTGATGGTGTTTTAACGGTTGATTTGTTATTAAAACTCTTAATTGAGTACAAATATAATGAAGAATTATTGAACCCTGTATCAAGAGCAAAGATTTTAGTTCAAGTTCTATATTATTTGAAACGATTTGAAGAAAATGGAGAACGTTTGCCAAATGTAATAATGGTTGGGGATATTAATGAAGTTTTTGTTCTTAATGCTGATGATCATTTCACGGGTTATTTAGATGAAAAAATAGACTGGAATTTAACACCAAGTAGTGCCAATGAAAAAAATCCCGATTTGGTTTTAAAAATAGCCAATGATGAAAAAATTAATCCTTTTGTTTGGTCAGTAGATGAAAACTTTTCTTTTCTTGATGTAGCTAATAGGATTAAAGAATTAGCAACAAATAATCCTCGTCATGTTAGAATCACCGAACACAATATTTCCAAAATTTTTGATTATTTTATTTCTAAAGTAATTAAGAATAGTAATAAAATTGCACCAAATGATTTAGTCGGAATTTTTATAAGTGCAATTATCGATAAAGAAAATTGTTATAAACATCCAAATAATCCGAATATTTTAGTTGCAAATAACAAACAAATTCAAATCAATGGTAGAAATTTTGAATCTTTTTTTAATTATTTTGAAAAAGAATATTCTCCGGAAGAAAAGAATAAATTTACAGAAATTTCCGATAGACTAATTGAAGATACTAAACGTAGACGAAGTGGAGAATTTTACACTCCAACTTTATTTACAGATTATGCTCATAAGATGTTGTCAGAAGAATTAGGGGTTGATTGGAAAGAAAAATATGTTGTTTGGGATTGTTGCTGGGGAACTGGAAATCTAACAAGAGATTATCGATTTAAAGAACTATATGCCAGTACTTTAGAACAAGCTGAATTAGATTGCGGTAAAAGATATAATCCGGAAGCTACAAAATTTGTTTTTGACTTCCTTAATGATGATATTTCAAATATATTTGGATGTAAGTTACCTCAAAAACTATATGATGCATTTATTCAAAATAAACCAATTGTTTTTTTTATCAATCCTCCATATGCAACGGCTTCTTCAAATATGGGAAAGGGTGAAATACAAAGTAAAGGTAAAGATGCTTGTAAAACAAGAATATATAACAAAATGGTTAAACATAAATTGCAAGAAGCAAGTAAAAATCTTTTTGCTCAATTTATGTATAGAATTTGTTTAATAAAAGAACATTTTAATCTGACAAATATCTATATTGGCTTGTTTTGTAAGCCGATATATTTAAGTGGAACCACATTCAAACAATTTAGAAAAGAGTTTTTAAATAATTTTGAGTTTAAAAATGGAATTTTATTTAATGCTTCTTGTTTTGCTGATGTGTCAGATAAATGGGGGATTAATTTTACAATTTGGTCTAATGGTGAAACATCCAATAAAACTGAATTTTTACATAATTTAGTTTGTGAAGATAGTGGTGAAATTAAAGTTACAGGCAATAAAATAATTTATAATAATGATGGAATAAAAACGGCAAAAGACTGGATAAAAGAACCATTAAGTAAAGTTTCTATAGATAAAATTAAAAAGCCAACTTTATCAACTGGTATAAATGTTAAAATTGGTAATAATACTAACACTCAAATTGATAAAAACGCATTGGGTTGCTATTTAAATGTAGGTAATGATGTGTATAATAGTGCATTAAAAGTAGCATTATTTACTAGTTGTGATAGTAGTAATGCAAATGGAATATCAATATTACCAGAAAATTTTAATGAAATAATTACTACTTTTTCAGCAAGAAGATTAGTTGTTGGTGACTGGATAAACGATAAGGATACTTTTTTAATACCAGATATTCAACATGTAAAATGGGTAGAATATAAAAATGATTGTATTGTTTATTCTTTATTTCAATCTGCTTCTCAACAGAGTTCTTTAAGAAATATAGATTTTGAAAATCAAATTTGGAATATCAAAAACGAATTTTTCTTTATGTCTAAAAATGACATAATGACATTGGCGAATGAGAACAATTTTGACTATACATACAATGATGCAAGGGTTTCAGAAGAAAGATTTGTTTATAAAAAATTGCAAGAAATAAAACTATCAAAAGAAGCACAAGATGTATTAAATAAAGTCATTGAATTAACAAAAAAATCTTTTAAATATCGTGAAATGTTTAATCAAGAACATCCGGAATATCAAATCATGAATTGGGATTGCGGTTGGTATCAGTTAAAGTCACTTCTAAAAGAATATTTTGTAGAAGATTTAAAAGAGTTTCAAGAACTATATAAAATTCTCACAGATAAAATGCGACCAATGGTTTATGAATTAGGTTTTTTAAAATAGTTATAGAAATAGTTAGCGAAAAATTATAAGATGATTATTCCATTTGTAAAATATATGATGAAACTTGCAAATAAAAATCTAAATACAATATCTTAAAGATGAAATTAGTGATATTCTTAAATTATTAACTAAAAAATCTAATTTATAACCAGTTGTTAGAAAATTTTAAGTAAAAATCAATTATCTTTTGATATTTTTTGTATTTTCAGTCATAATATATATGACCATTTTGAAAAAGGTTTAATATGTCAAAATTAGAAAGAATTGTCGTTAAAGGGTTCAAATCAATAAAAGAAATTGATTTGAAATTGTCTAATATTAATATTTTAATTGGTTCTAATGGTGCTGGAAAATCGAATTTCATATCTTTTTTTAGATTATTAAATAATATGATTGAAAATAATCTTGAAACTTATGTTACAAAATCCGGTGGAGCAAATACGTTATTTCATTATGGCGTTAAAAATACTCCTGAAATATTTGCTGATTTATATTTTGGTCAAAATAGATATAAAGTAATTTTTGAATCAACAGATAATGACCAGTTGTTTTTTGCGGAAGAATCCGCTATGTTTTTGACATCAATTGATACTTGGTATTCTTCTTTTAATAGATATGGAAAACAAGAAACAGGGCTTTTAACAAAAAATTCCCAAAGAGTTACAAAATATGTAAGAGAATCTTTAGAAAATTGGGTTGTTTATCATTTTCACGATACAAGTTCTACTGCTGATGTTAAAAAAACTTGCAATATTGATGATAACTTTGAACTTCGTCATAATGCTTCAAATTTGGCAGCTTATTTATACTATTTGAAACAAAAACATAATGAAAATTATATGAATATAGTAAAGACAATTCAAATAGTTGCTCCATATTTCGAAGATTTTATCTTAAGACCAAGTCTTCTTAATGAAGGAAAAATAAAAATAGAATGGAAAGAAGTGGGTTCAGATCAATATTTAGATGCTAATTCATTTTCAGATGGTACCTTAAGATTTATTTGTTTAGCTACTGTATTAATGCAACCATCTTTACCAGAAACAATTATAATTGATGAGCCAGAATTAGGGTTGCATCCATATGCATTAAACATACTGGCTAGTTTGATAAAACAAGCATCTGTAAATAGTCAAATAATCATATCAACTCAATCAGTTCCATTAATAAACCAGTTTACTGTAAACGATATTATAACTGTTGATAGAGATGAAAGTTCTTCTGTTTTCAATAGATGTAATGATTTTGAATTGCAATCGTGGCTTGAAGATTATACACTTGGTGAATTATGGGAGAAAAATCTTCTTGGGGGACGACCTTAGATGAATTGTGTTGCCATGCTTGTTGAAGGACCAACTGAAGAACAGTTTGTAAAGAAAGTATTATCTTCTTATCTTCTTAAAAAAGAAATTTTTGTAGAACCTATAATAGTAAAAACAAAAATAACCGTCCAGCAAACATTTAAGGGTGGAACAATTAAGTTAGAAAAAATATTAAATGATATAAGAAGATTAATAACTCCAAAGTATTCATTAGTTACAACTTTTTTGGATTTTTATGGTTTAGATAAAAGTTTTCTTCCTGAAAATTATAGCGAAGACTTAGATCCGTATGAGAAGATTAAACTTGTTGAAGAGAATTTATATAAACAAGTGAATAACGAAAAATTTTTACCATATATTCAACTTCATGAATTTGAAACTTTTCTTTTTGTTGATTCAGAAGTTACAGTAAATAATTTGTTAAACTGTAGAAAATCTCAATTAAAATCAAAAATAGATGATATTTTGGCTGAATTTAAAAATAATCCAGAACTGGTTAATAACTCACCACAAACAGCACCTAGTAAAAGAATTGTAAAAATGTACCCGGGTTATCAAAAACCATTGGTTGGTACTTTTGTTTGTCAAGCATTGGGTATTGATGAAATCAAAAATAAATGTAGGCATTTTTCAGAATGGCTAGAAAAACTTGAAAAAATAATGTCGTCATAAGCTTAAAGTTTTAGACTTAATCCAGAATTGGGTAGTAATAATCCTATTTTGTTTTCTTTTGAGAGTAGTATTTTGTAGTTCATATAAATATTCAATGATCGTCGTTTTTCGTCGTTGTTTAAAATTATTTTATCTAATAAGTTTTTAGACTCAATTTTTTCTTTTTTAGAGTTCTTTGTTCTATAAACTAATACAGGTTTATTTTGTTCAACGGCTTAAATAAGTGAGTTTTCCTTTTTAATTTTACTATATTTATTTTTAAAAAATGATTATTATAAAAAATCATGCCTAGAAAAAAGTAAAAAGGCATAGGTATGATTATAAAATTTGATGCCAAAGAATACTTGTACATAAAAGCAAGTCTGATTTGAACAAGACTTTACTCTGTATTAGTAAGAATTGCAGAAGAAGAAATCCCTGTAGAGTATATACAGAAGGTGTTTTCATCCGATTTTTGTAATGAATTAAACTCCAAAATGGGCTATAGTAGTATAAATAGCTTTTGATGATTTTTAAAAATTTGATTAAAAATTTGCAACTGTCTGAAACGCAGATTGGAACTTAAAAAGGCACTAAAAAAGAGCCTTCTCGGCTCTTGCCATATAATTTGGGCCATCCTGGACTCGAACCAGGGACCTTACGCTTATCAGGCGTACGCTCTAACCACCTGAGCTAATAGCCCTCCTATTGATAATATACTCACACAAACACAATTTAAAATCAATAGTTATTCTTCATTTAAAGGTCTTAACAAAATTATTGAATTTAAATTTAACTGCAGAAAATCGTGAACTTCAGCTTTTCTATTAGGGAACTCTCTATGAACAAGTTCACAGTTTTTTATAGCAACAAATCTTTTTGCTCCGTTCAAGATATCAGACAGTACTCTATTCTTTCTGCCGGTTTTGGGCATAAATACGTTGCCTTTTATTTGATAATCCTTTGTAATTACCAATACACGTTCTGACCAGATACCTGTTATAAAACTATTATTTTCGTCTATGTTAGTTTCTTCTATATTATTTTCATTACTCATAATTAAAACCCTTTCTTATACAGAATATGATTGGAATAAAGGAAGATATAAAGACAGAGCAAGGAAGCATACAAGAAAACCTATAAAGATTAATAATATAGGTTCTATTAATTTACCCATAGTCTCTATAATAAGGTCTAACTGCTGGTCAATATGTTGAACACTCTGAATCATTAATTCTCCAAGTCTTCCTGATTGTTCTCCGGTTGAAACCATAAATAAAATCATTTTAGGAAATAAATTAGAAGCCTTTAATGACTCTGAAAGATGTGCACCTGCCTGCATTTTTTTTATCGATATCTTAATAGCATCATTCATAACATAATTTGAAAGAGTTGTTCTTGATAAATACAAGCACTCTATAATAGGGATACCGGCATCGTATGCTATTTGCAATACTGTTAAAAAGTTAGAAAAAGCAGCTGCTTTTACAAGATCAGAAATTAACGGTATTTTTAAAACAAATTCATCAATTTTTCTTTTTGAAGGTTCCCACCTTAATAGATATATAAATGAACCAACAATTGCTGCGATTCCCAGAGGAATTAACATCCACTTATCTTTTAAAAACTCACCTGTATTTATACAAAACTGGGTAATAGCAGGAAGTTGTCTGCCCTGTTGATCAAACATTTCTTTAAACGCCGGAAATACAAACATCAACATTACAAGGACAACAGCAATTGCAAGTAATATTACGAATATAGGATAAGTTAACGCTGAAATAACTTTTCCTTTTATATCACCTTGTTTTTTTAATAATTCAATTAATCTTTCAAAAGTTTTATCAATTTCACCTGAATCTTCACCAGCTTTGGCAAGACCAATATAAACCTGTCCGAATAAATTCGGATATTTTGATATAGTATCAGAAAGAGTATAACCGGCAATAATTTGTTTTTTAATTTCTTGTGCCAACAATCTTACCTGTCTTGAAGCAGCATCTTTTTCAATAAAAATTAAGCTTTCAATAATCGGCAGACCTGCTTTATTTAAAGTTAAAAAAGTTTGGGTAAAATCTATTTTTTCTTTCAAAGATAAAGATTGAAGAGAAGAAGCTTTACTTAAATTTGCTCCGCCGGATTTTGCTTCTGTGACAGACAAACATTTATAGCCAAGATTCTTAACACGTACACGGACTTCAACAACAGATTTTGCATCCATTCTGCCTTTTATAACTTCGCCATTCCATCTTTCTGCTTCATATTCATATCTGGTCATAAACTTTTAACCTCACTCTTTTACAGGTCCTAGTACACGCAGAAATTCAGAAATAGTTGTTCTACCATCTATAATATGTTTTAAACATGCTTGTTGCAGTGTTTTCATTCCGGAACCAATCGCAGCTTCTTCAATTTGTACATCATGTGCACCTTGTGCAATCAGCCTTCTTATTTCTTTTGTTATCGGCATTATTTCATACACACCCATACGCCCTGAATAACCTTCAAAATTACATTTTTCACATCCGTTTGGTTTATAAACAGGTGTTTTCATAAATTCCTGTATTTCTTTTTCTCCGCCGGCTATAACAAGTTCTGCTTCTTCTCTTGTCGGAAAATATTGTGTTCTGCAATTCTGGCATAACTGTCTTACCAAACGTTGAGCTATTATACCTACTAATGTGGAAGATACTAAATAATCTTTCGCACCCATATCAATTAATCTTGTAATTGTAGATGCAGCAGAGTTTGTATGCAGTGTTGATAAAACCAAGTGACCTGTTAATGCAGCAGATATTGCTGTTTCCAGTGTTTCTATATCACGAATTTCACCGACTAATATAACATCAGGGTCCTGTCTTAAAATAGCACGCATACATGATGCAAAAGTAATACCGGCTTTAACATTTATTTGAGACTGATTTATACCATCTATTCTAATTTCTATAGGATCTTCAATAGTTGTTATATTAATCTTTTCATCATTTATTGCTTTTAAAAGAGTATATAGAGTTGTTGTTTTACCGCTTCCGGTAGGACCTGTAGTCAAAATTATACCGTTTGGAACACTTTCCATTTTTCTTATAATTTCAACTTCTTCTTTTGAAGCACCGATAAGAGTTATATCGTCTTTTGATGCTTCCATCGATACAGCCGGAGCTAAAATTCTTATTACCATTTTTTCCTGATCGCTTACAGGAAGGGTATTTATTCTGAAGTCATAATCTTTGTCTTTATAAGTAATAGAAAAAGAACCATCCTGAGGCCTTCTGTGCTCTGCAATGTTCATTTTTGAAATTACTTTTAAACGTGTTAATATCGCAGACTCTGTTTTATTAGGTAGTCTTAACGCTTCTCTTAATATACCGTCTTTTCTGTATCTTACTACATATCCGTCTAAACGAGGTTCAATGTGAATATCACTTGCCCTCATATCAATACCGTCAGATATTATTTTATTTACGAACTTAACAACAATATTAGAATCATCTTTTAATTCTTTTTGTGCTTGTTCGAATAAAGTTTCTTCCCTGCCGAAAGCTAAAGACTGTTTTTCGATTTTCTTAAGTA
This sequence comes from Candidatus Gastranaerophilales bacterium, assembly GCA_944325525.1. GTDB lineage: Bacteria > Cyanobacteriota > Vampirovibrionia > Gastranaerophilales > Gastranaerophilaceae > Avigastranaerophilus. Next base: position 41,409 of record CALVAK010000003.1, read on the forward strand.
TTTTACTAGTTGTTTTTTTGTTTTCATTAAACAAATTCTGCATACACATTGTAAATTCGTAATGTGTAATTATTAATATGCTCGGTTTTAATCCTGTTAAAAATATAATGTCATTTATGACCTTTTTATCATTAGGATGAACCATTGCAACAACAAGTGTCTTATCGTCATAACTAATAGGAATAACTTTATTCAATTTAATGAAATCTTCAGGAAGCATCGATAATACCGCATCAGAAACTTTTAATTGATCTGATGTAACTGCTTCATATCCTTGCTGAGCTGTTAATGCTTTCTTTAAATCATTTAAAGTTATTGTACCTTGTTGAACCAAAACTGTACCCAAAGGCACCTGGGTTTTCTTAGATTCAACAAGGGCATTAAAAATTTGTTCTTTTGTAACAAAACCCATCTGAACAAGAACTTCACCGATTTTTTTAGCATAGAATTTTTCCATAGCCTGTTCTTTTGATAAGTCAGGAGTACCGTCATAATCGCCAAAAGAACCTTCTTCAGGAAGTTCATCCTGCATTAAATCATCATCGTCATCATACTTTAATTTTATTAAATCAGACCCATCAGAATCAGTCGAGATATCTTCACTATTTTCTTCATCCTGATGATACTCTACATGTAAATTAGTCTGAATGTATTTTAATAAAGTTAAAAATTCATCATGTGAAACTGACTTAAAAGAAATTTTATCTGAAGATAATATTTTCGTTAAAATTGGTTTTATGTTATCCTGCCTAGTTTCAGGTGTTGTTATTACATATACAATTCCTTTTGAAATACAAACAGGTACATATAAATTATTATTTAAGTCTTTGAAATCAAACTTTGATACCAAAGAAAAATCTATAACCGGCTTGAGTTTGTCTAGAACTAAATTTGTCATTATTTATTTACCTTATAGTTCAGCTACATCTTCAGTATCTTTAATAATTCTTGGTGTCATCATTATTAAAAGTTCTTCTTTTACCATAGATTTGGTTTGGTCTCTAAACAAGAAACCAATAAAAGGAATATCACCTAAAATAGGAATTTTTGTTGTTGTGTTTTGTTCTTCCTGCTGTATCATACCGCCGAGGAGAAGTGTTTCTTCATCTTTTATTCTTACATTACTTAATTCAAGGTTATGTCTTTGAAGTAATGTTGCAGCGATATATTGCGAACCCATATACTCATCCATTATTGTTTGGTAAATAGAAGCGTAATCAGGTTTCATTGTTAAAGAAACATATCCGTCAGGACTGATAAACGGCAATATTTCAATTTTTATACCGTTGTCTTCACCAATGTTATAAGTTTTTTGTACTGAATAATTTCCAGCATCCCCAACTACGTAGTTATTTAAAATTTGAACAGTTGTTGATTCAACGTAATCCTGTGTCAAGTCAATAACGGATTTTTTACCGTTAGTAATAACTATTTTTGGATTAGCCAGCATTCTGGCCTTATCATTCGTAATCAAATAAGAAATTGTCTGGGATAAAGTATGAGCGGCGGCACCATTGCTCGGTCCGTGCCACATAATCGGAGAACTTGTTGATATACCTGTACTTGAATTAAATGCAAGGTTTAAATGTTTGCCTGTATAAGTCCATGCATTATGAAACTCTCTTGAACCATTTTCGGTCAATGCTACTATAGAAACTTCAAGATATGCTTGAGGCTGTTTTCTGTCATTTTCTACAATAAATTCATTTACCATTTCAACCTGTTGTTCACTTCCGCCAACCATTGTCAATGTACCGAGTTCAGGCTGAACATATATTGTCAGTGTAGGCTTTGCCTGATATGAATTTAAATTAGCTGTTGAAATACCGCTTGTCAAAACACAGGCAATTGTACCTCCACCCAATGTACCGGGTTGAGATTCCGTAAGTCCTGTTTGCATCTTGAAATTAGCATTTAATCTTGCTTTATATTGTCCTGCTGTTGAGCCTTCTTTAGACAATGACCCCTGGAAAGGCAGCTGGAACAATGTTTCACAAACCATCTTTGCCATTTCAAACGGGGTTGTATGGTTTACTCTATATGTTGTCATCAATGGCTTCTTGTCAAACTTTTCAACAATCTTTTTTGCTAGAAGGTAATCATTTTCTGTACCGAATATTAACAACTCATTTTTATCAGCATTAGTTGTAACAATTGGACCAAAAGACAAGCCCGGAGTATTTAATGAAAATACGTTTGTATTTAAGAAGTGTGCAATATATGCCGCATCGACGTATTTTACAGGAAGAATTGTCATATTATCTTTTGTAAGGTTTAAGTTTTCAGCACTGTTTGTAGATACAACAAGCATTGTTTTATCTTTTATTACGTAAGTTAAACCGCACATTTTCATAACAATTTTAAATGCATCTTCAAGAGAAACATCAACTAAGTCAAGGGTGACAACACCTTGTGCTGAAGCATGGAAAACTATATTCAATCCTGCTTTATCGGCGAACATCCTTAAAACTTGTTGAACATCTGTGTTTCTTAAACTTAAATTTATCATCTGTCCGTGGTCGTTAAAATCGACATCACCTTCAAGTTTTATTTTATTTTCAACATCATAATCGGTTCTTATATCAGGTTGTCCCAGATCATATTCTTCTAAAGGAGCCGCATTTGCCATATTACCTGCAAGTACAGACACACAACCCGCTACTAACAATAGTTTTGTTATATTTTCCAACCTTTTTTTCATGATATATGCTCTAACTCCTCTAATTAATATCTTTGTATCTTCCCGCAAATTTCTTTTGCAGATTTGCAACAGCAGGCCGTCTTTCAAGCACTCCTCTTGTGAAAAGTTCCCCAACCGAAGCTACGTAGCTGTTATTTTTATAATTTATTTGAACTTTATCTCTGGTTATTGCCTGTATCGTATATCCAGAAATTGTATCACCTACTTTTACAAATGTATCTACTCCGTTTAAATTAACAATTGCAGACGGGCTTAAATCATCATACAAAATACCTGAAATTTGTGTTTGCAGTAATTTAGTTAAATTCTCATCCGGAACAGAAGTAACCGGAGGTTCTATTATTTCAAATTCGGTATTGTTTATAACAACATTTGAATCTTTTTCTTTGCTATAAACCGGTGGTTTGAAAGGATTTTCTCTAACAGGCTTATTGTAAGAAATCATTATTGCATTGTTTTCTTGTGAAGGATCAAGATTAAGATCACCTTGCTCGGAGAACATATCATTTGCTACACTTTCATCCTGTGGTGCATCAGTAACAGTTGCAACAACATCACCATTTGTTCCTGAAGTAGCTACCTGTGCTTCTCCTTTTTCATTAAAATCAAAACTCATCATATCTGAAGAATCAGCATTTTCCTGCTCAAAGAAAAAGTCATCCGCATCACTTGCTCCGGTCTCTCCAGATGCGGAATCTGAAGGTGTTGTTTGCTCTGAAGCAATTTCAATGCCGCCTGTATTATCTGCAACGCTACTTTCTCTATTTGCAGACATTTTTGACATTAATATAAAACCTGCAAGACCAAGCAATACAAAAAATAATATCAAAACAGGAATAAGGCTGCTTTTCTTTTTTCTTGAACCGTCTTCTTCTTCATCGTCATATTCATCATAATCATCATAATCTTGTTCTGAAAATTCTTCATCAGACAATTCTTCATCAGAATATTGTTCCTGAGTATCATAATCCTGATTTTGTCCGTCTTCTGACGGGTATTCTTCTATATCTTCCCACTGATTTTCTTTATCTACCATATCTCTCACTTTATATTTAAAATAAGTTCTTATTACATTTTACACGTATTAGCCGAAATGGGCAAATACAAATTTATTCTTTTTCCATACTAACATTACAATAAACAGTTTACGTTGTTTTTATCGTATTTTCGTCAATCAAATGCATGAAATTTTTATAAATAAAAATGAATTTACAATTTGAAATGTTAAAAAATTGAAACAAAAGGCGGCACCCAGATTCGAACTGGGGGATAAAAGCTTTGCAGGCTTCTGCCTTACCACTTGGCCATGCCGCCAAAAATAAAATAGCGGAAGACGGGACTCGGACCCGCGACATTCTGCTTGGAAGGCAGATGCTCTACCAACTGAGCTACTTCCGCATAAAAAGGAATCCTTTTCAAAAATTATATTAACCGAAACAATTTTATTTCGCAATACTATATTTTTGTTTTTTATTTTGTCAAAAAAATTCAATCAGGTTTCCGCTTATCATGCATTTCTTCTCGGACAATTTTCTTCTAATAAATTTTTATTTTCTTTTAATAGCCTAATACAAGTTTCAATGTCATCATAGGGAAGTTTTCTTAAAAACTGTTCAGGATAATTCCACCACTTTATATCTAATAATTTATCTATTATTTGCTTGTCAAACCTATATTTAATTATTTTTGCAGGAACACCACCAACAATAGCATATGGAGCAACATCTTTTGTTACGACCGCACCTGCACCTATAATTGCACCATCTCCTATGTTAACTCCATTCATAACAATAACATTTCTTCCAATCCAAACATCATTTCCAATTGTAACTGCTTTATTTAACTTTTCAAAAGAAATCATTTTTTCTTTTAATACAGGAAAATCACCATGAATATTTTTATTATATAGAGTCTTTAAAAAAACAAAAGGATGTGTTGAAAAAGTATGAGTAGGATGCTGATATACACCAATTTGAACATTTTCGGCTATTGAACAATATGAACCTACTACTGTTTCTTCAGGGTTTAATATTTCCCCCCCCCCGCCTATATAACTATATTTACCCATATTGTAAATTTTATGAGAAGCAAAATACCTGCACAAGGCAAAAGGAGAATATTTAACTATTAACCTATATAAAAGTTTCATAATTGACATAGATTTACCCTTTTTGAACTATTATAAATATTATAGTTTGCCCGAATAAAATTGCAAGATAAGACGTTAGTGAGCAAAAAAAATCCATAGAGTGGAACATTAAAATTGAAAATTGAGAATGGAAAATTCTATAGAGTAAAAATTGAGAAATTATAACAAAATTTTGAATTTTCGACTCCATTGTTTTCACGTAGTAGAAAACTCCGGAGGAGAAAAGAAAAATTTTGATTAATATGTTAGAGAATATTAAAATGAAAATTGAGAAAGGAATTTCAAGACAGCGAAATTCCGGACGGACGGAGTGAAGCGAGTCCGGTAAGCGAATGCGAAGCTGACGACAACGAAGTGAAGTCAGCGGCAGCAATGAGCGTAAATGAAGTTCAAAACTGTCTACAGTGATTACAACTCCAGATTATATTACAGACTTAAATGCCAAATAACATAAAAGTATAGCTCCTGTTATTTCAATAGCTTTTGAGGGAAATCTCTTTAAAAAAGAACCTATCCAAAACCCTAAAAATGAATTTATACCTGTTATTATTCCTACTATTATAGAAGGGATTAATATTGCAACATTTACAAACCTTAACGAAATGCCTGCTCCGAGAGCATCTATACTTGTCGCAACAGCCAGAAGAAAAATACAAGATAAAGAAATACAGGATAACGTTACCTCTTCTTTATCCGAAAAAGCACTTTTTATAAATTTAAAAGCTAAAAACATAAAGATTGAGAATACAATCCATTTTGAAAATGCAGAAAGTATATTGTATACAAAAGATGATAAATACCAGCCCGTTACCGGCATTAAAAACTGAAAAAATCCAAACGCTGAAGCAAGCATGATTGAATTTTTTATCCGCTTTGAATTTATAATAAGTCCGTATGAAAAACTTACAATTAAAGCATCTAACGAAAGAGCGAGTGCAAGTATTATGATTTCCGTATATGACATAGTTTATCTAAAGCTCTATTTGCTGTTAATTATAACATTAAATAAAAATTTGGCAGAAAAACTAATTTTTTTCAAAAAAAAACCGCTTAAAAAGCGGTAAATAAGTGTTCTCTTTCCCTGTAAAAACTTAATTTTGTTAAACTATTCAGCAGCTGCTTCTTCTGTTGCAGTTTCAGCTGCTTTTGCTGCAGCTTCCTTTTCTGCCTGCATTTTAGCTTGAGCTTTTTTTGATAATTTAACTGTTTCTTTTTTTGTATAATTTAACTTACCTTCTTCATTACAATTATTTATTAAGAATTGTACTGTTTGGGTAGGTTTTGCTCCCTTTTTTATCCAATCAAGTGCAGATTGTTTATCTAACTGCATTTCTTTTGTTTTAGGATTATAGTATCCTAGTTGTTGAATAGGTGCTGCTTCTCTTTTTGTCGTAGAGTTCAAAACAACTATTCTGAACAGAGGATTTTTCTTATATCCTAATCTTTTTAATCTTATTTTTACCATTTGGTATACTCTCCGTTTAATTTGTGTGCACTATGCTATATTAAATAGCTTGCAGCCGTTGAACTTATAGTATTAAAAGAGGATAACTTTTAAGTTCATCATTATCAAACCATAAGCAAGATAAATAATCAAGTAGTTTTATTTGCTTTTTTCGTTTTTTTTTAACTTAACTTAACTTAATCCAGTATCCTAATTATCCTATGGTTATCGTTTTCGAATTTTATACGGCTGAGGAAAATTCTCTCACACCTGTGACTTATCGTGAAATCCCTTTGAACTGATTTTATTTCGGATAAAATTTAATAAACAAAATTTTTTTTCGGTATGATATAATTTTTTAGTGTTAAAGGGTAGTTATTATGAAGAATTTTTCCAATGTTAAATTAATAGTAAGCGATTTTGACGGTATTTTTACCGATGGAAAGCTTACTGTTTTTTCTGACGGAAAAACATCCAAACAAATTGATTATAAAGATATTATGGCTGTATCAATTATTTTAAAGAAAGATATAAAATTTGCCGTTCTTTCGGGTGAAAAATCCGCTGCTATTGATATTTTAAAAGAAAAATTCCCTCAAATTGAAACCTTTCAAAATGAAAGAAAAAAAATCCACATTTTAAAAGCACTTACGGAAAAATATAATATTAAACCTGAAAACATAATATATATAGGCGATGATATTAATGACAAGGATTGTCTGGAATATGTAAAATATCCCGTTACAGTGCCAAATGCATATCATAAAATAAAAAAAATTAAAAATATATTTATTACAAAAAATTCAGGCGGATGTGGGGTTTTGCGTGAGATTACGGATTTAATATTATGATTAAATTTTTCAGACAAATATTAAGAAAAATTAAAAAATTCGATGATTATACATCTCAATATTTAAAAATTACAAATAATATTGAGATGCCGTCTTTAGCATACACTAACTGGGGAATGTATTTGGCCGGATTAAAAGATTTCGATTCCGCAATAGAAAAACTTGAAACAGCAATCTTAATGTCTAATCAAAATCCAAAACCTTGTATTTGTCTTGGTATTATATATGCAAAAATTAAAGAGTATGAAAAAGCAAAAAATATTTTAAAAGAGGCAATAAAAAGAGATTCGCAAAATGCATATGCTTATTCTTTATTAAGCAGTGTTCTGGTTGCGGAAGATAACTTTGAAGAAGCTGAAGATGTCTTAAAAAAAGGGTTAAAGTTAGCTCCTTGCGATTCAGAAATATATTTAAACTACGGAATTTTATATGCAAAACAGCAGAAGAAAAATAAAGCAATAGAAATGTTAAAAAAAGCAAAATTCTTTAATTCTTTAAATCTGCATGCCTGTTTTTTGTTAGGAGTAATGTATTTTGAAACAGATAAAGTTTCTGAAGCTTTTCAGGAATTCAAACAACTCGAGGAAATAAAACCTGATTATAAAAATTTAAATTATTATCTGGCACTTTGCTATAAGAAAGAGAAAAATTATTCGGCTGTAACGGAATATGCTCAAAGAGCCTTGGAAGAAAACCCAAAGGATGCTTCAATATATATACTACTTGCACAAAATTATTCAGACCTCGGTAAACAAGCTGATATGATTAACATATACAACAAGGCATATAGTGCAGGAATTAATGATTTTGAATTGTTTTTTGCCTGGGGTATTTCTCTTATAAAAATCAATAAGATACAGGAAGCAAAAGAAAAACTATATAAAGCATTAAGTTTTAAAGAAAATGATTCAAACGTGCTTTACAGAATAGGCTACTGTATGTATAAAGAAAAGAACTATACTGAAGCTATAGAATATTTTTGCAAAGCAATAAAGTCAAATCCTCAAAATTCAATGGCGTATGCGGATCTCGGTATTACATATTACGAGCAAAAAATATATAATGAAGCTATTTTATATTTAAATGAAGCCATAAATTTATCATCACAAAATTCTTTTTTATATTTCTATATAGCTAACTGTTATTATAAGCAGGGAAGATTAAAAAAGAGTCTTGATTTTTATGAAAAAACTATAGAATACTATCCTACACACATAGAAGCACTGATAAATTGTGCAGTAAATTATTTAGATGTAAATAATACAAAAAATGCTCTGCGTAAAATAAGGAGTGCATATCAAATAAACAGGAAATCGGAAAAGGTGCTTCTTGTATACGCTCTGACAGAATTAAAAACCGGTCTTTATACTGATTCTATTGAAAAAGTTGATATTCTCCTTAAAGACAATCCCGACAATAAGGAAGCAAAATTAATAAAAGCAAACGCTTTAATTAATCTACACAAACCCTATGAAGCACTTAACATATTATATTCTTTTACAGATAATGAAAAAGAATCCTCAATATTCATATATTTAAACTATCTTGCATATAAAATACTTGTAGAAGATTCTCCGTCGAATTATAATGAAAACATGCTAAACTTATATTTAAATAAGTTGAATACATTCAGCCAAAAAGATTTACAAAATAATGAAGTATCAGCATACATAAATAATACACTAAACATTAATAAAGGATAGAGAAGTGGGTATAATTGTACAAAAATTCGGCGGCACATCGGTTGCAGATCCTCAAAAAATACACAATGTCGCTAAAGCGGTTATAAGGGAAAAAGAAAACGGAAATGATGTTGTTGTAGTTGTTTCAGCAATGGGACATACAACAGATTATCTTATAAAACTTGCAAAAGAAGTTACATCAAACCCAAATTCAAGAGAAATGGATATGCTTCTTTCAACAGGTGAACAAGTTTCAATAGCCCTGCTTGCTATGGCGATACAATCTCACGGCTATAAAGCAATAAGTATGAATGGACAGCAGGTAGGAATAATAACTGAATGCATACATTCAAAAGCCAGAATAGTTGATATAAAGACCGAAAAATTACAAAAGAACTTAAAAGAAGGAAATATTATAGTAGTTGCAGGTTTTCAGGGGGTAACTCCTGAAGGGGAAATTACTACTTTGGGAAGAGGCGGTTCTGATACATCTGCCGTAGCTATTGCGGCGGCATTAAATGCTGACAGATGTGATATTTATACTGATGTTGAAGGAGTATATGCAACTGATCCAAGAATTGTTCCGAATATTCAAAAAACGGATATTATTTCATACGAAGAAATGCTTGAACTTGCGAGAGTCGGGGCAAATGTTCTTCATCCCAGATCTGTTGAAACTGCAAAACAGTTTCAAGTTCCGCTCAGAGTCCGCAGTTCTTTCAAACTAGATAACCTTGGCACATTAATTATAGGAGTTGAAAATATGGAAATATACAAACCGGTGGCAGGCGTTGCCGCAGATTCTTCACAGGTTAGAATTTTATTGGCAAATTTACCTGATATTCCGGGTACTGCTGCCGATGTTTTCGGAGCTTTGGCTAAAAATAACATTAGTGTTGATATGATTATTCAATCACTTGCTAACAACGGAACAAACTCAATTGCCTTTACAATTGATGAAGATGATTTAGATAATGCATTAAAAATATTGGAAGATGTTAAGAAAGAAGTTAAAGCCGGTGATATATTAATCGATAAAGATATAGCAAAAGTATCTATTGTAGGTGCCGGTATGGTTGATAGACCGGGTATTGCTGCAGATATGTTCAGATCTCTGGCTGAAAATAATATTAATATTAAAATGATTTCCACCAGTGAAATTAAGATAAGCTGTCTTGTAGAAAAAGACAATGCTGCACCTGCTATTAAAGCTCTTTGTAAAGAATTCGGGCTTGAATCTTCAGAAATGGCTGTTGTTAAAGGTGATTTGCCAAATGTATAATTTATAACAAATTATTTTCAATAAAAAAGAGAACATTAATATGTTCTCTTTTTTTGTTTAATTATAATCTTTTTTTCTGATATTCTCATAATTTTCTTCAATAATATCAATCCTGCGGGCTGCTAATTGTACATTATCTTCCACGTGGATTAATCTTTCAAGCACATTATTATATTTTCGCATATCCTGTTTTAACTCTGCTATTTCCTGCTGCATAAAGGAAACAGTGCATTTGTATACTCCTATACATATTCCTGCCGTGAGAACCTGGACAAAAATACAGAACAACACTTCGTAATTATTAAACATATTGCCATGCCTTCCTATTGATTGTAGATTGAAACAGCTGAACAGCCCAGCTCATTATGTTTGCCTTTATTGTATTTGTTCCCTGTTCTTTTAGAATATGTCTGAATATCAATGAGGTTAGGCGTCTATATTCTTTTACAGATATTGATTTTTCAAGTACCTGATTTAGCATATATACTTTAAATTCAAGCAAATAATCATGCAGCATTGAAGCGATTAAAAATTCATTATCTGTTCTTGAACCGATTGTCCGCCAGAAAAGACGTGGTATATCTGCTCCGTTCCACGTGTAGCCGTTAAAAATTGTAAATTCAAATTCTCTTTTAGTCGTTAATACTTTAATATCAATAGAGTTATGAAGTTCAAAGGGATATTTCTTTTTATTCTCAATAACAGCTTTTATATCAGAAGGTTCTATAACTCTTATCCTGACATCGGGGACGGCGGAAAAAGAGATATCAACTATTTGTTCTTTATTTTTCATTGTCTTTTACTTTTCCGTTAACTTGAATAATAATGCAGGCAATATTTTTAGTTATTTTTTGTTTTGAGTTTTCGTTTAAGGGCTGTTTTTGGACGGATATTGCCGCTATATTATCGTCTGTTTTCTGTTCGGCTTTTTGTGTTTCTTCTATAGCAAAGCATACCGCCTGCGTGAGCGATATGGTTAAAAGCATTGTCAACAGTAGTTTTTTCATTTTTTTCTCCTTTACTATTTTTTTTTGTTAATTTAAACAGGATGCGGAAAACTGAAATTGCAGGGTTAGTAAAAATCAGGCAGGTAGTTAATTACACAATAATGAAAACTATGTTTATGGTTTATATTATTATGTAAGTTTTGTTTTTTTTTTTACTGATTCAATATACCAGAATGAATTTTAGTACATAGTGTAATATAAGAGGTATAATGATTTTATTCATCATCAGGGGTTAAAAATAATTCTTTTTCTCTTTTTCTTCTGTTAATTAAGCCAATATTTGGCTCCGATTTTCTTTTTCCTGGAGTTCTGGTATTTATCCAAACATCAAATTCATCTGCTGCGCCTTTATAATCGCCAGCGTTTAATTTTTTATATAAAGTGGATTTTATAAATTTAGTCCCGCCAAAATTATATATAAAACTTGCAAGTGCTATTTTTTGGTTAATTGTTAATGGTACTTTTACATACTTTAGGGGAGCAGAATGAATCTCAAAATCTTTTCTATATAGTTCTTCTGCTTTTTCTTTTGTTATCAGCATATCTTTTGTTATTGGTTTGCCATCAACGTCACCTGTGTGTCCGTATCCTATTGTCATTACACCGGCAGCATCTTCATAACCTCTTAACCTTAAGCCTTCTTGTCCCTGAATAAATTCTCTGGCTTTAACTATCTCTTTTTCAGAAAATATTGCCTTTTTACTGATTTTTGATTCACTTTTAATTGATTTTTTTTGTGTTTTTTTGTTCAAATTATCTGACTCCTTATCTTAATTATGTAAGGTATATTTTTGTTTATATAATTATGTAAGTTGAATTGTTTATATTATTAAAACCTCTGACAGTTGCCGCTTTGAGGAAAAGAGAAAAAGAGCTGTCTGGCTAATAAAGTTTAAAACAAAAAGCGTATAAGCAAATAACAACAAATGCAAATTCCGGTACAAATAAAAACAGATATATAACTACATTTACTGCTGATGTTCCTGCATATTCCAGGCAGTCATAAACTGTGCATAAAAAGTACCGAAATCAGCTGCTGTCATTTCACTGCTTTTCATTGAGTTTGCTACAAGCCACTCTTCCGTACATTGTTCTTCTTTTGTAAAATCCGGTTCTGTATAAAATGTTAATGTGTTTTCAGGCAGCTTGCCTATTACACTGACTATATTATACGCTGTGTTTAAACTTTCTACGGCAGAGCCATAGCCTTTTGGCTGCTTTCTATAATAACCAAAGCCATCTATCTTAAAAAATTGTTTTAAAAATTCTTCCTTTCTCGTCTGTGCAAGTTCTACACCTGCTTCGTCCTTAAATACAAATTCATTGTTTAATTCAATAATTTCCCTTTCCGTTTCCAAAATGGACGAACCCGCATATTGCGGAGTAAATAATAATGTGTTTTGTATTCTTTCTAAACTTTCGTCAAATAAAACTATTTTGTTATTTTGTTGTATATAATACATTATGTTTCTCCTTCATCGTATATAAATTTAAATACGGTTTTTGCAGCATTCTGAATCAATAAGCATAAATAATCACCTTGTTTAACAGGAGCAAAAAAAGTCATTGCAACATCTGCTTTTGTTGCGTAATCGCTAAGTTCATATAAACAAGTTGTGTGATTTGTTCCATTTATAAATGCAAGAAAATAAGAAGATGTGCCGGTTGAAACAAAAGAACCGGTAAAAAAACCGTTTGCCGGTGCTGTATATGTTAAACCACTTGTTCCTAATGTTAAATCAGTATATGTTTTTGACGGCTTACTATAACCGCTGATTTCAGATTTATCCGATCTTTTTAATAAGTTTACTGTCTGTTTCGGTATTATATTTAATATAGTGCCGGACGAATTAGTGATTACATTTGTTGCTATAACTGCTTCTTGAGTTATATAAAATGAACCTGAAATGTCTGCTCTCTTCATTATATTTGTTTTCGGGTTATACCACAATATAAATGGCGAAGCTTCAGGCTGTATTTCTGATATTATAAATTCGTTAGAAATATTTAACGCACAACCTGATGCTGTTTTAACCATACCTACAGTTTGATTTGTTGTTGCATAAGTAATCGTATATGAACTGTCAGCAGTAAGTTCAGCTTCAATATTATTGAGTGTTCCGTCAGAGTTTAAACCGTTCGGTATTAAAACTTTTAAGCCCTGTTTTAGTGTAATGATATTGCCTGAGTAGGTCAAAACACCGTTAGGAGCTTCAAGTATACAGTTTGATATTTGTGTTTTGTTTAAAAAATGCTTCTCTCCGGTTGATGAGAGGTTGTTTAATGATACATCAGCTTTTGTTGTTATACCGGTTGATGTAATATCTTCCATTGTTGTTTCAACAAGAGTGTTGAAGGAATTTACCTTCTCTACAACAAAATTTTTGTTATTCTCTACCGTTTGGGCAAGTTCTTCTGTACTATCTGCACAGTTTTTGACAAAAGAAACGGAATCGTTTATTTCATCAATTAATTCATCTGGAGAATTTTCACTGCCTTCATTTATTTTTACACATCTTTCAATTTTTCTGTTTAATATTTGAAGAACTCTTACTATATAATCAAATGTCCACTCTAATACTGACAGATTTAAATATGCGGAATTCTCAAATTTACTCTCCTGCTTAATGGATAAATCTAAAGCTAAAGAAATCCTTTCATTTGTTTTTAAAACCGGAAAAGAAGATGTTTCCAGCGGAAAAGTAATATAACTTCCGTTTTTATTTCCCACTTCATTAACTGAGTAATCTACTCCTTCAATAAGAGCTGTATTAATTCCATCTTCAGATATATGTATAACCTTTAACTCATCAGTATTTTCTATTAAAAAATCAAAATCAAAAATTTTAGTACTTCCGTTTCCTTCGTAATTATTTACCGGAACAATTGATGATACCGTCATTTTTCTTTACTCCCTTTTTCTTTATCGTTTTTTAACGAAATTCTCTCTACCATTGAAGCAATTATTTTATTTCTCTTTTCAATATCAGCTTCTTTTTTATTTTCAGTTTTATATTCCTTTAGAAAATGCAAATATATTTTTATAATTGAATACAATTCTTCTTTCTTATTGATTTTTAAATCATTAGTCTTTTCAAAAAGTAACTTTATATCTGAAGATAAAATAATAATTTCCTCATTAGTAAGCTGCTGGATGCTTTTTATAATTTCAAAATCTTCTTTTGAAAAAAGATGTCTGTATTCAAATATATTTTTCTTCTTAAACTCTTCAAAATCAGTGAATGCCTGTTTTATCACATCAATGTATTTAGATTTATCAGTAATTATTTCTCCTGATTTGATTATTCTTTTTATATATTCTCTTTGACTTTTAATATTTTCAGCTTTTTGAGAAAGATCAATATATAACAAAGCTTTTTCAGGTTCAGTATCAATATAAGATAAAATGTTCTCCCAGCATTTTTCCGCTTTTGCTTTTTCTTCTTCCTCTTCATGTTTTTTTTTATTATTTTTTAGTACTGATATAAATTTCCTTACTTCATATAGAAGCTCTTTATCTTTTATTTTATTTATTTCTTTTTCATTTTCACTTTCATTAAGATTATACGAAAATAATTCCTTAGCCCAGTTATAAGCAATTATTTTATTCTTCATTTCAGATATAATTTTCTCAAGCTCAACTTTCTTTTCTTCTTTTAATTTCTCTTTGTATTTCTCAAAATAAAGAACAAAGTTAATATTTTTTTCTTCCAAGAAGGCAGTTGTTAACGCATAATAGAAATCAGACTCATATTTTTCTTTTTTGCTTTTTAAAATTTTACTATTCCAGTTTTCTCTTTCAGCCATTAACTCAAGAACCGAAGTTCCGTTCTTATAACAAGAAGCAATTATCTTTGGATTGTCTTTATATAGTACGGCTTTTTGAACGGATAATTCAATTGATTTCTCATACACATCAATTTCCCATTCAAATAATTCCTGTGCTTCATAATTAAGAAGTCTTGATTTTATATTGTCTATTTTTAATAGTTTAATCTGCTGTGCAGTCTCATATGCATCTTTTTTAGAAAAAGACATATTATTGATTTTTGAATTGATAAAATTTTCAAGTTCTTCAATATATTCTTTTGCTTTGTTTTCAACTTCTTTACCCTTTAATGAAAAATATCCGTTATCAGCAAACAGAAGCTCTTTTTCCCATTCATCAATATAATTATTTAATTCTAATATTTTTATTCTGTCAGAATATTTATTATTGTAATTTTCTTCTTTTATTTCATTATTATTAACCGGAATTTTACGTACCGAAAAAGAAGATGTGAGATTATCATCTTTATAATTCATAACACCCGTTCCTTCTAAAACCAACTTTCACTATTATAGAAATTCTTCGCATTTGTTTTAATATTGTCTGCAAAGAAATTACTTCTTTTCTGTTTATAAGCATTTTTCGCTTTATACGTTTGAAGAGAAGCATTGGAATAATATCTCTGTGCCGAATCCAAATAAGATTGGGCTTGATGTTCTGAAGATTTCATTATTTGTAATGCATTAAGTTCACCTTCCTGATATTCATCTTCGGTCAAGTTTAATGCTGTAGAAGATAAAAGCATAATATTACCGGAAGCAATATCAGTTTTTACTTTTCCCATGTTCTGTATTGCTCTGAGACGTTCTTCTCTTGCGTCTTCAATACCTTCTTGCCTTGAATATGCTGCATTTCTTTCCGCTATCTTCGCTTGTTGAATAGACATATTAGCACTATATAAAGCTGCTTCTTTATCTGCTTTTACAGATTGTATAGAATTCACCAGCGAGATTGCTTCAGAAGTAGCCATAGCAATTTCTACTATACACATACTAATCCTTTCTTATTGAGTCAATTTATAAAAAAATTCAAAATTTTCCGGGACTCTAATCCCATCAGGCTTCGGATTGTCAAACTTAAAACCAAATTTTCTCAGCCATTTTTTTGCCTCGAAATTTTCTTTATAAATAAAGTTATACATTACGAAATATTTTGTTTCCGCATATTCCAGTTGTTTTTTTAGAGCAGAGAAAAATTCTTTTTTGTTATATTTAATATACTTTGTCGATAAAAGCCAAACACAGGCAATGTTAGGATTATCTTTATAAACTTCATAAAATCCGCCTATAGCTACAGGTATTTTTTCGGTTTTATCATTAACTCCGATTAATATAAGATAATCTGTATTATTTATACTTTCAAAAACTTTTTGTTTATAATTTCTTCCCCATAATGCTTTTATCTCATTAAGGTCTTCTTTTCTCAGATTTTCAAGTATAAAATTTACATCGTTGGTATTTTTATCTTTTTTAAGCATTTGCATCCGCCATTGTTATATCAAGTGAAATTGAATTTATAGTCAAAGGGAACGGGTATATTTGTTTCAAGTGAACATTAGCTCCATCGGCATAATTTGAAAAAGGGAAAATATCGACATTCCCAGAGTGTAAATAGTTTGAATCATTAATACTTTTTATACTTCTTGGATTCTGCACAATCGTGCCGTCAGAATTTACAACAAAAAAATCTTCCCTTGATTTTTCAACCTGAACATTTATACTGTTAACTATTTTTAATAACCCGTAAGTATATTCTCCTTCAAGATTTAATGTTTCAAGTTCAAATTCATAGGGTAATCCTGCAACAATTTTTGATGCAGGATAATCAAGGGTAACACTCCCGTTTTGAACTACTTTATTAGTTATAACATTAGAATCTGCAAGTATATTAATTTCCTCTCCTTCCAGATGATTGAGTCCTGATATAACACTAACGGGTTCACCATTATATGACAAAGAACAGTCCAGAAAAATTCCGTCTTCCGTTTTATCAACTATTCTTGTTGCCATTCTTTCTATAAATCTTTTTGTCTGTCCGTTTATTTCTCTTTTCACAACAAAATAGGCAACATCTTCAAAATTTTCACGTACAATGGCAACTGATTCAAATTTACCCTTTGTTTCATGTTTATGCCATCCTGCGACTTCTTGTTTTTTATTGTATGTAAGAGCGTTCAATGTACCGTCAGACATTACGCACCATAATATTCTATAAGGTTCCTTTGCGTATGCCATATCTACTATTTGTTTGCCTTCAAACAGATGGTTTGCGAAAATGGATAACTCTTCTCCGTCATAACTGTCTGATAAATATGTATAGCCTAAATCTCTTACTACAGAACCTCCTGATTGAACAAATAAAATCATATTACCTGAAACAACGGGCGGAACATGAGAACAGCCGTAAAAACTTTGCGGAGATGCAACTAATGAAGATGATGCAGAAAAAGCTCCGTCAGAACCGTTTAATTTCCATTCCGCCCCTGAAGTCAGAAGAATTAAATCATTTAATGCAATAATATGTCTTATTTCATTTACTTCTCTTTCAGATAATGTTACATTTATTGAATCAGAAGTTGAAAGAGGTCTTGAAATATTAAAGTTATTATTTGTTGCTGTTTGCGAAGCTACAAGTTGCTGGGGATTATTCTTTAAACAGGCAAATACTTTCCTTTGCTGAAAGTAGTTTACACATGCCGGATTATTACCGTTTTCAAAAGGATTAGTAAAAACAGGAGCTGTTGAAGTTAAATCCGGTTCAATTTTATCATCAATAAAAGTTGTGGTAGAAGTTGTTCCCACATATCCGAAAACACCGTTTATACTTCTGTAAACATTATATTCAACAGCTCCTTCAACGCTGCCGAAGGAAATCGTAATGTACTCAGTTGTTCCCCAGTTTGCCTCTATTTCTCCCACAACACTGACTTCCTCGGAGCGATTACTCTCTTCATAGGTATCTGCTTTAACAGATGTAACTACATATTTATAAACCGTTGTATTTTCATTATCTCCTGTCCAAACAGCCGACAAATTCTGAGGCGGAAGTATTTGGGGTTTAAAATTAATTGAAGCTAATTGCCAGTTATAATGAGATAATCTGGACAGTTCTCTTGCTTCGTAATTGTTATGACAAAGAGTTAAGACATCAGCATTTTGTGCATATTTTATATTAAATAAGTCATCTGCTGAATACGGAGTTTCTATTTCAACAGGATTCCCTTCTTCTTCGCCGTCAGGATAAATAATCTGTCCGCCATCTTTAATAAAACGTGCATACCCGCTGCCCAGTTCTATAATATACGTTTGTTCCGTATTAAAAGAAAAAGGAATAAGTCTTACTGGCAATCCGGAATTCTTTACTTCACAAATAAGTTCAAGTCCTGACCTGTTTGAAACACATCCTTCCGCTCTAACAAAACCGTTTTTTAATGTTTTTAACCCAACAACATATTTAGCCAAATCATTTCTTGAATATAAAGACGGACTAAGTTCTCCGCCTGTAAATGATTTCTGTGTATATCTTGTCATATTAATATACCTTCCTTATCTTATATCAAACCAGGAACAAGAATCTGTATTTTTTACTAATCCTTCGGAAGCATTTAAAGATTTGGATTTTGCTAAAATACTTGTATAAATACTCAAACAGTCACTTTGAATACTTCTATTTCCTGTAAGGGCAGGTGCCGCAAGAAAAGCTAAATACCAGCAAAAAGCCATTACAAATTCAGTTGAAAAGAAAGCTTCATTTTCTACAACTTTTGTGTATCTTAAAATTGCCGGTATAACATTCGTATTTATAATTTTTTGTCCTGAGGCATTTGCAGCTATTTCAAATTCAATGAGCTCTTTATCACAATAAGAAATAATTTCTCTTGCAAATAAACAATCATTCGGGTAATCGTATTCATATAAAAATTTAGGATTAGATGGTATATTCCCCGTAAGAGAAAGCTCTCTGTATGAATTTGCAAAATTCCAATCAAAATCCTTCAAAACCTGCTCTTTTGCTAACTCATAAAATTCATTAAGTATTATTGTATTTTTATCATCCTGATTGGCATTTTGTATTCCAACACTTATTCTGAGGTTTTTTAGTGCTATATTAAAGATTTTTGCTTTGGTATAATTCATCTTTATTCCCTTTTTTATTATTTTTTTGGATAAATCAAAAGAAAAGATATCCGGAAAAATAATACAAATTATTGGAATGAAGCATTAGAATTTCCGGATATCGTATATTTGAGGACTATTATTAATTATGGAAACTTTCCTGATGAGAATCTGTTATGCCGGCAAAAATTGCACCCGTTGTAGGTGTTGTTCCTGTTACCGTATAATATAATCTCATATATCCTAAATTACCTTCAGGTATAAATTTAACAGAAGAAACTTTTCCCTTTATCAAATCAGTCAGGGTAAGTTTTTGAGAAATCAAGTCAACTGCTGATGTAAAATTCTCCTGCTCACTTGTTTGAACTTTTATTTCCAAACTTGTTAAATTGTTAAATGTTTCAGTTATCTGAATAAAAATTTCAACGGGTGTTCCGAATGCAATTTCACGTTTCCCAAATTCTATTATATTTGTTGAAGCACAGCTTTCAGTAACTGTCTGATTATCTGAAAATAAACCCTGTTCGTCTAATATCATATTTTTCTCCATTCTAAATTAAGATACTTTTTCTTCTTCACAAGTAAGTTGTTCACATTCACGAATAGGAATATTTTTATAATGAAGAATATTTTCATTAAGATATTCTTTAATCGTAAAGTTAACATTTGTTTTTGATTTCAATTGTGATTCAAAATACATTAATACGGTAGAATTACAATAAATAAATGTTTTTCCTGTTTTAGCATATCTTCTGATTTTGTAATATGCTTTATTCAATAATTCTTCCAGATTAACAGCAGAATCGCCTTTTAAATTTGCAATGCTTATATTGGCTATACGGCAAGTAGAACGCCAATCTCTGACCGATAGCCCAACATCCATTTTATAATGATCTTGATAAACTTTTCTCTTGCCGCCAGTTGAACTTGTTTCAGTTAAAATACCGTCATCTTTATGCTGAACTCCGGCTTGAGAACCTTGCGGGTACAACAAAGATGTATGCAAATCTCCCCAGGTTATAAACCATATAGAAGTATTATCAGAGCTGCTGCCTCCTGCATTTATAATATTAGAACCGATTTTCTTTTCGTCTGTTGATATTTTTGAGTATCTGGCAGACAAACCATCAAACGCTGCAGCATTTTCCTTTATACTTCCATAAAAAATTGTTTCCTGAAGTTTTTGATTCATTGCTTCAATAAAAGCAGAAGATTCAGATAATCTGAACAATTTAGGATTTTCAGATTTATCTACCAAATCAACATCAACGATAGAATATGTTTCAAGCATACCTGTAACATCTTTTACCTGCTCTGTTGTTGATTTTGAAGACGGAACATAACCGTATAATTTTCTAAATACTGCAGAAGGAAGGCCGGTTCTTATTGTCGTAATGTGGTTTGAACCGTCATTGCATTGCAGGGCATTTGCATCTTGCAATAATTCATTGGTTTCAGACATCATTTCAATAATTTCTGCAGCAATTTTTCCATTTTCAGTTCTTTTTAACCTGTCTGCCAAAGTTAAATATCCAGCACCTAATGTTGCCATTTAATTTTTCCTTTCCTTTTACTTGTACTACATTGTAGGGAAAAGTATATCTTCCCTGTTTTCTTTAACTACCGCAGCTGAATTTATACCGTATATATCATCATTTCTCATTCTTCTACCTATGTTATAAAACATCTTTACAATTTTAGGATGACAGTTTAAGCCTGTCTCATAAAGAAGCTGCTGAACATCTTCATCAGCAAATTCGGTATAAGCCATATTTGCGGTATGCATTGTTTTGTTAAGATTTACACCGCCTATTTCTCTGTCATTATTGAGCATATTCTTATAATTATTGATTTTTTGTCTGTTCTGATTCGCTATAGTTTTAGAGTAATTATCACCCGTTAACTTTGTAAGCTTTACAGCCATAGACATAAGTTCATTTGCTCCTTTTTGAGACAAATTATATTTCCCGGCTAAATCATTAAATTCATTTAAAAGTTCTTCGTTATAACAATAATTTTCTGGAAGCTCAACCTGAGAATAATCATATTTTTCAGGTTTTCCAAAATAACTGTCATTTTCCTGCATAACTGTTATATCGTTTTTATCATCAGTTTCATAAGCATTTTGACCCAGCTGTTTTTGTGTTTCTAAACTTTTTTCATCATTTTCTTGTAAACTCATTTTTTACCCTTTCTAAATTAAACCTAATTTTGACATCAATTCACTTCCGTAAGAATCTGTACCCGCAATATTTTTTATTATTTCGGAACTTTCTTTTACCTGATCAAAAGCCTGTTTACGGTTTTCTTTTTCTTCTTCCGACTGTTTCATTTTCTCAACCTGTGCAGTAGGAACAATCTGTTCCGGAGAAATATTTGCGTAGTCAGCATAATCATCTATGATTTTATTTGCATTCAACTTCATTTTTAAAGAAGGATCAAGATTTTGTGCCAGATTAACTGTAAAGGTAGTAAATCTTTCCATAGCAGATATTTTTACTGCTTTTTGAGCCTGTGCAAGTGTTGAAACGAATTCTATATCCATATTTGAGCCCATTATCTCTACAGGCGGTTCAGGAAGGATATTTAGTCTTACACATTCCGAAAAAACCCAGTCCATTATCTGATTTAATCCATTATGTATCTGCTGCAAGAGGGGTGAAAGCAATACCATTTTTTCTTCTTTTAATTCGTTTACCTCAGTAGCAGTTCTTGAACGTTCCGCTGTATTCAATATCATTGCAAATAAATCATTATAAAAAATTTCTTTTATTGACTCTTTCAATTTTTCAATTATCGAATCAACCTCTAAAACTCTGGGATTAACTTCATATATAGGCGAAAGCCCTCTTCCGTTTTCATCTTCTTCTATAAAAGCAGCTGGAGCATCAATCATTTTCTTGTTTTTTAAGCTTGCAGGCCCTTTATAAGTCGGGCTAATCATTTTTTTAACAGCTTTGCCTTCATCAACAACCATACTCATAAGCTGTTTTACATCAGGAAGGGCATTAACTCCTGGACAGTCGCTAGGATAAACATCCTCTCCGTTAACTTCAGCTTCAAACACAGCATATGGGAATTTGTCAAAACCTTTCTTAGAAAGAAATTTTTCTTCTCCAGATTCACATTCATAATAAACTGAAATGTATTCCTTGTCCTCTGACCAGACAGCATCAGGCTTATAGTCTTTATTTGGTTCTACGAAATGAACAACTTCAAATAAATCTTCATATCTGTTGGAATGAATTGCATTTAACACTGCTTTTGAAACATTTTCTTCTCCAAATTGCTCATATAAATTTCCTGCCGTTTCCATATATACCCGGCAAATTGTATCAACTTCTCCTTTTTGATTTTTAGAAATCCGATATGAACCTATTGGAAGCAATCTGCAATGTAAAATTGAAGATTCATCCTGCATTAATGCCAGTACTGAAATCCCGAATACCCCTATTTGCTTGTATACGGAAGGAAGAATTCTGTATAAATTTGAAGAATTAAAAATATCTCTAAAAGTATTCTCTACTTTATTGCACCAGTTTTTAACTTCAAAACTTCCTTCCTGTCCGTAATTTCTTACTCTAACCTTAAACCAGTTTGTTGCGGGGCTGGTAGCTCCGGACATCATACCGGAAGAAAAATTTCTGACAGCTAAAAGCGGAGTTGAATCTTTTATTTTTTTATTTTTTGCAGGTTGTTTATTTGTATTTCTTACCAGAAATCTAACCGAACGTGGAAGAAAAAAATCGGCAAGCTCCTGCCAGTCAGCTTTAAAAGAATTATATGCAATATCTAATTCTGCTCTTCTTGAATTAAAATATTTTTTTGAATATTTACTTTTTTCCATTTTATTCCCCTAAAAGTTTTTTCTTTGACGATACAACTTCATCATCCAGTCCGCTGTTTGTTGTTTTAATGTTTTCTGATATTATTCCTCTTGCTGTATTCCTGTTGGTCTCGGACGATTTTTGAACCGAAGCGTCCGCCTGTCTGGCCGTTTTAATCACCTCAGTATCCTGAACAACATTTGAAACTTTTGGTGTTGAACACATTCTTTTTCTCCTTTCTTTTTTATTTAACCTACTCCGGTACCACGACTTTAATTACTCACTGTTTTAGCTGTTAGCTTGAAATATAATTTCATAACAAAAGTTGTCCGAATAAAAATTCACGATAATTTGGAATGACGGGAGTGAAATTTTACGAACAGCATATTGAAGCGATGATTGGAGGACTTACATTGAGCAAGGCCAAAATCGTTTATTGCAAGCAACAAAGCCGATAAGTGTTAAAGTTGAAATGTTAAATTTTCACTTTAATACAACACTAAAATTAATTTCGCTGCATTATATAAAATTAGCAACTATAATAAGTCCAATAAATATAAGTATTATATCTTCAATGATAAATCCTGCTAACAGATTGCCTTTGATATCTTCTTTTAATCCGTTTAACA
This sequence comes from Candidatus Gastranaerophilales bacterium, assembly GCA_944325525.1. Classification (GTDB taxonomy): domain Bacteria; phylum Cyanobacteriota; class Vampirovibrionia; order Gastranaerophilales; family Gastranaerophilaceae; genus Avigastranaerophilus. The sequence goes on from CALVAK010000003.1 coordinate 64,925, forward strand.
AGTTAAAATATACAGACAGATTCAAAAATATTATGTTTTCGACAAAAACAATAATTGAACTGCATAAAATTATAGCTATCAAATTGATAAATGAATTAGAAAATAATTTTGCAGAAGGGATAATTATATTAACATATAAAAAAGGTAAAACAAAAATAATTCCTAATAAACAAAACATCTTTAATATATATGAAAAATATTTCTTTTGTTTATTCGTATTAATATAATATTTAATTTTACGGAAAAAGGACAGTGAAAATATTGAAAAAGTCATACTAATTAAAATAAGATACAAACATAAAGAAAAATAGAACAAAAAATCAAGTTCATCAATTTGTTTAATAACTGATATAACTAAAAAAGAAATTATTAAATCAATAATAAATATCGGTAAAATTAATATCTTTTTTTGTTCGAATTTTTTAATTACCCTGGCAGAATATAATGTCTTATATGATAAAGCATTTTTTGCAGTTATACTAATAATAAATATTAGTAAAACAGTTGAAATGCCCTCAAAATAACCGAACATTATATAACCGAACATAAAAAACAAAAAACATATAAGTAAAAAATATATTCCCGTATTTAACAATAAAAATTTTACCCAGGATGTTTTTTTCTTTTTATGCATCATCTTAAATACCTCTTTGCCGTGTTTTTATCTATTTTTACCGAATATATTATAAAATACGGAATTATTTTATTATTATCCTGCATTTTTCTTCCTGCTCTTACAAACGGATTTTTTGAACTTTTATTAAAGTCATAGGTATCTATAATATAAAATACTATTTCGTTGTCTTTAGTAAGATACATGTCAATTATGTCAGCTTTTCCTATAGAATTAAAAAAATTGCTATCAGTAAATTGAATACTATCTTTCTTTATATATCCATAGTTTTTAAGGAAATCCTTGTTTTTTCTAATAAAGTAATAAACATCAATGTTTTTGGCAAGTTTTTTCGACGTTTCAGTATTATTATCAATAAAAATTCCTTTAATTTTATCAACATAATCAACTCCGAGTTGTTTTTTTACTTTATCTGCAACAAATTCTCTTAAAAAAGGTGCTATTTCATTAATACTGTTATATACTAAATGCTGATTTGCATAAGGAGTATTTAAATGATGTCCGGCAAATGACATATATAAATTTTGGTCGGTCTCGTATCCGCCAAGAAGTCTTGAACCAACTCTTCCGACAGAATCATAAGCATTATTTATAACAAAACTTATTGTTTTTTCGTGTATTGTTTCTTTTCTTTTATTTCGTTTTTTAAAATTCTTTTTTTCATTATTTGCGGAATTTTCAATATCAAAATTTTTATCAACTCTAGAAGTTTCTAAATCCGAATCATTATAAGAGAAAAAAGAATCCTGATTTTCTATATAGTAATCTGGATAATCAGTATCATTTTGCGTATTTATTGAGTTTAATATTTTATAAGTTGTTGAAAAAAAATCCTTTTCCTTTGTGTTATCAGGGTGATTAAACAGTGTTTCTGCACGGTCAATGTAGTTATCATTATACAAAATACCACCGTTTAATAAGATTCTTTTACTATCTTTTTCATGTTTTTTCGGACACATATACACCTCATATATATATTAAACCATATTTAAAGAAAAATACTAACATATTTTCCAATTTGAACAAATTTAATTATTTTCATAAGGGTCAAAATTTGAATCAATAATTACAGTTTCATCTTTATCTTCAATTAAATATGAATAGTAATTAATAGCGTATATTCCCATCATTAAGCTATCTGCAAAATCCGGACTTTCGCCGTTATCTGATTTCATTTCTTTTTTCGATTGTATAAAAATCTGCCCGTTTGGTTTATACGATTTTTTAATATATTCAAGCTGTGAAATTGTAATTGTTGATGAAATTTTGAGCCATTCATTATCAATAAAATCCTTTAATGTTAAATATCCGTCAGCACGTCTATTCAGTGCATTAGGTCTGTTGCTTACAGCAGCACCGTTAAATTTTATGGCTTCGGGAATAACATTTTTTATACTCACATATATGGAATATCCTAATCCGTCAGCGTCAAGAATTAACAGTTGCGGTCTCCATATTGAATATAAATTAATAATTCTGCCTTTCGTAACATCAGTATCAGGCTCAGACCAGTGTTCCTGCTTTTCAAGCGACCAGTGAACAGAACTTTTGGATTCAATTAAACTGGCAACGCATAAGTCTCCTCCATTGCCAGCAAGATCAACAGACATACAACGGATTTTTCTGTGATTTTCTTCCTTTATTATTAAACTTTTTGCCCTATCAAGTTTTATTGAAGAAAATAAGAAATCATTTGTTTTATCTAACGGATTTCCTTCCCATATATATTCATAATCAAAAATATTTCTTTTTTTACATCTGTCTGCTTCAATAACAAGTTTTTCAGGACAATATTTATTTTCGTAATAATTTATTTTTATATGAAGACAATCTTCTCTGGATACGAACTCGGAATATACCGGATCATTACGTACAAGCCTGTTCATAGTAAAAATAACAATGGAATTCTTTTTTCTTATTGTAGGAATTATGACATCAAGAGTAGATTTTGTAATGGCCTGAGCTTCGTCTATCCATAAGATATCAACTCCCTCAAGCCCCTTTATATTAACTCTGCCCTGTTCTCTAAATCCTTTAAAAATTATAGTTGAATCACTAAAATTATGAATTATTTTATTAGATTTAATTGTAAAATTTAAATTATATTCATTAATTAAGTCGCATAAAATTTTGTAAACACTTTCCGAAATTGTTGCTTGAGTTTCTCTTCCGCAACAAACCAGCACCTTCCGTTGTTCTGCTATCCAAAGAATTATCCTGGCTATACTCTGGGATTTGCCACCACCTCTTCCTCCTTCAATTAAAAAATAATTATAGTTATTAATATTTGTTATTACAGGAATCAATTTCTCAGGTATATCAAGTATCTCTGGTAATTCTATCATCTTGTTGTTCCGTATTTATACGCTCTCCGGTTTTTATTTCCAAATTCTTTCCGTCAATTTTTACACTGCCCATTATTTTGATATGAGAAGGATTACTTTCTTTTTCAGAATATAAGCCGCACAACTTACCTTTTAGTTCTTCTGCTTTTAAAAATGTTGAAATATCAGGGTTGGCTTCTTCGTCTTTTCCTTTTCTTTTAAGTGCCAATTCCTGAACAGTTTCAAGATTTTCAAAAGACTTTGTTTTTGAATATTGAAATTTTTCTTCATCATTATTTTTCTTTTTTTTGCCCATATTTTCTATTACCATTTTTGTTTTATTTTTTGTCGTTAATGTATTTTAATTTTTATCTTGTCGGATTGTAGAAAACCCGATATTTTTTAAAAATCAAAAGTTTTGGGAAAATAGTCAAATCCAGCCTGCGGACTAATTTATAACTTTTACCAGTTTCTTAACTCCGTTAAAATCAATGGCATATTGATGAATTACACCGTTTTTAAACTCTTTATTTATTCCATATACAAACCCAGCTTTTTCTCTTGTTCCATACTTAATTTTAATTTCACTCCAATTTCCAGCTTCAAGTTTTTTTATAAAATTTGCGGTTTTTTTTCTCTTTGGTCTTACAACTTCATACTTCCCCGTTTCAATATTATATTGTGTTAAACAAGCAATTAAAGCTGAACACTTAGGACATATTAATATTTCAAGCTTCCTGTCTCTATATTTAAAATCAGGAGCAATAAGCACAGTTCTAGAAGGGTTATAATAACCCCCGCAGCAATAAATCATACTCCACCCCCAGGATTTAACGAATTCAGTCACCTTTTCGATATATAATCCGGAGTATAACCTTATATACAGGTTACTACTACCTTTCAAGATGTCTTTGAGAGTTTAACTAACAAATCCGGCTAGCTTAAAATTTCTCAGACAGAATCTACTCGGGTCTTAATTCAAATCGTAATTTTATAATATCACATTTTAGTTCTTTGCGATATATCTAATAGAAATATATTTACAAAACTTAAAATTTATCTGTGGTAAGGTTCATTCAGATTTATTTTAAAAGCCCTGTAAATTTGCTCAATAAGTATTATTCGCACCATTTGATGAGTAAAGGTCATTTTTGAGAAACTGAGTTTTAAATCAGACACATCAGAAATTTTTTGATGAAGTCCGTTTGCCCCGCCAATAATAAAAACTATTTCATTTACACCTTCATTTATAATATCTTTCAATTTTAGTGCAAAATTTTCAGAAGAATACATTTTGCCATTAATTTCAAGAGTAATAACAAAATCATTATCTTTAATACAGTTAAGAATTTTTTCGGCTTCAATTTCTTTATATTTTTCAGTTTCAGTATTATCGTAAATTTGCTCTGCCGGTATTTCTATAAGAGTAAAATTACAATAAGGAAGCAGACGTTTTTGATATTCTTTAAAGGCATCTTTTAGATATAGTTCTTTTATTTTCCCTACGGCAATAACTTTTATATTCATAGAATTATTATAAAATTTGATTGAGTTAAGTAAACAGTTTTTTACGTTTTGTTTAAAAGAAAAAAGATTTACGATACAATCAATATGTTATAAAAACGTTATTATAAGAGCGGAGAATAAAATGTATAATGTAGCTATTATCGGAGGCGGACCGGCCGGAATTTTTGCGGCACTTGAAATAATGAAATTAAAACCGGAATGGAAAGTTGTTCTGGTTGAAAAAGGGGTACAAATAGAAAAAAGAAAATGCTTGCTTAGAGAAGGGTATGACAAATGTCCTACCTGTAAAAAATGCGGTTTACTATGCGGCTGGGGAGGAGCAGGTGCTTTTTCTGACGGGAAATTAACACTTACTCCTGATGTAGGCGGACATTTACTTGATTATATGCCGAGAAAAGAAGTCGAAAATCTAATAAAATATACTGATGATACATATTTAAAATTTGGTGCAACGAATGAAGTTTTTGGCCTTGATAAAGAAGCCTTTGCTGATATAGAAAGAGCGGCAACACTTGCCGAACTAAAGCTTGTACATTCTCCTGTAAGACATTTGGGAACAGAAAGAAGTCTTAATGTATTAAAAAACATGCAGGATTATTTAGATAAAAAAATAACAATTTTGTATGACACAATTGCGGATCAATTAATTGTAGAAAATGAACAAGTAAAAGGTTTTATTACAAAAGATAATCAAAAAATATTTGCGGAAAATATAATAATAGCCCCTGGCAGAGAAGGTGCTGACTGGTTAACTCACGAATTTGCAAAAAATAAAATAGGTATGGTTAATAATGCTGTAGATGTTGGAGTGAGAGTTGAGCTGCCTGCACCTGTATTTGAGCCAATAACGGATAAATTATATGAATCAAAATTAATATATTATTCTCCTACTTTTGGTGATGAAGTAAGAACATTTTGTATGAACCCGTACGGAGAAGTTGTTACGGAAAATTATTCGGGAATTTCAACTGTAAACGGACACAGCTATGCAAATTACAGGACGGCAAATACAAACTTTGCCCTTCTTGTATCAGAGAAATTTACAGAGCCGTTTAAGGAGCCAATTGCATACGGACAGCATGTTGCCAGATTGGCAAATATGCTGGCAGGAGGAGTTCTGGTACAAAGATTCGGCGACTTACTTGACGGACGTCGTTCTACTCCGGACAGAATAAAAAGCAGCATAATTACTCCTACGCTTGCCTGTGCAACACCTGGAGATTTAAGCTTAGTTCTGCCATACAGACAAATGACTGCTATTATTGAAATGCTATATGCTCTTGATAAAATTGCTCCCGGAACAGCTTCCAGATATACCTTATTATACGGAGTTGAAGTAAAATTCTACTCAGGCAGAGTGAAGTTAACTAAAAATCTTGAAACTGAAGGCGTAAAAAATCTATATGCAATAGGTGACGGTGCCGGTGTTACAAGAGGATTAATTCAGGCTTCAGCATCAGGTGTATACGCAGCACGTATTATTTGTTCTAAATAGTTCCGGAGAAGTTTAAAAATGGTAAAAAGAACATTCTTATATGACGAACATTTAAAATTAAATGCGAAAATGGTAGACTTTGCAGGGTGGGAAATGCCTGTACAGTATCATAGCATTATTGAAGAACACAATAATGTAAGAAAAAATGCAGGTATTTTTGATGTTTCACACATGGGTGAGATTTTTGTTTCAGGAAAAGAATCACTGAACTTTATACAGTATTTAGTTCCGCAGAATATAGAAAAGCTTACTGACGGTAAAGCAATGTACTGCCAGCTTACAAATACGAACGGAGGTATTGTTGATGATCTCTTAGTATATAAGCTGAAAGATACTAATTATCTACTTGTAGTAAATGCCTCAAGAGTAGAAAACGATTATGAATGGATTATAAAAAATAAAAATTCATTTGATGTCATAATCGAGAATAAATCTGATATATATTCAATGATTGCTATTCAGGGGCCAAAAGCTTCTGATATTATTGAAAAAGCAGGTCTTATCAAAGAAGAACAACCTAAAACTCTTTGTATAAAAGAAACTTCATTATTTGATTCAAAAATATATATATCAAGAACCGGATATACCGGAGAAGATGGATTTGAAATTATAATGAAAAATGAAGATGCCGTTAAATTTTGGAATTTAATTCTTAAAGCCGGTGAAAAGTATAACCTTCTTCCTGTTGGTCTTGGAGCCCGGGATACTTTAAGATTAGAAGCGGCAATGAGTTTATACGGAAACGAGTTAAATGAAACCACTACGCCTATTGAGGCAAACCTTTCATGGTCAGTAGATAAAAACAAAAAAGAAAATTATATCGGGAAAAAGGTAATTGAATCACAGCTTGCAAACGGAACAGAAAAGAAATTGATTGCTTTTAAAATGATAGAGCGTGCAATAGCAAGACATGAATATGAAATCATGTATAATAATGAGAATATAGGAAAAGTAACAAGCGGCGGCTTTGCTCCTAGTCTCGGATTTAATATAGGTCTCGGATATATAAAAACAAATAAAAATTTAAAAAACGGAGATATAATACAAATTATGGTAAGGAATAAATTATATAATGCACAAATAACAAATAAAAATTTTATAATTAAACACAACAAAGGTAACTAAGGAGAAAAGCCAATGATAGATAATATGCTTTGCAGTAAATCTCATGAATATGTTTATGAAAAAGACGGAAATTATTGTATAGGTCTAACCGATTTTGCTATTGAACAATTAGGAGATATTGTTTTTGTTGAGCTGCCAGAGGTGGGTTCTTACTATTCGAAAGGAGAAATTTTTGGAACGGTAGAATCCGTGAAAGCTGCATCTGAATTATACATGCCTGTTTCAGGTAAAATCATTGAAACAAATGAAAAATTAATTGAAAAACCGGAATTACTAAATGAAGAACCGTTTGATGGAATGTGGCTGATAAAGATTTCTTCAGACAGTTTCAATGAAGACATAGGGGACTTAACAGATTATAATAAATATAAAGAAGAAGTAGAATAAAATGAATAATTATAAAGCGAATCCAGAGGATACTATAAAAGAAATGCTGGAAGAAATAGGAGAAGAAAATTTTGATTCTTTATATTCAATGATAAATAAGGATATAAGAATAACTTCTTTTAATCTTCCCGATGCATTAAGCGAAATGCAGGTACAGAAAACAATAAAATCTGCGGCGAATGAAAACAAAATAAACTATTCATATTTTATAGGAGCAGGTGCATATAAAAGATTTATTCCTGCCGCAATATCACAAATTTCCTCACGATTTGAGTTCAATACGGCATATACTCCTTATCAGCCTGAAATTTCACAGGGGACATTGCAGGTAATATATGAATTTCAATCTATGATTTGTGATTTAACAGGTATGGATGTATGTAATGCTTCCGTATATGATGCAGGTAATGCATGTGCAGAAGCGATGCTTATGGCAGCAAGGATAAGCGGCAAAGAAAAAATTCTTGTTTCTGACTGTATAAATCCGCAGTATTATGAAGTTATAAATACTTATGCTAAAGCCGGCAATATAACAATAGAAAAAATACCGGAAAAAGAATATAAAACTGATTTCTCTGATGCAGAAGAAAAAATTAAATCAGGTGAATATGCCGGTGTAATTATTCAAAATCCAAACTTCTACGGGACAATTGAAGATATAGACGCAATTAAATCTTTGGAGAAAAGTCCTAAGACTATGTTAATCGTATGTGAAGATATGATAAGCTCTATTGTTTTAAAACGACCAAAAGAATACAATGCGGATATTGTTGTTGGGGATGTTCAACCTTTCGGAAATCCGATTTCTTTTGGCGGTCCGTATGCCGGATTTATTGCGACTCTTGATAAATATAAAAGACAATTGCCCGGAAGAATTGTAGGAAGAACAAAAGATGCTGAAGGAAATCAAGCCTTTACTCTCACTCTTCAAGCAAGAGAACAGCATATAAGAAGAGAAAAAGCTACAAGTAACATTTGTTCCAATCAAGGATTGGTAATATTAAATGCATTAATATACCTTTCTCTCTTAGGTGCAAACGGACTCAGGCAGGCTGCTTTTTTAAGTGCATCAAATGCTAAAAACTTAACTGAAGGATTAAAACAAAAAGGTTATAATATATTAAATAAAAATTTCTTCAATGAATTTGTCTTACAGGTTGATAATGCTGATGAATTTCTTAACAGAATGAAAAAGGAAAACATTCTTGCCGGATTCAAATTAAGCATAAATAAAATTCTTGTTTGCACAACTGAAATAAATACAAAAGAAGAAATAGAAAAATATATAAATCTTTCATAATATGTAAGGAATAACAAAATGAACTACATAAAAAAGCACTACAAAATATTTTTGTCCGCATTTTTATTTATGCTTTGTTTTGTATTATATTTTTTGCAGCTTGGAGAATATCCTTTAATTGATACTGATGAAACAAAATATGTATCGATAGCAAGAGATATGATTAACCGTAATGACTGGATTAATTTAAAACTTAATGGAAATAACTTTTTTGAATGTCCACCTTTATTGTTTTGGATAATTAATTTTTCTTTTATAATTTTCGGTAAAATCAGTACCCTTGCTGCCAGAATACCGATAGCCGTTATAACAACTATTGGAATAATTTCTATTTTTTTAATTACATCAAAAATTCTTACAAAATCATACGGATTAATAATTTCTTTAATTACGGCAACAAGTTTTGGATTTTTAGTATTCTCACATCTAGCAACAAATGACATATTATATACCGTAACAACAATGCTAGCAATTCTTCTCTCATATTTAAGCATTTTTTCAAAAGCGAACAAATACAATTATCCATTGTGGTGCGGCATATATTTTTTTATGTCTTTATCCGTTCTAAGCGGAGGTTTGTTTGGATTATGCATACCATTGTTATCAATAATAGCTATGCATATATTTTCCGGCAAAATAAAAGAACTGTTTAAACCATTACATCTTTTATCCGGATTGTTAATTCTCATCCTTATCACTTTTCCGTGGTTTTTTATTATGTTTGAAAAACACGGTGTTATATTTATCAAAGAATTTATTTCTGTATATGATATTTCAAAAAATATAGGGATAAAAAATTGTTTAAATGTAATAAGTCTTTTTATTCTTGGTTTTTTACCGTGGTCTTTTTCTTTCCTATGGATAATCGGTTCTAAATTCAGAGATATTATAAATTCAGTAACTGCATATTTTAAGGAAAATTCGCAGGAAAAATTAAAAGAAAAATGGCAGAAATTAAATAAATCGGAGAAATTTCTTTCTTTAAATACAATAGTATTTTTTACCTCATTAATCTTTGCATTAATTTTTGGAGCAAAAAATATTTATATTGTATTGTTTTTAACTTTTCCTGCATCAAACATTGCAGGATATTACTGGTATGCATATATGTTCAGAAAACAACACGCAAAAAGTATTTTGTTTGCAACAATAATACCTAATTTACTTTTTATGATATGTTCTTTTGCCGGTTTGTTTGGATATAACTTTATTAATACATTAACATCATACGGATTTAATTTTCTGATTATTCCGCTTGTTATAATATTCTTTATAATACCTTTAATAGGCATTTTTTCAGTTATATTAAATGCAAGAATTCCTGCTTATATTTCAAATTTAATATTAATTATTTCTCTTTCGTTTGTACTGACTCCGGGGATATTTAATTTTATAACGATAAACGGAGGAGAAAACGATTTAATAGAATTTGCAAGAAAAGCAAATACAGATAAAGTAAAATTATCAACATTTACGGCATCAAAAAAATATAGCCTTGTATATTATTATGATAATATTGTTGATTTTCATTTAAATAATGATTTCGTATGGTTGGAAACATTTTTAGAAACCAACAAAAAAGATTATGTTATAACGGAAATAAAAGACTTATGGACGATAGAAGAAAAGAATATAAAATATATGCTGCTTGATTCAGGAAAGAGATACTGTCTTATAAAACATCTTCCAAAAGTAGAAGAAGAACAACAACAAGAAGAAAAAAAAGAACCGGAAATCAATATATATTAAGACTAAAGAAGATTGAAAATGATAAAAAAAATAATATTAAAGTTGCTGGATTTATATCAAAAGATATCAAAATATACACCTCCGGTATGCAGGTTTTATCCTACGTGTTCCGAATATATGAAGCAGGCAATAATAAAATACGGTGTATTAAAAGGTGGTTTTCTTGGAATAAAAAGAATTTTAAAATGTCATCCTCTACATCCGGGCGGATATGACCCTGTACCTTAACCTGTTAACAAAAGATAACATACAAAGAAAAAAAGGCAACTTTTTATCTGCTTTTATTTTTCTATAAAAGAAAATAAAGGTTAAGTATGCTTAGTATAAAAATATATGGAAAAATAAAAGCAGATAAAGCCATTGTGAAACTAATGAATCTGGTCTGGGGGCTTTAATAAAATATGTCATTAAATATAGGTTCTCAGTTAATTTCAAAATTAGGTTCTCCAGATTCAAAAATTCCATTAGCCGCAAAGGATATTTTTAATATTGGCGGATATACATATTTTTCATACGATGCCGGAGGAAGTCTTGAAGGAAAAGACAGACTTGTTGATGAAGTAGGTACAGGACTTATATGGCTTTTTGGAATTCCTTTATATAAAAAATTAATAGATAATACTATATTCAAGGCTGCAAAAATAAACCCTGATGTTGATGTAAGGGTAATAAAGAGTAAGGATTATTTTGCTTCTGCAGTTGAAAATGCACCGACAAAAGAAATTTTAAATGATTTAAAAAAGGCTGCTAAAAATGTCAACAAAACAAAAGGATTAACATTTTTAAGATTTATTCTTTCTCTCGGACTAACTATGGCATCATATTTTGCATTAACAAAATTCAAACAAAATATGACAAAAAAATCTATAGAAAAAGAGTTTTTGAAAAAACAAGCAGAAGAAAACAACAAAAAATCATATTCAAATTTTAAAATGGAAAAAAACCCTGTATTTGATGAGATAGAAAATAAAATTAATAAAAGCATTCCCTCTTTTAAATCTTCTTCTATAGTAGGTATTGCAGAAGAATTTATGTTAAACCCTGTTAAAAATATGATTATTCTTGATGCGGGAATAAGTGCATCAAGGATAAAAAACGCAAGGACAAAGGGAGAAAGAACTGAATATGCCATAAAAGAAGGGTCTTTTCTTTTCTTTATATATTGTGCCGGAAAGATAATAAAAAGCGGAATTGATAAAGTATGTGAAAAACTTCTGAAAATTCCCGTTGCTCTGGATGCTAAATTACTATCGTCACAAACTGCTATAAATATTCTTGAGAATGAAAATATTAATCAGGAAATTAATAATTTTTCTGACTTATTAAAAATGTCAAAGAATAAAAAAGAAATTTACGATTTTATATTTAAAAATCCTGACAATATAATAGTAAAAGCGGCAAAAGATTCAGGAATAATTTCAACAATAAAAGATTCAGAAAACAATATAAAAATAGATACAAGAAAATTTATTGATATCAAAGAAATTAAAAACTTAATAAATAATATAAATAGTTTTATTAATAATTCAGGGCAAGATAAGGTTTCTTATCTAAACAAAGTAAAATCATTAAAAGTGTTGACAACTATATTAAACATTGCAATATGCTGTTTTGCTCTGGGCTATGTAGTACCGAAAGAAATGTATAATTACAGAAAAAAGCATCAGAACGGGAAAAATGATTTTCATGTAAAGGTCGAATATGAAAAAGAGTTAAAATCAAAACAGACAGAGAACCTTTAAAAATACAACCCGATATGTTATAATATAAAAGAAGGAAGGGGGTAAGGATGATATTATCGTATTTGACTATGCAAAATGCAATAATGGCACAAAATACAGCACAAGCACAGATGATATCTGCATCTGACAGAATGCTCTCTTCTACAGTAACATTTGGTAATTCACAACCATTAAAACCGTCATTTGCTCAAGCTGATAAGTTAGAGCTTCAAAATAAGACAAATGAAACAAAAATATCAGTTTTACAAAAAATAATTAATGCAATCAGAGAAAAATTAACAAAAGAGATAAAAGATTCAACACCAAAATATGCAGGTGTAAATTATAAAGCATAGATATTTATATTGTCCTCTAAAATTACTATTATTGTTGGATTTTTGATTGATAATCTTTGAGAAATCCCGGCTATATGGTATAATCAATAAAGAAAGAGGAGATTTTGTTATGCGAAAAAAACAGAAGAATGATCTTCCGTTGCCTTTTATTATATTTTTTATTTTTGTTTCCCTCTTGATTATTATATATTTATCAATGCCGATTCAAGATAAAAAAATAAGAGAAAAAAGAACGTACGAAGAGCAACTGGAGTACAATATCGCCCCCAAGAAACAAAGAAGTACTCCTGTCAAAATATCATATACGCAGTCTAAAAGAGACGAAAAGGCAGAAATACAGCAGCAACAACAAAACAGCAATTTTATTCCTCAAAAAAATACAAGCAGCACAACAATCAAAAGAACAACTATAAATAAGTCCGAAGGAAAAACTAATAATCTTGCAGAATATAATAAATTATTGAATACACTGGCAAGTTATCCGGGAAAAAGCATTGGAACTGTTGAATTAATAGTAAATAAAATTTTAATTTTTAAAGGATATCCACCGGGAATTATAAAAGTTGTGCCGGATACTCTTGACCAATCAGCAGCGAAGACTCAAGGGAGTTTTCTTGTTGCGAATTTTGAATTTCCTTCAGGACATATGAATATAAGCAGGGAACAAATATACAATCTTGATATAAAAGTAATAATAGCAATAATAGCCCATGAACTTGACCATTTTGACAAACTGGCAAAAGTATGTAAATCAATGGGTACTGTAGAATTTAAAAATTTTCTTGCAGAAAACAGGATAAAAAATGCAGATACAGACTTTTGGGCATTAGCATCAAAGTATGCAGACATAAATGATTTTGATGCTGAACTTTACAAAAAATCGATACAAAGATATTTAAACCAGAATAAAATAGAATTAACAAGTTCATATTCAGATTTTTATAGACTATCAGAAAATATGAGAAATCCTCTTGAAATAAGTGCATATAAAGTATCGGATTACATATATGATTATTATAACATTCCAATAACCGAAGGTCCGATGAAACAAATAACAAGAGCATTCAATGAAGTAGACTGGGCAATATATAACAAAATAAAAGATAACAATATTTTAAAAAAAGAGAGAATAGCATTTTTTGATTATTATTTCAGTAAAGCTATAATTAAAACTTATCCGGTATACAAAAACGTATATAATAATTGTTTAGAAGCCAGAAATGGTGATTTAACAATGTTTTGGATTGCTTTTGAAAAGACTTTAAATGATTTTTATGGAAAAGGGAAAATCGATGCAGACAATTTAAAAAAGATTCTTACACTTTTAGACGCAACTAAGAATGAAACTCAAGAGCAATTAACAACTGATATTGTATGTATTGTATTAAAATGCAAAATAAATACCCTTTTAGCTAACATAGTTTATCCAGATGCAATTAAGAATTTAAAAAAGACAACTTTATCATATTTAAAATATTTAAAGGCAACAAAAACAGAAAAAAGCAAAGATGAACTGGATTGTATTTTGACATTATTTTGCATAGAAAATGAACTTTATACAAATAATATGTCTGATATTTCTTTGTATTATATAAAAATACCGGAAGAAATCACAACGCTCTATAATATTAAAAATAAAAACCAGCGTTTTCATTTCATATACAGCAACAATGAATTTAAAAGAATTATGTTACAAGCAAAGTCAGAACAAAAAAACATATCAGAACAAAATTTATTAATAGCATTATTAAATTCACACAGATTAAACAAAAAAATATAGATAGCTTCCAATATATATAAATTTGTGTTTTAATTGATTTATAAGAATCCTGAGGGAAGCCAAATGATAAAAATATTAAAAACAGAAGAGAATAAAAAGCTTTCAAAACTCAGCATTAGTGAAGCTGTGTCGGGTTCTTGGTTTAGCTTAATAGATCCAACGGAAGATGAAATAAAACAAGTTTCACTTGTTCTCGGATTAGATGAAGATTTTTTGAGGAATTCATTAGACCTTGATGAACGTTCTCGTATTGAAATAGAAGACGGGAATATACTAATCATTACAAATTTACCAATAATGACAGAAGATGGGTGTTTTGATACATTACCGCTAGGTATAATATATACGCCAACATCCATCATGACAGTTTGTTCAAAAGATAACAACATCCTTGCATCCTTTAATGAGAGTACGGCATATTCGTTTGATACAAGAAATAAAACAGAATTTATGCTAAAAATACTATACCGTTCGGTAAAGTTTTATTTAAAATACTTAGATGTAATTAACAGAACGACAGAAAATATAGAAAATGAATTACAAAAAGCTACAAATAATAAAGCTTTATTTCAATTATTAGAAATACAGAAAACCCTTGTATATTTTTCAACAGCCTTAAAAGATAACGTTATAGTGCTTCAAAAGATTATGAGAATGACAAAATCAACTACATCTATTAACTATTTAAAAACGACAGAAGAAGATACGGATATGCTAGAAGATGTGATAATAGACACAAGACAGGCTATAGAAATGGTTGATATGCACAGAATGATTCTGGAAGCGATGATGGAAGGTTTTGCCTCAATTATAAATAACAACTTAAACCTTGTAATGAAATTTTTAGCGGCAATAACAATTATTATGGCTATTCCGACAATGATTGGAGGTTTATGGGGCATGAACGTAAAAGTTCCATACGGAAATAACCCATATGGATTTCTTATTGTTGTAGCTTTATCCATTATTACATCAATAGCAGTTGTTGTATATTTCAGAAAAAAAGGTATGTTTTAATAAAAAGGTGACTTCATTGAAAAACGGATCAATTTTAATAATATCTAATCAAGAAAATATTGGGAATCAAATATCAAAAAAGATAAAACTTTTAAGGGACTGTGACACAATAAAAATTGTAGATTTCATTGAAGCAATTTCAACTCTTAATACCATTCAGCCGTCACTTATAATAGTATATTGTTCAAATACTGATTCAGTAAGTATTATTAAAGAAATAAGAACAATAAAATCTCTTGATAAAGTACCTATATTATTTGTTATGGATTCACTGGTTGAAGAAAAACTATTTTACGCATTTGATAACGGAATAGATGATTTTTTCTTTCTTACAGATACAGATTCAATAATATTAATGAGAATATTTCTTACATTACAAAAAGGCGTTTTATACAAACAAATAGAAACAGATAATGAAATATTTACGGCAGCAAATATAATAGATAAACAATCAGGAATATATTCGAAAGAACAGGCACCTTTAATATTAAGAAATTTTTTCAGTAAAAGCATTGAAGAGAATCTAGAAAATACGGTTTTTATGTATGTAAAACCGTTATCAATAGAAAATAAACGATTAAATATGCCCAAAATTGCAAGTATTATCAAATCAATTCCAAGAAGTAATGACATTGTTGCATATGGAAAATCAGCCGGATATTATATAATTTTATATAATGCCGGAGAACTAGGTGCAAATAATGTTGCTGAAAGAATTAAAAAGTCCTTAGTTAACATTTGTGATATATACGCAATAGCAGCAGAAATAACAAAACCATTTGAAGAAATGGAACCTGTATTATATGAATTATTAAAAAATCAAATAACAGATGGTATTAAGTTCAGATTCATTAATGATATAACAATCAATGATGCTATTGAAGTTATTGATATTAAAGACGAGCAGGGAAAAAAATATAAAGAATTTAAAAAAGAATTTATTGAAAATTTTGAAAAAATAGTGGCACCTGTTTTCTATCAGGTACAAACTTTTTGCAATGAAAAATTACCGGAATCAGAAGTAAAATATGATATTAATGAAAAAGAAAGCAGGTTTACAATAACTAACAAAAAGGATACTGCAGAATTAATATTGAATTATACAACATATACAAATGTTATAGTTGATATAAAATACATTCAGAAAGATGTAAAACCAAAAATAAAAAGGCTTACAATTGAGTTTGAAGATTTTTCTGAAGAAAAATTAAACTCATTACTTGAAGAGATATTGAATGAATATACAAATATGCAAAATCTAAATACACTATATCCGGCGGAACAATAATGAACAAAGAAATAAAACAAAATTTATTAATATCTTCATCAGCAAAAAAGACAATAAAAGAATCTGTTAATTTAGCATCAGAACTTAACTGCGGAATTGAAATAAGCCGGCTGCCTTTTTACAAATCTAGAGAAACGACAAAAGAAGAAGTAATATTAAAGTTAAAAGACGATTTATGCGGCTTCACAAATAGAATTACATTGCATGCAATGTTTTCAGATGTTAATGTTGCAGGACAAGACCCTATTCTCCGTGAAATATCACAAAAAAGATGTATAGAATCTTTTGAAGTAGGAAAAGCAATAAAGGCAGATACAATTTTATTTCACACCGGAAATAAAGGAACAAGACATTACGGTTCACAAGAACAATTTAAGGAAAGATTTATTATTTTCTGGAAAGAATTCATAAAAAGATTTGAAGATACTAACATAATAGCAGTTATAGAAAATGTTTTTGAGGAAACACCTCAATATTGTATTAATTTGTTTGAAGGAATTAACTCTCCTAATCTAAAGCTTGCCCTTGACTGCGGACATGTAAATTTATATGCACAAAATACAATTGTAACAGACTGGATAAAAGAATACGGTAGAAATTTGTATCATCTTCACATCCATAATAATTTCAGAAGTAATGACGATCATTCAAATCTTGAAAATGGAACACTTGATTATGTCAAAATATTTGCAGCAGTGAAAGAATATTGTGATAATCCTTCTTTTGTACTAGAAATGTTTACGGAAGAAGATATAAGAAAAAGTTGTGATTATTTCAATAAAGTAATGAAAAATTAATGTTCAAGCTTAATTTCTTTTAATCCAAAACCGTTCAAGTCTATTTCAACTGCAGTAGAATCAATAGAAATCAACTGAGATTTTTCTTCATTATAATCAATACTCCAGGTTCCAAGAAATAATGGCTTTGACTTTGTAAAAGCATAAGCATAAATGATTAATCTTTCAGGGTTTTGTTTATCCCAACCAACAGGGAAAATATCCCACATATAATCTTTTAATTCTATTTGTTTATTCTGTCTCCACCAGTATATAATGGCTTCCCTGACAGCAGTTAATCTTTTCCAGCTTTTATCATCAAAATCATAAATTATAACATTAGTCTGCCAGGTTTGTTCAAGGTTGGAACCGACTTTTTCTTTTAATGCTATTTTGCTGCTGTCTTTAGACCAGTCAATAGGGAACAATGTTCTGTATTGATAATCTATTATTTCATCCATTCCGACATTTACAATAGGATTAATCTGCTCCTGCATAACATTTGTCATAAACAGGGCCTGATACGCATCTGAAGTTTCTTTAACAGGGATATAATATGCACTTGAAGCTGTTTGTGAAAACTTAGGATAAAAGAAACATTTAGTATAAACCATTTTTGTTTTATCCGGGGATAATATTCCTGCGGAAGAAACAGTTCTTTCCGAAACAATTCTTGAAATATCAATATTTCTTTGTCCCGGCGGGGTATTATAACGAATTACCCTATAATGAGGATCCGGCAAAATAATATCTTCTGGATTATTAAATACAGGTTCAGGAATTTCGAATTCCAAACGTTTAATATCTTTTGCCATTGCATAATAATCATCCATAGTGACCGGTTGACCTGACTTATCAATATTATGGTAATATATTTTTTTTGTAGGTTTTAAATGAAGTTTATCCCGTATTTTTTCATTTAAAGTCCTTTTATCTTCAACCTTCTTTTCAGTAATAATATCTTCGTAATTAACAGGCGGAGAAGTTAAAAACAAAGGGTCAGGAATGTTTTCTGTTTTGGCTATTGCATTTACGGAATAAAAAAAATAGAAAAAGATAAAGACCGCAAAAAGCTTTTTCATTATACCAAACCTTCTTTTACCGCCTGTATAGTAGCTTGAGTGCGGTTAGTAACATATAATTTTTGCAATATACTATGAACATGTGCTTTAGCTGTTGAAAGAGTAATGACGAGTCTTTTAGCAATTTGTGAATTGTTTAATCCTTCAACTATAAGAGCAAGGACTTCTAATTCTCTGTCTGTAAGTCCATATATATTTTTAGAATTTTTATTAACATTCTCAGATAAAGCAATATTATTTGTAGAAGAATTTTTTCTAACATTAGACAAAACCAGTCTGGCAATAGCCGGATCAAGCCAGGCAGTGCCTTCAGCAACGGCTTTTATTGCATTAATAATTTGTTCTTCATTAGAACCTTTCATAATATACCCGTCTGCACCTGCAGATAAAGAATCAAAAACGTCATCATCAGTTTCCCTTGAAGTAAAAATAAGAACTTTTATATTTTTATTATTTTTTTTAATAATAGAGGTAGCTTGAATGCCGTCCAATTCCGGCAGACCTATATCCATAAGAACAACATCAGGCAGCAACTTAATGGCCATTTCAACACCTTTTTTGCCGTCATCAGCTTCACCTATAAGTTCAACACCGTCACAATGTTCAAATACAAGAGAAAGACCCAGTCTTACCATTTTATGATCTTCAACCAGTAAAACCTTTATACTGTCCATACTTTTTCCTTTTCTTCTTTTTGTACAACAGCGTTGAGTAATAAAAAGAAAAATTCGCTTCCTTTTCCTCTATCACTTTCCAGCCATATCTTACCCCCGTGTGCATCAATAATTTGTTTCGACAGATATAAACCAAGCCCTGTACTTATTGAACGCTTTGCTTTTGTACCCTGTGAAAATCGTTTAAACAACAGAGGAATATCCTTTTTATAAATTCCCTCACCGTTATCTTTAACTGAAACTCTTAAATCATTTCCGTCAGCTTCGGTTTTTATCTGTATTATACCGTTATTTTGTGTATATTTTATTGCATTACCTAACAGATTAATAATAACTCTTCTTATTTCGTTCCTGTCTGCAAAAATCTGATTATTATTTAAATTAATAAATATTTTTTCAATATTTTGATGCTTATTATCAGCAATCGGTTTAACCTGATTAATACATTCTTCAATCAATAGTTCAAAATCAAAAGTCGTTTTAACCAAATGCAAATGCCCTGATTCATATTTATAAACTTCAAGTAAGGTATTAATAAGCCCGAGCATATCTTCATTGCTTTTTTTCATATTTGCAAGTAGCATCTTTTGTTTTTCATTAAGCTCTCCTAAAGCACCGTTAAGGAAATATTCCAAAGTCTGTATTGATGCTAGAGAAGGTGTTCTTAAATCATGAGTTAATGTTGCAATAAAATCTTCTCTTAATCGCTCCATATCTTTTTGAAGATTAACATCTCGTATTACAAAAACATAACTCCCGTTGTCGTTTTCAAACTTCGGGGGAACAAAAGCACAGCTTATTTCAACAGGAATATTATTGCCGTTAACTGCATTTAAAACATTTATTTCTCTTAAGAACTTTTCATTTTGTTCTAGAAAAATATTATCCCAATCTATATTATCCGCAATAAATAAATCTTCTGCATTTTTATGCTTAAGTATTTCTTTTGACAATCCAAATAATGATTCAGCGGCAGGATTAACATCAAGGACCTTTTTATTTTGAGAAAAAATAACTATTCCATCAGCACAATTACTGATAATAGCTTCAAGCTTTTCGTTTATCTCAATTATTCCGGCTGTTTTTTCTTTTACCATTTCTTCAAGATGCAGTGTATATTTTTCAAGTTCTTTATTTTTTGTTTCAAGATCTTCGACAAGTTTTGATCTTTCATAAGCATTTTTTATATTTATAATCAACTCATCGTTATCCCAGGGTTTTTCAATATATTTATATAAACCAACTTCATTAATAGCTTTAATCGCATTTTCTTTATCAGCATATCCGGTTAGCAAAATCATACTTGCATTAGGATATATTTTCTTAGCTTCCGATAAGAACTGTATGCCGTTTATATCCGGCATCATAAAATCAGATATTATAACATCCCTTTTATTTTCTTTAAGATAATTAATTGCTGCTTCTGGCTCATTAAAAAACGCAACATCAATGAATCCCTCCATCATTAAAAGAGATTTTAATGATGAAGTAACAAGTTTATCATCATCTAACACAAGTATCTTATAAGGAAATTGCATTTATTTACACACTCCCATACTAAAATAATAGATTAGATTGATAAAATAAACAACTTTTTTACAATTATTAAGCTTAAAGACTATACTCTTTAACAATTTCCTTAAGTTTTTTTTCTAAATCGGCAATAGTAGCTCTTAATAATGTCACTTCAGTTTTTAACGAATTAATTTTTTGCGGGATTTTTATGTTGTTACTTTTTTCATTCAAACGTCTTAATGCAGAAGAAATATCTTTTATTTCCCCAAGTAATTCATTCATATCAGAACCTGAACATTCTTGCTCCAGTTGTGATTTTTCTTTAAACAGTTCATCTAATTGCTGTTCTATGCTATCTTTCTGTTTTGTAATACTTTGCAATTCAGAAGAAAGTTGCGTTCTGTTTCCTTCAACAATAAACTGTTGTACCAGTGTGTTGGTAAGTAAACTCTCAACTTCATCTGAAATTTGTTTCTTAGCTGACTGATTTATTAATATTTTTATAGGTCCGCCATTAGGATGTTCGCTAATATAATTAAGAGCATCTACAAGAGATTTGTATCTTTCAAATTGTTCAACTTCTTCCCGGGTACAATTATTTTGTTCAATATTATAATCAGGTAAAGCGTTTATCTTTTGCTGCAATTGACTTTCTTGTAACATTAAATTATCCATTCTTTCAGAATATTCAAGTATCTGAGAATTCACATCTCCTAATCTGGTATGTTTTTCTAATAAACGCTCTAATTTATTTTTTTTCTGCTGTAATATTTCAATTGAAGGAAAATCTCTATCAAGTTGCGATAATTGCATTTGCAGTTCAAGAATTTTGTCTTCCTGTGTTCTAATCTGTCTATTTAATTCATCCAAAGATTTTTTTAATAAATTATATTTTTGTTCTCTTTGCTCAGGTGACAATTCTTCTTTCTTTTTATTTTGTGAAGGTTTTGGTGATCTTAATTCATTCATAGAATTACTGATTTTCTGCCTTCTTAAAATCATAACATTCTTAGCTTTATCTTCAGCCTCTAGCTGTGTTTGACATTGAAGCCGTTTAAGCAATGCCATATATTCAGAATCTTTACTTAATTCTGTATATAAAGCTTCAAGTTCTTCAATTTCTAAAGTTTTTTCTCTTATTTCTTCTTCACAAGAAGCTATAGAATCTTGAATTTCATTTTTACTATTTTTTATTCTGAAATCAATTGAATCAAGATAACTTGCAGCTTCAGTTCTTTGAATAAAAAGTCTTTGCAAAAGTTTTAGCATATTTGTTGCAGAAAGTCTTTGAGAAATACCGGATTTACCTGAATCTAAAAGTTTAGAATAAGCATAATTGAATTTTTCTTCAGGCATGTTATTCTGGATGGAAGGAAACATAACATAAAATTCATTAAAAGACATTCCTTTTTTTATGTTATGATTACAGCAATAGCAGGCTTCAACAAGATTAATATCAGCATTATTATTTTCTTGTTCAAGATTCTGAGGCGAAACATGATCAATAGTTCTTAAAAGAGGTTTCATATTTTTTTTGAGTTCTTCAATAGCCTGTTCTCTATCCATAGAATAAACTTGTTCAAAAATAGCATCTCCTCTTAAGAATGATTTCTTAGCTGCAATCTGGGAAAAATCTCTAAAGAATTTAATTTCTTGTTCACTTTCAAGTCGCTTAGCAAGAGCAATTTCTTGTGAATATTTTGCACTTTCAAGTTTTTCAATAATACTTCTAATTTTGCCTTGAAGCCTATCAGCTTTCGAAACTAGTATTTCTTTTGCAATACCATCTATTTGCTGCTCATTATATACTTTACAGCCGCAGTATGCACAATGATTTGTAGGATTAAGAATGCTGTCCTGATCGTATTTTTTTGCACAAAAGCTTACTACATCAGCTTGATTTTTATAGAATAACGAACCATAACTAACTTTTGACAAATCATTTTTATATGATTTATAACTATATACATTATTTAAACTTAATATTTTCACAATCGGCTCTCTAAATACGACAATAGCAAAAAAAATTAAAATAATATTTTTTTGTCATAATATTAAAAAAGTTTTACAAAAAAAGGGGCTGATTTAAAACCCAGCCCCTTTTTAAATTCATAAGAATTCTATTAACCGATAATTTTGTCAACAACACCGGCACCAACGGTACGACCGCCTTCTCTGATAGCAAATCTCATACCTTGTTCAATAGCAACCGGAGAGATTAACTCAACATCCATTACTACGTTGTCGCCAGGCATAACCATTTCGCCGTCAAATTTAATAGAACCGGTAACGTCAGTTGTTCTGATATAGAATTGAGGTCTGTAACCCGGGAAGAAAGGAGTGTGACGACCACCTTCATCTTTAGTTAAAACATAAACGTTAGCTGTAAATTTAGTATGTGGTTTAATAGAACCAGGAGCAGCTAATACCTGACCTCTTTGAACTTCTGTTTTATCAACACCTCTTAACAAAGCACCGATATTATCACCAGCGATACCTTCATCAAGAAGTTTTCTGAACATTTCAACACCAGTAACAGTAGTTTTCTTTGTTTCGCCGAAACCAACGATTTCAACTTCTTGACCTACTTTTACTTTACCTCTTTCAACTCTACCTGTAGCAACTGTACCACGACCTGTGATAGAGAATACGTCTTCAATCGGCATTAAGAATGGTTGGTCAACATCACGTTCAGGAGTAGGAATCCAGTTATCAACAGCATCCATTAATTCCCAAATTTTATCAACCCATTTATCTTGACCTCTTCCGATTGAAGGATTAGCTTGAACAGCTTCTAAAGCTTTAAGAGCTGAACCTCTGATGAAAGGAGTATTATCGCCGTCAAATTCATATTTAGACAATAATTCTCTTGCTTCCATTTCAACAAGTTCAAGTAATTCTTCATCTTCAACCATATCGCATTTGTTAAGGAAGACTACCAATTTAGGAACACCAACCTGTCTAGCAAGTAATATGTGTTCTCTTGTCTGAGGCATAGCACCATCAGTAGCTGCAATAACTAAGATAGCACCATCCATTTGAGCAGCACCTGTAATCATGTTTTTAACATAGTCAGCGTGCCCTGGGCAGTCAACGTGTGCATAGTGTCTTGAATCTGTTTCATATTCTACGTGAGCTGTAGAGATTGTAATACCTCTTGCCTTTTCTTCTGGAGCAGCATCGATTTCATCAAACTTTTTAGCTTGAGCTTTACCAACAGCTGCCATACAAGATGTAATTGCTGCAGTTAATGTTGTTTTACCGTGGTCAACGTGTCCAACGGTACCAATATTAACGTGCGGTTTGTTTCTTTCGAACTTTTCGCGTGCCATGAGTTTAAACTCCTTTTTCTTTGATTTTTATTCTACTTATCCTATTTATTATTTTAGGTATTTAACAGCCCTTGACGGGACTTGAACCCGTGACCTTTCCCTTACCAAGGGAATGCGCTACCACTGCGCCACAAGGGCTCATTTTTTATTATTACTTTTACTCCTGTTATAGTATCACATATAGATATGTTTTTACCAGTACAATTTTTGATAAAGTAAAAGTAAAAATGGGCAGAGGTGGATTCGAACCACCGTAGACTCGCGTCAACAGATTTACAGTCTGTCGCCTTTAGCCACTCGGCCATCTACCCGTTTTTAGTTATTATAATGTTCAATTTACAAATAGCCGGTGATAGGAATCGAACCTACAACCTACGGTTTACAAAACCGTTGCTCTACCGTTGAGCTACACCGGCCCATCTGTTATGCTTCATGTATAATATAAAGGACAAATGATATTGTCAAGAAAAATTTTAACTCCGGAACTTTTGTACCTCTAATCTTGTATCGTAACTTGCCAAAGACTCTCTTAAAATTCCTTCTTCTCGGGCAAGTGGTTCATTTCGCTATTGCTCTCATTCACCATTGCCCTCACTTATTCGAGTTTCACTCTACGGAATTTCGCTCTCTTAAAATTCCTTCTTCTCGGGCAAGCGGTTCATTTCGCTATTGCTCTCATTCACCTTTGCCCTCACTTATTCGAGTTTCACTCTACGGAATTTCGCTCTCTTAAAATTCCTTCTTCTCGGGCAAGCGGTTCATTTTTTATCACTGCCGTCCGCTTCTAACCTGCTTATTTACCCGCATAAAATGGCTTTGTTTTTATTTTGTACAAATTCTATAACTTTTGTACTCAATCCGATTTTCAAAATATCACTCAAAAAAATTCATAATGAGCTGAAGGACTATGTGAATTTTCTGCTACTTTATACAAATTATTCAATGCATTACCAATTTACATTCTGGCTTAAATGTTTTTTAATAGTATAATTATTTGTAAAAAAGGAGAATTTTCATGACCGGTGTTTTAGAAATAACAGACAAAGAATTTGAAAAAGAAGTATTAAATGAAGAACAATTGACTCTTGTAGATTTTTGGGCAACATGGTGCGGACCTTGCAGAAAACTTTCTCCTTTAATAGATGAACTGGCTGAAGAATATCAGGGAAAAGTAAAATTTGTAAAAATAAAAGCAGATGAAAATCTTGAAACAGCTCAAAAATATTCAATAAGTGGTGTTCCATGTCTTTTAATCTTTAAAAACGGTGAACCTGTTGAAAGAATAGTAAATCTTGTTCCGAAATCAATTATTGTTTCTAACTTAAACAAGTATCTAGGCTAATAATTTAATTAAATACCGCAGCTTAATTCCGGCTTATTATAAATTTTCATCGAACATCAAAGAAAACAGACGGGTTAGATTATGTCATACAATGAATCGAATAATGATTTTTTAAGCTATGAAGGACGTATAAACAGAAAAAATTATGTGATTAATATGTTTATACTTGTATTTTTATATATAGGTTTATTTTTAATAAATTTTAATTCTTTTTCGGAATATATCAGATTTAAAATTCTATATACAATACTTATATATACAGTAGAATTATTGCGATTTGTTATTATAATTGCAATTCTTTCAATTATTTACAGGAGAATTTCTGATTTTTCAAGTTTCAGTGCCGGTATGAAGAAAGTATTTGTTATACTTTATATTTTTCCTTTTATTTATTTAAACTGGGGACATTACTTATTAAATTTCCTACCGGGATTAATATATGTACTTGATTTAATTACATTGTTTATCCTTATGCCATTTGCCATAATATCAAGCATTATTTTTGCTTTTTTAAAAAGTAAAAGTTAATTTTATTGCTATTTAAAAGAAGATATCATATACTTTTCATAAAATGACAGATTAAGGTGTTATAAAAAGGATTTATTATAAATGAGTGATGATAGACTTTTCGCTTCAAACAGTGCAATAGGAAGAAGATGGTATTTTCTTAATATCTTTATTTTGTGTATAATTGCAGTTTCCCTTCATACATTATTTAATAATTATATTCTTCCAAATACAATAAGTGAAGTTTATAACATTATAGCAAGCTGGATTTTGTATTTCGGTTATGCAATTATAATTATAACTTTTCTTGCTTTAGTAGAAAGACGATTATATGACATCTGCGGCAAACGGGATAATAAGGCATATAAAAATTCTTCTTTTGTTTTAAAATTTATAGTTTTATATCAAATAGCAATAATTGCACTCCGATGGTTTGAAATAGGAAGCAGTCTTCCGTTGGAACAAATGCAGTCAATAGCAACTTTGCTTGACATTGTTTTTCTTTTTATTGTTTTTATTTTAGGATTAATAAAGGGGAAAATTTCAAATTTAACCTATATTGAGTATAAAAAGAAAGATAAATATAAATAAAACATTATGAAAACAATAAAAAAAGTATTGATATGCGGCTTGGGTGGTCTGGGATGTATTTGTGCTTCTAAAATTGCAGATTCAAAATGCAGTGATTTAAAAGTGCTTGTTGATGAACAAAGGTATAAAAAATATTTAAATCAGCCGACAATATTTAACGAAAAAAAGTATTTTTTTGATTTGATAAAACCTGATTCAAATGAATATAAAGCAGACTTAGTAATAATTGCCACAAAAAATGATGGACTTGCTTTTGCTATAAAAAATATTAAAAACTTCATACAAAATGATACAATAATTATTTCACTTTTAAACGGAATAACAAGTGAAGAAGAAATAGCAAAGATATATGGATGGGAAAATATAATCTCTTCTTTTTATATTGGTCACTCCTGCATAAGGGAAGGAAGAAAAATTACACAAGATGGTGTATATAAATTTGTTATAGGAAATAGAAACAATAAGAAAAACCAGGTTATAAAAAGACTTACGGATTTTTTTGACGAGACAAAAATAAATTATGAATATTCTGATACTTTCTATGATGACTACTGGAAAAAATTTATTATTAATATCGGTATTAATCAGCTATCGGCGGCAGAAGAAAAGACTTTAAAAGAAATAAAAGCAGATAAAAAATTAACTGATATGCTAAAAGCATTAATGAAAGAAGCACAAAATATTGCAGAAAAATGCAATATAAAAAATCATGCTTTAGTATATGAAAAAGCAATAAACTTTTTATTACATGAAATTGATGACGCATATCCATCCATGCTTCAAGATATAAAAGCCGGAAGAAAAACAGAAGTTGATATATTTTCCGGTACAATAATAAAGCTCGGGAAAAAGTACAAAGTTCCGGTTCCGGCGAATACTGCAATTTATGAAAAAATAAAAGAAAAAGAAAAATTATATATGGTATAATAATTTTAACTGTAAAAAGAAAGGGAAACTATGCCGGAAAATAAATATATATATTTTGTCGATGTGACAAACAGAGACGGGGTACAAACTTCAAGGCTCGGACTTGCAAAACTTCAAAAAACTATTATAAATCTTATGCTTGATAATATAGGTATAACACAGTCAGAATTTGGTTTCCCTACAACAAGACATGAAATAAATTATTTAAATGGAAACCTTGAACTTGCAGATAGAGGTGTTATTTCAACAACAAAGCTTTCTGGCTGGATGAGAGGTATAGAAGAAGATGTTATTTTATCTTTTCAAAATGTACCACGCTTAAAATATGTAAATCTTTCTGTATCTACATCAGACCAGATGATACAAGGTAAATTCGGCGGAAAAAAGACACGTGATGACATTATAAAATCAACAATAAAGGCAATAGATACAGCAAAAACTTGCGGAGCACAATTAATAGGAGTAAATGCTGAAGATGCTTCAAGAAGTGATATTGATTATTTAATTACCTTTATTCAGGAAGCAAAAAAACACGGAGCAAAAAGATTCAGATATTGTGATACGCTTGGATATGATGATCCAATAAGTGCTTATGAACGTATTTCAAAACTAGCAAGAGAAACTCAAATTGATATAGAATTACATTTTCATAATGACCTTGGAATGGCGGTAGGAAACTCAGTAATGGGTGCAAAAGCAGCAATAGATTCTGGAGTAAATGCATACATTAATACGGCAATAAACGGAATGGGTGAAAGAGCCGGAAACGCAGATTTAATTTCCTGCCTTTTAGGTGTATTAAAATCAAGCGGAATGCATGACAGATATAAAATTGACCCGAATATTGATCTTTCGAAAACCTGGAAACTGGCAAAATATACATCATATGCATTTAATGTACCGATACCTATAAATCAGCCTGCAACAGGTGACAATGCTTTTGCTCATGAATCCGGCATTCACGCAGACGGTGCATTAAAAGACAGATTAAATTACGAATTGTATAATTATGAAGAATTAGGAAGAGGAGAACCGGAAATAGTTGAAACCGGAAGAATGATTACAACAGGGGAATACGGCGGAATAAAAGGCTTTAGAAATGTATATGAAAAAATGGAAATAGAATTTCAGGATGAAGATGAAGCAAGGAACATATTAGAACTTGCAAGATATGCAAATGTTCATACACAAAAACCTTTAACACAAAGTGAACTAAAATTTATATATTATTATCCAGATATAGCCGCAAAAATAATGACGGTAACACCTTACTATATTCCTACGGGAAATCTTAAGAAAAGAGTTGATAATAATTTTATAACAAAACCATCTTTATTTGTATAGGAGAGAATATGGGACAAACAATAGCAGAGAAAATATTATCAGAACACGCAGGGAAAAAAGTAGTTCCTGGTGAATTAATTATATCTAAAATAGATGCGGTAATGGTTCAAGATGGTACTGGACCGTTAGCAGTAAGTGAATTTGAAAAATTAAATAAAGATAAATTATATAATCCGGAGAGAACTATTCTTTTTATAGACCATGCGGCACCAAGCCCCAGGAAAGAATTATCAAATTCCCATATGGTATTAAGAAATTTTGCAAAAAAATACGGAGCGGTTCTTTCTGAATGTGGAGAAGGAGTTTGTCATCAAAGATTAATAGAAACATTTATTAATCCCGGAGAAGTACTTCTCGGAGCAGACTCTCATACCTGTACATCAGGTGCCCTCGGTGCATTTGCAACAGGAGTAGGCTCAACAGATATTGCTGTTGTAATGGCTCTGGGTAAAACGTGGTTAAAAGTTCCTTCTACATTTAAAATTGTACTTGAAGGAAGTTTCCCAAAAGGAGTTTATGCAAAAGATTTAATTTTACATTTAATCGGATTAATAGGTGCTGACGGTGCAACTTATAAAGCTCTTGAATTTACCGGAAGCGGTGCAAGAAATTTAACAATGTCAGAAAGATTTACCATCTCAAACATGGCTGTGGAAGCAGGTGCCAAAGCAGGTTTATTTGAAACGGATGAGAAAACTTTTGAATACTTAAAAGAGCAGGGAAGAGAAGATAAATTTAAAGAAATAAAAGCAGATAATGATGCAGTATATGAAAGAGTAATTAATATTAATTTGAATGAATTAAAACCGACAATTTCATGCCCGCACACCGTAGATAATACAAAGACAATTGATGAAATGCCAAAAGTTGAGCTTAATCAGGTATACATAGGTACCTGTACAAACGGACGTATTGAAGATTTAAGAATAGCAGCTGGAATATTAAAAGGAAAAAAAGTGAAGGATGGAGTAAGGCTTCTTGTTTCTCCTGCATCAAGAAAAGTATTTCTCCAGGCACTGGAAGAAGGATTAATAACAATCTTTGTGGAAGCTGGAGCATCAATAGTAACATCAGGATGCGGAGCGTGCGTAGGAGTGCACGCCGGAATTTTAGGAGACGGAGAAGTTTGTCTTGCAACACAGAACAGAAATTTTAAAGGAAGAATGGGTAATACTGAAGGGTTTATTTATCTTTCATCGCCGGCAACTGCCGCATATAGTGCAATAAAAGGATATATAGCTGATGTCAGGGAGGTTTTATAATGGAATTAAAAGGAAAAGCATTTAAATTTGGAGATGATATATCTACAGACCATATAGCCCCCGGACGGTTATTTCATTTACGTTCTAATCTTCCAGAACTTGCGAAACATGTTCTTGAAGATGCAGATAGTGAATTTGCATCAAAAATGCAAAAGGGAGATTTTGTAGTTGCGGGTAACAACTTTGGTTTGGGTTCGTCAAGAGAACATGCCCCGCAAATAATTAAAATAGCCGGTGTTGGAGCTGTACTTGCAAAAAGTTTTGCAAGAATATTTTACCGTAATGCAATAAATATAGGACTGCTTTTAATTGAGTGTGATACAGATAAAATTGAAGCAGGTGATGAATTAATGATAAATATAAAAGAAGGTTATGTTAAAAACATTACAAGAAACCTAACTATTCCGATAACCCCGTTGCCTGATGTAATGATAAAACTGCTTAAAGAGGGCGGTCTGATACAACATATTAAAATACACGGCGATTTTGACTTGGTATAGGAGAAAACATGCAGACAGTTACTTTAATTCCCGGTGACGGTATTGGGCCTGAAATAACAGAATCAGTAGTTGAAATTTTAAAAGCTGCAGGAGCAGAAATACAATGGGATGTACAAACAGCAGGAGCAGATGTTGCCGATAAAGAAGGTACTCCGCTGCCTGATAGAGTTATTGAGTCAATAAAAAAGAATAAAGTTGCATTAAAAGCACCGGTTACAACTCCGATAGGTAAGGGGTTCAGGAGTGTAAATGTTGCTTTAAGAAAATCTTTAGATTTATATGCTAATTTACGTCCCTGCAAAAATATTGAAGGGGTTAAAACACGGTTTGATAATGTTGATTTAGTAATTGTAAGAGAGAATACCGAAGATCTTTATGCTGGAATTGAAAGACAAATAGATAAAGATACGGCAGAATCTATAAAAATTATAACAAGAAAAGCTTCACTAAGAATAGTGGATTTCGCTTTTAATTATGCTGTGAAAAATAATAGAAAGCTTGTAACTGCAGTATCAAAAGCAAACATATGTAAGTTAACTGACGGTTTGTTTCTTGAATGTGCAAAAGAAATAGCACAAAAGTACCCGCAAATAGAATATAGAGAAATTCTCGTAGATAATCTTTGTATGCAACTGGTACAAAATCCTGAGAAATTTGATGTACTTGTTTTACCGAATTTATACGGAGATATTGTGTCTGATTTATGTGCAGGTCTAATAGGAGGGCTGGGAATAGCTCAAGGTGCAAATATTGGTTGTAATGTAGCGGTTTTTGAGCCTGTGCACGGCAGTGCTCCTGATATAAAAGGACAAAATAAAGCTAATCCTACCGCTTTACTGCTTTCTGCAATTGAAATGCTTAAATATATCAATCAGAATAACATTGCTTTAAAAATAGAGAAAGCCTTATATAAAACTATAAAACAATGTATAACATTAACTCCGGATTTAGGCGGCAGTGCTACGACTGAAGAATACACAAATTCTATAATAAAAAATATATAAACAGTATATACTTTTTTGGGTTTTTTCTTAATATTTCTTTACAAAAGAAACAATTTCGGTAAATTTTACCAGCAGAATTGTTTTTTTTTATATAACGAGGATTTGAGTATATGAACAACTTAACTTCAATATTAAGAGGATTCAAAGTCTATCTGGAAGATTTGAACGAAACGTCAAATAAAGACTACAACACTTCGTCTTCTGAAGTAAGCTTGTTTATGTATTCAAATGAATTCAAAAATTACTTAGCAGACGAATTAAATCTTGATTCTTCTATATTCTCTAAAAGCGTTGATGAAATTTTAGAGATGGAAATCGAAAACGGTAAGTTAGTCGATCCTGAAGAAGAAACAGATGAAGATAAATATACTGGTAAAGAAAATCCGAAGGAAAATTCAGGAGAAATTTCAGAATTAACACCTGAAAACAATACAGGTTCTACTCCTGTTGAAGGCATTGAAGGGCAAGGAGAATTTGGTTATTCTGAAATGGATTCCGAAAAAGGTATCCTGCAAGAAATAGATATGACTGATATATTAAATAATTTCCTTCAGGATGAAACAGTAATCGAAACCCTTGATACAGATAAAAGCGGCGAACTGGATGAAGAAGAAATTCAGGCTTTTGTTGATACTATAAAAGGATACGATGGCGACGAGGAAGATATTTCACTGGAAGATATCTTAACCGCCGCAATAGATATAGCAAATGGTGATTTTACACTTAATAGTGAAGAAGAAATTGCACAAGAAGATATTATGATACAAACTCCTGTTTCAGGCGGTCAAAGTGCTTCTTCTAACGGAATTTCAGGAAGTTCAATTCCTTCAGGTATTCAATCTACAGGCAGAGCTGCAAGCTCAAACTTTAATATGCCGAAAACCGAGGAAAAAACTCTTGATAATATGACAGAAGAAGAATTAAATAGCGAATTATCTTCTGCACAATCACAACTTTCTGAAAAACAATCTGTACTTGCATCAATACTTGACGGATCATCGTCACAAATGCAGCAATTGCAAGCAAATATTGATGCAGCATATGATACATATCAGGAACAACTTAAACTTGTTGATGAGGAATTAGCCGCACAGGTTGATGACTTAAAACAAAATATTGAAGCAAAAGAAAATGAAATAACTAATAAAGAAGCTGAAATCTCTGACCAGGAAGGTGTTGTTTCAGACTCTGAAAATGCATATAACAATGCAGTTACTACAAGACAAACTCTTGAAGCATCACTTGAGTCACTTAAAGCAATTGATACATCAAACATGGATTCAGCACAAAAGTCCAGCATTTCAGCACAAATTTCATCACTTCAAACTCAAATAGAAGAAGCTAAAACTGCAGAAGAAGAAGCTAAGACAAAATGGGATAAAGCTGAAGAAAAACTCAAACAACTTAAAGAAGAAAAAGAAGAATTAATTTCAGGTCAAGGTGGTTTAGATGAATTAAATCAACAAATGACCGAACTTGAAGCACAAATTGTTGAACAATATCCTCAAATTCAGCAGTATATTAATAATTATAACAATGCTAAAGAAGAATATAAAACTACACAAGCGGAAGCTGCAAGTGCAGCAAGAGCAGAAATTCAAGAAGCACAAAATTATGTAAATGAAGTCCAAACAGCAATCAATAACATAAAAAACACCGAAATTGTAAATGATACAATTACAGAGGCAAATTTATCAAACGGTGATGATATTGTTGATTTTGCATATCAATTCTTGAACTATTCAGAAAGTGAAGTTGAAGGTGCTTTAAACACATCTTTACCTGACGGACTATGGTGTGCAGCATTTGTGAAAGAAGTACTGGCTGCCAGAGGAGAAAACGTTCCTGAATGGTATCAGAATATTGAAAATAAAAACTATTGTCCTAACATATATAATGCTGCTGCACAAGCAGGAGCTCTTATAAATCAAGAAGATGTAAAACCAGGCGACTTAGTTATCTTCTACGATGTAGATACTGACGGTGGAAGATGGGCACATATAGGATTTGTAGTTTCTTATGAAAACGGAATTTTAACAACTATTGAAGGTAATTCTTACGGCGATAGTCAAAATCCTCAAAGACACGTTGCAGAAAGAACATATAACCTTTATGGTGATACAGACTGGGTTGAAGACTTTGCTTTTGCAAGAATGTAATATAATAAAGACTTAAATACTCGTATATACCTGATTAATTTTCCAGATAAATTTTTCAGGTATTTTTTTATTTTATATATTAATTTTTGTAAAATTATCGATTTATATAGTAAATCATCACTTAATATATACTTTTTATATATAAGGATATAAATTAAGAGAGATACTATGGGTTTAGAAATTTTTAAAAACGGATTTATAAACTATTTACAAGAAATCAGCGAGATTTCCAATAAGAAATATAATACAAACAATGCTGATGTAAGTATCTTTATGTATGCTAATGAATTTAAAAATTACTTAACCGATGAATTAAATTTTGATTCTTCTATATTCTCTAAAAGTGTTAGTGAAATTTTAGATATGGAAGTAAAAAATGGTAAATTAGTTGATCCTGAAGAAGAAACATTAACAGATTCATTTAATAATGAAGAAGATACAGAAAATGAAATATTATTGGAAGAAGATAATAATAATAAAGAACAAGAATTTATTAAACAAACTGAAACAATGCCTAAAGAAACTACACCTCAAGAAATAGGTATGACTGATATATTAAATAATTTGCTTCAGGATGAAACAGTAATCGAAACCCTTGATACAGATAAAAGCGGTGAATTAGATGAAGAAGAAGTACATGCATTTATTGATACTATAAAAGGATATGATGGCGATGAAGAAGATATTTCACTGGAAGATATCTTAACTGCCGCAATAGATATAGCAAATGGTGATTTTACACTTGATAATAAAGAAGAAAATACTATAGAAGAAGAAA
The DNA here is from genome assembly GCA_944325525.1 of Candidatus Gastranaerophilales bacterium. GTDB lineage: Bacteria > Cyanobacteriota > Vampirovibrionia > Gastranaerophilales > Gastranaerophilaceae > Avigastranaerophilus. Next base: position 99,421 of record CALVAK010000003.1, read on the forward strand.
TCAAAACAGAAGATGATAATCAGACACAAACACCTGTTTCAGGCGGTCAAAGTGCTTCTTCTAACGGAATTTCAGGAGGTTCAATTCCTTCAGGTGTTCAATCTGGCGGCAGGACAGCAGGAGTAACATCACAGCAAGGAACGGAAGAAAAAACTCTTGATAATATGAATAAGGAAGAGCTTAATGCAGAGTTATCTTCAGCCCAAAGCGATTTATCCGAAAAACAAAGCACTTTATCTGCTGTTTTAGACGGTTCAGATTCTGCAATTTCACAATTAGAAGAAAATGTTAATCAAGCATATGATACATATCAAGAACAACTTAAACTTGTTGATGAAGAATTAGCAGAACAAGTTGATGATTTGAAATCAAAGATTGATGAACAAGAAAACAAAATAGATCAAAAAGAACAAGAAATTTCAGATCAGGAAAGCGTAGTTTCAGATTCAGAAACTGAATATAATAATGCAGTTACAACAAGAGAAAATTTAGAGACTTCACTTGCCGCATTAAAGTCAATAGATACAAGTGAAATGGACAGTGCGAAATTGTCCGAATTAAATTCAAAGATTAGTGAGTTAACAACGAAAGTTGAGACAGCAAAAAGAAAAGAAGAAGAAGCAAAAACGAGATGGGATGAAGCTGAAGAGAAACTGAAACAACTAAAAGAGGAAAAAGAAGAATTAATTTCAGGTCAAGGCGGATTAGATGAATTAAACCAGCAAATGACCGAGCTTGAGGCAGAGATAATAGAGAAATACCCTGAAATAAAGGAATATTTAGAAGCCTATAACAGTGCAAAAGAGACTTATGATACAGAAAAACAAACAGCAATAGCAAATGCAAAAGCAGAAGTACAAACAGCTCAAAATTATGTAAATGAAGTACAGACAGCAATCAATAATTTTGAGAATAAAGAAACAGTAAAAGATTATACTATGAATCAGTATGATCCAGAGAAAGGAAATGCTTTGGTAGATTATGCCTGGAAAATGCTCGAAACATATGGTTCTACACAAGGTTACTGTGCAACTGGAGTTAGCAGAACAATTAATATGGCTTATGGAATAAGTATGAGAGGAAATGGCTGTGACTGGGATAAGAATATGGAAAAACTCGTTGAACAAGGTTTGTTCATAGAAACGACAGAAGATTATCCATCTTCAAGTGATTTGTCAAAATTACCGGCAGGAGCAGTTGTGTGCTGGCCAAATACTACAGGAACCGGAGGCGGCGGGGCTGAATTCGGACACGTTACGATTGCGGATGGTAAAGGCGGCGAAATTTCAGATCATTATTTACAAAATATTCTTCCCTCTGTTGGTGGAAGCAGTGAAAATTATCGAATTTTCTTACCGATATAAATTATAATGTTAATCTAGTGTCGTCAACAGCAGTCAATCTTTTTAAGTTTTATTGTTTTATTACTGTTACTGTGCGTTCTTTTCTATAACCAGTTACATATCTGTGAACCAGAGAGTATTCATTAAAAAATTTTAATTAAATAATAAAGTTTTGTAACATTATTTTCATATTTAGTAAATTCAGGCACAGATATATACTTTTTATATATAAGGATATAAATTAAGAGAGATACTATGGGTTTAGAAATTTTTAAAAACGGATTTATAAACTATTTACAAGAAATCAGCGAGATTTCCAATAAGAAATATAATACAAACAATGCTGATGTAAGTATCTTTATGTATGCTAATGAATTTAAAAATTATTTATCTGATGAAATCAATGTAGACCCTAAGATTTTATCAATGAGTATTACCGATATATTAAAAATGGAAGTAAAAAACGGTAAATTGGTTGATCCTAATGAAGATGAAGAAGAAATACCGGAAGAAGAAACCGACGAAACAACAAAATCCGGAGAAATAAAAGACACTGAAACAGCTGATATAACAGAAAAGCCTGCTGATGAAGGTAAAAATCTTGAGCAAGGAGATTTACCTGTTGAAGGACAACAAGGTCTTATTCCTGAAAATATACAATCTTACGGTGAAAATCCGACAATCAACATGGGAGAAGTTACAGTTGTTGATTATTTAAATACATTATTTGAAGAAGATACAATAAAGAATGTTATAGATACAGATAAAAATGACGAATTAAATGCAGAAGAAATAGAAACTTTTTTAAATGCCATAAAAGATTATGATGGTGATGATGAAAACATCTCACTGGAAGACATTCTTGGGGCAATGATAGATATTCTAAAAGGAACATTTAACCTTAATCCTGAAGAATCAGAAACAGTAAATGAAGAAATAATGCCTGCAAACGAAACCCGGGAAGATATTAATACTGGCAATCAAAGTGCTGTTGGCGGTACAGCTCCAACGGGAAGAGTTTCTGGAGGAAGTGGTGTATCAGGACCTACAGGTACTTCTGGCGGCAGGACAGCAGGAGTAACATCACAGCAAGGAACGGAAGAAAAAACTCTTGATAATATGAATAAGGAAGAGCTTAATGCAGAGTTATCTTCAGCCCAAAGCGATTTATCCGAAAAACAAAGCACTTTATCTGCTGTTTTAGACGGTTCAGATTCTGCAATTTCACAATTAGAAGAAAATGTTAATCAAGCATATGATACATATCAAGAACAACTTAAACTTGTTGATGAAGAATTAGCAGAACAAGTTGATGATTTGAAATCAAAGATTGATGAACAAGAAAACAAAATAGATCAAAAAGAACAAGAAATTTCAGATCAGGAAAGCGTAGTTTCAGATTCAGAAACTGAATATAATAATGCAGTTACAACAAGAGAAAATTTAGAGACTTCACTTGCCGCATTAAAGTCAATAGATACAAGTGAAATGGACAGTGCGAAATTGTCCGAATTAAATTCAAAGATTAGTGAGTTAACAACGAAAGTTGAGACAGCAAAAAGAAAAGAAGAAGAAGCAAAAACGAGATGGGATGAAGCTGAAGAGAAACTGAAACAACTAAAAGAGGAAAAAGAAGAATTAATTTCAGGTCAAGGCGGATTAGATGAATTAAACCAGCAAATGACCGAGCTTGAGGCAGAGATAATAGAGAAATACCCTGAAATAAAGGAATATTTAGAAGCCTATAACAGTGCAAAAGAGACTTATGATACAGAAAAACAAACAGCAATAGCAAATGCAAAAGCAGAAGTACAAACAGCTCAAAATTATGTAAATGAAGTACAGACAGCAATCAATAATTTTGAGAATAAAGAAACAGTAAAAGATTATTGTTTTGGTGAATTTGGTGAAGATATAGCTGATTTTGCACAACAATTTATCGGATATAATGAAAGCAATGGAAGTGCGGATATATTCCTTTACGGAGGTTATACTTCATCTTCTACTCCATGGTGTGCGGCTTTCGTTGAATATATTATGAAGAATTCAGGAAGCTATGAAGACCTTCCTGACTGGTACAAAGATATTAGCAATAAATGGTATTGTCCAAATATAGATAAAGCCGCAAGAGATGCAGGTGCAATAATAAACGGTGAAGAAGCTCAAACCGGTGATATTGTACTGTTTGACTGGGATGGTGACGGAACTAAAGACCATGTTGGTATAGTTAAAGTTACAGAGAATGGACAAGTTATAACAATTGAAGGTAATACAAGCAATCAGGTTGCTGAAAGAACCTATGATATTAATGATTCAAGATTAACATTTTGTAAAGTCGTTTCATAATTTCTATCATCAAAAAAAAACCTGTCAGATAATGACAGGTTTTTCTTTTAAAACAAATGTTTTATACGCCTGCTTTTACTTTAGGTCCGGCATTAACAATTTCTGAAGGCATATTAGGATATTTAGCGGCAAAATTATCAGCAAACATCTGAGCTAGCTTATTAGCTGCTTGATCGTATGCAGATTTATCTGCCCATAATCCTCTTGCATCTAACATTTCGCTCGGAACATTCGGACAAGATGTAGGATAATCAACATTAAATACATCATGATGTTTAAATTCAACATTATCAAATGAACCGTTTAAAGCTGCACTAACCATAGCACGTGTATAAGCAAGTTTCATACGTTTTGCCCCTGAAGCAGCACTGCCGCCGGCCCAACCTGTATTAACTAGATATACTTTTGTACCATATTTATCCAGTTTTTCACCTAACATTTTTGCATATACTGAAGCATCCATTGGCATAAATGGTTCTCCGAATAAAGTAGAGAATGTAGGTTGAGGTTCAGTAACTCCTCTTTCCGTTCCTGCCAATTTTGATGTGAACCCTGTTACAAAATGGTACATTGCAGCGTTCTTATCCAATCTAGAGATAGGAGGCAATACACCAAAAGCATCTGCTGTTAAGAATACAACAACTTTAGGTATTCCGCCTTTACTTGGAATTTGAGCATTATTAATATAGTCAATAGGATAACCTACACGTGTATTTTCAGTTAAAGAACCGTCATTAAAATCAAATTCACGTGTATTTTCATCCATAATAACGTTTTCAACAAGAGAACCAAATTTAATAGCATTGTAAATATCAGGTTCATGTTCAGCTGAAAGATTAATACATTTTGCATAACAGCCGCCTTCAAAGTTAAATATACCATCAGGAGACCAACCGTGCTCATCATCACCGATTAATTTTCTTTCTGGATCTGCAGACAAAGTTGTTTTACCCGTTCCTGAAAGTCCGAAGAATACTGCTGTTTCCCCTGTTTTAGGATCCATATTTGCACTGCAGTGCATTGGAAGTACGTTCATTTTTGTCATAATGTAGTTCATAGTAGCAAATACGGATTTTTTAATTTCTCCTGCATATTGTGAACCACATATGATTATAGTGTGTGCTTCATAATCGATAGCGATACAAGCTTCAGAGTTTACGCCGTCGACTTCAGGATCACATTTAAATCCAGGTGCACAAAGTATTGTATAATCAGGTTCGCCATAAGAATTTAATTCTTCTTGAGTAGGTCTGATTAACAATTGATGAATGAACATATTCTGGCTTGCCATTTCATTAATAACACGGAATTTTTGTGTATATTTTTTGTCAGCACCTGCGAAACCATCAAATATAAATATTTCACGACCTTGTAAGTAGGCAGCTATTTTACCTTTTATTGAATTGAATTTTTCTCTTGATATAGGACGATTAACTTTTCCCCAAGCAATTTCATTATGAACACCTTCTGTATCAACAATGAACTTATCTTTAGGAGAGCGTCCGGTATATTTACCAGTAGCAACAACTAAAGCTCCGGTATTTGACAATTTGCCTTCTCCAAGACGAAGAGCAGCTTCTGTTAACTGTGCCGGAGACAAATTACGATATACGGCTTTTGGTCCGATTATACCAAGTTTTTCTACACCATAAGTTTCCATTTTTTTCTCCTTTTTATTTTATTTTGTTTTTTACTTATATTACTAATGAGGTATTACTGATAACAATACACCTGCTGCTACAGCTGAACCAATTACACCTGCAACATTCGGACCCATTGCATGCATTAATAAATAATTTTGAGGATTGTATTCTAAACCTACTTTATTAGATACACGTGCGGCCATTGGAACTGCAGAAACCCCTGCAGAACCAATTAAAGGATTTATCTTTTCTTTTATAAACAGGTTCATTATTTTTGCCATAATAACACCACCGGCTGTAGCTAAAGAGAATGCTACAACACCCAGTATTAATATAAACAATGTTTGGGGTGTCAAGAACTGTTCTGCAGATAATTTAGAACCAACTGACAATCCTAAGAATATTGTAACAATATTTATTAAAGAATTTTGCATTGTATTTGATAATCTATCAGTAACACCACATTCTTTACACAAATTACCGAAAGTCAATGCACCTACGAGAGGGCAGGCATCAGGAATAAATATTGCACATAACACTAATACTGAAATAGGGAATACAATTTTTTCTCTTTTTGATACATCTCTTAATTGTTTCATTTCAATCTTACGTTCAGCATCAGTTGTTAATAATTTCATAATTGGCGGTTGAATTACAGGAACTAATGCCATATATGAGTATGCAGCAACAGCAATAGCACCAAGTAAATCAGGAGCTAATTTTGTTGTAACGAATATTGAAGTAGGACCGTCAGCACCGCCTATAATACCTATTGCCCCTGCTTCAGGAAGAGTAAAGCCGAAACAAACCAAAGCCAGCAATAATGCACCAAAAATACCAAACTGAGCGGCACCGCCGAGCAGCAGTGTTTTCGGATTTGCTATTAACGGACCGAAATCAGTCATTGCACCAACACCCATAAAAATTATTAAAGGGAATAATCCTTTATGAATACCGGCTTCATAAACTATACCAAGAAATCCGTTCGGACCTGCCATATCACATACCGGAATATTTGATAATAAACCGCCAAATGCAATAGGAACCAATAATAACGGCTCAAATTGTTTTTTTATACCCAGCCATAATAAGAACAAACATACTAATATCATTATTGGAGCACCATACTGATGCATTATCTGGGCAGCACCTGTCAACGCAGGATCTTCGGGTTTTATAAAATTCATTATACCCGTTGACATCCAAAGATTTTGTAATCCTTCTGCTAATTGCATCTTTTTCCTCCTAACCTATCTTTGCCATAATTTGACCGGTATGTACTTTATCACCCTGAGAAACAGACATTCCGCTAATTACTCCTTTTACCGGAGATTTAATCGGAGTTTCCATTTTCATTGCTTCGATAACTATAATTTCTTCATTTTCTTCAACATAGTCACCTATGTTTTTTAATACTCTTAAAACATCGCCCGGCAGAGGAGATTTAACTTCGGTTCCTTCGCCTGAAACTTGAGAAGCACCTGCATCTTCTTCAATTCCGTCTTTAATATCAACACTGTATTCTTTACCATTAACAACGGCCTTACCATTTTGAAGTTTAACCGCATATTTTTTACCGTTTACTGTAACGGTGCAGCCTTCTGAATCAGAGCAAGATACAGCAGCTTCCTGTGCTTTTGAAGGTTCATTTTTTCTTACGCCGATTGTACCTTTTCCTTGAAGGAATAAAATACCTTTTTCTTTGCAAGTTGCGGCAATAAATATATTTTCTTCTGTCTGTTCAAGACCTGCATCCATAAGCATTTTCTTTGCTGCTTCAATTCCTTTTGATGAATCTTTATCATTAATATCAAGAACTGTTTCAGTTGTTGGTTGTAAGCCTAATTGTTCAGAAGCTTCTTTTACGACTTCAGGATCAGGAGCACACGGTGTTTTACCGAAATATCCAAGCACCATCTTTCCATAACCTTCTGTCATTTTTTTCCAAGCACCGAACATAACATTAGCATAAGCCTGTTGGAAATAGAATTGTGAAACAGGTGTAACTGATGTTGCAAAGCCGCCTTTTTCAACAACTTCTTTCATTGCAGCAACAACTTCTGGGAATCTATCCATTGTTCCGTTATCACGCATCATTTGAGTGTTTGCAGTTAATGCTCCGCCCGGCAGAGGAGAAGAAATAATTACAGGATTTACTGCTAAAGCTTCCGGAGGAAGGAAATAATCCTTCATACATTCTTTAAATATTTCTTCAGTTTCTAATATTTTTTCAATATCGATACCGAGATCATATTCAGTACCTTTTAATGCGTGCCACATAGAAACAATATCAGGTTGAGCAGTACCACCTGATACTGGTTTCATAGAAAGGTCTATTCCGTCTGCACCACCATCAAGAGCAGCTCTGTATGCTAATAATCCGGTACCTGCTGTTTCATGTGAATGGAATCTGATATGAGCATCAGGTCCTAAGATTTCTCTTGTTCTCTTTATTGTTTCATATACCTTTTGAGGTGCGGATGTTCCTGATGCATCTTTAAATGCCAGTGAAGTGAAAGGAATTCCGGCATCTAAAATTGACCGGAGTACTTTTTCATAGAAAGCAACATCATGAGCACCTTTACATCCGATAGGTAGTTCCATCATTGTAATAGTAACTTCATGATTTAAACCGTTATCTACAATACATTGTCCTGAATAAATTAAATTATTTACATCATTTAATGCATCAAAGTTTCTAATTGTAGTCATTCCGTGTTTTTTAAACATTTTAGCGTGAAGATTAATAATATCACGAGGTTGAGAATCAAGCCCAACTACATTAACTCCTCTTGCAAGAGTTTGAAGGTTAATATCAGGACCTACTGTTTTTCTTATTGTATCCATCATGTCAAAAGCATTTTCGTTACAATAGAATATGGGAGATTGAAATCTTGCTCCTCCTCCTACTTCAAAATGTTTTAAACCTGCAGCAACCGCTGCTTCCAATGCAGGTAAAAAATCTTTGGTGAATACTCTTGCACCATATACGGACTGAAAACCGTCTCTGAAAGAAGTATCCATAACCTTAATCTGTTTTTTTGTCATTTTTTTTTCCTCTTTATATCTAACTGATAATCAATCTTTATTTTCTTGCTGCTACTGCCAAAGATACAGCTATTTCTACATCAGAACTATCATTTTTCTTTTCGGTTTTAGTTTTATCCGGAAATAATGTATTTAATGCTGTGATTACTTTCCCCAGAGCAAAAACTACAGCCCATAGTACAGAAAGGAAGAAAAACACTGTTATCATTCCTGTCAGCATTGCTGCAATTCCTTCATTTAGAATTTCCAAATTTAACATAGTACATCTCCTGTTATTATTTTATTTTTTTTACCAAAATTATCTTTTGTTATTAAAAAGCCATTTTCATCAATGTCTTCAGCAAAATATTCCTTTTTGCTGTCAAAACCTTTAATAGTTATATTTTTACCAAGGAAACTGCATTTTTTTATATATTCTTCTTGAATTAATTTAAATCCTTCAGATATAAAAGCATCATAATCTTTAAAGAACATATTGCATATTTTTTCAAGCAGCACTTTTGGTGCATACTTACATCCGGTTAATGTAAAAAGAGAAACAGCCTTCTGATCTATCTTTTCAATTGTTTCTTTTTTTAAATTCACATTTAAACCTAAGCCTAAAACAACTCCTTTAAGTTCATTTTTTTGCATAAATGATTCAGCTAAAATTCCTGATATTTTATATCCGTCAATTAAAATATCATTTGGCCATTTTATTGAAGGAGTTAAACTAAACTCATTTTCTAAAAATCTGCAAAGTATAATAGACAAATACTGTGTTAAGTTAACAAAAGGGAAATTATCAATTTCTTCAGGTTTAAGGACAAAAGAAACGTAAATATTTTCAGAATCATCGCTAACCCACACTCTGTTATATCTTCCCCTGCCTGAAGTCTGATGGGGAGTATATATAACAGTCCTATCCGCTAAATTTGATATGTTCTCAAGAGCGTAGCTGTTGGTAGATGATACTTTATCTAATGTTATTATTGAATATTTCGACATGACCTGATTAACCATAATCAAAAATATGCTAACACAAACATAATTAATTATCACCAAATTTATAGCTTTATAAAAGTTAAATATTGTTTAAAAACGGCATAATTTTTTCAAACATAAATTTTAAAAGTAGTTTATTCCTTATCAATATATTTTTAGGAATACACTCAACATTATACTTCTTTGCTATAAACTCAATATTAAACATAGCTGAAATTATTATAATATTTGTTCTTGAATATTCTTTTAAATTTTTTATCTGTTTAATCAGCCACTCACCTGCAAGTTCAGGTTCATAATCTGACTCCATTTGAAGGTCTGTTATTATTATATCAAAAGGTTTTTCAGTATTACGTCTTATGATATCATAAGCATCTTTTGCTGAATCTGCCAGTGTAATTTGAAAAATCTTTCCATATAATTGATTGATTATTTCTTTATGAAATAATAACCAGGTTCTTGTATCATCAACTAATAATATATTGTACATATATAAATTATACATAAGTATAATAAAAAATATCAATATATTAATAGAAAGCATATGTTTTATTGTGCAAACAAATTTTATAATATGAAATATAAAAAGCTATTTTTACTTTTTTATATTAAATTTAATATCGCAAAATCTGGATTTGTTATGAAAATAAAAATATATATTCTGGAAATAAAAAAAAGGATAAAACGTATTAACGCATTTATTTCAAATCCGTTAAATTACGAAAATCTAAACAATCCGTTTTTTTCAACACGCTCAAGGACATACGTCTGGATTGAAGAAAACAAAGAAAATTAGTAAAAATTAAATATATTCAGACAGCTCCTCTTTTGTAACACCGGAATCAAACAAAGTAATTATTTTTTCAACCATGTCATAATTTATTTGATTGTTTCCTTTACAGAAGTTGATTATTTGAATAATTTCATCAGAAGAGGCATTTTGTGCAGCCATATCCCAAGAAATTTCCGCTAATCTTTCATCAATAATACCGTTTTGATCGTGACAAATATCAAGTACTTCTATTATATCTTCGGGAGACATTTTTTTTCTGCACATTATAGACACAATACCGGCACCGTCTTCATCAACATAATCATTATCTATATTTTTAGCAGCATTAATAATTTTTTCGCCATAATTTATAAATTCAGCACTATTTATATCAATATTCTGCTCGGAAAAATTTTGAAACAAATTATACAAAATATCAATAGCATTTTCATCAGCATCAAAACCGCCGTTTAATACTATTTTTGATAATTCATCCACAGAAATTTTATCATTAAATACCTGGGCAAAATACAAAATAAAATCTTTAAAATCATCATTATCATGAAGAGCAGATAATAAATTTGCTATTTCTTCTCCGCTAATAGCGGCAGCTGTTAAATCAATGGTGTTTTTTAAATCTTTTTCATCAAAAGAACCGTCCAAATTCGTTTCAAAAGAATTTATTAAAATAGGAATATCTTCACTCAAAACACCGTTATTTTTTAATAAACCTACAGTATCAAGTATATATTTGTTGATATTACCGTTTTCATCCGTACACAATTCAAGAAGAGGCATTAATTGACCGTAAGTATTTCCTTGTCCTCTTAATGCAATGAGTGCTCTAACAAATCTTTTATCTATTTCTCCGTTATCTTTTTTATATTTGCTGGTAAATTCATATAACAAATTATCTTCAATTTCAGAAACAAGATTGTCATATTGCTGCTGCAAATTATAAACGCTCTCACCTTCTACCGGAGATACATATGTAATTTTACCATCTTTAATAATCATAATATTATCGCCGAAAGAAAATTTTTGAACACCTCTTTTATTAATCGGATTTTCTCTTTCGTTTTTTTCGTTTACTCTTGTTAAAGACAATGCTTTTTTAATTCTGGTTAAAGACTGTATTGAAGAATTACTTATTTTATATAGACCTGTCTCATAATCTTTTACTTTTAATGCTTCCATGATTTTCAAAATCAAATCATGATTTATACCGGCATCATACATTTTCAAAAGCTGAGCTTTTGTTTCTTCTTCATTTGCAAATCCCCCGCTAAGAAATTTTGTAAATTTTAAACTTGTGACAGAATCCATTCCGTTCTTTTTAAAATCGCATACTCTTTGACACCCGTCAAAATTAATTTTATCAGTATCATCTTTTTCACTAAATACTGAAAATTCTTCTAGCAGCTGAGGAATTATAAAATTTTCAAAATCGGAAGAAGCAAACATCTCAACAGCTCTTGCTTTTTCAGGAGAAACAACTCCTTCATTATCCATACATTTTTTTAATATGTATTCAATATTTGTGGCACCAAGATTTTTCTTTCCAAGAGCAATAATGATTTTTTTTGCATTTTCGTCGCCGTCAATACCTTCATATATCTCTTTGAACTGTTTAATATAGTCTTCATAAACAGGGGTATTTTCAATTACTCCTTTTCCTGAAAAAGAAACGGGACGGTAATACACATTTGAAATCTGGCTACTTATTCTATTATTCGCAAGTATTTTATATATTGACTGTTCCCTTTGAGAAATTTTTTCAATTTCTTCTTTTCTACCTTCTCTTTGTGCTGCATCTTTGAGTTTTGACAGTAAAGAAAGTTCTTTTTCAAGAAAAGCAGAAGAATTTGAAAAATCTGTTTTCTGCATTTTCTTCTTAAATGAATTATATTCTTTGCTCAATCCTGAAAAATCACATATTTGCTGATTAGATGATGTAATATTTTTTGCTAAAGAAGCTGAATCAATTGAAAAATCTGACATAAACTATTGTCTCCCGTGTGTAAGACACACCTTTCTTTTACATTTCTCCGAATATATTTTTATTATCGACAGTTTAAAAAAAAACTTTAATCTTATTAATATAAACATTTAAAAAATATTATATATGGTTTTCCAACAGCAACTTATGAAGAAGATATGGAAACACTTCTTTTTATAAAGAAAAATTATGAAAATAAAATAATACATGATTTAAATGTTTTCAGGTTTTCAGTACGAAGAGGCTCGCCTATAAGTATAAAACCTGAAGAATACGAAATTAACATTGAACAGGAACAAAATGACTTTTCTCCGTTTTTAAGATTCAAATATGACTATGGTGATGAAGCTTTAAACAAAATGATGGTGGAATATGAAAAGTTTAGGAAAGAAATTGAAAGCCAATATTATAAATCTTATTTGACTTCTCCACAACGTTTTCTATATGTTTGTCAATATGGGAATATTAACTTCAATAACTTAATGATTCAAAATGCAAAGTACATTAAGAATTGTAAATAATATCTGCTTTTATGTTAATTCAAAAAATTTAGAACATTTTTTTATTACGGAATCGGAATAAAAAGAAAAAAGAAAAGGAAAGATTATGTTTAACACTGAAAAAAGGATTAAAGTTGAATGGATAAATGAAGTTAATAATGAAAGGCACAATTCTGTTAATGGAATGACAAATCCTTTAAAAAGTGATTGTTCCGATACTGAAAAGCTTGGTCTCTTAGTAAAAAGAGTTCTTGAAGAAGAAATCCCGAGACTAAAGAATAATTCTTTGCTTTATGATTTAGTTTTATATACTATTATTGAAAAAATGAAGACTGTACAAAGTGTAGAAAATGTTTTATCATATATAAAGGAAAACAAAGCAAGAAAAGTGTATGACGTTATCTTTATAGATGGAGAGGTTCACATTAAATGTTCGGTTTAAAACACTTTAAACTGGTAAAAGAATTAAAGAACATAAAGCCGCAGTTAGGTTGGCTTAGATTTTCTTCGTCTAATATAAAAGACAGAAAACGTGATGAATTTTTAGAATCCGTAATTGCTGATAATAAGTTTATAGAAGAGGATTTAAGAATAAGGAAAATGGTTGAAGAAATGCTTCAAAAGGAGTTTTCTTCAAACATAAAAAATATAAAATCATACGATTTTCTTGTTGATTCGGTAGTAAATAAATTAAAACTAAAACAATTGGGTAATATCTCTTCTTCATTGGAAGATATTGAATAAGTATACTTTTTATTAGCCGGTATGGTAATGTTTTAGTATTTCTTTTTATGCAGACTATAAATGGATTTAGGTGCATAGGAGAAATTATGAAATATTTAATTAAAAAACCTGATACTTTTTTTAATACATTAAACGAAGATATTAATGCCATTTTACAAAAAAGCTTTGATAATATATTCCCCGAGTATATTTTTCATCAGGAATTAAACGGAATGGCAATGCCTGTTGATGTTAAAGAATACGATAACGAATATAAAGTTAAAGTAGAATTACCGGGAATAAATAAAGAAGATATTAATGTAGACATAAATAAATCTTTTATAAAAATTGAAGCAAAAAGAGAAACTGAAAAAGAAGAAGAAAATAAAAGACACAAATACCATAAAACTGAATTCCGCTACGGAAATTATTCAAGAACAATATATTTCCCGTATGAAATTAATACTGAAAAAACAATTGCCGAATTAAAAAAAGGGATTCTTTGTATAACTTTGCCAAAGCTCCAAGAAGAAAATAAAAAAACAAACAAATTAGAAATAAAAGATTAATTATGACTATTATACTCGGCATTAAATTAACGGATAAAACCGATACTTCTGTTGAATTACAAGAAATTTTAACAAAGTATAACTGTATCATAAAACTTCGTATTGGTATAAATAACACTTCTCTTTTTTGTTCATCAAACGGAATAATACTACTTCAAACTGAAAAAGAAGAAGAAACGCTGGAACTAGAGAGAGAAATTCTTAATATTAGCGGAGTAGAAATACAAAAAATGATATTTTAAAGGTAAATATGTCAGAAAGAATAATAATTATAGGAGGCGGTGCGGCAGGACCCAAAACTGCCGCAAAACTGCGAAGAGAAAGACCGGATTTTATTATTGATTTATATACGCAGGAAGATATAATTTCATATTCTGCCTGCGGACTTCCATACTATATCGAAAATATAATACAAAGCTCTGATTCTCTAATTGTAAGAACTCCTGATGATTTTCGCAAACAAAATATAAATATACATACAAAACAAAAATGCATAAAAATAAAAACAAACGAAAAAAAAATATTAATAGAAGATCTTAATTCAAACAAACAATATGAAGCAGAATATGATATTCTTGTTCTGGCAACAGGTGCAATACCTATAATTCCAGAAATAAAAGGTATTAATCTTAAAAATATTTTTACTTTAAGAACCATACAGGACGGAATAAATATTAAAGAAAAAATGCTTACTTCGAAAAAAGCACTACTGTTAGGCGGTGGCTATATTTCGGTTGAAACTCTTGAGGCTTTTGTTCATAACGGGCTTAAGGTGACACTAATTGAAAAAAATTCACAAATTTTAAAAATGTTTGATGAAGATTTTGCTCACAGAATTACAGACTATATAATAGGAAGAAATCCCGGACAAGTAAGCATTTTGACCGGAGAAGAAGTAATAGAGTTTAAAGGAGATGAAAATCAAGAAGTAAAAAAAGTTATAACTTCTTCCGGAAAAGAAATAGAAACAGACTTTGTTGTTCTAGGAACAGGTGTAAGACCAAATACAGACTTTTTACTTGATAGTGAAATAAAATTAGGAATAAACAACAGTATAAAAGTAAACAGTACAATGAGAAGTTCTAAATGCGGTATATATGCGGCTGGCGATTGCTGTGAGAAATACAATCTGGTAACAAACAGATACACCTGGCTTCCTATGGGATCAACTGCAAATAAAGAAGGACGTTGTGCTGCAATTAATATTGCCGGAGATAGTTGTAACTTTGACGGGATATTAAATTCAACCATTACAAAATATTTTGATATGACAATATCTATAATCGGAATAAGTTATAAAGAGGCAAAAGAACTTGGTTTTCAACCAGAGTTTGCCATTGTTACGAAACGGGATAAAGCAGGTTATATGCCAAATCCCGGGACAGTAACCTTAAAGCTTATTGTCGATAAAAATACCCGAACTATTTTAGGTGTACAGGGTATAGGTGACGGTGACGTAAACCGGAGAATAAATACAGTGATTCCTGCTATATTAAGTAAAACAAAGCTGGAGACATTTATGAATTTGGATTTACCATATTCTCCACCATATTCTCCAGCAATTGATCCTGTATTAAATGCTGCTCAAATTATTTATCAAAAGCTCAATTAATTATTACACGTTGTCTTCTCATTTTTAATCATTTGCAGTAAAACAGCCTGAGCTTTTTTTAATTGAACATCATCTTTTTCTTTAATATTTTCTTCTGTAAGCTTAACTTCTATATCAGGTGCAATCCCTTTCTTGTTTATGTCAGTACCATTCGGAGTAAGATACTTTTGAATTGTAATATTAAGTCCTGCTCCAAAAGGAGGTAAAGATTTGACTTCCTGTACAAGCCCTTTTCCGAAGGTATTTTCTCCGATTAATATTGCCCTTTGATTATCTTTTAATGCTCCTGACAATATTTCACTAGCAGAAGCACTGCCTTTATTGATTAATACAACCAAAGGTTGATCGGAAATAAATGCTCTTCTTGATCTTGCAGTGTCTTTATACCCGTCACGGTCAACTGTACTGACTATTATATTTTCATCAAGAAACATATCTGCTATTTCAATGGCATTACTTAGTAATCCGCCGGAATTTGCTCTTAAATCAATAATAATACCTTCTTTATCTTTCATTTTTAAGAGTTCTTTTTCAAAATCACTGCCCGAATTCTTTCCCATAAAAGAACTGATTCTTATATAACCTATTTTATCATCAAGTTTAAAGTCTTCGGGTAGCTTTACCGAAATAGATTTTATTACAATTTCATCCCTAACAATACTATATTTCTTATTTGGTTCTCCTTTTCTCTTTATTAAGAGTTCTACTGAAGTACCTTTTTCACCTCTTATTCTATCAGCTGCCTTATCAACAGTCATATCTTTTGTAGAAACTCCATCGATTTCAAGAATTTCATCTTCTGGTTTTAAGCCTGCTTTTTCTCCGGGAGTATCTTCTATAGGAGAAATAACGAGTATTTTACCGTCTCTAAATCCAATTTGAACGCCTATGCCGAATAAAGAGCCTTTTATCATACTTTTTTCTTCTTCAAACTCTTTTGGAGGGACAAACTTTGTATATCTGTCATTTAAGCTTGCTATCATTGTATCAATTGCAATATAAGCATCTTCAGGAGTCTTAATTTTATCGTCATACTTATGACGCCATCTTTCCCAATCCTGCCCGTTATTTGTCTGGTCTAAATATTTAGAATTAACAATTTTCCATACCATATCATATAAGGCTGTATCAGATTGTGCCATGGCTGTATTGCTTCTGTTGCAGTATACACAAACCAGAAGCAGGGTTAAAGTAATTAGTAATGTGTTTTTTAATCTTTTTTTCACAACTCTCTCCTTATTCATTATAATTATAATATAAATTATTTTATTTGTTTATTTACTTACGTGTATAAGACTATAGTTTAACAATAAAGTTTCATTCTTTTTTAATGTTAATTTTTTTAAAATCAAAATTATTTATACCTTGCTTTCTGATGTAATTAGTCATAAATGAACTTAAAATAGCAGAAAGGAGGTTTTATGCATTATTATCTTGACATTGAAACAGAGGGAATTGATAAAGACGGCAACAATAAAAAATACAAGCTTGCTGATTTTAAAAACGGTTACACAATTATTTATTTTTACCCGAAAGATGATACGCCTGTTTGTACACAGGAAGCTTACGAATTTAAAGAGGCAATGGATAAATTAAATAAATATGCAGCAGTTATCGGTGTAAGTTCTGATTCAATAGAGGAACATAAAGAATTTAAAGAAAAACATAAATTAAATTTCATTCTTCTTTCAGATAAATTTAATAAACTAAAAAAAGCTTTTGCCGAGCAAATTAAACCTGCATCGGAACTTCACCGTACAACAATCATTTTAGATAAAGACGGAAACATTATAAAATATTGGGAAAAAGTTGATATAGACGGACATATAAAAGAAATTCTTGATTTTTTTGAAACCAAATAAATTCTCTATATATAATCTGTTTTTTAGTCAACTTGATACTAAAGCACAAATCTATAAGTATTTACAGTTATTCGTTCTGTAAATATTTATCGTGCATATAGTTTTTTACCAATTCCGGCAGAATAATATCCCAAACTTGTTCTGACGGATGAATCTTCCCGGGCTGCCAGTATTTATCATCATATATATCCGCATTCCCTATTAAATCTTTAACTCTAACGACAATTATACCGTATGATTCAAGTGTTTTAATTTCTTTTAAAGGCAGCTCTTTTCTTGATGTATCAGGAAATTCCAGCATTATAAAGGTCGATTTGGGATAATACTTCTTTACAAGTTCAGCAGTTTCTTTCATTATCAGATTAAATAATTCAAAATCATTTGCTTCACGCAAAACGGATTTGTTTACTTTTTTATTCAAAATCCTTCTTATGAAAAAAGAAGAATATAAAGGTTTGAAAACAGGTTTAATTTCTTCAAGAGTGCCGTTGTTATTTTTGTAACGCAGGTTAAACATATCTACAAGCGGGTTTATCTGGTAATTATAAAGTCTATGAATATGATTCCATATAAAAGTATATATAATAAAATCAGCCTGTGGAACTTCTTTGGAAAAATCCTGTTTGCTAAGCTGATAATACATATATTGTACACCTGTTGCACCTTTAGTTTTATTAAGACAACTCCTTCTTGTCAGCTGTGAAATTTTATAACACGGAGTTTTATTATCTTCTAAGCCTGCACCTTCTGCAAAAGAACATCCGAACCATAAAACAGGTTTTTTATTAGTTTCTTTATTTATAAAAGACCCTCTAAAAGGTGCAGGAGAAAAGTCTTCCATTAAAACATATCTTGTCTTGTAATTTTGTATTTTGTTTGATTCTAATTTAACTAATTGTTGAAACTTTATATTTTCTTTTTTTGTTTTTACAAAAGCAGCATACTCAATTGCAAAAAACACGGTAAATATTAATAACAAGTTTATTATAATTTTCTTTAACATATTAATTTCTTTTATAAAACAGTTTAACATAAGATTATAAATCTAAACCATTTTTTACATATCTTTTTGGACTTTTTATTTAATAAGCAAATATGTTATGAGAAAAAATTTATAATAATTCTGAGATATAAGTGTATTCCTACTTGAAGATAAAAACGACATAAGAAATCAGGACTTTACTCTATTTTGTAAAGTCCTGATAAAGTTTTATACTTCACAATTAGTATCCGGACGGAATGAGCAATTCAGGATCATGATTAAGATCTCTGGTATAATAATCCGCTGCTTCTCTTGAATTTCTTAGTAAGTAATCCATAGAATAGCCGGTTTCATCATATTGAGAAATAGTTTCGCCGTCAACTTCCGCAGTATTATTTTCAACATATTCAGTTTCATCATAATTCCAGGTAGTTCCTATTAATTCTGTTCTTATTTCGTTACTCAACTTTTTTAAAGAAGTATATTCTTTTTGTGATTTATACTGCTTTGCGGCAGCATAATCTTCAATCGATGCATAGTTATTTTTATTAATGTATTTTTCAAAAGAATACTGATTATCCTTTATTTCATTATCAAACAAATTTGATCTTGAATATACAATACGGTCATTTTTATCGTTAACAATAATTTTCATTGCATACGAAGGAAGTGCTGATACAAAGCTTAAAAAAGCTAAAATTAAACAAAATTTCTTCATAAAAATCTCTTCTTCATTCAAAACTAACACTAATAATTATGTATTTTCCACAAAATGAAAATATCTAAACCTACATTTTTGTTTTAAATGATAACAAAGATAAAATTACAGGTAACACTTATTTTCCTGACCGGAGACACCGGCAAAGAGTTCTATATATTCTTTAGCAGGACTTGAGTTAACTTTAGTAAGAAGGACTTCTTCTATTTGAAAGAACCCGACCTCAGAAGACATTTCAATATCAATTCTTACCGGTTTTTTCTCGCCTTTATGAATATAAACTCTTGTAATAGCGTTAGCAGAGTACTTATGAATATCACCGACTTTAGGAGTATTATGAATGGCAAGCGGGATTCTTGCTCTTCCCTTTGTCATATCACATCCGTCAGCAATAAGAATTATTCCTGCTTCAAGAGAATGTATTTTTCTTGAAGACATATGCCCTATGATTGCTTCAGTTGCAAGAGATTTAATAATTACTCTTTTATGAATATCATTCGGAAAAAGTTTTAAAAGGGTTCTGTCTATAATAGGGGCAGAGAGAATAACAGACATTAATTCATGATCCTGTCTTCCGGTCATCATCCCTAGGTCGTGCATTAATCCTGCAATTATAACAGCACATAAACTGTCCTCGAAGGTTCCGATTTCTTCTTTTTCAATAGAAGTTTTTATTCCGCATTCATTTAGAATTTTAAGCATTTTTATTGCGTTTATAGCCACCTGTCTCATATGAACAGGTCCGTGGTCGTTATAGCCCAATCTTTTTATTGATACATTGTTGGCATAATCCTGCATTTCCTGCAATTGGGCATCAGCAAACAAAATTTTAACCAGTTTTGTACAAACGGGATATCCCTGTAATTTATCAATTATCTTAGATTCTGTTGCAACTTCTTTTACTGATTTCATATTTTATCTCTTATGTTTTATAAATTTAAAATGTATACCCATAATCATTATACATTAATAACTAAAATATAAAACTTAAAATAACTTAACAATAAGCAGTATTAATACTAAAGGAAAGTATAAATCTGTCGATATATTTCATAATTTACAAATTGGAGATTTGCATGGAAACAGATCCTTTAGTAACAGGGACAGGTGCAACTCAAGCAGGTAGTACGGGTAGTACACAGACGACTTCTTCTTCATCTTCTTCAGATGAAGATATGTCCATTTTTGAAAATTATGAAGAAATATATGAATCTTCTGATTGGGAAGAAATTGAACCTGAAAAAGGAGGATTTTTTAATTCTTCATATACATATACTTTACCTGACGGAACGACTATTAAATTAGATGATATTGAAGATGTAATAGTAAAAGTTAACAAAAATACGGGCGAAATTATTCTTGTTGGTGCTGAAAATGCTGTTATCGACGGCGGTGATTCAGATGTTAAAATCAAGATTTTTGATAGTACTCTTGATAAACTTACCACCGGCAGCGGGGATGACAATATATATTTGTACAACACTGAAGTTTCGGGTAATATAATAACAAAAAATGGCGATGATTCTATCAGAGCTTACGAAGGTTCCGTAATTAATGATATTTTTATGGACAACGGAAACGATTATTTATATATTAATGACTCTATTGTAACAGGAAAAATAGACACAAGTGGTGGAGATGACAGAATAACAATAGGTGGTAATTCTCAAATAAACAAAATAGATAGTGGTACAGGTAATGATGAAATAAATCTGAATAACTCAACGGTGACCGGAGATATAGATGGTGACAGCGGGAATGATAAAATTACAATATATAACTCTAAAGTAGAAGGTACAATTTCCGGGGGAAACGATTCTGATACTATTGAAATAAAAAACAACTCTTCTGTAAATAATATTAAAGGCGGCAAAGGTGATGATATAATTAACATTTTTGATTCTTCTGTCACTGGGAAGCTGCATGGAAATTACGATGATGATACCATTTATGCCGTTAATTCTTCATTAAATGAAGTGTATGGTGGAAATGATGATGACACTTTCACGTTTGAAAATACAACAATAGACGGAGAAATTGCAACAGGAGCTTCTCATATTTTTGATTGGCTTAATGGTAATGACACCGTGAATATTATTGGT
The DNA here is from genome assembly GCA_944325525.1 of Candidatus Gastranaerophilales bacterium. Taxonomy (GTDB): domain Bacteria; phylum Cyanobacteriota; class Vampirovibrionia; order Gastranaerophilales; family Gastranaerophilaceae; genus Avigastranaerophilus. Next base: position 120,624 of record CALVAK010000003.1, read on the forward strand.
AGTGAAACCGGAGACATCGATACCGGCAACGGTGATGATGATGTAAATATAAGTGATTCCGAAACTGATAATGTTGACACAGGTAAAGGCGATGACAATGTAAATATTGATGATTCAGAAACAGGCGATGTTGATACCGGTAAAGGTGATGATACCGTAACTGTAGATAACTCGGAAACCGGAGACATTGATACCGGTAAAGGTGATGATATTATAGATATTGACGATTCCGAAACTGGAAATATTGATGGCGGAAAAGGTGACGACAGTATAGATATTGATAATTCCGAGACAGGAACTGTTGACGGAGGAGAAGGGAATGATAATATCTATTATGATGAAGATTCAGATATAGAAGATATTGTTGAAGATGAAAAAGATAATATTACTGAAATACAAGATATTCCCGAGTTGGTTAACGTTCCTGAAATGAGTGATTCCGTTATTACAGCTTCACAAGGAATTACAAATGATATTGCTTCAAAATATACAGATAAAGTGCTAACAGAGGAAGAACAGTATTATGTTCTTCTAATAGACACTTTTGCTCAAAATTTGGAAAATATAAAATCTCAGTTCAATGCCCAGGAAAATGAAGACGGTGTTATCAGAGATGCATATAATTGGGTAAAACAATTAACTGATCTAGGTATTTCAAAAGAAGATATTAAAGCTGCAATTGATGAACAAGAACAAATGATTAATGAAATGATTGCTGCTTTAAACAATGAAGGAAATACTTCCTTTGAAGATGTCTATAAAAAATGGACAGGAAAAGAATATAATCAAGAAAATATTAGTGAATATCTGGAATCAGCTCAATTATATTCTCTAGCATTAAACGGTTTATCAAAAATTTCAACTTTTCAATCTCAAATAAGTTCTGCAAGTTCTCTTGGAAAAGTACTTGAATTATTTGAGTCATTTTATGGCAAAGAAAATGGTAAAGCAAAATTAAACAAACTGCTTCAAGATGGTTTTCTTAATAATCCGGAAGTATTCGGGTGGGTAAAATCAGTTGAAATAAATGAAAATAATGAATTAGTTGTAACCCGTCCTGATGAAAGTACAACTTTCGGTCCAATAGAAGGAACAACTTATACAACAACTGTTGATGACATATTTACTGTTACAAATATGATACAAACAATGCCTATGGGCTTTGATTTAGATGTATTTGCCAGAGAATTTTCTGATGATTTTGCAGAAGAAATGGGTTTTTCTATTGAAAGACTACAGGCAAAACATATTGCTGATCAGGAAAAAGCTTTCGGCAATAATACCGCCTTCCAAAAATTAATAGACAAATATTGTGCCGATCAAGATGGTTTTGCTGAAAAATTAGCATCAGTTGCACAAATTGGCGGTATTGCAATGATGGCTGCGGGAGGAATATTAACATTTGTATGTCCACCGGCAGGTACTGCTCTTATGAGTGCAGGAAAATGGACAGCAGTTGCAGGAATGTTCAGTGATAATGCAATTGAATTAGTAGATAATTTAGCTTCTGAAAATGGTTTAACCAGCGATGAAGCGTGGGATTTAATGAAAAAAACAATTACTGAAATAGCTTTATTGTATTCAGGAGCGAAAATTAACGGTGTCGCTAATAAAACAAATGCTATTGTTCTTAATGCGACTCAAAATAAAACTTTATCTTTCCTTGCTGAAATAGGTACAGATGCTTCTTTAAGTTTGTTAACAGACTTGATGATAACGGGAGAAGTAAACCTGTCAGGAGAAGGTTTGAGCCAGTTATTAGGTATTATAACCGGTATAGCCGGAGCTAAAGTCAATACATACAATAAAGAAGCTTTTGATTCTGCTGATGCTTTGTTCAAACAAGGTAATATCGATGAAGCCTATGATTATTTAATATCTAAGGGTTTTTCTGAAAAACAAATTTATAATAAATTCTCTCAAGCCGAAATAGACAGAATCACACAATATTATGAATCCTCAGGCGATTATGATGCAGCCTTAGAAATGTTGAATAACTCTAAAATATTAAGTTATAGTGATAATAGCAAAAGAGAGTTATTGAATGCACTTAAAAATGTGGAATACGAAAAAATTTATGATATGTATGAAGCAAAATCCAGTGCAAATCCTGGAGCTCAAGATAGCATTATAAATGAAATAAAAGATTATATTTCAGAAAAAGATTTTCTATCACAAACTGATGCCAATGATATTTTAGAAAATATAGAAGTAAAATCTGTAATTAATAAAATATATTATGAATATGGTATAAACTTAAATAAATATAAAGAAATGGATTTTTCCAGTTCGCAAGGAAAAATTGTAGCTCAGGATATTGATCTTATATACAAAGCAGCCTCTCTGGGTGTTAGTGTTAATGATTTAATGGTTCCTTCCGTTAAAAATATATCTGAAGGGCTTTTAAAAGTTCAAGCAGGGGATGTTTTCGAAGTAGAGGGTTCTGATAACATCTATTTCAAAACTGTAAACGGAGATTATAAAGAACTTAATATTAGTAAAGATGCATACTGTAGACTATTTCCAGCTGTTGACAGATACGCCTCCGGACAACAATCTTCTGGAGACTGTTATCTTGTTTCAGCATTAAATACAATGATGAGTAATCCTGAAACAAGAGAAATTTTACTTTCCTGCTTTACGGAAAATGCGGACGGTAATATATCTGTTAAAATGCCAACCTCTGGTCTTGAAATTGTAATAAAACCGGGACAAAAAATTGAAGATCTGGGAGTTGATCCGAATAATGCTGTCACAGGGGCATTAGGCATTCAGTTGTTAGAATATTTATACAAAGTTGATTGTACAAATAATTATATAAACAATAATATGGATACAATAACAAGAGCCGAAGAAGATATTAATAATTTTAATTCATATATTCTCAATATTTATAATTCAAACAAAGAATATTATAATAAAGTAGACATTTCTGATGAAAAAATTAATAATAATCCAGAAGCCCTTTATTGGTATTTAGATGGCATATATGAAGGTTTAAAGAAAGATTTAAACGACAAATATAGACTACTTATAATGGGTGAAGATAAGCTACCTTTTTTCTTTGAATCTATAAACTTTAATGTTTTATTTAATTCTGACGGATCATTAAATAATGATGGGATAAGACAATTTAGATCTATTTTAACTGATGTCAGAGGTCGTACACTAGATGAAAAAGCCCTAAACGAGATAGTTACAGCTTATAAAACTAAATATGGGGAAATAGCAGAAGACATAATTGAGATTCGTAACATCAATATCTATGACATAGATCAGGCAAAAGATATACTCGCACATTATAATTTAAATAATTATGAATTTATAGCAGGCAGAGGCGGATGGTCTGATTTTGTATTTTCCGCATTTGGGCTTAATAATGTAAAAAAATATAGCACAACATACGAAATAGATGCGTTTTTAGATAAAATAATTGCCAATCCTAAAATGCAGGATAATTATGTTATTACAGCTGCTACGATATTGACAAAAGAAAAGTTAAGACAAATATATAAGAATTCTTCCGAAAAATATCACCAATACCTTAATGATAATCCGCAAATATATAAGCAGCTTCTTGATGCAGCACCTGAAAATCTGCCATACGGTTTAGTTTCAAGTCATGCATACAGCTTTGAAGTTACAACAAATGAAGCTGGCGAAACGGTTATTAAAGTTACAAATCCATGGGATATATCAAGCTCAATTGATAATAAAGTTATTACATTAACGGTTGAGGAATTTAAACAATATTTTTCAGATATGTCTATAGCGGAAATTCCTTAAGTGTATTATAATTGGAGTATATTATGGAACAAATTAACAACAACAAACACAAAAATATTGATTCAAAAATAACGGGAAAAGATACTATGTATTCTATTACAAAATCTGATTATGATAAATTTGTTGCCAAAATTGAAAAAACAGATTTTAAGAATGCATATACAAGATATTTATCTGAAAGAGCTTTTCTTATCAATATACTTAAATATGCGAGAGAAGAAAATCTTGAAAAAGAAGCATCAGATATTCTTTCCCGTCTTGAACAAGTTGAAGAAGAACTTTTAAAAAGAGGTATTAAGCTGCCAATAGAATATAAATGATTTTTTATTTTTTATGCAATAAATCTTTACTTTAAAAATTATTTTATTGTGTTATTATAAAATTATGTTGATTAGAGAAACGGTATTCCGTTTCTTTTTTATTTAAGAAAGGAGTTAGACTTTGGCGAGAGATAAACATAATAAATCTCAGGTAAATAAAAGTACTTCTTTTGAATATATAAATAAACATGAAATTTTGGAAAAGATACAACCGCTTATTGATAATACGCTCATGAGATTCGGACTCATTCCGGTCGAAATTGAACTAGTTAAAGAAAATCACCGCTGGTTTTTAAGAATATTTATTTTCTCAACAGAAAGAGAAGTCGGAATTGATGATTGTGAAAAAGTGTCAAGAAGCTTATCGGATTTTTTAGAAGATTTAATTCCTTTTAAATATTACTTGGAAGTAAGCTCCCCGGGAATGGAGAGAAAAATAAAATCAGATAAAGAATATCTTATCTTTAAAGGTAAAGATATAAATATAAAGCTAAAAGAACCTGTTGATGATTCCGGCGAAAAGCAGTTTGTCGCCAAAATAGTAGATTTTGACGAGAATGAAGGGTTAACGGTTTATACATATAAAGATAAACAAAATATTTTAATAAAAAAAGAAAATATTGTATCAGCAAAATTATACTCGAGTGAAATATAGGAGAGAAAACATGATTAAAATAGGAACAGCTCTATTTGAAGCTTGCGAAGAATTAGAAAGGGAAAAAGGAATTTCTAAAGACGTTATTATTGCTTCTTTATGTGATGCAATGGTTGCAGCATATAAAAAACATTTGAAACAAAAAGATGTTCCTAATGTTGAAGCTATATTGGATGAACAAACGGGTGAAATCGGTGTTTTTAGAACAAAATTAGTTGTAGATAAAGTTGAAGATCCGAATCTTGAAATTTCGTTGAAAGAAGCAAAAGAAATTGATGATGAAGTTGAACTTGAAGATGAAGTTAAAATAGAAGTAACACCGGAAAATTTCGGACGTATTGCCGCTCAAAGTGCTAAACAGGTTATAACACAAAGAATAAGAGAAGCTGAAAGAAAATTAGTACTTGATGAATTTATGGAAAAGAAAGGAACTTTAACTACAGGTATTATACAACGTGTTGAAAACAGAAATGTTATTGTAAATATAGGCAAGACAGATGCAATAATGCCACCAAAAGAACAAATTCCCGGAGAATATTACAAACCCGGTAACCGTATCAGAGTATTTGTTCTTAATGTTAAAGAAACGGCAAGACTTCCTCAAGTAATAGTTTCACATGCTCACGCAGAAATAGTAAGGGAATTATTTGAACTTGAAGTTCCAGAAATTGAAGATGGAATTGTAGAAATAAAGTCAATTTCAAGAGAAGCAGGCTATAGAACCAAAATTGCGGTTGCAAGTAATGATCCTGATGTTGATTCAGTTGGTGCCTGCATTGGGCCAAGAGGAAGCAGAATCCAAACTATTATCGGTGAATTAAAAAATGAAAAAATTGATATAGTAAGATATTCTGATAACCCTGTTGAATATATCGTTAATGCTTTATCTCCGGCGAGAATTGTTTCAGTTGATATATTAGCGGATGATGAATATTCAAAAGAAGCATTTGTTATTGTCCCTGATGATCAATTAAGTCTTGCTATAGGACGAGATGGACAAAACGTAAGGCTTGCACACAAATTAACAGGCTGGAAGATAGATATAAAAAGCGTTTCTCAAGCTGAAAAAATGGAGTATTCTCCGCATCAGCAGCATTCTGATGAAATAGAAACAACACAGGAAAATGATGATGATACAGTTGATGAAATAGCACAAGAAATAGAAGATTCTCAAGAGTATGCCGTTGATGATGAAGATATAGCATCTCTTGATAATTCAGCTGAAGAAGAAACTGTTTCTGAAGAATAAAAAACAAAACAAAATAAAAAGAACGGATTAATTAATCCGTTCTTTTTATTTTATTCCATAAATTTTTTCTTACGACGGTTAAAGGTCCATTATTAGGATTTCTTACATAATTATAATAATTTCTTGCATAATAAAATGGATATTTAGGCAGCCAGGTTAGTTTTATTAATATTGACACTGTTTCTGCACCTTGAGATAACATAAGCTGGTCAATAGTATCTTCATGTGCAGGTGAGATTGAAGAAAATAATTTTATCAAGTAATCTGTAAAAGTTAACACCGAATATCCTGATACTACTCCTGTATTTACTACAAGACTTGACACTTTATAATCAGGGCTTGCTGTTACTGCTTTTACATCATCAGGCAGTGTAAGAGTTTGTGCCGAAACCTGCTCTATTTCATACCATTGTCCGTTATATTGGATTCTCATAATATTGGGTTTTGGCATATAAATATCTTCAAATTTATTATCAAGTATGATTTTTCCATTAAAATCAGAAATTCCGTATTTATAATCTTTATATGTTAATATCATTCCTCCAAATAACAAATCTAAAGAATCATATACAGGAGGGATAAGAGCAAAACCTTTAGAATCATATAGCCCGAAATCTCCATAATTTCCGAGTTTTACATACTTCCCCAGAACTCTTTCCGCATGGCGGTATTTTGCTGGTACAAGTATATTACCTTTTGTATCAATTATTCCGAACTTACTTTTCTTTTGTACTATAAAAGCATTATCTTCTAATCTTATTATTTTATTATATTCAGGCTTTACTATTACAGTATCATTCTCATCTTTTATGCCGAATTTGTTTTCTTCATTAAAAATTTTAACTTGAGAAAATGCTGTATTTTGAGATATAAATAATAGTATAGTACATAGTATAAGTAATAATTTTTTCATAATTAAATTATAGCATAGAGGTATTATGTTGAAAAAAATTTCAAAAGTTCTATTTGTTATATTTCTTTTAATAACAACTTTCTTTGTTTTATTTTCTTTTGTTTATGTAAAAGTATTACCTTTTATTGTTTCAAACAATAAAATAATAAATTTTGCAGAAAAAACAGTTAGTAAATATTCTGATTTTGATATAAAAATAATTAATCCGGAGTTAACAACAGGTTTTTCTCCAGTTATTGATTTTAGTGTTGAAAAAATTATAGTTAACGTACAAAATGACAGACTATTTGAAGTTGAAAATCTTGATACTTCTTTTTCTTTCAGCAAACTGTTAAAAAAGACAATAATAGTTTACAGATTTGGAGCAGATAAAGTTTTTGCGGATTTTAATAAGCTGTTTAAATTGTCTTCAAAAGAAAATAACAATCAACAAAATTTTGATTGGAAGATAGATTTATTTGATTCGATTTTATATGTTAATAATTTTGAAATTATATATAATCCAAAGCCGGATACTCTAGTTAATCTGAAAGCTAATAATGTAAGTATTGATAATACTAAAAAAATTGAAAGATTTGTTCATCTCAACTTTGATGCTGATATAACAAGAAACAATAGAACTGTTCATGTTTCTTTTACAGATAACAACAAAATTGTAATAAAAAACAAACATATTTACGTAGATAATTGTCCTTTAACAATTAATCATTCAAAAATGTTTTTTAATGCTGTAGCCGATAACGAAAAAAATTATGAAGTTATTGTATTTTCAAAAAGATTTTTCATTCCTGATGTTATAAAACTGTTATTAACCGATGTTGTTGAAAATAACATAAAAGATGTACTGGCAATGCTGGGCAGAATAAATGGTGATGTTGATTTTAAAGTAAAATTAACCAATAATTCATTTGACGGAGAAATAATACTGAACAGATTATCAGCTAAAATTGTACAATTAAATAATCTGCCTTTTACTTTAAATTCAGGAATAATTTCCATAAAAGGACAAGATTTAACCTTAAAAAATTTCAAAGGTTTCTATAACAATAAAAAAGAAAATGAATTTGATTTTGAAGGCAGTGTTAAAGATTATTTAAAAACAATTGATACTAATATAGTAATTAATGCTCTGTTAACAAATGACTTTTTTGAGGATTATTTATCAAAACTTGCTGGCGTTAAATTTACATTAAAAGGGAAAAGTAAATCCAAAATAATTGTTGATTTTATGAACAATAATTTTGACATTAAGATGATGGGTAAAATTGCAAAAGGCGATGACATTTTAGTTGAAGGTTCATCTTTAAGTCCGGTAAATTTTGACAGAGCATTAACTGCTGATATTCATTTAACTGGTGAAAAGCTGAATATAGAAACAATAAATTACTATATTGCAAAAGAATTAAATAAAAACACACGTGGAGTTAAGCCTATTTTGAATATAAAAGGCAATATGAATATAATAACAGGTAAAATTTATGATCTTGGATTTGAAATACCGAACCCTCTTCCGAGTGAATTTTTAAATGTTTTGATAGGACAAAAGATGTTTAAAAGAGGTAAATTCTGGGGTGATATGTATTATGTTAACAAAGGGGAATATCCTGTTCTGGCTGGAGAATTGTTTGCCGAGAAAATTATAATACCGTCCCAGCGTTTATTTTTAAAAGAAGGAAAAATTAAAACAGAAAATGGAACAGTAAACATAACCGCAAACGGCAAATACAGAAGATGCGGATATGAATTTTCAGGGAAAATACTTAATGCCCTTGTATTTCCTATAGTTGTTAAGAATACATCTCTTGTTATAGATGATATTGATATAGATAGAATAATGAAAGCAATGACAGCACCGGTTAAAGCAGCAGACTATAATATAGAAGATATAGAAAAAGATGATTCTGATTCAGTAAATATGACCTTTGACCCCAAAAATCTCATTATTGAAGAATGTATTTTAAAAATAAAAAAGGGAAATTATAACGAAATAAATTTTGCGAATATAGCAGCAAAAATGTCTCTTGATAGAAACAGTATATTTAAGCTATATTCAAATAGATTTGAAATTGCCGAAGGTCATTCATCTGCTGATGTAAGATGCGATTTAAAAAATAAAAAATATTCTCTTCGTCTTGGTATAAAAGACGTTAACTCGGATATTATGTCTACTGCAATATTAAATTTAAAAAGAGAAATTTCCGGAAAAGCTAGCGGACTTATTGCTTTAAATACTGATGATTCTTTAAAATTAAACGGTTCAATTAAATTTGTAGTTAAAAACGGTACAATTCAAAAAATAGGATTGGTGGAATATATTTTAAAATTTGCAGCATTATTTAGAAATCCTTTAGCAATGATTAGTCCTACCATATTTTCTGATATGGTAAATATTCCTGAAGGTAATTTTGATAAAATTACAGGTGATTTAGAATTGAAAAATAATGTTATTGAATTAATAAGAATTAAATCGTATGCACCACAATTAAGTGCATACATAGTAGGAAGATACGACTTAGAAAACAGTGATGCAATATTAAGAATATATACAAAATTTACAAATAAAAGTAAAGGTTTTGCCGGATTTTTAAGAAATCTTTCTTTGAACTCTCTTGCAAACAGAATTCCATTAAACTCAAGAAATGATATGAATTATTATGCAGCAGAACTTGCCCAGCTTCCTGATATTGATGCAGATGAAAAGGATTGCCAGATATTCTTAACAAAAGTTGATGGAGATGTGGAACATAATAACTTTATTTCTTCGTTAAAAAAAATAAAATAAATATGTAAAAAATATAATATTTGTAGTAAAATAAAATCTGTTCAAATGAATAAAAATAAAATATAAAAAATAATCCCGTTTCGTCTAATGGTAGGACGCAAGACTCTGGATCTTGCTATCGAGGTTCGAATCCTTGAGCGGGAGTTTTATTTAATCAGGTGTCGTCTGTATTTTTGTTATTTTTATACTATCAAAAATTGTAAGTTTACCGGTTATTATTTATATAAAAACCATCCAATTGAACAAATGTTATTTGACTTGTCTTTAAAACCAGTAAACAAGGCATCTAAAAAAATATAACTTTTTAAATTTTATTAAAATTTTGTCCGACGCATAAAAAGGAGATAAATATGCAAATAAAAGATTATCAGGTTGTTCTTCTTGGTGTAGTTATTGCCCTTGGCGGTATTTTTTCATCTTATGTTATTTCTAAATCTATTGTTGAGTTTCAAAAACTGCAAAATCAGACCATAAGAGTAACAGGAAGTGCAAGTCAGAAAGTCACATCTGATTCTTCTTCTTGGAATATCAGTTTTAGAACTAAAGCTGTAACTTTAAAACAGGGCTATGCAAAAATCAATTCCGATGCTGTTAAAATCAGAGATTTCTTTCTCTCAAAAGGAATAAAAGAAAATAATATTACATTTTCTTCTATAAGCAGCTATGAAAATTATAAAAGGACTCCAAACGGAAATATGACAAATGATATTGATACATATACTGTATATCAAAATGTTACAGTTAAGGCTAATGATACTGAAACATTAACAAAATTATCTAAAGAAATAGATGTACTTATTAATCAAGATATAAATCTCAATGCAGAAAATGTGCAGTACTTTGTATCAAATCTCGACGATATAAAAGTAAAAATGGTTGGAGAAGCATCTAAAAATGCTAAACAAAGAGCTGAAAGTTTAGTTAAAGGTACAGGCGGAAGAATAGGAACTATTAACAGTGCAAAAATGGGCGTTTTCCAAATTGTTCCGGTTGATTCTACCGATGTTTCTGATTACGGTTACAATGATACAAGTGCTATTGAGAAAAAGGTTGTAGCAACAGTAACTGCTACTTTTACAGTAAAATAATTTACCTGTAATGTAATAGAAAATATCCGCATATTATGCGGATATTTTCTATAATTTATGAACTTCTTCTGGAATAATAATAAGTTTTCCGTATACTTTTTTGGGTCTGAATTTCAAATGTGCTAACAGTTCCAAAGCTTCTTGTCTAGAATTGGCATAAACAATAACAGAACCGTAAATAGTTTTAAGAGAACTGATATCTTCAAGAGCATGTTTTCCGCCTATAACAACATCATCTTGAACAGTAGCGATTTTACCTGTATTTTTTAGTTTTGTATTTAATAAATTCAGACTTTTAAGAATTTTTGTTACACCGGTTATTAAAGGAGGTTCATCAACATTAAGGTCAGCAAAAGTTGTAAAGCAAGACGGTTGACGATATTCTGTCAGAGCAAAAGTCCCATCTTTTAATTTTTTTGTTCCTATTCCTGCAAGTTTTAATATTTCGTATGGAGTTTTTCCTTTAACAAGATCTTTTTCTTTTTGCGTTGCCCGTATTAACTCATTTGAATATAACACCTTAACAGGTTTTTGTTTTAACGGATTTGCCGCATTTTCTATTTGACCAAGAGTTCCAAGACTTTTTGCATTTTTTGCTTTTCTAATTAAACTAATTGAATCAACACAATAATCATATATTTGCATTTTAAATCCTTTTAAATGACTAAAGTCAGAAAAAGATTTAATTTGCACAAATGTATTTTGTTTTTAATAAAAATTAATGAATTATTATTTGTCAAACAAAGCATCAAGAAAATCTTTTGAATTAAAGAGCTTTAAATCTTCAAGTTTTTCACCAATTCCGACAAGTTTTACAGGGAGTGAAAATTCTTTTGCTATAGCTATAATTATTCCGCCTTTTGCACTTCCGTCAAGTTTTGTAAGGGCTACCGATGTTAAGTTGACACAATCGGAAAACAATTTTGCTTGAGAAAGTCCATTTTGACCGGTATTTGCGTCTAAAACCAGCATACTTTCCTTTAAAGAATCAGGTGCAAGCTTATCAATCACATTTTTTACTTTACTTAATTCTTCCATAAGATTACGTTTATTTTGCAATCTTCCTGCTGTATCAATTAAAAGAACATCGTAATTTTCATTCTGTGCTTTTTTAATTGCATCATAAACAACAGCCGCAGAATCAATCCCGTCTTTTCTGTATATATCAACCTGAGCCCGTTTTGCCCAAATATCCAGTTGTTCTTCTGCTGCCGCTCTAAAAGTATCACCTGCGGCAACCAGAACTTTTTTCCCCGACAATCTCAATTTGTATGCCAATTTAGCAATTAATGTTGTTTTTCCCGCACCGTTTACACCGGTAATAAAATATATATTTAAACCGTTATCATCAAAGTTCAAACAAGAACTGCCTGTATTTTTAAGAATTTCTTCAAATTCATTTTTTAAAAATTGTTTTATTTGAGAAGGTTTTACTTTTGTTTGTTTTCTTAATTTATCTGTAATAGAAGATGCAAGATTAACTCCTAAATCTGCTTTTATAAGTAAATCTTCCATATCATCAAGTATAAAATCATCAAATTCTTCTTCCTCTTCTACACTTGATACAACATTTTCAACAAGATTTTGTGTAGTATTTGATATTGTTTTTTTTAATCCTTCAAAAGAAAAATTCCAGAAAGAAGATTTTTCTTTCTCTTCTTGAGGATTGTTGTTATCTTGAGAATTTTTTTTAAAAAAATTAAACATAATTACCGTAATGATTTATTTTAAATTATTTTCAATAACTACTTTACCAAGAATTCCATTAACAAAAGAAGCAGAATCTTCAGTTGAATATTTTTTTGCAAGTTCTACAGCTTCATCAATAATAACTTTTAATGGAGCATCTTTAACATAAAGTAATTCACATATAGCTATCCTTAGAATATCTTTATCCATTTTTACAAGACGGTTAATATCCCATCCTAATGCATACTTTTTAATCTGTTCATCAATTTCTTCTTTATTTTCTTTATAAGCATTTGCTATTTTAATAATATATTCTTTTACATGTGAATTTTCTTCAAGTGTTGACATTTCAGCTATTTCGATTGCGAGCATTGTTTTTTCTGCTATATTTAACAATTCGTCAAGTTTATTTTGCATATCTGATGTCATAGGAACAGGAACAGGAATATTTGATACATCAATAGGACGTTCAAGGTTTTTAGGATGGTTTGATTCATATTCTTCAATATACTCTTTTATTTCCAGTATAGAAGTTGTTACAGATTTAAGGTCATCCGCCGAAGAATTAGTCAATGTTCTTACCGATTTAAGTACAATATCCTGAAAATCCCATTTGTTTAAATCTTTAATTGAATCCATTTGAGAAAATAAAATCAAAGCTAGTTCTCTGGCAGCACGTCTTGCTTGCATATTAATTTCCTTTAAAAAATACATACTATAATATAATTATAGTCATAAAAATAAATAAAAGTATATAAGAAATATAATAAAAGACTAAATTAAAATTACTTGACTTTTAACTATTATCTTAATAATATAAAAAAGACGGGTTTAATGGGGCGTCGCCAAGTGGTAAGGCACCTGGTTTTGGTCCAGGCATCTCGGAGGTTCGAATCCTTCCGCCCCAGTAAAAAGCCCTTTATTACTAAAGGGCTTTTTTAAGTTTTTGATTGCATCTAATTTAAAGTAACTCTTACAGTGGTTATTATTAATAAGCAGTTTAGTTTTGACAGCGTAATAAAAAATTTCTGAGATATTTATATCTTATACAGATTTCTTTTTTCTCGTCTTATTCTCATTTTTTTGTTATGTTTTGCCTTCCAAACCACAGATTATAGGCTCTATAAATCCAAGTCTTCTTTTAATTTTAGACTCATATCTTGCCATAACTTAGGCCCCGGATGATTATCAATAAGTATATAACCTTTTTCCACATTAAATATATCAGAATCTATACAAGTGTTCATATCATATATATAAAACCCTTCATCTTCAAGCTTTTTCCAAAGTTTAGAGTTGTATATTTTGTCATAAAGCCATGAATCTCCGATAAAATGTGGATGTTTTAGAATGACAAATTTAATATTAGGATATCTTTTCTGCAATTCATTTCTTGCTGACATAAAATAAAGGAAAATTGCATCTGATATATTTTGTGAATATTTCTCCGTAATTTTATTATCATAATAAGATTTAATTATTTTTCTTACTATTTTTAATGCTGATAAATAAGTGAAAATATTGTTATCTTCAACTAACATACCATTTTTGACAGTATATCCGACGTGAGTAAAATGAATATGCCCCAAAATACCATATTTTGACCAATACATTCTGAACACATGTTCCGGTATAAAAGTATATACAGCTAATGATACGTTGTTGTTATCAATATCATTATAAAAATCGTTATACCGTGTTAAAAACAAAAGTTCATTAAGCCCTGTACCAGAAAACCCCCGGTTATATACAGTTCTGCCTGTTAATTTGGATAATTGATAATTCAATGTTTCATTATCGTCCAGCCAGGCTCCATAAGCAAAAGAATCACCAAATATTATAATTGCCCCTTTATTATGATTCGAGGAGCGTGTTATACGTCTGTCATCCGAATAATTTTTTGATTCATTTTTATAGTATTCCTCAAAACTAATGTGTTTCAACGTGTAATGAAAAGGACTGACAAGATTAATGCCGTGTTTATTATATTCTTTCAATTCTTCAATGCTTATATTAAGAATTTCATTACGAAACCAATCAATAAATTCTAAACAAAAGTCAAATGGGATAATTAACAGAAAACACACAATAATATTAATAGCAATTTTTTTCATATATTTTTCACTTTATAAAAGTAACTACAGGATAAAAATAAAATTACTAAAAAGTATAGCTTAATTTATTAATTATTACAAAATTATTAAATGAAATAACAATTTAAATTATAAGTTTTATTGTAATTTGTATAATACCCGTTTATCGCCAGCAAATAGTAAGTAGGGTTGGTTTAAAACCAAGACCTTTTCCACCTGCTTTCATTGCATTTAGGTTTATTTTAATTTTCTTCTTGATTATTTTCTATATTCGTATTCTCGTCACTCATAAAATTTTCTTAACCCCAAATATACGCATATAATTACCATATTATATTCTATTATTTACTCTTTGTATAACACTATTATTCTAAACTTTTACTATTCTTTACATCGATTTAGCTATTTGCAATATTATGTAATTTTAATTATTTTATATTTACATTATATTGTAATATTATGCCGCTAGTTTTAATTCCTTTAATGTTGGGTTTTAACCCAACATACGGGCTTTATCTTATACAGTATCTATTAAAGAAAAAACAAATTCCTATATACATCTATATCTTTCTAATTTTCCTAACGAAATTACATTAAAATGGTTTGCAAAAGGTATTATAAAAAACTAGTCTGCGAATTGCGAATTCATTCCAGCCAAAATAATTTGAGGTTAGATTATATAATCTAACCTCGTTTTATGTTTCTTTGTAATGAAGTGCGTACTTGCGTAAGGTAGATGGGGTGTATATTTACATCCATTTTAATTATCACAGTTAGTTTTATTTTTATATTACATTTTTACATTGGATTCTTTTGCTTCAAGTAAAGCCTTAAAAGCTTCCTGTTTCAAAGTTTCTTCATTATAATCTTCAGGAGGAGTAACTATTGATTTAAATCCGAATCCATATTGGAATGCGGAAGGTACCTGTGTAACAATATGTTCATATTCACCTATTATAGAATTTATACAATGAGCAACTCCCGGTCCTACAACAGCAAGGTCACCTTCTTTTAAAATTTTAATCTGGCTTTTGCCGTTTCTTACAATATTTAGAGCCGCCGCCCCGCTTGTTACCATATATATTTCTGTTTGTCTTTTTTCTTCTAAGTTCGGATGCATATGAAGTTTTTCTTCTCTTCTTATTTCATCCATTGAAACAGGTGTTTTTTTGTCTGATTGAACCATAGAAACACCTATAAAGGGGGTTTTTCCTTCTGAAGATGATATAGCGGTTGAATTGGTTACCCAGTTTGTTTTTTCGTGTGTCCAGTTATTTAATTTATCGTTTAAATTATATATTGCTAAGTTTGCGTTTAAAAATTTTAATCCGCTGATATCAAAACCGGTATTATTATAATCACGCCATTTTCTTACTATGGTTGATTGTTCTTCTTGAGAAAAACCTTCTTTATTTAATTTGTTTCTTAAAGATTGTTCATTGCCATAGCATTCTCTCCAGTATATATATGGAGAAGTATTGTTTTTATTGCTAAAGAGAATACCGGCTTTTTCCATCTTTTTTATAGTTTCTGCCTCAAGTCCTTCTCTTGAAGTTTTTATCGAAAATTTAGAATCAATATTTATCTGTCTGCTTTTAATACATACAGGCATTAATAAATCTATTTCTTTGTCACTAAATCCGTTCTCGGCTAAATATTTTCTTTGATAATCTTCGTTATATAAAGAACGAAATCTTACATATCCGTCATCTTTAGACTCTATAATTCCTTTTGAATAAAGTTTATCCATTAACGTTTTTACAAATTCTATTTCGGCACAGTCTTCTTCATTTAACAAATCTTTTTTTGCATATATATCATAAACAAGATTATTTCTTGATGCCCATTTATCAATAGATAATCCTTTAAGAAAATCTTCATCTCTCAATTTTTCCGATAATAAAACATTTGGAGTGAATTCTCCGTTATATAAATGAGAATTATAATAAATTAATTCAAGAAATTTATTCTTTATATTTATATCGCTTGCATTTCTTCCGTATCTTTCATACCAATCATAATCTTTTTTAGAGATTATGACCATTGGATATCCTCTTTTTACTTCTATTTCGGCTTCACTATCTTCATTTATAAGGACAGCTGTATTTTCAGGAAGTTTAATTTCTTTTCCGTCCACTCTGATAATACCATCTGTATTTTTAGGGAAAATTACCTGTGTATCGTACTGATGATAAGGGCTAAAATCAAGATATTTAACTGCATCTATACCGTATATTATTTCTGTTTGAGAATCAAAATCAACTACATAAGAGTCATTTTTCTTAGTTATTAATAATGGTATATCTTTTTCACTAGTAATTATATATGAATTTTTTATACTTGGTGCATTTCCTTTAAATGATACAGGAGAAAAGTTCGCTTTTAAAACAGAAGAGCTAATTTCATTCAGCAGCAGTTTGTTTTGTCTATTATCTTCATTTTTATTTGTACTTAAAAGATAATTACAATTTGCAGAATTTTTCCTTATCCGATTCTGCAAATTTTTGTTACTTTGACAAATGAAAGAAACATTTTCAACTGACATTAATAACCTTACTTCTAACTTAAATATACATATAATACAAAAAAGAAAGTTGTTTTACATTGTCTTTTTTTTATCTTTATATAAATTTTTGTAAAAAAAATGTTTCACCGTTTGTATGAAATGAATTTTTTTTAAATCCTTCTTTATTACACAACAGATATTAAATATAAAAAGTAATATGCAGCAGGAGCTGAAAAAATAAAAGCATCCAGCCTGTCCAGTATCCCGCCGTAGACATAAAACATATTTCCGCTGTGTTTTATACCAAGATCCCTTTTAATTGTTGATACTGCTAAATCTCCAAACTGTGAAAAGACAGAAATAACACAGCCAAAAATTATACATTTTATTATTGAGAAATTTAATAGTTTTACAAAAAGCAAACATATAAGACAAGAAACTACTAAATTAGCCGCTGCACCTTGAAGTGTTTTTTCAGGGCTTATTTCTGCTGCAAGAAATTTTTTGTTTTTACAGTGTAAGCCAACAACTGAAGCCGCATAATCCCCTGATAAAACAGTTAAAAAATATACAGCTATTACATAAAAAGAACTCAGGTGTTCAAAATAATAAGTAAGTTTTATAACGTACAATCCGCAAAAGGTCAGGACTATAGCACATATAGTACTTAAAGATGTCAAAATATACGGTTTAGAATTTTTTAATACTGTTAAAATGAAGGACAAAATAATACCAATAGTTATAACAGGTGTTATTATATTGTGTTCTGCAATATCAGATTTAAATATAAAAATATAAGAACAAAAAATCCCGATTATTTCAGGTAAAAAGCTGTGAGGACATATCTCTTTTTTTTTAAACATATTTCGATATTCATTTATAGCAATAATTATAATAAATACAGCCATTACAAATAAAGCTATTTTAGAATAATAAAAGGAAAAAAGAGTCATCATCAAAAGAAATATTCCGAATAAATATCTTATAGTTTTAGAGTTCATATTAATCCTTTTCTGAATAATTTTAACATATTAGATATTAAATAATAAAGTAATATAATAAAGTTATGAAGAAAATAATGTTAATATATCCGCCCGGAGAAGTATATCAAAGAGGTGAAGACAGATGCCAGATAAATGTTAATGCTTCTGTTGCGAATGCATTGAGAGCCTGTAATGATTTGGGTTATATTGCTTCAGCCTTAAAAAATAAAAATTTTTCTGTTTTTCTTAAGGACTATCCGGCAGAAAAACTTAAAATAACCGACTTCTTTAACGATTTCAAAAGAGAAAAACCCGATGCAATTTTTATAAGTACCACAAATGGAAGTATTTTTTATGACCTTGATTTTATAAAAGAAATAAAAAAAATAAACAAAGAAACAGTTATAATCTTAAAAGGTGCAATTTTTTATAATATTTCACAAGAGTTTATTAATAATTTTGATTTTAGCAATGTTGATTTTTTAATAGGTGCAGAAAGCGAATTCATTGCACCCCTATTGATTGATGCAATATTTAACAAAAATGAAGAAATAACTTCGATTCAAGGAATAGCGTATAAAAATAACAACGAATGGGAAATAAATAAGCTTGAAGCTTTTCCTGATAATCTTGATGATTTACCGTTTCCTGACCGTTCATTAATGAAAAATAGTTTATATATAAATCCTGATACAAACAGACCTATGGCTACAATAACTATATCAAAAGGCTGTCCTTTTGACTGTATTTATTGTTTATCTCCGGTGATTTCAGGTAAAAAAATAAGGGTTAGAAGTATTAATTCAATATTCAGAGAAATATCTGAATGTTTTAGCAAATATAATATTAAAGATTTCTTCTTTAAATCAGATACTTTTACAGCTGATAAAAATTTAGTAACAGAACTGTGCAATAGAATAATTCATTCGGAATTAAAAGGAAAAGTCAACTGGGTTGCAAATTCAAGAGCAAATACGCTTGATGAAGAAACTATAATTAAAATGAAAGAAGCAGGCTGCTCTATGATTGCAATTGGGTACGAATCAGGGAGCGATGAATCTTTGTTAAAAATGAAAAAAAACATCTCCGTTGAAGATAGTATTAGAATAACAGCTTTAATAAAAAAACATAAAATAAAAATTTTTGGATTTTTTCTTATCGGATTTCCCTGGGAAACAGAAAAACACCTTAACTTAACAAAAGAATTAATATTTAAATTAGATACTGATTTTATAGAATTATCAATAGTTACTCCTTTTTTTGGAACAGAGTTATATTCTTCTATTAAAGAAAAAATAAATAATAAAATATTTGGAAAAGATTCTTTTAAATATTTAATATCTTCCGATAATTATCTTTCAGAAGATTATTTAATGAATTTCAGAAAAGAAGTAGTATTGAAATACCATTTAAGATTCAAATATATTATAAAAAAACTTTTTAACAAGAATCTGACATTTCAGGTATTTTTAAACTATGTAAAATACGGAATAAGATTAATCAAAAATTATCTTTAACGTAAGAATCACAGCAAAGCTGACAGGCATTAAATATTTTTCTTTTTTTTAATTGTAATAGAAAAGCTTTATATTCAGAGGAATTTATGACTTTTTGTATTTTGTCTTCTTTGACATTTCCAAGTTTTACCGAAAGACAAGGATATACGTCTCCTTCAGGGGTAATAAAAATGCTAGAAAATGGTATATTACAAGGATAATATATTTCCCTGACATCTTTATCGTAAGCCGAAAAATATTTTAAAATCTTTTCTTCATCTCCAGAAGGATTAAATTTAGGAGCATATCTTAATTTCGTACGTACATTTTTTGAAATACTTTCCAATTCTTTGTAAACTTCTCTGAAATGCTTTTCATCAAAATATTTTACCAACGGGTAAGTATCTTCATAAAATTCTGTTGAGAGAGAATCTTTTAATTCAGAATTTTGTCTTAAAAAATTATTTCTTTTAAAAGAAAGTGAATAAAAATCAGCATTGGCTTTTGCTGCTTCTTTATATATTTTTGGTAGATCATCAAGATTATCTTCAAGTACAACACTTTTAATATCTACTAAAGGTCTTTTTTTATTGTTTTTACTTTTTTCTTCATCAAGAAAATACAAACAATCAAAGATATTATCCCACAGTCCCTGTTTCTTTCTGATTATATCATGATGTTTTTTATATCCGTCGACAGAAACAGACAAAAGCAGCATATTGTTTTTTATAAATTCTTTTACTAAGTCTTTATTAAGCAGAACACCGTTTGTTATAATGCTTACTTTTCCCAGTGTTTTTAAACAGGATTTATTTAAAATTTTCAAAAAATCTTCTCTTAAAAGTACTTCTCCGGCAACAAGCGAAATAAAAGAATAAAAAGGAATTTGATTAATTATATTAAACCATTCATTAGTTGAGAGCTCATTTTTTTTTCTGCTGCCGTTTATAAAACAAAATTCACAATTTAGATTACATCTGTAAGTAAGTTCAAGGAAGTATCTGACAGGCGGAAATATATAGTTAAAAGGATTATATTCAGACAAATATGAATAGCTTTTTCTTAAAATATCAAATAAGTTTGATTTGTTTAGCAAAATTTACACCTTTAATTTCTTGATATAACGAAAATTGCTTCTTCGGCAAAGAAGTTAGAAAATAAGCTGTATTGAATTCCTTTTCTAACTGTTGCTTTTGTTGTGTATATACAGTTTATTATATTAATATTATGTGCTTTAGCAAACTCAAAAAAGTCTTTAACCGTTAAAAGGTGTATATTAGGCGTATTAAACCATTCAAAAGGAAGCACTTTTGATTTTGGCATAGTACCTGATATAAAGAAGTTAAATCTTATTCTCCAGTATGCAAAATTAGGGAAGCTGACAATACATTTTTTCCCTACTCTGAGCATTTCTTCAAGAACAAAATCAGGATTATAAGTAGATTGAAGAGTTTGGTTTAATATTACATAATCATATGATTTATCGGAAAATTGTTTTAAACCATCATCAATATCACCCTGTATAACGGATAAACCTTTTTCAAGACATTCTATAACTTCATTTTGAGAAATTTCAATACCATTTCCTTTTATTTGTTTAGTATCTTTTAATAATTTCAAAAGATATCCGTTGCCGCAGCCCAAATCAAGAACTCTGGAGTTTTCTTCTATAATGTTTTTGATTATTGAATAATTCAGATGAAGTCCTTTTGAATTTGCATAATGACTATTCATAATAATTTCCCTCAATATGCTCATTAAGAAAACTTTTAATTATTTTTGATTGTACATCATATTCAAGAAGGAAAGCATCATGCCCGCAAGGAGATTTAATTTCGCAGTATGAAACATCTTTACCTAATTGCATTAATGTATTAACAATTTCCTTCGACTGACTTGAAGGAAAAAGCCAGTCAGAATCAAAAGAAATTATCAAATATTTAGCATTTGAATTTTTAAATGCATTTTGTAAAGAGCCGTATTTTTCTTCCAGATCAAAATAATCAACGGCTTTTGTAATATACAGATAACTGTTAGCATCAAACCTGTCAACAAAAATCTGTCCTTGATGTTGAAGATAGCTTTCTACCTGAAAATCAATATCAAAATTAAAATCGTAATGATTTTTATTTTGAAGTCTTCTTCCAAACTTATTATACATTGCTTCTTCACATAAATAAGTAATATGACCAATCATTCTTGCGTTAGAAAGGCCTCTGTCTGGTTTATTTTCTTTATTGTAGTAATTACCATTATTCCAATTCGGGTCAGAAATTATAGAATTTCTGCCGACAGCATTAAAAGCAATTGCCTGAGGAGACAATCTTGAAGTTGTAGCAATTAAAACTGCAGATTTTACCATTGATGGAAAAGATATTACAAACTGCATAGCCTGCATCCCTCCCATAGAACCGCCTGCTACAGTATATATACCTTTTACTCCAAGAAAATCAATAAGTTTTTTTTGGACTTTTACGGTATCTTCTATAGTAAAAACCGGAAAAGAAGTACCATAAGGTTCATTAGTTTCAGGGTTTATACTTGAAGGGCCTGTAGTACCGCTGCAACCGCCAAGAATATTAGAGCATATAACATAATATTTATTGGTATCAAAAGCTTTGTCAGGACCTATCATAGTATCCCACCAGCCAGGTTTTTTATCAGATTCACTGTGATATCCGGCCGCATGAGCATCACCCGTAAGTGCGTGGACTATTAATATTGCATTATCTTTTGTTTCGTTTAATTGTCCGTATGTTTCGTAAGCAACAGTAATAGGTCCGAAATTTACACCGCATTCAAACTGTATTTTTTCATCTATTGTATAAAATTCTGTACGAACAATACCTACGGATTGATTTTTATTTTCCATAAACTAACCTTTATAAACGGGATATTTTAATCGCATTATCTATATCTTCTTTTATATCATCTATATTTTCAAGGCCTACCGAAGCTCTCATAAAATCATTGGTAATACCTGCTTTTTCTTTTTGTTCGTCAGATAATTGCCTGTGTGTAGTTCCTGCTGGATATGTAATAATAGACCGAACATCACCTAAATTAGTAGCGTGAATAAATAATCTTAAAGCTTCAATAAATTTAGTTCCGTCACCGTTAACTCCAAAACCTATTAAAGAAGATGCACCGTTTTTTAGATATTTTTTGGCAAGTTTATAATCAGGATTACATTCAAGATACGGATAAATAACATAATTGATATGAGGATGCTTTTCTAAATGTCTTGCAAGTTCCAATGCATTTTGAGAATGTCTTTCCATCCTTACGTGTAAAGTTTCTATCCCGAGCTGTGTTAAATAAGCATTAAAAGGACTCTGGCAGCAGCCTAAATCTCTGATTAAGTGAGCTCGTGCTTTTGCAATAAAAGCAGCATTTTTAAATTCTTTTGCATAAATAATACCGTGATAACTTTCATCCGGAGTTGTAAACATCTTGAATTTATCATTCTGGGTCCAATCGAAATTTCCCGAATCAATAATCATACCGCCCATTGCATTTCCGTGACCGGACAAATATTTTGTAGTTGAATGAACGACAATATCCGCCCCGAATTCAAAAGGTCTGCATAAATACGGGGTTGCTACCGTATTATCAACAACAAGAGGGATTCCGTGTTTATGAGCAATTTGAGCAAGTCCTTCAATATCTGCAATTTTAATTCTGGGATTTCCGATTGTTTCTGTATATATACATTTTGTTTTATTATTTATTGCTTTTTCATAATCTTCAAGATTATCTGAATTAATGAATCTGAAAGTTATACCCATTTGTTTAAAAGTTTTTGAAAATAGATTATAAGTCCCGCCATATATTTTATCGGAAGTAACAATCTCATCACCGGCCTGAGCAATATTTAACATTGTAATGAGAACTGCAGATTGTCCGGAAGAAGTTGCCAGAGCACCAACTCCGCCTTCCAAAGCGGCTAGTCTTTTTTCTATCATATCATTAGATGGATTTGATAATCTTGAGTATATATCACCTTCTATTTTTAAATCAAACAAATTGATAGCATATTCCACACTGTCAAAACTATATGCAGTATTTGCATATATTGGTGTAGATACTGCATGATTTTGTTTTTTTAAATCAATAAATCCCTGTGTTGCTAATGTTTCAAACTTCATAAATATTTCCCTCATGCTTTGAAATAAAACTCTTAGTTTATTATAATTATATTTTTTATTTAAGTGCAAGTAAGAGTTTCAGGTAATATGGATTAACCATCTAATCTAATATCTACAAACTAAGATAATAATCTTTTAAAAGTTTTGTATCAGTTTCAATATTCGGGCTTTCACAAACAAGAACTCCTTTAACATCAAAGGCTTTAAAAGTTTTTAAAAGGTCTTTATAGTTCATATCACTTTCTTGTAGTATTAAATGATTTTTTTCTCCTTTTAATCCGTATTCAATTCCCGCAATATGTGCGTGAAAATTAGAGAAAATTTCATTTCCGAGTTGGTTTCCCATATATTCAAGCATTTTTGAAAATTCATCGTAAGTATTATAAATTCCATTGTTTCGTGCATGGATATGAGCAAAATCTATACAGGGAAGAACATATTTAAACTCTTTTGAAAGTTTCACTATTTCTTCCAGTGTTCCCCACTGTGTACCTTTTCCTGTTGTCTCAGGTCTAATCCAGATATTGTTATTTTCTTTTTCCAAAATTTCTGTGATTTTTTCCATGGATTTATAAACAGTATTATATACCTCATCAACCGGTTTCCCCATATAAAAAGCAGCGTGGAAAGTAATACTGTAAGCACCTATGTTTTTACCCATACGTGCTGTTTCTACAATACGAATTATACTTGCGTCTATTTTTTCCGGCTCATTAGAATTCAAATTTATATAATAAGGTCCATGACAGGTAACTTTAATATCTTTTTCATTAACATAATTTTTTATTAAAGATTGGTTTTTTTCATTCATCCTTACACCGTGGACAAATTCAACTTCAAGTCCGTCCAGATTAAGGTTTTTTATAATATCCAAACCTGTTTGATAGCCTTTATTTCCTGAAGCTAAAGGCAGCCCTGCCGTTAGAAAATTAAGATTGTTCATTGTAAAATTTTTCTCCCTTTTTAGGATTTATTCTTTCTATAAATTCTCTTCCTGAACAGATAAAGAATCCTCCATATTGCATTGAATCAATTTGTATAACTCCAGAACCACAGGCAATTTTCAATTCTTTTTTTGTATCCACAATACATCCGGGATTTGAATTTCTTTTTCCGCTATTCAAAATATATGCGGAATTTATTCTTATAATTACCCCGTCATAAAACGTATATGCACCAATAAATGGATTTAATGCTCTTATAAAACGTTCAATTTCTTCTGCTGACTTATTCCAGTCAATAAAAACATTTCTTTTCTCAAGAGACAGACATTCTGCTTTCTTAAAATTATCTCCTGATGGTTGAATTTTTCTTGGAAATTTATGTGTTTCATAATAATCCAAAGCTTCGTAAATCATTGAAGCACACATCTCATTAGTTCTGTAAAATAAAGTTCCCATTGTTTCATCTTCATCAAGTTTAAAACGATATTGAGAAATTATATCACCGGTATCAAATTGTTCATCCATAAAATGAAGAGTAATAGCCGATTCTTTTTCGCCATTTAAAATAACATGTGAATAAGGATTAGCTCCCCGGTAATCCGGCAATTTGGATGGGTGAAGGTTTATAAATCCGTCTTTCGCCAATTTCAATAACTCTGACGGAAACTTTTTATTATAAGAAGCAACAACTCCGAGGTCAATATTTAATTGTTTTATTTTTTCAAGAAAAGAAGACTCATTTAATGATTTTTCATAATCTATAATACTAAGTCCCAATATTTTTGCTGTTTCACACATCAATCTGTATGTTGGTTCATTTTTAGCCGGCGGAACAACTCCAGCTATATTAATCTTTTTTTTTGCAAGTTTGTTAAGGCAAATAATTGCCATATCAGGCATGCCAACAAACAGTATTCTTTTGGTATATTGTTTTTCCAACTTTTTTCCCTCAGTGTAATTATATCAAAAAATAACTTTTATTTTATACGTGTTTTTAATAATATAATAATCAGAAGAATACGAGGTGAGAATAATGCTTGATATAAAACTAATCAGGGAAAATCCTGAAAAAATAAATGAACTCTTAAAGAGAAGAAATCCTGAATTATCAATAGACAAAATTATAGAAATAGATTCTGAAAGAAGAAAGGTTCAGACAAGAGCTGATGAATTAAGATCCAAAAGAAAATCAATGTCTCAAGAGATAGGCATATTAAAAAAACAAGGACAGAATACAGATGAAATTCAAGCTAAGGTTAAGGAAATGGCTGATGAAGTAAAATCATTAGAAGAAAAAGAACAACAGCTTGATGCAGAACAAAAACTTTTACTGCTGTCAACACCAAACATTCCTGATGAAACAACGCCAATAGGACTATCGGAAGATGACAATGTTGAGATAAAAAGAGTAGGGGAACCTCTAAAGGTTAATTTTGAGCAGAAAGCTCACTGGGATATTTGTACTGAAAAAGATATAGTTGATTTTGAACGTGGAGTAAAGTTAGCTCAATCAAGATTTTCATTGTATAAAGGAAAAGGAGCTCAATTAGAACGTGCCATTATTAACTTTTTCCTGGATACTCATACACAAGAACACGGATATCAAGAAATTCTTCCGCCAGTCATGGTAAATGCAGCAGCAATGACAGGAACAGGACAACTGCCTAAATTTGCACAGGATATGTATAAATGTGAAGAAGAAGATTTATATTTAATTCCGACCGCAGAAGTTCCGGTTACAAATATTTATTCAGGCGAAATTTTAAGTGAGGATGAACTGCCTAAATATATGACGGCATACACTCCATGTTTTAGAAGAGAAGCCGGTTCTGCCGGAAAAGATACAAGAGGACTAATAAGACAACATCAATTTAATAAAGTTGAACTTGTTAAATTATGTACGCCTGAAACAAGTGCGGAAGAACACGAAAAACTAACAAGAAATGCCGAAAGAATTCTGGAACTTTTAGAGCTCCCATATAGAAGAGTTGCTTTATCAACAGGGGACATAGGCTTTTCCGCAAGAAAGTGTTATGACCTTGAAGTTTGGCTTCCTTCTTATAATAACTATAAGGAAATATCAAGTTGTTCTAATTTCGGAGATTTTCAGGCAAGAAGAGCCAATATCAGATACCGCAGTAAAGAAACAGGAAAACCGGTTTTTGTTCATACTTTAAACGGTTCAGGTTTAGCAGTAGGAAGAACCTTTGCAGCAATACTTGAAAATTTCCAAAGAGAAGACGGCTCTGTTGTTATTCCTAAAGTTTTGAGAAAATATACGGGATGGGATGTATTATAAAATGACAAAAGGTTTCTTTATTACATTTGAAGGTGCTGACGGTTCAGGAAAAACAACACAACTTAATAAGATTAAAGACTTGCTTGAAGAAGAAGGCTTTGATGTTGTTGTTACAAGGGAGCCGGGAGCACTTCTTATCGGAGAAAAAATAAGAGAAATACTTCTTCATCACGAAGAACATATTGCAGACAGATGCGAAATGTTTTTATTTCTTGCTGACAGAGCACAACATGTTGAAGAATTCATAAAACCTGCACTGGAAGAAGGCAAAATAGTTCTCTGTGATAGATACACCGATTCTACAATTGCATACCAGGGATATGGAAGGAATCAAAACATCAAGCTTTTAACCGATTTAAATAACATTGCAATTAACGGAATGGTTCCTGATTTAACATTGCTTTTTGATGTTTCGACAGAAACAGCGATGCAGCGTGTTGGAGAAGAAAAAGACAGAATGGAATCAATAGGAGCCGATTTCCATAAAAGAGTCAGAAACGGCTATCTTGAATTACAAAGAAAAGAACCTGAAAGAATAAAGTTAATAAATGCAAATAATTCAATAGAAAATGTGTATAATAATACAAAAAATATTATACTGGATTTAATAACTCACAAAGAAGAAAAAGGAGTATAAATGACTCAAGGATACAGACGCTGGTACGATAATGATCCTATTTTAAAGGAAGCACTGGAACTGCTAAAACTTCAAACTGATGATAAAAAATCTACCGCAGCAGAATTTATAATTTCACTACAAGAGCAGGTAGCACAGGATGTTATTGAGCGGATATATGATATTACAAAAGAATTTGCGGGAAAAGGGAACCGCTGGTATGATGCTGATCCTGTCATGTTAAGAGCAATAGAACTTTTAAGAGCTGCTCCGCCAAAGACTCAGAGAGTAGCTGCATTAAAACTATTGCTAGCAATGGAAAATAATGATATGGAGTCTTTAGAAAAAGAAGAGAATGAATAACCAGTTAAAGGACATTCAGAATCAAAATGACAAAAGAGGAATCGACATACAAAAAGTAGGCGTTAACGGTGTTGAAGTTCCTCTTATGATTGAACGAAAAAATGCAGAAAGCCAGATAGTTTCGGCAAAAGCAAGATTAAGCGTTACGCTTCCTCATAATTATAGAGGAACTCATATGTCCAGATTTATTGAAGTTTTAAGTGATTATTCACGAAAAAATCTTTTAGGGGTGGATATAAAAGGATTACTCACGGAAGTAAAAAAACGCCTTGATTCAAAATGTGCACATGTTAAATTTGAGTTTAAATACTTTATAAATAAAAAAGCTCCTGTAAGTCAAATGGCATTTCCTGTAGGTTATGACTGCTCATTTCAAGGCGATCTTAACGGAGATGACTATAAATTTATTTTAGGAGTAAAAGTTCCTATTACAACCCTCTGTCCTTGTTCAAAAGAAATATCTAAATACTCTGCTCATAATCAAAGAACAATGGTAAAAGTAAAAGTCAGCTATAATGAAAACGATATAATTTGGATAGAAGATTTGGTGGAAAAAATAGAAAGCTGCGGTTCAAGTCAGGTATATTCAATTTTAAAAAGATGTGATGAAAAATATGTAACAGAAGCAGCATATGAGAATCCTAAATTTGTTGAAGATGTTTTAAGAGATATAATATGTTTATTAAAAGAAGATAATAAAATAACATTCTATGAAGTAGAAGTTGAAGCACAGGAAAGTATTCACAATCACAATGCCTGGGCCTGGCAGTCAGAAACAAAACAAAACGGAGATATAAAATGAAAGAATTATTTAATGATTATGTTCAATCACTTGAAACTTATATTATGTTTCAAATAAAACAAGAAACGCAAAGACTTACTCCAGAACTAATTGAAAAAGGAAGAAAACCTATATCTCTTTCAATGGGAGCACCTGTAGAACCGCCGCCGAAGTTTGTTAATGACAAACTTGTAGAGGCAATGCGGGGAGAAGGCATGCATACGTATACAACTCCTAAAGGTGAAGCATATTTAATAGAATCAATTGCAAAAAGAATGAAAAATCGTTTTGGTGTTGACTTAGATCCAAAAACAGAAATTTTTTCTTTAATAGGCTCAAAAGAAGGTATTGCAAATATGATTAGAGCCTTAATAAATCCGACAACAAAAGAAGATGAAAAAGATATTATATTAATTCCTGACCCCGGGTATGCTTCATATAAAGAAATGGTTAAAGTTTCAGGAGGATTATCATATTCAGTTCCGCTAACTCCAGAAAATAACTACATGCCAGATTTGGAAGAAGTTGCTTCCTCTCTTGTAGAAGAAGGTTATTCTTTGAAAAAAGTCAAGGCACTAATAATTAATTATCCGAACAATCCTATGGGGGTTATTGCTAATAAGAAATATTTAAAATCTGTTGTTGATTTTTGTAAA
Source organism: Candidatus Gastranaerophilales bacterium (assembly GCA_944325525.1). Lineage (GTDB taxonomy): Bacteria > Cyanobacteriota > Vampirovibrionia > Gastranaerophilales > Gastranaerophilaceae > Avigastranaerophilus. The sequence continues at coordinate 149,991 of CALVAK010000003.1, forward strand.
AAACACAATATTCTTTTAATGTCTGATGCTGCCTATGTTGATTTAACTTTTGAAGGAGAAGAAAAAGCACCAAGTATATTTGAAATTGAAGGAGCAAAAGATATAGCAGTAGAATTCTTTAGTTTTTCAAAACCTTATTCAATGACTGGATGGAGAATAGGTTGGATATGCGGAAACAAAGATGCTGTAGGTATTTTGGGAAAATTAAAATCAACTATTGATACGGGAATATATAAACCCATACAAAAAGCCGCTGCTGAAGTATTAAATTCAAAAGAAGGCGATGAATATATTATTCAGGCAAATAAACGATTTGAGAAAAAGCAAAAAATCGTTATAGACGGATTTAAAGAACTCGGCTGGCCTATGGATAAAATCAATCCACCAAGAGCTACTTTTTACCTGTGGCTTCCTATTCCGCCAAAATACAAAACATCAAAGGACTTTACTGATGCAGTTTTAAAGAAATCAGGTATAGTACTTGTACCTGGTAATGCTTTCGGTAAAAATGGAGAAGGCTGGTTCAGGTTATCTTATGTAGCTTCCGAAGAACAAATGAAAGAAGTTATAGAGAGATTGAAAAAAGATGGCTTTAGATTTGAATAAAACCGTAATTGTTGATTATGAAGCAGGTAATATAAGAAGTGTAGCAAATATGCTGACATTTCTTAATGTACCGTTTGAAATAACTTGTGATAAGGAAAAAATATATAATGCAAAAAAAATTATATTTCCGGGACAAGGTCACTTTGCACAGGCAATGAATAATCTTGAAAAAAAAGGGCTTATTCCTGTTATAAAAGAATGTTGTTCTATGGGCATTCCTTTTCTAGGCATTTGTATTGGTTTCCAAATTCTTTTTGAGGAAAGTGAAGAAGCTCCGGGGGTAGATGGTTTGGGTATTTTTAAAGGTTGTGTAAAAAAATTCAAATCCGGAAAAATTCCCCAAATAGGATGGAATAAAATTATAACAACCGAAGCTAATACATTTCTGAAACAAGATTATTTTTATTTTGTTAATTCTTATTATGTTGAACCTGAAGATAAAAATATAATAAGTTCATATTGTGATTATAACGGTAATTTCTGTTCTTCAATACAAAAAAATAATATAACTGCTGTACAATTTCATCCGGAAAAGAGTGCAAAGGCAGGAATGTCATTTTTTGAAAATTGGATAAACGGAGTTTTGGTTAATGGGTAAAATATCTGTAGTTATAAATACATATAACGAAGAAAAGAAAATAAGAAATACATTAGAATCTGTAAAAGGTTTTGATGAAATTATCATATGTGATATGTACTCTGAAGATAGAACCTGCGATATAGCAAAAGAGTACGGTGCAAAGGTTGTTATGCACAAAAAAGAAGAGATTTGTGAACCCGCAAGAAACTTTGCAATTTCTAATACTTTATATGAATGGGTTCTTGTTGTTGATGCGGATGAATTAATAACAAATGAATTAAAAAATTTCTTATATGAATTTATTAAAAACCCCGGGAATTATACTGCCATAAAAATTCCAAGGTTTACATATTATTTTGGAGAACCGATAGAACTTCGCTATCCTGATTATAATATAAGATTTTTTAAAAAAGGAATTGGCAGTTACCCGCCTTATGTTCACTCTACTGTAGAAATTAAAGAGGGAGAAATATATACAATAGATAGAAAGCGTCGAGAGCTGGCAATTGTACATAAGCAAGAAAGAAGTATATCTCAGTTACTGCAAACACTTGACAAATACACTTCGTTAGAAGTTGAAAAGTTAAAAAAGAAAAATGCTAAAATTAATTTATGGATACATTCTTATAAAAGTTTATTTCTGATTTTTGAAAAATTTTTCTTAAAAGGAGGGTATAAAAACGGAATAAAAGGCTTTGTTGTATGCACAATTGAATACGGTATATACAAATTTGTTGTCGGATGTAAATATTGGGAATATTTAAACAGTCAAAATAAAAAAACCTAAAAACGGAGAAAAAGTATGTTTAATAGCTTAAAACAGTTATTAAAAGGGAAGAAAAAAACATCTAAATACATAAGCTGCGAGTATGTACAGCATGGTTTTAATGTGGATTATGAAGATATAAAAATGTGTTGTTTTAATTGTCATGAAGGTGGCGGAAGACAGATTTTAATTGACAATTATAAAGGAGAAATGATTGATTGGAATAAGTTTTTCAAAGAAAAACGTAAAATGCGTGAATTAAATAGGCAAGGAATTATTCTTGAACGCTGTAAAGGTTGTATTTTCTTAAAAGAAAGAGAATGGGATGATGAAGACTATATAAGTTACATGGTTTTTAACCACTGGACACAATGCAACTGCAAATGCAGATACTGTTTTACAAATGAACAATCAGATTACTTTAATTCAAGAAAAAATTATAATATGTATCCCGTTATAAAGAAATTAGCTGATATGGGAAAAATAAGAGGCGGGGGAGAAATTGGCTTTGGAGGAGGAGAGCCGGCTTTATTGCCAGAATTTGAACCTATGGTAAATATGTTTTTAGATTGCGGATGTGATAATATCAGGGTTCATTCTTCCGGAGTAAAATATTCAAATGCTATTGAAAGGGGATTAAAAGAAGGAAAGCTTACACTTGTTGTTTCTGTTGATTCTGGAACTCCTGAAACCTATGAAAGAATAAAGAGAGTAAATCATTTTGAAAAAGTTTGGGAAAACCTTCAAAAATACGCACAGGCTCAAACCATAGATAAATATAAAGCTAAAACAAAATATATTATATATCCCGGTTATAATGACAATAAAGAAGAAATAGATAAATGGATTGAACTTACACTAAAAGCCGGAATAAGGAGTGTTGTACTGGATATTGAAGGTGGCTGGTATGAAAATAATAAATATAATGTACCTGATTATATGTATGACCTGCTTGAGTACGCACAAAAAAGAACACAGGAAGAAAACATGAAAAATGTTGAATTGTATGACAGAGCAAGTCATATGATTCAACATAAGGAAGAATATATAAAGCTACGAGACAATGTTAAATAAAAAACATATAAGTTGTAATTACTTAATAAACGGAATAGATTTTGAACTTGACCGTATTGAAGTTTGCTGTTTCAGATGTCATAAAGGCGGAGGCAATATTTTTTTAGCTCCAGTAGAAAACGGAAAATCCAATCTATTATTGCAGCCTATTGCTGACTCATCATTGCCGTCCGATTGCTCACATTTTCAAGATGCCGCTCAAAAAAATTCACTAAAGCATCCTTCTTATCGTGAAAATTTCCTCGGACATATTAATTTTGATTTATTTGAAAAAAGCAGGGAAACTCTTTTAAATGAAAATAAAAACGACAAAATTAATCCAAAATGTGAAGGTTGCTTTAATCTGAAAACATTAGATTTATCAAATGTTGATAAACGCATTAAATATATTCATTTTAACCATTGGACATATTGTGATTCTGACTGCATATACTGCTATACAAATGCAGATAAAAAATATCAAAATGCAAGGCAGCATTATAATGCATTACCTTTATTAAAAGAAATAATTGACAGATATGGCTTTTCACCTGATGGGGAAATTACATTCGCCGGAGGAGAACCGGTTTTGCTGAATGAATTTGAAGATATTTTGCAATACCTTCTTGAAATTGGAGCAAAAAATATTATTGTACACAGTTCAGGTGTAAAGTATTCAAAAGTTCTTGAAACAGGTATTAAAGAAAATAAAGTTAAACTGGTAATTTCACAAGATTCCGGCAATTACGACTTGTATAAAATGATAAAACAAACTGATAACTTTAATACCGTATGGAGTAATACAAAACAATATGCAAAGGCTCAACAATCTGAAAATATAAATGTGTATTCCAAATATGTTATAATTCCGGGCATAAATGATAACAGGAAAAGTATAGAAGAATGGCTGAAAAAAGTTCAAGATGCAGGTGTAAAAACAGTAATAATAGATATTGAGCATAAATATTACGAAAAGAATAAAAATAATTTTAAAATTGCAAAACATCTTTTGACTTTATGTGAGTGTATTAATTACCGTGCAAAATTATCCGGGATTAACATTGAATTATATAATTGTGCTGAATACTTATATAAAAGATATAAATTGTTAGTTCCTTTTATAAGAAACAAACACTATTTCATTGAATTATTAATACTTGCATGCCCGCTTTTAATAGGTAATTTAGGAAATACATTGATAGGAGCTACAGATATACTTGTTGTTGCGAAGTATAATATCAGTTCACTTGCAGCTATAAGCATCGCAAATTCAATATTATTTACAATTTTTATTTTCGGGATAGGAATCTTAAACGCTATTTCTATTATACTTTCAAACAAACGTGGTTCAAAACAAAAAATAAAAAAATATTTGTTTTCAAGTTTAACATTTTCGATAATACTGGCCTTTGTTTTTACACTGATTTGCTATTCAACAATATTTATAATAGATAAGTTGTCATTTGAAGCGGCACTTATACCGTATATAAAAGAATACATAAAAATAGTTTCTTTTTCTATGTTTGGAATGTTTATATATCAAGGCATAAAAGAATTTCTACTTGCGTATGAAATTGTTAATTTTCCGAATATGATTTTGCTTGCAGCAGTAATAATAAATCTTATATTTGATATAATCTTTGTATTTGGCTTCGGTCCAATTCCCTCCATGGGCTCTAAAGGAGCTGCAATAGCAACCTTTGGAGTAAGAACAATTATGGGACTTGTTATGTTTGTATATATATTTAAAGCTCTTAAACTGAAAGATAAATTGGATTTTTCTTTCATGGGGCATATTTTAAGAATAGGTTACCCTATTGGGGCAGCACTATTATTAGAGTTTCTGGCATTTAATATAATTACAATTATGGCAGGAAGAGAAGCAGGAATTCTTGCTGCAACACACAATATATTATCTACTGTTTCATCTTCATCGTTTATGGTTCCGCTTGCACTTTCAACAGCTGTTGCAATAAAAGTAGCATATTATTATGGAGCTAAGAAATGTAATGAAATAAAGAAATATTCATATGCCGGAATTATAATGGGTGTTTCTTTTATGACCTTTTTCTCAATTCTGCTTGTTCTTTTCCCGTCACAAATAATAAGGTTATTTACAGACAATCAGGATGTATTAAACATAGCACTTCCAATAGTTATAGTTGCCGCAATGTTTCAGGTTTTTGACGGATTTCAGGTTATCGCTGGCGGGATATTAAAAGGATTTAAAATGACAAAAGTTGTATCAAGCTGTGTACTTTTTGGATACTGGCTTATTGGTATGCCCGTTGCTTATTTTCTTGTATTTAAACATAATTATTCTCTAAAGGGCTACTGGATTGCTATTGCCGTGTCAATCTTTGCTATGGGAGTAATTCAGGCTTCAATCGCAAAATGGAAATTTAAGCAGGTAAAAAAGATATATCAAAAATAATTATTTTTTAATTAATGTACATTTTGTGCTAATTTAGGTATAATAAATTTTATAATTAGCAGCAGATTTTAATGGAATTTGCATGCAGGTTGATTATAAAAAATAATAGTTATTTAGACAGGTTTATATGGATAAGAGTTTAAAGTATAAGAGAATTTTACTGAAATTAAGCGGTGAAGCTCTTTTGGGAAAACAGGAATTCGGGATAGATCAAAATCCTCTTGAAATGATTGCTGAAGAAATAAAAGAAGCTTATAAAGCCGGAGCAGAAATAGCAATAGTTGTAGGTGGCGGAAATATCTTCAGAGGAGTAAAAAATTCCGCAAAGTACGGAATGGATCAAGCTACAGGTGATTATATAGGAATGCTTGCTACTGTAATGAATGCTTTAGCTTTGCAAAGTGCTTTAAGGAAAATAGATGTAAACTGCCGTGTTCAAACGGCAATAGATATGAACAAAATAGCAGAACCTTATATAAGATTCAGAGCAATACGCCACCTTGAAAAATCAAGAGTTGTTATATTTGCTGCAGGAACAGGAAATCCGTTCTTTACTACTGACACTGCCGCTGCTTTAAGGGCTTCTGAAATAGGGGCTGAAATAATGCTTATGGCAAAAAATGGCGTTGACGGTGTATATTCAGACGACCCGAGAATAAATCCTAAAGCAAAAAAATACAGTAATATTACTTATGATGATATTATTGTGAAAGGTTTAAAAGTAATGGATACAGCTTCTTGTGCTTTATGTAAACAAAATTCTATACCTATTGTGGTATTTGATTTTGCAGCAAAAGGAAGCATTATAAAAATATTAAAAGGTGAAAATATAGGAACATACGTAGGAGGTTAAAATGACTGTAGATGTAATATTTAGTTCTGGCACAGAAAAAATGGAAAAAACAATAGTTCAATTAAAAAAAGAATTTGTTGCAATCCGTACAGGACGTGCTAATCCTCTAATTTTAGATAAAGTTCTTGTTGAATATTACGGAGTTCCGACACCTTTAAGACAATTATCGCAGGTGAGTGTTCAGGACGGTACTACTCTTGTTATTGCTCCTTATGATAAAACAATATTAAAAGAAGTTGAAAAAGCTCTTGCAAAAGCTGATTTAGGAATTACTCCAAATAGTGACGGAATTGTTGTTCGTCTTGTATTCCCGCCATTAACTTCTGATAAAAGAAAAGAAATATGCAAAGATGTAAAAAAAGTCTGTGAAGATACTAAAATTGCAATACGTAACATAAGAAGAGATTTAACTGATGAATTAAAGAAAATAGAAAAATCTGAAAATTTATCCGAAGACACAGTTAAAGATAATCAGGATAAAATACAAAAGTTAACAGATAAATATATAAAAATAGCTGATGAATTGGCAGGAGAAAAAGAAAAAGAGGTAATGACAGTATAGTGGCTGTATTAGATTCTATTCTAAAGAACAGATTAATCACAGGTTTTGCAATAGGTGCGTTAGTTTTTGCCTGCATATTACTTGGTGGAAAGTCCTTGCTTATTTTTCTTCTGGCGTTTATTATTATTGCTTCTCAGGAATATGCAAAAATCCTTAAGCATAAAGGTTTTTTACCGTTCTTTAAAGTAATTTTAATAACATCGGTATCAATGGTACTTGTATCTGCAAGCGGATATTATAGTCTGTTTCCATTGGTTCTTTTAATAGGAACAATTGTTTCTTTTCTGGCTGTTTTATTTAGAGGCCGTCAGCCATATATTGCTAACGTAGCTACAACTATTCTCGGGTTCCTTATTGCCTGGATGCCTTGCCATGTTTTTATGATAAGGCATATGGGTTCTAAAGTGTCTTTGGCAGGAGTTTCTTTTGAACAGGGATTGTACTTTCTGCTATTTATTTTCTTTGTAATTATGGCTACAGACATAGCAGCATACTTTTTTGGTGTTCGTTTCGGAAAACATAAGTTATCTCCGGTTATAAGTCCTAAAAAAACAATTGAGGGAGCTGTGTCGGGAGGAATTTGTGCTATTATTACAGGGCTTATTATAGGGAAATTAATCGGAATATCGATATATCATTCTTTTGTCCTCTCTTTAATTGTAACAGTTATGGCACAGTTAGGTGATTTATCCGAGTCTTTAATTAAAAGAGATGCCGGAGTAAAAGATTCAGGAAACTCTCTGCCCGGACACGGAGGATTTCTTGACAGAGCAGACAGTTATTTATTTTCAGTCCCTGTCGCATATTATTATATAAAATATTTTATTCTTACTGGAATTACCTTTCCTGTAATTACCGAATTTATAAAGAAAGTTTTTTATGTTATCTGCATCTAGAAAAGAGCTCATTAAAGAACTTTTATTAAAGTTAAATGTACAGGCTGATAATTTAGAATTATTTGACGAAGCACTTACTCACCCTTCTTTTAACTTTGAACAAAATCTTTTAGATAATAAAGATTATGAAAGGCTTGAATTTCTTGGCGATTCAGTCTTAAGACTTGCTCTTAGCAGCATATTATTTGATAAATATACTAATTATGACGAAGGTAACTTAAGCAAAATCAGAAGTTTTCTTGTAAGTGATGAATTTTTATCTGTTATAGCAAAAAAATTAGAATTAAGTAAATATTTAAAAATTGGCAAACATGAAGAAAAAGACGGAGGACGTTATAAAGAATCGATTCTAGCTTGTGCTTCAGAAGCTGTTCTCGGAGCAATATATATTACTAAAGGATTTGTCACAGCTAAAATATGTATCAAAAATATATACGAAAAAATGGATATTGATATTCAAAATATATTATATTCATACAATTCAAAAGAAATATTACAACAATACACCCAAAAAATAAACAAAGATCTGCCTGAATATAATATAATTAATGAATCAGGTTCTGAACACAACAAAATATATGAAGTAAATGTTGTATACAGGGGCGAAGAACTTGGAAAAGGCAAAGCCGGAACGAAAAAAGAAGCTGAAAAAAAGGCGGCTTTTGCAGCTATAAAAAAATTAAATCTTATAAAAGGAGATAGTTATGAATAAAATATATATTTCTCCGTCAATATTATCAAGCGATTTTGCAAATCTAGAAAAAGAAATAAAAAGGTTGGAAGATAACGGTGCCGATTGGATTCACGTTGATGTCATGGATGGACATTTTGTAAATAATATAACTATCGGAGCACCTGTTGTTAAAGCATTAAGAAAAGTCACATCTATTGTGCTGGATGTACATTTAATGATAGATAATCCAGAAATGTATATTGAAGATTTTGCCCTCGCCGGCTCAGATATTATAACTTTTCATTATGAAGCAGCAAAAGATAATTGTGATAAAGTAATACAAAAAATCAAATCTTTTAATAAAAAAGCAGGTATATCGATTAAACCAAAAACACCTGTAAAAGAAATTATTCCCTTTCTTAATTCCGTTGACCTTGTACTAATAATGACAGTTGAACCGGGTTTTGCAGGGCAGTCATTTATTTATAATTGTGCAGAAAAAATAGAAGAATTAAAAAAGCATATAAATAATGTTAATCCGGCATTACAAAATATAATTATTCAGGTTGACGGCGGAATAAATAATAAAACAGCTGAAATTTGCAAGCAAAAAGGAGCCAATTCTTTAGTTTCAGGTAATTATATTTTTTTACATGAAAATATAAAAAAAGCTATAGATTCATTGAGGTAATATGAAAATAACAAATGGTTTAATTGAACAACATATTCACGGAGCATTCGGTGTTGATTTTATGACATGCAGCGAAGATGAACTCCTCAATGTGTCTGAAATGCTTCCCGAAAAAGGTGTTGCAGCTTTCTTTCCTGTTATTATGACAGATAATATTGAATTAATAAAAGAAAGAATTCAATTAATAAAAAAAACAATGAAAAGACAAAAGGATAAGTCTGCGAAAATTATAGGTGTTCATCTGGAAGGACCTTTTATTAATCCTGAAAAGACCGGTATACATGAAAAAAAATATATCTTACCGCTTGAAATAGAACTATTCAAAAGAATTGAAGACAATATAATTAAAATTGTAACTATTGCACCCGAGTTAGATTTTACAGGCGAATTCATAAAATATTTAAAATCGAAAAACATAAAAATATCTGCTGGTCATTGTCTTGCTTCAGATTTATCAAATGTGAATCAGGTAGCTCATTTATATAATGCAATGGGACAATTTTCACATAAAAACCCATCAACTGCCTTATCTTCTCTTATTAATAATAATATTTATACAGAAATAATTGCGGATTCGTACCATGTTATAGATGACGTTTTAAAATTAACATTTAAAATCAGACCTGAAAATAGAATTATTTTAATAAGTGATGCTCTGCCTCTTGCACATAGTTCTTTAAAAGAAAGTATATTCGCAGGACAGAAAATATATAATAAAAGTGGTAAACTGGTTAATGAACAAGGAACTCTTGCCGGAAGTTCTTATTTGTTGTGTGATATAATAAAAAATTTAACAGATAAACAAATATTAAATTTTGATACTGCATATAAAATGGCAGCTTTAAATTTATATGAATATCATAACCTTAAAGACATCAAAAACAGTCTTACTGTATACTGGAATGATTTTAACGAGATTGAAAAAATAGAATTTAATTAACCGTTAAAAGAGATTTGTTTCTGATGTTGTTTTAGCATAAAAACCGAAAGGAACTCTTTTAAACGAATTAATTTCTTTCTTTAACTTATAATTTTCTTTATTTAATTCATTAATTTTAAAACGCATTGTTTCATTTTCGGTTTTAACTCTTATAAGTTCCATTACAACATCATCCATACCATCAAGCTTTTCGTCTAAAACGGAGATTAACTTTTCTGTCATATTTTTTTCAATGTTTCTAAGTGTATCTGTAAGCTTAACAATTGAAGCATTGCTAATAGAATTAGAACCATTTATTACAGGATATTTTGAAGGTTTTGTTACTTCTTTGTTTTTAAATTTTGAAGAAACAGAGCTTAATATTTTTGCATCGTCTTGAGTAAAATAAGTAAGCCCTCTGTCATTCCTTTTAAGTTTAATATCTGCAAGCTTACATAATTCTTGAATTTGAGAATTATCAATACCTAACATTTCACGAATTTCTTTTGGTGAAAATTCTTTGTTCTCAATTTCTTCTACCGCTGATATTCCCATTTATACAATCCCCTTTAGATTTTAAGCATGAATACTGCTAAAAATATTATATATGTTTTTTTATTATTTGTCTAAGATAAAAAATATTCTTTACATATCTTTTCATTTTGTCTGAATCTTGTTAACAAGTTAAAATGTAAAACATATTGTGGTAATATAAAAACACAAAATAGAATCAGGAGTATTTTAATGAAGTGTATAATACTTGTAGGTGGTTCAGGAGAGAGATTATGGCCTGTTTCAAGGGATTTATATCCTAAACATTTGTTAAAATTATACGGAAACAAAACACTGCTTCAAAATACTTTTGAATTAGCAATGTCCGTTGCTGCATTAAAGAATATATATACAATTACCAATGTAAGACAGACTGTAGATACAAAACTTCAGATACAAGACTTATGTAAAAACCCTACTATAATATCAGAACCTATGTCAAAAAATACAGCACCTGCAATTGCTTCTGTTTTAACTTTTTTAAAGAAGGAAAAAGATGATATTGTTGTAATTTTACCTGTAGATTTTTCTATAGAAGATAAAGAAGCCTTTATTGATGTTATAAATAAAGCAAAGAATATTGCAAAAAACGATTATATTGTTGCTGTTGGAATCAAACCTGTATATGCAGAATCAGGATACGGGTACATTAAAACAGGCGAGAAGATTAAACAGGGAAGAAAAATTGAAAGTTTTATAGAAAAGCCTTCCTGTGAAAGTATTCAGGAATATTTAAAAGATGAGAACTTTTTCTGGAATTGCGGTATTTATGTAAGCAAAATATCTGTATTGATGAATGCATTTAAAGAATTTATGCCTGAAATTATTAATAATATGAAGACATCTATGTTTGATGAAAACAATAAGATAGATTATGAAATATATGAAAAAATGCCTTCTATTTCAATAGATTATGCGATTATGGAAAAAGTTTCAAATATGGCTTTTGTAGAATTAAATACAAATTGGCATGATTATGGTTCCTGGCTTGCTGTTTATAATAATGAGAATAAAGATTCAAAAGGAAATGTAGTACACGGGAACGTACTTTTAGATAAGGTGAAAAATTCATTTGTATATTCGTCAAAAGAACTTGTAGCAGTTTCAGGAATGCAGAATGCAGTGGTAATAGAGACAGAAGATGCAGTTCTTGTCTGCGATAAAAGTAAAGCAGCTAATATAAACGATATAGTTAAAGAATTGAAGAAAAAAAATGATGAAACAACACTCGTACATAAGACTGTATTTAGACCGTGGGGATTTTATACATGTCTTAACAGAGGAAAAGGCTGGTTATCAAAAATCATAACAGTGCTTCCAGGACATAAATTATCACTGCAATCTCATAATTTCAGGTCAGAACACTGGATTGTTCTTGAAGGAACTGCTTTTATTTTGTTAAATGGGGAAAAACATTCTTTATCTTCCGGGAAAAGTATCAATATTCCCGTAAAAGCAAAACATTCGCTTCAAAATCATACAAAAGAACCATTAAAAATACTTGAAGTACAAAAAGGTGATTATATATCAGAAGAAGACATTATAAGATATGAAGATATGTATGGAAGGATAAAATAAAGTCTATTTTTAATAAAAATTTATTAATGATATAATTTAAGAAAGAACGCTATTATAAGGGATTTAAAATGAACAAAAATCAATCATTGGGTATATGGTTAGTTGTAGGTATTTTATTATTAGCATTGGCTTCAATGCTTTTTGCAGGGCCTTCTACAGCAACTAAAGAATTATCATATACTGACTTTTTATCAAAAGTAAAAAATGCAGAGATTAAACAGGTAATTATTGATAACGATACAGTTACAGCTATTCCGGTTAATGAAGACATAAAAACAAATATAGATGGAAAAGAAGCAGTTACTGCATCATTAAGATATAAAGTTAATATTCCTTTAAATGACAGTTCTTTATATCCTGTACTTGAAGAAAATAAAGTTAATATAGAAATAAAAAAATCAAATGAATCATCTTCAGTTATGGGATTAATGGGAACAGCTCTTCCTATTGTACTGATTGTAATATTTTTTATAATTCTTGCAAAAATAATACAAACCGGCGGTTCACAGGCATTATCGTTCGGGAAAAGTAAAGCAAAGATGATGCTTGACAGTAAAGTAAAAGTAACTTTTAAAGATGTAGCTGGTATAGATGAAGAAAGACAAGAACTAGAAGAAATTGTAGATTTTCTGAAAAATGGTGAAAAATATTTAAAATTAGGAGCAAAAATTCCAAAAGGAGTACTGCTTGTGGGAGCTCCCGGAACAGGAAAAACATTAATGGCAAAAGCCGTAGCAGGAGAAGCCGGTGTTCCGTTTTTTTCAATAAGCGGTTCTGATTTTGTAGAAATGTTTGTCGGGGTTGGTGCTTCAAGAGTAAGAGACTTATTTGAACAGGCAAAGAAACACCAGCCGTGTATTGTTTTTATTGATGAAATAGATGCCGTAGGCAGACAAAGAGGAGCAGGTTTAGGCGGTGGACATGACGAAAGAGAACAAACTTTAAACCAGTTACTGGTTGAGATGGATGGATTTGATGGCAATACAAATATAATTATACTTGCAGCTACAAACCGCCCTGATATATTAGATAATGCTCTATTACGTCCCGGAAGATTCGACAGACAAATTATGGTCAGCATGCCGGATGTCAAGGGAAGAGAACAGATACTGGCAGTACATTCAAAAGGCAAACCTCTTGATAAAGATGTAGACTTAAAAGTTCTTGCAAAACGAACTCCGGGGTTTACGGGTGCTGATTTACAGAGTTTATTAAATGAAGCAGCACTTCTTGCCGCAAGAAGGAACAAAACCGTTATAAATATGCCTGAAATTGATGATGCTATTGACAGGGTTATTGCAGGTATTGAGAAGAAAAGTAAAGTTATGACAGATGAAGATAAAGAAATAACTTCTTATCATGAAGTCGGACATGCATTACTTGCAAAATTATTGAAAGACTGTGATGAACTTCACAAAGTAACAATCATACCGAGAGGATATGCCCTTGGTATAACCTGGACAAAACCTGAGGACAATAAAGTCCATGTAAGCAAAGCGAAACTTCTTGACCAGATAACAATGATTCTTGGCGGCAGAGTTGCAGAAGAGATAGTTTATGGTGAGGACAGAATATCTACAGGGGCTTCTAATGATCTTGAAAAAGTTACCGAAATAGCAAAAAAGATGGTAACAGCCTGGGGAATGTCTGATAAAATGGGTGCAATGACTTATGGAAAATCGCAAGAACATGTTTTTATGGGTAGAGATTTTGGTACAACAAGAGATTTTTCAGAAGAAATAGCTGCTGATTTAGACAGAGAAATAAAAAAAATAATTGATGAAAGATATAATGTTGCCAAAAGTCTTCTGACAGAAAACAGGGATTTACTTGATGCTATTGCACAAGAACTTCTTGAAAAAGAAACTTTAGACAATAATGATGTTACGAATATAATTATAAAAGTTAAAGGTGAAGAATTTAACGACAAGCTGTAATCTTGAAAGGAGATAATATGGCTTCTTTAGTTAACGCAGTTAGGAATATAATGAGTGATGGCTGGTGGTTTATCAAAATAGCAGTTTTAATGATTCCTGTCTATCTTATTATGGAAAATGAACAAATGCAGTCAGAGATTTTAGGCAGCAATCTTCCTGTATTATTTGTTCTTTGTATTTTATATCTTGGGTGTGCTTCAGTAATGATGAACAGGAATATAAATAACAAAACACCTATACTTCCCGGAATATTAACCATACCGGAGATTATTATTAAGTCGGTTGGATGTGCAATTTGTATGTTTCCGGGTGCAGCAATTCTAGCATTTTGCTGTTCTTTCATCAAAGCTAATATTGTACTTGAAGAACCGTTTGCCATGTTTGTTTTATATACTTGTGTTGTAATATTTTTCGTACCTTTTATTCTTATACCGGCAGTTTTATATAGCGTAAACGGTAAGATTACGGATGCAGCAAAAATCAATAAGGTATTTGCAGCTTCAGGTAATTTTGTTGTTGCCTTCTTGTCTTTTGTTATACAATATCTATTTATGTTTTTATTATTTGCATTTTTAATATACAGAGTATTAATAGAAATGCTGGGAGAAGGAAATCCTGGAATCCCTGTTTTATATGCATTTGTAATTGTTGTTACTTTCTTATTAATTTTTTCTTTTTCTTCAGATTTATATGAAGATGTAATTCCTCATATAAAATCAAAAAGGGATATTCTTTAATTTTTTAATTTGATTTCTTATTTCGGCAGCCCGTTCAAAATCAAGAATAGAGGCTGCTTTTTTCATTGATTTTTCAAGTTTATCAAGAAGTTTAGGAAGCTCTTTCTCTGTTATATTATTTTCAACCATTTCTTCAGCTACAATATCTTCAATATTTCTATAACTTGCAACAAGTTGAAGAAGATTATTTTCTATAGGTTTCTTTATTGTTTTCGGAGTAATATTATTTTTTAAATTATAATCAATCTGAATTTTTCTTCTTCTTTCCGTTTCATCTATTGCATTTTGCATACTATCAGTAATTTTATCAGCATACATTATAACTTTTGAACAAACATTTCTGGCAGCTCTGCCTATTGTTTGGATTAAACTTGTTTCTGAACGGAGAAATCCTTCTTTATCAGCGTCCATTATAGCTACAAGCGATACTTCCGGAATGTCCAGCCCTTCTCTTAAAAGATTAACACCTATAAGAACATCAAATACTCCAAGTCTTAAGTCACGCAATATTTCAACTCGTTCTATAGAGGTAATTTCGCTGTGTAAATATCTCACTTTGATTCCCAATTGCTGTAAATAGTCACAGAGATCTTCAGCCATTTTTTTAGTTAAAGTAGTAACAAGAATTCTTTCTTTCTTCTCTGTAATTTTTTTTATTTCTGAAATTAAATCATCAACTTGATTCAAAGTAGGCTTTACAAATATTTCGGGATCAACAAGCCCTGTTGGTCTTATTATTTGTTCTATTATTTTATCTGACACTTTTTTTTCATAATCGCCGGGAGTAGCTGATACAAATATTTTTTGGCCCACTTTTTTCCAGAATTCTTCAATTTTTAACGGACGGTTATCTTTTGCACTTGGCAATCTAAACCCGTAATCAACCAGAACAGTTTTTCTTGCCTGATCACCATTATACATTGCTTTTAAT
Source organism: Candidatus Gastranaerophilales bacterium (assembly GCA_944325525.1). Classification (GTDB taxonomy): domain Bacteria; phylum Cyanobacteriota; class Vampirovibrionia; order Gastranaerophilales; family Gastranaerophilaceae; genus Avigastranaerophilus. Next base: position 165,759 of record CALVAK010000003.1, read on the forward strand.
TGTGGAATTGTAACGTGTGATTCATCTATAACAAGAAGAAAGTCATCATTAAAATAATCTAATAATGTAGCAGGGGCACTACCTTTTGGTCTTCTCTCAATTATTCTTGAATAATTTTCTATTCCGCTGCAATATCCCATCTCTTTTATCATTTCAATATCATAATTAGTTCTTTGATATATTCTTTGAGCTTCTATTAATTTATTTTCAAATTCAAATTTTTGCACCTGTTCATGCATTTCTTGTCTTATCAATCTTATTGTTTCTTCTTTGTCTTCATCGCCTGAAATATAGTGAACAGCAGGAAATATGACCGTTGATTCAACTTCTTCAATTATTTCACCTGATACAGGATTTATTCTCAATATTCTTTCAACTTCATCACCAAACAAATATATCCTGGTTATCATTTTTTCATAAGCAGGCATGATTTCTATAATATCACCTCTCGGACGAAACGTTGAGCGGGTAAGTTCCAAGTCATTTCTTGAGTACTGAATATTAACTAGCTCCTTTAAAAAAGCGTTTCTGTCTATTTCATCACCAACCTGAATTTGAAGAGCACCTTTAAAATACTGTTCCGGCAAACCTAAACCATATATACAACTGACAGAGGCAACAACTATAACATCATTGCGTTCATACAAGCTTCTGGTCGTGTTATGACGGAGTCTATCTATTTCATCATTTATTGTTGCCGATTTTTCAATATATGTATCACTTCTCGGGATATACGCTTCCGGCTGGTAATAATCATAATAACTTATAAAATATTCAACTGCATTATTTGGAAATAGTTCCTTAAATTCATTATAAAGCTGGGCAGCCAATGTTTTATTGTGAGCAATTACAAGAGTTTGTTTTTGCATCTTTTCTATAACATTAGCTATAGTGTAGGTTTTTCCCGAACCCGTAATTCCGAGAAGAGTTTGAGTATCTAGACCTTCTTTCAGCCCTTTTGTTAACTCTAAAATTGCTTTTGGCTGATCTCCTGATGGTTTATACTTTGAACATATTTCAAAATTTTTATTCATATAAATATTTTATATTACTTTCATATTTTTTTATAAAATTATTTCTTTCTTTTCTTTTATTGAAACAAATATAATAATTCTTGCTGATTAGGAGTATTTTTACCATATAAATAATATAGTTTTTTACTTAACTCTTTTAACTTTTCTACTTTTGCTTTATCTTTTATATCAATAATATAATGTGGATACTTTTGTATCGATTTTTTTATATTTTCAAAAGATAAATTCTTAAAAAATTTATTTAAATTTTGAATTTCATTTTCAGAATACTCATTTCTTAATTGAACTATTATGTCTTCTTCTCTTATATTATTAATTTTCATATTAAGATATTTTTGCAAACATAAATAAAATCTATAAACCTGAGTATTATTTGAAATCACATCACGTATAAATAATTCATTAATCCTTTCTTCTAAATATTTTTTAATGCCATTTTCATCATTACATAAAATAAAACAAAGTAATAGCAAATATATAGAAGAAACAGATGAAATATTTAACCGCATATCTTTAAAAATTCTTTGATTATAATATTCACAAGCTTTACATAAATTTTCAACAGAGAAAATATATTCTTTATTTTGTTTCTTATGTGAAAATTCAACCCAATTTATCAAATTTAACTCATTTTCAATTATTGTTCTGTCATATAATACACAATATGACATTTGAGGAATATAAATATATACTGTCGGATGATTAAGAAAAGAATAATTTCTTATATAAATATCCCCTGAAAATTTAAGTATTTTATTACATAATAAATTTAAAAGTGTTTTATTATTTTGATTATTATCAAAAACCCAAACTTTTTCGTTAAAAATATAATTGCTTTTTTTATTTGTTATTAAATTTTGTATACATTCGGCTTTATAATCAAAATTTATGCTTGTTCTATAATTATCATTTATAATAGCATCTATGTTGCTTTCATTTTTATTTTTTAAATATTTTCTCTTATATCTCATATTTAAGTCAGAAATATCACCCTGTAAAAACTCAGTTAGGGATCTTTCAACAGCTACAGGGAAAGAAGGGTGTGCGGCAAATTTTATTATTACACCATTTTCAGGGAATTTTATATCTTCAAAAATTGTACAAATAACTGGAATTTCTTTACCCAAGGAGGCATCTTTTACTGTTATTTTGTAACCCTGAGCTCTGATATAACTGATTAATTTATTTAAACTATCATATTTAAGATATAATTCTTCCGGAATTTCAGGAATAGACAGCTTCTGCTTAAAAATAGTTTTTAGAGAATATCTCTCACAAATTTCTGATAGCCCCTGAACAATTGCTTCTTCAAAAGTGTTTCCAGAGGCAGCCCCATTTGAGAATTGTATTCTCTTTATTAAAATCTGGGAAGGAAGATATATACATTTTCTTGTTCTTACAGAAAAAAACGGTGCCATAACCACTTTAGATTCTTCTAAATCTTTCTGTATAAGATATGGATTTTTTACTTTTTGTATTTTATTATATTTATTTATTAATTTAATTAGTTCAGGAAATAGATTTTTATTTTCAATTTCACCTGCAAAAACATTATTTTCTAAATTTTTATAGTTACAAATAATTTCATCAGGTTCAAAGAAATACGAATCACCTGAAAAATCAATCAGTTGATGAGTTTGTATTCTTTCTATAAATTCTCCGTAACCGCTGGCTAAAGCATTGATTTTGTTAATTCCTTTGCCTCTTACAGATATTTCAGGAATATTTTCTAAAGCAATCTCCACAGAAACGACATCATCCGTATCTTGTTGTCTGTTACAATATTTTTCGACAATTTTTATATTTAATTTTTCTATTGTTTCTTTTATATTTTTAATTGTTTTTTCCGGAGAATTATCTTTATACTCAATATAATTCATTAAGAACTAAACCTCTTTTTTTGTTAATTTCTTCTTGTTATCTAAAATGATTTTCACTATTATAACATAGTAAACTTAAGTTCTATATTTTATATATTGATCCTAATATCTTTCATTATTGATAAAATATACAATAAATTAATTACAAATCATACAAAAATACATAAACTTTACTATTTAACTTATTAAAAATATAATAAAGAAGATGAGTAGTAATGATTTAACAGAATATATAAAAAAAGCTTTTGAAAATAAGAATGATTGTAATTATAAAGAAGCAATAGATTACTTTTATAAAGCATTGGCAATTGATAATGACAGCTGCGAAATAATGTGTGAGCTTGCTTTTCTTTATGAAAAACTTCATCAATACGACCGTGCAATTAGTTTTTATGAACAGGTGTTATCTAGAAAACCTGATGATTATGATACACGTTTTACTTTTGCTATGCTGTATAAAAAACTTCAGAACTTAGATAAGTCACAAGAGCAACTAGAAATTTTATATAATATCAATTACAACATAATAAAAACAACCGAAGAACTATTTTGTATTTTATATAATAGAAAAATGCCTGATGAAATTATAAAACTATACACAACAAAGTCCGGTATATTAAAATCAAGCATTATTTATTATTATGTGGGATGGGCTTATTCAGCAATAGGAAACAATGATATTGCCGAAGAATTTTTTGAAAAATCATTTGCAGAAAATGAAAACAATATTGAAGCCGGATCCAAAATTGCATATAACCTGTTTGTAAAAGGTTTATTTTTAGAAGCCGAAGATTTGTTAAACAAACTTCTTCAATATTCTGAGAATGATAAAATTTTTTATATTCTTGCAGAACTGAAATACTTAAAATCAGACCTAGATAGTGCTATCAGGTATTATAATCTTGCAATAAAGCTAAATGATAAAAATGCGGAATATTTCTATAAATTAGGAGTAATCTTTTCATTGAAAGGTTTTATTAAAGATGCAGAAGAAAACTATTGCAGGGCTATAACAATTGAACCTGACAATGTATTATACAATTACACATTAGCTTATCTTTATTATATGACAAATAGAAAAGCCCTGGCTCAAAGAGTTATTTCATATATATTATCATTGAATGGGGATTATCTTGCGGCATTATCTTTAAACTTATTAATTATGGTTGATTTAAATGATATTTCCGGGGCAAATAAAATATTATTAAAAATTTCTGAAAACCAAAACAAAGACGAGTTCACATATTATTCGCTTGCTATATATTACTCAAAATTAAATTTATGGAATAAAGCAATTAAAAATATAACAAAAGCAATCCTTTTAAAACCTGAATCTTGTGAATACAAGTTTGAATTATCAAAATATTATTATAATATCAAAGACTATATAAATGCAGAAAACACATTAGAATCGTTGATAAGTATAAATGAAAAATACATTGAAGGATATATATTACTGGCAAAAATTTTCATTGATAATAACAGAACAGAAGAAGCTCTGCAACAAATAGAAAAAGCATTAACTCTGGATTTAAACAAGTCCGAAATATATTATATAAGAGGGAAAATCTACGAAAAAGAAGCTAAATATACGGAAGCAGTTAATGATTTTAAAACAGCTATTTCTATGTCTCCTGATAACGTTGAATATTATATAACACTGGCAAAATGTTATTATAACAATAAAGAATATGATTGTGCGTATATGTTCTTAAAAGAAGCTGCTGATATTGATGTAGTAAACGGAGAAATTCGTTATTTAATGGCAAAATGCTGTGAACAAAATGATGATGAAGAAAATACTCTTGTGAATTATTCATTAGCAAAAAGATTATCCCCGCAAAATATTTTTTATGTAAAAGATTATGCGACATATTTATATAATATAAAAAATAAAAAAGGAGCAAAAAACCTTTTAAAATCGTCAATAAAACAATTTTTTGGTGAAGAAAAAATCGAGCTGGAACAACTAATGCAAAATTTAAAATAGAAAGTTATGTTTGTATTTTTTGTTTGTAAACATTAATTTACCAGATTAAATTATTATTGGTAGAAAATATATTATTTCAATATTTTCAGAATAAAAAATATTTAAGTATTGAAACCATAGAAATAGAGTTGATTTTTTTTTATGACATGATATTATAATTGAGTAAACCAAGAGGGGGATTAGCTCAGTTGGTAGAGCGCCTGCTTTGCACGCAGGATGTCAGGAGTTCGAGTCTCCTATCCTCCATTTTTTCTAAAAGAGAGCCGAAAAGGCTCTTTTTTTGTTGTGTATCAAGGATTTTGTAAAGTGACACCAAGTTTGAGAAAAAGTGACAGGGGAGTTTGAGAAAATATATGTATTTGCTCATCCATAATTTATTTAATTTGTTTGTGCTACAATCTTAAAAAAGGAGTTAATCAATGAAGTTAAATTCAGTCGATATTATTCTTTTACTTTTGTATAGCCCAGGTTACACTGACATGATTAACGAACCGATAGATGGGCGAACAAAAATTACTAAAATGTTGTTTTTATTTGAAAAAGAGTTAGCTAAAAAGTTTAAATTAGATAAATTAACGGGAAATGAAGATATTTTTCGATTTACAGCATGGAACTTCGGTCCTATGTCAACAACGATATTTAAAAATTTGGATTTTTTAAAAAATATTGGCTTTGTAGAAAGTACTTATGCGACTTCTTATAGTGTTACCGCAGAAGAAGTAAGTGAATATAATCATTATTGCAATGAGTTAATTGAAAACGAAAATAATATAACAGAGTATAAAAGTGAGAAATTTTGTCTTACTGCAAAAGGAATAAAATTTATTGATGATAAGGGCAAATATCGTTTATTATCAGATAATCAAAAAAAATATTTAAGAGAGTTTAAATCAAAGCTTAATGGTGCAAATTTGAGAGATATTTTACGATATGTCTATATGACATATCCAAATTATACAGAAAAATCGATAATTAAAAATGAGGTGTTGGGAGATAATGATGTCTGATTTACAAATTGTGCCAGTAGTTTATCCTATAATTTCAGGGGTTCTTACTTTAGGAATATCATTATTCAGTTTATTTTCTCCATTTGTTGGTACAGAAATAGAGTTTACAAAAGATGCAAATTGGTATCTTTCCAAATTACAAGGTATGCGTATAGACAAATTAAAAAGGTTTATTTCTGAAGTTTTAAATTTAAAAGTCGCAGAAGATAATTCCGAAGATAATAGAATGCCTTATGTTGTAGATATATATGAGTATTTCTCTACAGACATGGAAGAAATTATCCATCTTGAAAATAAAATAAAGCATTTTCTCAATAAATATAGAATAACAATGACTTCTTTTATGATTGTTCTATGGTTGTCCGTTACGTCAATTATTATTAGTTTAATATTTAAACAAATAATAAAGTTAAATATTTTTTTAAATTACATTTTTTATTTTGCCATATTATTAGTATTAGTACAACTATTTAATATTATATATCTTCGTTACTTGTTTATAAGTTCTCAAAATACGTATCAATTGCACATTTTTAGAGGAAAAGAAAAATGGAATATGAAATAGATATGGTTAATAAAGCAATTAAATTTTATACTAATTTAGGATATAAAGTTTGTACAGAAGTTCCATTTTTACATCGTTCTATTGATTTAGTATATGAAAATAATGGGCAGTTAAATTCTGTTGAATTTAAAAGAAGGGACTGGAAAAGAGCTTATGCACAAGCAAAAACACATATTTATGGATCAGATAAGGTTTATGTATGCATATTAAAGCCGTCAAAAGGTATATCGCAAGAACTTAAAGATTATTTTAAGGATAGCCCGATAGGTCTATTAGTTTTTGATGAAACAAATACAAATTCTTTAATAGAAGAAATTTTTCCAGCTTCTAATGAACATAAAAAATGGAATATAGGTCAACAATGGTTAAAAAAAGCTTTTAACAAAAGACTCGAGGAGGAATTATGCCACAACAGTTAAAGCATTTAATGCGATTAGGTACTCATGGTGAAAAAAAATATTTTAAAGATTTTAAAGAATATTATGATGCGGTAATCATTAATGCAAGCATGATTGCTCATACTGTTAATTCAATGTCTACTTTTTTAGGTTGTGAACTTTCAAAACCATTTATCATTGATCCTCAAACATATGCGTTTCAATCATATACGCATCTATTACAACAAAGTAAAAACAAAAAAGATATTTCAGATGTTAAAGTAAAAAAATCTTTTTGCACTTTAATAGAAAACTATGGCGAAATGTTAAAAAAGATTATATTTGATGAAAAACGCTCTATTAAAAGTTCTGATTTTAAGAATGATGATAACCAAAATTTGAAAGATTTTTGTAAAAATGTTTTAAAATATCAATTAGAAACAATCACATCAGAAACACAAAATAATTCAGAATATAGTGAATATATTGAATATGAAATTGAAAATTGCAAAGGTAATTTATCTTTAACTTTAGTCCCTGCTTTTTTAATTGCTCCATATTTTTATATGACACCTAATACATATTCGGATTGGATTGATATAAATATAGATGCTATAAATATTTCAAAAGAATTAAATTCCAAAGATATTGAAATTTATGCACAAATTGTAATTGATAAAGATATATTGTTAGATGATAGTAAAATTGAAGAATTGTGTGATAAATATAATTCATCAAGTGCGGAAGGATTTCTTATTTGGTTAGATAAATTTGATGAAAAAGAAGTAAGTGAAATTTATCTTGAAAAATTTATTAATTTTTTAAAATTATTGAAATGCAATGGAAAACCGATATATCAAGTTTATGGTAGTTATTTTTCTATTGTTTTGACAAAAAATATACTTTCAGGAGTTTGTCATGGTATGGAATATGGTGAAAATAGAGATGTTTATCCTGTAGGTGGCGGGATTCCTGTTTCGAAATTTTATTATCCAGCATTACACAAACGTTTATTATATCGTGATGCTTTAGATTTATTATTGAGAAATGGATATTTGGAAGATTTAGAGGTTTACAATTCTAATGTATGTAATTGCAAAAATTGTCAAGAAATTATTAATACTCCAATTGAAGATTTTTCAAAATATGGTGATGTTAATTCAACAACATTTAAACGAAAATCAGGCAATAGAGAATCTACTGTAACAATGGATTATCCAACTAATGATGCTAAAGATCTATGTTTAAGACATTATTTATACAATAAAATTACAGAATATAAATATGTTGAAAGCAAAAGTTATTCAGATTGTGCCGAAGATTTAATTCAATCATATAATAAGTACTACGATTATTTAGGAGACAATGTTGATTATTTGAAGACTTGGCATAATATAATATTAAAAATTTAAAGTATGATGAAAAAAAATAAAAAATTAAGAGTATTTGAAGCTTTTGCAGGATATGGTAGTCAACGAATGGCTCTTCGTAATATTGGTATTCCTTTTGAAATAGTTGGAATTTCCGAAATTGAAGGAGAAGTTATTCGCTCTTATGCTGCTATTCATACTGATTTTTTAGAAAAAAGAAAAAATTTAGATAAATTTGTTAATCTTGATAAAGAAGAACTAATTGCTTTTTTAAAAAAACTCAATGTTCCGCTTGATTATAAAACATTTGTAAATAGAGCTCCTAAAATGAAAATAGAGCAGCTCAAAGAAATGTATCTTGCAAATAAATTAATTAATAACTTTGGTGATATTACAAAAATTGATCCTGAAAAATTACCAGATTTTGATTTGTTTACATATTCTTTCCCTTGTCAAGATATCTCTGTTGCAGGATACCAAAATGGTTTAAATGAAAGCTCCGGAACAAGGTCTTCGTTGTTATGGGAATGTTGCAAAATTATAGAGGCAAAAAAACCTAGATATTTAATGATGGAAAATGTTAAAAATCTAGTGGGCTGTAATCATAAAGCAAACTTTTTGAAGTTTTTAAGATATCTTGAGACTATTGGATATAAAAACAGATGGGCTGTTTTAAATGCGAAAGATTATGGTACTCCACAACATCGAGAAAGAGTTTTTTGTATAAGTATTTTAGATGAAATGAATTATTTTAGATTTCCTAAGCCAGAACCCTTAACAACAAAGTTAGCAGATATTTTGGAACAAGATGTTAATGAAAATTTCTACTTAAAAAATAATCAATTCATGGATTGTCCTATAGTACAAGATTATAGTTATTGTATAGATTCCAACTATTGGAAAGGCTCTACATTAAGTAGTTTTTTAGAAAAACGCAGACGTCAATTAGTTACAGATAAAATTAATGAATATGGTGAATACATGGTACGTCGTTTAACTCCGCATGAAGCTTGGAGATTAATGGGTGTATCTGATGAAGATTTTCACAAAGTTTCTTCTATAATGAGTAATACTAGTTTATATAAGCAGGCTGGGAATAGCATTGTAGTAAGTGTTTTAGAACGTATTTTTACTAATTTATTTATTAATTACGATACAACTATACAAGACCCAGATTTTGCAGTACAATTACCTTTATTTAACTAAATTTTAATAGAGGTATTTGATGACTGCAAAAGAAGATATCATAGAATTGTTTCATAAAAACGTAAAAGGCAAAAGACCAAATGTCGAAGGAACAAATGAAAGACACGATGGTAGACAAGGACAATGGCTAGAACATCAATTTGGTATTCATTCTAATGACTATAATGCAGCTGACTTGTGGGGATATGAGTTAAAAAATGAAACGACATCCAAAACAACATTTGGAGATTGGTCCGCAAATGAATATGTTTTTAATAATCCGGAATACCGTGATTATTTTGCAGGCACTAGTAAATTTGAAAAAAGAGAAGATTTTTTGAGAATATTTGGTAAACCTAATGAAGAAAAAGGTGGAAGATGTTCTTGGTCTGGTTCTCCTTGTCCCAAAATCAAATGCTTTAATGATTTTGGACAAAAACTTGTTATTGATAAGAATAAAGATATTTTGGCTATATACTCATACAGTCAAGATAAAAGAATAGATAAAGCTGAAATAGTACCCAAAAGTTTGCAATTAGAAGAATTAGTGTTAGCACGTTGGTATGGTGAAATATCACCAACTACTAAAAAAAGAGATAAATGTTTAAAAGCCAAATTAGAAGATAAATTTAATGATAAAGGTTGGTTTACATGTAAAACAGATGCGACGGGATGTTATTGTAAAATCTGTTTTGGCAGACCAATGAATTATGACGAATGGTTGGAGCTAGTAAAACAAGGAATTGTATTCTTTGATAGTGGTATGTATCAAGGCAACAAAAGACCTTATTCACAGTGGCGTGCAAATAACAATTTTTGGGATAGTTTAATAGAAGAAACTTATGAATAAATTGTGTTGATGTGATAAAAAAAAATGCTTAATATAATAGCTTATTGCTCTTTCTTATGCTAATATTCAAGGTATGAAATCAAAAAAGAAAGTAAAAATAATTGATTTGTTTGCAGGAATCGGTGGAATTAGACTTGGTTTTGAACAAGCTTTTAATGGAAATGTAGAATGCGTATTTACAAGCGAAATTGATAAATATGCGGTACAAACATACATTGAAAACTTTGGGTCAGACAATATTTATGGAGATATAACTCAAATATCAGAAAAAGATGTTCCAGATCACGACATTTTACTTGCAGGGTTTCCTTGTCAACCATTTTCTCAAGCTGGTTTAAAAAAGGGATTTAATGACACTAGAGGAACATTATTTTTTGATATTGAAAGAATTTTACTTGAAAAGAAGCCAAAAGCTTTCTTGTTAGAAAATGTCAAACAGTTAAAAGGGCACGATAAGGGAAATACTTTAAAAGTTATACTTGAACACTTGCATAATGCAGGATATAAAACTTTTGTAAAAGTTCTTGCCGCGAAAGACTTTGGAGTTCCACAAAATCGTGAACGTATATATATTGTTGGATTCCTAGATAATAGTATAAATTTTGAATTTCCAGAACCAACATTAAAAGAAACTAAAGTTGGAAATATATTAGAAAATAATCCTGATGATAAATATACAATCTCTGATAAATTATGGGCTGGACATCAAAGAAGAAAATTAATGCATAAAGAAAAAGGGAATGGTTTTGGATATGGATTATTTAATGCAAATAGTCCTTATACTAATACTATTTCAGCACGTTACTATAAGGATGGCAGTGAAATTTTAATAGAGCAAGATGGGAAAAACCCACGGAAATTAACCCCAAGAGAGGCCGCAAGATTGCAAGGATTCCCAGAAGAATATAAAATTACAGCTGTATCAGACAATCAATTATACAAACAATTTGGTAATAGTGTATGTGTTCCAGTTATAGAAAAAATTGCTGAAAGAATAAAAGTTAATCTTGAGCAAGATTAGTTTTTATAAGTTTTTCACTATCCACCTTAAATTCTTTTGGTAAGAAGTTCAAAAAACTTTTTACTGAATATATATTATTAATTAACCCTTTAAATTTATAGTTTTCGTCCAATATATAACCTGAAAATTCATCAATTAATTTATATACATAGCCTTTATATTTATCTTTATACAAAATACCTATTTTTTTAGGAATATTATGTTCTAGATAACATATAAATAAAGGCGAGTTTTTTGTAACATTAAAACTTGGTTTAAGATTTAAATAATTAAATTTATTAGAATAATTACCATCTTTTTTTCTTTTGTATACAATTTCATAAGTTAAAGCATCTGTAACATATACGAAACTCGTTTCAATTTTTTGAAAGCCAATACAAACTTTATTTAATTTACATTCATAACAAGCTAATGGATTTTGTTTTCTGAATTCACCATTACCATTGGTTCCATACCTTTGACACCATAATAATTCCATATATTCTCTTATATTTGTTTTATTTGCTTGACTAGTTAACCATATTAGCCGTTCTAATTTTCCTAAATTATTAAATTGGTTAAAAAAATCATCTTTATTATCTATACCAAGAGCAAATCTATAAAATGTATCAATCCAAGTATCAATAGGTATGACATTTGAATTTGCAAAGCCCTGTTGTATGAAACACGCTACTACTTTTTCAGAACATCCCTTTATTCCTGCATTATAAAATTTTTCAAAAAATACTTTATTCCATAAATTATAATCTGTATTCATAATAGTCATTATTGACCATATAAAGAAACAAGCACGCCACGAAAATCGATTAAAAGCATCGATTAAAAGCTCAATTTGATATTTATCTCCATTATTAAAGTCTATATTTGTGCCTTTGACCCAAGGTACTAACTTACTTTTTGTAAATTTTTCTTTATTTTGTTCCCAAGCATGTGGAATAGCTTTAAAAACAATGTCATCTATTTTTACTATTTGTGTATAATCTAATTTCCAAACTTTATACATAGACTTATATAAAGTTTCAAATTTAGAAAATTTTGTAAAATTTTGTTCTCTTACATCTTTATATATAGGCAATAAATAAAATTCTAAAAAATTCCATTGAGGAATTTCTTTATTATCTATAGAAATTTTTTCACCAAAAGTACTTAAAAAATTATAAAGCATGCGCATTTCACTTTGCCTGCCTGTTTTAGGGCTAAATGCTGCAACAAAACGAATTATTGAATATATCTCCTCATAAAAACGTCCAAAAGGTAATATATTTCCATATATGTTTGAACAAATATCAAATAAACTTGATAAAAAAGATTTATATTTTTGTGGAGATGCATCTATTATGTCTTGTTTTGTAACAGGATCAGATATTCCTATTCTATTTTTTAATTCTGTTCTTACAATTTCCCTAAATTTTGAATTTTCAGAAGCATTCAAATTTATATTGCTATAAAATAGAAAAATTACATTACAGGTTCCATTATTTTTATATTTTTGAGCTTTCATAGTTACAGGAAAACCATATATTCTGGTATTATCTATAATTGTATGTACATATACAATTGGAAATCCTGGTAAATCAGGATAAAATAATTCTATTTTTGGTAACCATTTGACAGGGACGTTGTCAATCTCTATTTCGCTTGAATATTTGATTTTTTCCATAATAGAATTCTACCATAAATTTTTAGTATAATAATTTTGAGGAGATTTCTTATGGATATTGAATTTTTAAAAGAAAAAACAGTACAATTCAGAGATGCAAGAGATTGGAAGCAATTTCATACCCCTAAAAATCTAGCAATGGCATTATCTGTTGAAGCCTCAGAATTAGTTGAATTATTTTTGTGGGATGACAATACTAGTTCTTTTAGTATTACAAGAACTAAAAATGAACAACTGCAAGAAGAAATGGCAGATGTATTAATATATCTTTTATCAATGTCGGATATTCTTGATATAGATTTATCTAAAGCCGTATTAGACAAATTAGAAAAAAATAATAAAAAATATCCTGTTGAAAAATCAAAAGGATCTTGTAAAAAATATACAGAACTATAATGATGTTTAAATATATTTTGATTTTGAGTAATGAATTACCATCCGAAAAAAGAATTAGACTGAATAAGTGTGAAAAATATCGGATTAAAAAAGTTATTTAAATAGTATTCAAAATAAAATTATGTTTTAATGATACGTTTTACATGTAATCTCTTGATATTTATGTGCTTGAGAGTAATATATGTCATTGCCGATAAGAGGTGGCAATGATTGAGTTAGGCAAAAAATATAAACTTAAAAAGATTAAAGATTTTAGAAACTCTGATAATGCATATTTCAAAGTAATTAGTTTATACAACTTTGACACTGTAATCTGCGAAAACGATTACGGAGAAAGATTTGTATTTATGAAAGAATTTTTAACTGATTCAGATATGCCTGATGAAACTTATTCAGATTTGATGCTTGAAAGGAAAGAATCATGACGGAAAAAGATTACGCACTTTACGGTACAAAGATTTTAAACCACAAGACAGGTGAAATCGGATTATTAATTAAAATTTGGAAAAACAAGTATGCCGATGCAGAAATTGATTATGCAACTTGTGTTGATAAGCACGGCAAACGCTACAATATCAAACTTGATGAGATTTTACCATTAGAGGAAACTGATGATTTTGAAAAATAAATTAACAAGAGAAACCCTAGAAATAACTTATCCTGAATTTAGAAAAAAGTTTGCAAA